>DATKAJ010000097.1:0-18990 GCA_035498175.1 Burkholderiaceae bacterium
CGACCAAGCCGAGGTTATCGCGCTGACGTCGTACACGGCAGGCAACCCGCTCCTCTGTCGACGGTCTATAAGCCTCGCTTATTGCGCGACAGTCTTCGCACGCGGCACATCGACAGGGGGTTTCTGCCCCTTTCCTTCTCCGTGCGCTCCGGCTTCTTCCTTCGACTGCCCCTGCGGCACGTGACCAGGTTGCTGCACGTGCTGCGGCGGTGCAGCCTGCGGCATGCGCGCGTTCGGTTGCATACCCTGCGGCACGTTGCCGGGTACGGGCGCGACGACCTGACCGGGCGCGGGCGCCGGTGGTACGCGCGTGCGAGCCTGGGGCGGCGTCTGCGTGGCTGATGGCGTGCGCGGGACGGGCGGCGTCGCGTATGCGGGCGGAGCACCTGCGACGCGTGGCGCATTGGCCGTCGACTGAGGGGACGTCGGCGTCGTTGGTGCGCGCGCGGTCTCGGCCGGGGGCGGCTTCTGCGACAGCTTGTACGGCGGCGGGCTGCCCGGAGGTACATGCGTCTGCGCGCGCGGCGCTTCACCCTCGGGCAACTTGAGCGGCGCGGGTTGTGGCCGCGGCTGCTCCAGGCGGCGTGTCGGTATTGGCCGCGTGACAGTCGTCTCTCCGCCCGGCAGTGGCTGCGCTTGCATTGCCGCGAAATTCGAGTTCGTCGCGACCGCAGGCGGCGGGCGCAGCGGCGCCACGCGCCCGCCACCGACCGCGCCCGCTTCGCCGGCCATGGCGGGCGCGCGCATGATCGGGCGCGGTGGCGGCGCGACGAGCTTCACATCGGCAACGGGTGCAGTGCGCGCGGGCAGGCGCACTTTCGCAATCGGCTCGCGGAAGTGCTGGCCTTCGACCCACGTGGAGCCGGGGCGCTGGTTGACGTCTGCCGGCACGCCGTGCGGCGGGCGCTGGACGATCGTCTGGTTGATCACGGTCACGTAGTTCGTGCTTGTGCGGTAATACGGCTGAAACGGGTGCCAGGGCGCGAGCGGATACCAGCCCACGACCGGTCCGCCCCACGCCACGGTGACGCCTGCGCCGGTGGCGCCGACGAATCCCACCAGCGCCGGCGCCCACACCGGTCGCGGCGCGAAGGCGCCCGGCCACCAGCACCAGCGGCCTCCGACCGTGATCCAGCGGCCATAGTGGAACGGAGCGAAGCCCCACGGCGCGGCGTCGACCCAGGTCCAGCCCCAGGGCTGGACCCAGCGCCAGCGGCCGAAGCGATACGGCGCCCAGCCGACCGGTACCGCGCGCGGCACCCACACCGCGCCGTAGCTGTTGTCGGTGATCCAGTCGCCGTACGGGTCGAGATCCTCGTAGCCGGTCATCGAGGTCGAGACGTAGCGCGGCGCCTGCAGCTGCTGGTAGCGCAGATCGCGCCCGAGCCCCCAATCGTCGAGCGCGCTCATGCGCGCGGTCGAAATGTTCGTGCCTGACTGCGTCATTGCCAGCACTTCCCCGGGGCCGACCGCGACGGCATTGCCGCGATAACGCGCGGTGGCCTGGCCATCGAAGACGCTGACGGCGAGCGGCGCATCGCCGACGGCATCGATGCGATAGCGGCCCGGAACCGAGAAGTCGACGCGCACGTCGGCGACGGTCAGCGCGACCGCCTCGCCCTGCTGCGGTGAGGCGAGGTGCAGGCTGACGGTGCCGCGCTCGAGGTTGAATACCTTACTGTCGTAGTCGAGTTGGCTGAAGCCGCCGGTGCTCGATTCGCCGAGCCGCAGCACGTGCGGGCCGACGCGCACTTCGACGCGGCCGTTGTCGGTCGCCAGCCCGGTGCCGACGGTCACGACGTCGTTGACCTGCGCGTGGTCCCATTGGCCGCCGCCGGCTTCCTCGGCGCGCCAGATCAGCACGTCGCCCTCGATCGCGGCGACACGGCCGGCGATCAGCGGCGGCGCATCTCCGGACGCGTCCTGCGCGAATCCGGGCGTCGCCGCCAGCGCCGCGCAGGCAGCCAACGCAGTGACGAGCAATCGAATCCAGCGGCCCATGAATCTCTCCAGCCCGGCGTGTGCCGCCGGATAAGCATTTAACGCGCGTTGCGTGGGCCTGTTGACGTCCGGGTGGCTGATACAGATGTGAGATTTCGTAACAGCGGCCAGTCTGGCTGCGCTGCGGAACAGCGGATAATCCGCACGCCTTTCAGCTCAGGCCGGGGTTTACCCGGCAAATTCAGGCCCGACATGCGCTTCCGTTTCCCGATAGTGATCATCGACGAGGACTTCCGCTCCGAGAACGCGAGCGGCCTCGGCATCCGGGCGCTGGCCAAGGCCATAGAAGCCGAAGGGGTTGAGGCGCTCGGCGTCACGAGCTTCGGTGACGTCGCGAGCTTCGCGCAGCAGCAAAGCCGCGCCTCGGCCTTCATCCTCTCTGTGGACGACGAGGAACTCGCCGAGGGCAACGGCGATCAGGAGACGATCGCCAAGCTCGCGGCGTTCGTGAAGGAAATTCGGCGTCGCAACGCCGACATCCCGATCTTTCTGTACGGGGAAACCCGCACGACGCAGCACATGCCGAACGAACTGCTGCGCGAGCTGCACGGCTTCATCCACATGTTCGAGGACACGCCGGAGTTCGTCGCGCGCTACATCGTGCGCGAGGCGCGCGCCTACCTCGACACGCTGGCGCCGCCATTCTTTCGCGCGCTGGTGCACTACGCGCAGGACGGCTCGTATTCGTGGCACTGCCCGGGGCACTCGGGCGGCGTGGCATTCCTGAAGAGTCCGGTCGGCCAGATGTTCCACCAGTTCTTCGGCGAGAACCTCTTGCGCGCCGACGTGTGCAATTCGGTCGACGAGCTCGGCCAGCTGCTCGATCACACCGGTCCGGTGGCGGCGAGCGAGCGCAATGCAGCGCGCATCTTCGGCGCCGATCACCTGTTCTTCGTCACCAATGGCACGTCGACCTCGAACAAGATCGTCTGGCACTACGTAGTCGCGCCCGGCGACGTCGTTGTCGTCGACCGCAACTGCCACAAGTCGGTACTGCACGCGATCACGATGACCGGCGCGATCCCGGTGTTCCTGACGCCGACGCGCAACCACTACGGCATCATCGGCGCGATCCCGCTGGAGGAGTTCCGCTGGGAGTCGATCGAGGCGAAGATCCGCGCGCATCCGCTGATCGGCCCGGAGTGGAAGAAGAAGGGCAAGCCGCGCGTCCTGACGCTGACGCAGAGCACTTACGACGGCATCGTCTACAACGTCGAGACGATCAAGGCGCAGCTCGACGGGCGCGTCGACACACTGCACTTCGACGAGGCGTGGCTGCCGCACGCCGCTTTCCATGACTTCTACCGCGACATGCACGCGATCGGCGGGCGGTCGGCAAGGCCCAGGAACCGCGAGTCGATGATCTTCTCGACGCAGTCGACCCACAAGCTGCTGGCCGGGCTGTCGCAGGCGTCGCAGATTCTGATCGAGGACTCGGAGAGCGAGAAGCTCGACCGCTTCATGTTCAACGAGGCGTTTTTGATGCACACCTCGACCTCGCCGCAGTACGCGATCATCGCGAGCTGCGACGTTGCCGCGGCGATGATGGAGCCGCCCGGCGGCACCGCGCTGGTCGAGGAGTCGATCAGCGAGGCGCTCGATTTCCGTCGCGCCATGCGCAAGGTCGACGCGGAGTTCGGCCCTGACGAGAGTGGCGGCTGGTGGTTCAAGGTCTGGGGCCCGGAGCGCCTCGCCGCGGATGGCGCCGGCTCGCGCGCGGACTGGATGCTCAGGCCTGGGGACGCGTGGCACGGGTTCGACCGCGTCGCGCCCGGCTTCAACATGCTCGATCCGATCAAGGCGACGGTACTGAACCCGGGCCTGAATCTGGACGGTACCTTCTCGGATCCTGGCATACCGGCGGCGGTCGTCACGAAGTACCTCGCCGAACACGGCATCATCGTCGAGAAGACCGGGCTCTACTCCTTCTTCATCATGTTCACGATCGGCATCACCAAGGGTCGGTGGAACACGATGGTCACCGAACTGCAGCAGTTCAAGGACGACTACGACAACAACCAGCCGCTGTGGCGCGTGATGCCGGAGTTCATCCGCGCGTTTTCCCAGTACGAGAAAATGGGCCTGCGCGACCTGTGCTCGGCCGTGCACGCGATGTACCGCGAGTCCGACATCGCGCGGCTGACGACCGAGATGTATCTGTCCGAGATGGAGCCTGTCATGAAGCCGGCCGACGCCTACGCGCAGATGGCGCACAGCGCGGTCGACCGCGTGCCGATCGATGAACTCGAGGGCCGCATCACTTCTGTGCTGCTGACCCCGTACCCGCCGGGCATCCCGCTGCTGATACCGGGCGAGCGCGTCAACCGCACGATCGTGCGCTACCTGCAGTTCGCACGCGAGATGAACGCGCGCTATCCGGGCTTCGGCACGGACATTCACGGCCTCGTGAAGCAGGATGTCGGTGGGCGTACCGAATACTTCCTCGATTGCGTGCGCCGATGATGGTGACCGAAACTCTGACCGGCCTCGCCGCGCTGGCGATGACGGGGTTCGTCGTGGGCTTCCTTGCGCTCATGCTGTTCATGGCGCTGGTCCAGCCGATCTGGTGCATCATCGACTGCGCGGTCGACAACAAGCGCGGCACGGCCGGCAAGGTGTTCTGGATCCTCGCGCTCATCGTGCTGTACGGACTGGCGAACTGGTTCTACGGCGCGTTCGCCGCGGCCGGTCCGGCGCTGCGGCGGCTGACCCGACTGGCCTGGGCCTTCGCCATCGTGCTGCTGCTGGCGTTCCTCGTGATGTTCTATACGCACGGCGAGTTCCGGCGCGGCATCGAGCGCCAGTGGGAGCACCGCGGGAACCTGGTGGTGCACGTCGCGCCACCGACGACTTCAGGAAGGGCGCTGCCAAGCCATGCCGGTTGACACGATCATCGACCTGCGCTCGGACACCGTGACGCGTCCGACCGATGCGATGCGCGCCGCAATGGCCGCCGCCGCGGTGGGCGACGACCAGTACGGCGAAGATCCGACTACTAACCGGCTGCAGGAGGTTGTTGCCGACTTGCTCGGCAAGGACGCTGCGCTGTGGCTGCCGAGCGGCACGATGGCCAACCAGGTCGCGCTGCGAGCGCTGACGCGTCCCGGCGATGACGTCGTCGTCAGTCGCGAGTGCCACGCGGTCTGGCACGAGACCGGCGGCTCGGCCGCCAACTCCGGTGTGCAGTTCACCGAAATCGGCGCGCGCGGCGTGTTCGCGGCGGAAGACCTCCGTGCGGTCTGCAAGCCGCGCGGCCACGCGATCTATCCTCCGACCACGCTCGTCGAAATCGAGAACACGCATAACCGCTCGGGCGGGATCGTGTTCCCGCAGGCGGAGGCCCAGCGCATCTGCAGCGCTGCGCGCGAACTCGGCGTCGCGACGTTTCTCGACGGCGCCCGCCTGTGGAACACCTCGGCCGCGACCGGTACGAGCCTCGGCGAACTGGCGGCGCCGTTCGACCTGGTCGCGGTCGCGCTGTCGAAGGGCCTCGGCGCGCCCGGCGGTTCGCTGCTGGCAGGCTCGCGCGAACTAATCGGGAAGGCCACGCGCTACCGCCGCATGTTCGGCGGCGCGATGCGCCAGACGGGGATCTACGCCGCGGCCGGGCTCTATGCGATCGAGCATCACCGCTCGCGCCTCGCCGAAGACCATGCCAACGCGCGGCGAATCGCGGAGCGGCTGGCGGAAAACGCACGAGTCGACATCGACCTCGCGTCGGTGCAGACGAACATCATCGTGTTCCGCCTGCGCGAAGGCGCGCCCGACGCTGCGACCGTGGTCGAGCGCGCGCGCGAGCGCGGCGTGCTGCTCTTTCCATTCGGCGCGCGCACGCTGCGTGCCGTCACGCACCTGGACGTCGGCGCGGCACAGTGCGAACGGGCCGCGCAGATTCTGGTCGAACTGATCTGAATTCGCGGAGGTCGACATGACGAAGAAAGTGATCACGGTGTTCGGCGCCACCGGGGCGCAGGGCGGCGGGCTGGCGCGGGCAATCCTGGCCGATCCCTCGAGCGAGTTCGCGGTGCGCGCGGCGACGCGCAAGCCGGACTCCGATGCGGGTAGGGCGCTGAAAGCCGCCGGCGCCGAGGTGGTGGCCGCCAACATGGACGACCCGGCCAGCGTCGCCCGCGCGATGCAGGGCGCTTATGGCGCCTACTGCGTCACCAACTTCTGGGAGCACTTCTCGCCGGAAAAGGAACTCGCGCAGGCGAAGGCGATGGCTGACGGTGCTGCCGCGGCCGGCGTCAAGCACGTGATCTGGTCGACGCTCGAGGACACGCGCGCCTTCTTCCCGGCCGACGGCAAGCGCATGCCGTTGCTGCTGGGCAAGTACAACGTGCCGCACTTCGACGCCAAGGGCGAGGCCAACAAGCTCTTCGCGAGCCGCGTGCCGGCCACGCTCGTCAACACCTCGTTCTACTGGGACAACCTGGTCCACTTCGGCATGGGGCCGAAGAAGGGTCCTGATGGCGTGCTCGCAATCGCCTTTCCGATGGCAGACAAGCGCCTGTCGGGCATCGCGGTGGAAGACATCGGCAAGTGTGTCTACGGCATCCTCAAGGGCGGCACGGCCAATGTCGGCAAGACCTTCGGCCTGGCGGGCGAGCACCTGACCGGCGCGCAGATGGCGGCGGCGCTGAGCAAGGCGCTCGGCCAGCCGGTGAAGTACAACGCGGTGACGCCGGCGCAGTACCGCGCCTTCGGCTTCCCCGGAGCCGACGACCTGGGCAACATGTTCCAGTTCTACGCCGAGTTCGAGGACTACTTCACCGGTGCGCGGCCGCTCGAAGTCGCGCGCCGGCTGAATCCGGACCTGCAGGATTTCGCAACTTTCCTGGCGCGCAATAAGGACCGCATTCCACTCGGCTGAGTCGTTGCGGCGCCGCGAATAGGTCGTCGGCGGTACGGGCAAGCGTTGGACGGTGCGCCGGCCTGGGCGGAGCCTTCTTCTGCAGCGTTCTTCCGAGCTCGGGCCATTTCCGGACATTGGGCATTGCGGACGGGAGCGCCCAACAGCAGACGCTCAAACTGATGACAGATGACCGCTTCTGGCTCTGTAAAGGACCAGCCGACAGGAGCCTGCGCTCACGCGGACCCCCTCAAGGGAGACAGCAATTAGATTTCGGTCTCCTCGGACAGCGCCACACCGACATCAACGCCGAGATGAACGGACAGTGTTCTCGTCCAAACCAGAGAATGCATCCCGCTTCACACTTACACCAAATCCAAGATTTCACCTGGAATTGCTCCTGGAGATCGATAGCGGGTCGAGGGAAATTGACTCAGCAATCGAGCCGCGGTCATTGTTCCAAGGGGCGTTTGGAGCGCCGCCAGAGGTTCGGAAGCCAGGCCAGCTGCCGCACTTGGCCATTGGAGGCGGAGCGCTGAAGCGGCGCCTTGAGTCCAGAGTTAAGTGAGAGTGCATCGCGGGCAAACACGGTTGACCTACTACGGGCTCCTCGACGAGGGTCGCGGATAGCAGACTCTTGCGAGGGCGCGCAGCGACTTTGAGGTACCACGCCTAGGCGTGACAATGGACTCTCGAAGAGTTCGTCCGGATTGCCCTGTATAGCGCCAAACCAACGTGCCGACGATCTTGCTGCGTTTCTCCCTGTCGCCGCTCGTAATCTTGCTGATCGCCGCCTTCAGCTCGCAGTGGGCAGCGGCGCAGACGACCGCAGCGGCGCCGTGGGTCGTTCAGGAACGGTGGGCGTTCAAGGACGGCGCGCCCGAAACGCCTGCCGCACTTGCGCAAACTGCCGATGGATACCTGTGGGTGGGCGCTCCGGCCGGGCTGTTTCGCTTCGACGGGACGCGGTTCGAGCTGTTTCGGGCCGCATCCGGTGAGCCGCTGCAGTCGACCTTCGTCTCCGCATTGAGCGCAGCGGATGATGGCCTGTGGGTCGGCTACTGGTTCGGAGGTTTCAGTTCTCTGAAGAATGGGCGCGTTCGCAACTTCGCCAATACGACGGGAACCGTGACCGGTTTTGCCCGCGACAAGAGCGGCACTGTCTGGGCGGGCGGTCAAAGCCGGTCGGATGCCAGCGGGCTATGGCGCTTCGACGGCTCGTCATGGCAGAACATTGCCGAGCAGTGGAGCTTCCCCGCACAGCCAGTCGCGCACCTCGGCTTCGATCTGGACGGCAACCTCTGGGTGCTGACGGGACGGCGCAGCGCCGAGGCTGCCAAGGAGCTTCATGTCCTGCCCGCAGGTGAGCGCGCGTTTCGCAAGGCTGGCGAACAACTCTTCGTCAGGGGCTTCACCTGGGATGCCGACCACAACGTAGTGACGAACAGCGATGCCGGGGTACCCGCAGGCGGCTCGTTCAGTGCCTGGGACGGGCCGCCGCTGGCTCGGCCGATCTTACGAAGACGTTCCTTCCAGGTCCTTGACCGCGCCGACGGTGCCTGGGTGTTCTCCTTTGACTCAGGGGTCCTCCGCCACCCCCGTGGCGATCCGCTGCCCACCATCATCGCGCAGGCCGGGCCCGACAACTCACAGACGTACGACGTCGACCCCAGCGAAGGCGCGACCCTCATCGATCGGGAAGGCAGCCTCTGGATGGGAAGCGCGATCGGTATGCAGCGCCTTTCCTACAGCCCGCTGGTTCGACAGGAACTTCCCCCATCGGATCTGTCATCGTTCATGGTTGCGCCGGAGGAAGGTGGCGAAGTGTGGATCAGTGCCTCGGACGGGCGCGGCAAGTCCGTTATCTACCGCGTGCGGGACGGCAAGGTCGAGTCGGAGCGGTCAGTTCCGGGTGTCTCGAGCTTCGCTTACCGCGCCCCAGACGGCACGCACTGGTTCGCTGGCGAAGGCGGGCTCTGGCATCTCGCCAACGATCGTTTTTCGCGCGTCGACCTTCCTCCGGAATGGGCTGCCCTGGCTCGGTTCATGGTCACGATGACGCACGACGGATCGGGCGGCTACTGGATATTCATCAGCGGCGTGGGACTCTATCGGTTGAAAGACGGCAATTGGACGAAGTATCTGCCCGCTCCCCAACTACCCCGAGCGGAGGCGGTCAAGCGATGTCCAGGCTCCGGTCCGCTGATCGCCTTTACAGACCACGCCGACCGCATCTGGCTGGGATGCACGAAAGGCCAAGTGGCGATCATCGACGGCGAGAAGGAAACCAGCTTCGGCGAGAAGGAGGGAGTGCAGGCGGGCAATATCACGGCGATCCACGCTCGCGGATCGGCCATCTGGATTGGCGGCGAATTCGGTCTGCAGCAATATGACGAAGGTCGCTTCCACGCCATTCAAGGCCTGGACCCGGAGGCGCTGCGCGGTATTTCCGGCATCGTGGAAACGGCCGATGGCGACCTGTGGCTCAACGGCCTTGGCGGCATCGTGCACATTGGTCGCGCAGAAATTGCGCGGGCAATCAAGGACCCCTTGTATCGCGTCAGCAGCGAGCGCTTCGACCGCCGCGCTGGTCTGCCCGGTTCGCCGTCACAAGTGCGGCGGATGCCTACTGCGATCGAAGGCTCCGATGGGCGGCTGTGGTTCAGCGTGAGCGGCGGCGTCGTCTGGCTCGATCCAAAACACCGATCGGCAAGGCTGCCGGCACCACCGGTTTCGATCCAGTCGGTATTGGCGGATAACGAGCGTTACGAACTGGACCAACCCGTGCGGCTTCCCGCGGGTACGCTGAATGTGCAAATCGGCTACGCCGCCGTCAGTCTGCTGCATCCGGACTCGATCCGCTTCCGCTACCGACTGCAAGGTCTCGACGACGACTGGCGTGATGCCGGCACGCTGACCTCGGTCAGTTATCGAAGCCTTCCCCCGGGCGACTATCGTTTCGAAGTCGACGCGAGCGATGCCAACGGGCTATGGTCTAAGCAGCCGGCAACCGCGGGGTTCACGATTCTTCCGGCGTACTACCAGACCAATTGGTTCCGCGCCCTGTGCGCCATGCTGCCGTTGCTTCTGGCGTGGGCCGGCTACCAGCTGCGCGTCCGGCAGTTGCATCGTCAGTTCGAGATGACGCTGGACGCGCGTGTCGCCGAGCGCACGCGCATAGCGCGCGATCTGCACGACACGCTGCTGCAGAGCTTCCATGGGCTGCTTTTGCGGTTCCAGACCGCGCTCGACCTTCTGCCGGATCGTCCGGCCGAATCACGGCAGGTCCTTGTCAGCGCCATCGACCAGGCCGCCGAAGCGGTCACCGAGGGCCGCGACGCCGTGCAGGGGCTGCGCACCTCCGCGACCGAGATCAACGATCTAGCCGATTCCATTCGCGCGCTCGGCGAAGAGCTGGCGAACGAGAACTCCAGTGAGAACGTTTTGCGGATTGAGGTTCAGGGTTCGCCACGGGGGCTGCATCCAATCGTGCGCGACGAGGTGTTCCGCATTGCCGGCGAGGCACTGCGCAACGCGTTCCGCCATGCCGCTGCCAGGCAGATCGAGGTCGAGCTTCGCTACGACGCGCGCCAGTTTCGGGTGCGAGTCCGCGATGACGGCAAGGGGATCAACCCGGAGGTGTTGCGCGCGGAGGGACGTGAAGGGCACTTCGGGTTGCGCGGAATGCGCGAGCGCGCGAAAGTGGCCGGCGGAAAGCTCACGGTCTGGAGTGGGCTCGATGCGGGCACCGAGGTGGAATTGAGCATTCCGGCGCCGCACGCGTACTCTTCAGCGCCCCGAACGTGGCTCTCTAAGAAGGTCCTCGGTCCAAGCCATACTAGCGATCCATGAGCGACAGTCGCCAGCCCATCCGGATTGTCTGCGTCGATGATCATCCTCTCGTGCGACAGGGCATCGCCGGCCTGGTTGCCGCGCAGCCCGATATGGCCCTTGTGGCAGAAGCGTCCAACGGACGCGAGGCGATCCAGCAGTATCGCGCCTACCGTCCCGACATCACGCTGATGGACCTGCAGATGCCCGAGATGGGTGGGCTGGACGCGATCAGCGCGATCCGGGGCGAGTTTCCCGACGCACGCATCATCGTACTCACCACCTATACGGGCGACGCGCAGGCGCTGCGCGCACTCCAGGCGGGCGCGCGCGGTTACCTGCTGAAGAATGCCTTGCACAAGGAGCTGATCGACACGATCCGTGCGGTGCACGCCGGGCGCAAGGCACTCGCCTCCGAAGTGTTGTTCGAACTGGCGGAACATGCGACCGACGACGCGCTCACGCCGGCGGAGATACGCGTTCTGCAGCTGATCGCGGAAGGCAACGCGAACAAGGAGATCGCCCGGACGTTGGCGCTGAGCGAGGAGACCGTGAAGGGTCAGGTGCGCAATATCTTGTCGAAGTTGGGCGCCAAGGACCGCACGCATGCCGCGATGATCGGGCTCAAGCGCGGGATCATCCAGTTTTAGGCTGGAGTCACGCCTCCTCGGTCCACCGGCTTCTCAGCCCGACCGAAAGGGTCCGTGCCTTCACTCTTTCGAGGCTTTCCGCGTCGTCGGGCCGTTCGTAGACTCGACGCGTGCGAAGACTTTTCTCGACATTCGCCCATGGTGCCCCCGGCGCCGGGCTTCTGCTCATGCGCGTGGCCGCAGGAACTGCGCTGCTGTTTCACGGTGTGGCTGCGTTGACCGCCGGAGCGGCACCAGCCTCGGTCGCGTTTCACCTTCTCTGTACTGCGACAGGTCTACTTCTGGTTGTTGGCCTGTGGACTCCGATTGTTGGTGCGCTTGCGGCGACCGGCGCGGCATTGCAGGGATTCTTCGACCCCGCTGATGCAGGCTTTTACGTGCTGCTCGGAACGCACGCCGCTGCGCTTGCCCTGATCGGGCCAGGCGCTTGGTCCCTCGATGCGCGCCTGTTCGGCTGGAAGCGCCTCGAAATCCGCAACGGCGACGCATACCGAAAAAGGGGCGCGCCACGCCTCTAAAGAGGATGTCGCGAGCGCCTTCCTGCGAGCGCCGCAAACTCTTCAATGGTCGCTCGCGACCGCCGATCGAGCCGCACAGCGACACCAAATGGGGCTCGCGCGCGAGTGCCCGCCGGCGCGATAGTGACGACTAGAGCAACCTTGTCGCGGAGATTACGAATGAACGTTGCGAATGTCATTCCACTAGGTGCGCCTCGGGCGGCGCTGTACGCGAAGAGCGAACGCCAGGCCGCTCCGAGTCCGGTACATGTGCGCTTCGGTGCGTTTGAATTGGACGAGCCGAATGCGCTCCTGCTGCACGATGGAACGGCTGTCGCTCTCGCGCCGAGGCCATTCGAATTGCTCTGCGCCCTCGCACGGCGGCCCGGCTCCCTGCTCACCAAGCACGCGCTGCTGGACGAGGTATGGGGCCACCAATTCGTCAGCGACTCGGTTCTCAAGACCGCCGTCAGCGAAGTCCGAAGCGTGCTCGACGACGATCCGAGGGAGCCGCGCTTCATAGAAACGGTGTCCCGGCGCGGCTATCGATTCATCGCTCCGACTGGCGCGATATTCGCCGCGGCGCCATTCCGGCCAATCGACGTCTCCGGAGCGCCGTCGTTCGAGGGCGGCTCCGGAACGCCGCCGGTAGCGCGCGCCGGGGAATATACGGGGTTCAGCCGGAAGTGCCTGCGCTGTCCCAATTTCGCGGCGCTGCGGGGCGACGTGGCCGGATAGCCAAGTCTGGTCCGCGCGCTGCGCTCTCACTTTCTGACCGCCCGCAACTTCGCTGGCCCTCGCGACGGGGCCATCACTATCATGGCAATGATTGCCGGTCCGGTGGCTACCTCGGCTGAAACGATCTGACCCACATGACTCGTGTCCCAGATCTTCCGAATCCCGTGCGGGTTCGCTTCAACGAGTTCCAACTCGATGAACCGAACGCCTCTCTGCTCCACCGCGGAAAGCCCGTCGCACTCGCGCCGACGCCCTTCGCCCTTCTGTGCGCGCTGGCCCGACAGCCCGGGACGCTGCTCACGAAGCACGCACTGCTGGACGAGGTATGGGGCCACCAGTTCGTCACCGACTCGGTCCTCAAGACGGCAATCAGCGATTTGCGCACGGTGCTTAATGATGATCCGCGCCAGCCGCGCTTCATCGAAACGGTCTCTCGCCGAGGCTATCGGTTCATCGCCGTCCCGACGGCCGTACCGCCGGTCGTAGCAGGCGCGCAGGGGAATGTGGTTGCGGCCGGTCGGCAGGCCGAGCCGTGGTTCATCGGTCGCACCGAAGAGGTTGCGCGGTTGCATCGCCTCTGGGAAGGGGTGCTTGGCGGCAAGCGTGCGGTGGTCTGGGTTGCCGGTGAACCCGGGATCGGGAAGACGACGCTGATAGAGCACTTCGTCGCTGACCTTGGTGATGTGGCTTGCGCGCGGGGCCAGTGCGTCGATCTGTACGGCGCCGGTGAGCCCTATCTGCCTGTTCTGGAGGCGCTCGCGGACCTTTGCCGCAGAGACAGCGAGGTTCCTGCACTGCTGCGCGCGTTCGCGCCCACCTGGCTGCTGCAGCTGCCGTGGCTGAGCACCGCCGAAGAGCGCGAAGCACTCGGCCGCGAGCTCGTGGGTGTCGGCCCGGATCGGATGCTGCGGGAGATGGGCCAGCTGCTCGATCGATACACCGAGCTGCGCCCGCTATTGCTGGTGACCGAGGACCTCCACTGGAGCGACCGCGCGACGATCCAGCTCATCGACTACGTGGCGCGCCGGCGCAGTGGCGCGCGCGTCATGTGGCTGGCGAGCTTCCGGCTGGCCGAGGTGGTCGCGCTGGACCATCCGCTCAACCCGATGCGGCACGAGTTGCGGCTGCATAAATTGTGCGAGGAAATCGTGCTCGACCCGTTCTCGGAAGCCGAGGTGGCTGACTACGTGGCCGAGCGTTCGCCCTCAAAGGCCGGCGACGAATCGTTCGTCCGCGCGCTGCACGGGCGCACAGACGGGGTGCCGCTGTTCGTCGCCTCAGTGATGACCGAGGCCATGACGCGCATCGAAAGTGCTGACGATGTCGGCGAGGCGCGGGCCGTTCCGGAGAATCTGGCGGCCCTCATCGATCATTACATCGCCAAGCTCGGCGACGAGCAGAGAGCGATGTTGTCGGCGGCCGCCACCTGCGGCTCTGAATTCCGCGTCGGTACCGTTGCGCTCGCTTTGGAGCGCGACGCCGCCTGGGTTGCCCAGACGTGCGAGGAACTCGCCCGCACGCAGCTTTGGCTCAGGCGCGCGGAGCAGGCAGACGAGACATCGGAACCCACCTACTTGTTCAGGCACGCGCTATTTCGGCAAGTGCTGTACGAACGCACGGCAGCAGCCCTCCGCGGGCAATTGCACCGCAAGATCGGAACCGCGCTCGAGCAGGAGCGCGCCGCGGGGCTGGCGGTGACCGCTGCCGAGCTCGCGATGCATTTCGAGCGAGCCCGCGAACCGCTGCGCGCATTGCGCTACTACGCCGAGGCTGCCGAGGCAGCGCTGCTGCATCTCAGCCCCGGCGAGTGCATGAATCTCACCGAGCGTGCGGTGCGTCTACTCGATTTGGCGGGGAAGGGTAGCGAGCGAGACTCGCTGGACATCGACTTGTCCACACTACGCGGCCTGGCGGCATTCCATCTGCTCGGGGTCGGAAATGAGGCCAAGGAGGCCTTCGAGCGCGCATACGTACTGTTTGACCAGAACCCGCAGCACCCGCGGCGCACCGAGTTGCTGCATAACTTCGGTTTCTTGCGTTGCCTGCGTGCGGAGTATGGCGAGGCGCTTGCCCTGGCGGAGCGGACGCACGCGCTCGCATCAGACACAAACGATCCGGTCCTTCAACTCGCGGCCTGTACCGTGCAGGCCAACGTTTTTCTATTGCAAGGGCGGCCGCAGGATGCCCGTGCATTGATTGAGAGCGTCCTGCCTGTCCTGGAGCCGATCGACGTCGGGCCGGCGCACAGCTTTGCCCAGGTCACACTGCTCGGGCTCCTTGCCGTCCATCTGCTCCACCTCGGTTTAGTCCAGCAAGCGCGCGCGCGGATGCGACAGGCGTACGACCGCGCGGCTCAATTAGGTCAGCCGATGGGGAAGATGGTGGCGATCTGGTGCGACGCCTTGATGGAAATTCGTTTTGGCAACTCGGACGGCGTTTCAGGACTCGCTGACGATTTGCGGGCGCTCGTCGAAGAGTCTGACCTCGGGCACGGCCGGGCCGCATGGCGCTGGTTCAGTGGATGGGCCGAGGCGCGAAAGGGAGAGCCGCGCAAGGGTCTTGGCCGGATCCGCGAGGGCTACGAGGACAACACCCGGCTCGGGATGCTGGCGGGAGGGAGCGAAACGCTCGGGTACGCGGCGGAGGCACTGATGCTGGCCGGCGATATTGACGGAGCCCAACACCAACTGGAACAGGCGCTCCAACTCGTGAGCGCACATGGCGAGCGCGTTTACCTGCCGCAGCTTTTGCTTATCGAAGCAGCGATCGCACGGGCGCGCGGACAGCCGGCAGCCGCTCTTGCCTCGGTGCGACGGGCGATCAAAGAGGCGCGCGCGCAACAGGCGGCGTGGCTCGAGTTGCTTGCGCTTGTCGAACTATGCGAGCACGGGGGTGCTAAAGCGACGGACCGCCAAGCACTCGCCGCACTCGTCGAGCGCCTCCATGAAGCCGCGGAAACAGATGCCGTGGCACGAGCGCGCGGGCTAATCCGCGGCTCGAGGTCGGCCACGACTTAGCGCATCGCTACCCAGCCGCAGCCTGTCGCGCTGCTTTCAGAGCTTCCGCGATCGTGTGTGGTCGCGCGCAGCGCTCTACGTCGCGTTTGAACAAGTAGGCCGATGAACGCTGTCGCACCGGCAGCGCGAGCGCGGTTGGCCGGTCCATGCCCACTACACCGCGACCGAACGGCGACGGTTCGCTGACCACTTCTTCCATCGCGGCGGCTAACGTGCGCTGCATGACGACACAGCAAGCAAACGCCCCAGCAGCGCTATCGACCGTAGGCAGTAGTCGACGCCACGGACGATCAGCGGGCGAGCGCGCTTGCGGAAGGAGTGAAGCAACATGAAGACAACGATGTTCGCATTGATGCTCTGTGCAGCTGCGATCGCGACCCCGGCGATCGGCGCAGATCCAGTTGCTCTTGCGGGGGACAAGCAGTGCTTCGTCTGCCACGATGGAAAATTGACCTTGATGATCGGGCCGCCATTCAGGGACATCGCGCGACGCTACAAGGGAGTGAGCAACGCGAAGTCGACGCTGGCCGAAGCCATCCAGTCAGGATCGGAGGGACGCTGGGCAGCCAGCAAGATGCCTCCTGCATCTGACCGGGTACCGGTGAGCAAGGAAGAGGCCGAGGTACTCGCCGAATACGTGCTGAGCTTCGAGTAGATCCAGCGCGCCGCAGGAAAGATACAGACCATGAAATCGATCCTCGATCGGACCTTTAAGTACTACTCGGCGGCCGACACGGATGTTCGACGGACTTTCCGCCGGGTGCGACGCCAACTGGGCGATGGCACCGGCCAAAGGTCGACGCCAACACCGACGCCGGCTCGGCAAGGCTCCGTCGTGCCGATGCTCCATCGGCGCAAGTTCGCGGAGTGATCGATATCCGCGCGACGACCCGGAAAGCGATCAATGCAGACTACGACATTGCAGCAGGCGGTTGGCCACATCCCGAACGGCGCAAGTCTGATGATCGGGGGCTTCATGGGCGTCGGCACGCCCGAGGGCCTCGTCGATGAACTGCTGCGGCAGGGCAAGCGCGAGCTGACGGTCATCGCCAACGACACCGCCGTACCGGGCGTCGGCATCGGCAAGCTCGTCAGCGCTGGCGCGGTGCGCAAGGTGATAGCGAGCCATATCGGGCTCAATCCGGAAACGCAGCAGAAGATGCTCGCCGGATCGATGGAGGTTGAGCTGGTCCCGCAGGGAACGCTGATCGAGCGTATCCGCGCGGCCGGCTTTGGCCTGGGCGGCATCCTGACGCCCACCGGAGTGGGTACCGTAGTCGAGGACGGCAAGCGCAAGCTGGAAGTCGACGGTCGCGAATACCTGCTCGAGACCGCGCTGCATGCCGATTTTGCGTTGGTGCAGGCTTTCGTCGCCGACTATCTCGGCAATCTGACCTACGCGCTGACCGCGCGCAACTTCAATCCGGTAATCGCCATGGCAGGTGACACGGTCATCGTCGAAGCCGAGCAGATCGTGCCGGTCGGCGTCATCCCGCCGGACCACGTGATGACGCCGGCGCCAATCGTCGACTACCTGACGAGGAAGGCCTGACCATGGACCCGCAAGAGCTGATCGCCAGGCGCATCGCGCGCGAGCTGCGCGACGGCATGCTCGTCAACCTGGGCATCGGCATTCCCACGCTGGTCGCCGGCCACGTACCTTCGGGCATGCGCATCTTCTTCCAGTCCGAGAACGGCCTGATCGGCACCGGGCCGGTGCCGGCAGACGGACTGGCGCAGGCGCGGCTGACCGATGCGGGCGGCCGACCGGTCACCGCGATCCCCGGCGCCTGCACCTTCGACAGCGCGACGTCGTTCGGGCTCATCCGAGGCGGCCATGTGGACGTCACGGTGCTGGGAGGGCTGCAGGTCGACGAGCAGGGCAAGCTTGCGAACTGGATGATTCCGGGCAAGATGGTGCCCGGCATGGGAGGCGCCATGGATCTCGTCACCGGCGCCAAGCGTGTCGTGGTCGCGATGCAGCACAGCGCCAAGGGCAAGTCAAAAATCGTCAAGCGCTGCAGCCTGCCGCTGACCTCGGCCCGCAGCGTCGACCTGGTCGTGACCGAGCTCGCGGTGATCGGCTTCAATGATGGCCGCGCCACGCTGCTGGAGGTCGCGCCGGACGTGTCGGTGCAGCAGGTACTCGCCGCCACAGAAGCCGAACTGGTCGTGCCCGCGCAGGTGCCGACCATGGAGCCGTAGCCGGGCATACGGCAGGCGATGGCCGTCGCGCACCGGGCTCCATCTCTTCGAGCGCGGCAGTGCAGGGCACGCTTCGGCTCCTGGTTCACTGGCTAGGGCGCAACCAAGGCGCGCTGCTTGCGCCCAACTAACGTTAACTGCGACCGAATGACGACCGTTCGCTGACGACTTCGCGGGTGGCAGCGCCTAACGTTGCATGCATGGAAACAGACAGAAGGCCAATAGATCTCGCGCTTGACGTCAGGCGAAACCACGGCACCCCTAGCTCGGTGCGCATCAACCCCTTCGCCCTGGCTCCGGTCAACGCGACCCAACATCCGGTCGTTGCGAGCGCATACAGATTCGATGCGGGATTTCGCACCCTCACCGCGCTGCGCGACGGAACTCCCGTGTGCATGCGCGCGATTCGACCTGACGATAAAGATCGCCTGAGACGCGGCTTCGCCCAGCTTTCTCCTCAAAGCGTCTATCAGAGGTTTCTTCATCCCGTGAAGGAACTCACGATCGACTACCTCCGCAATCTGACCGAGCTCGACTTCCGCAATCACGTCGGACTGGTGCTGACGGTCGGAGAGAAAGGCAGCGAAACGCTGATCGCCGTCGGCCGCTTCGTTCGCCTGGCCCCGGACGCGGACGAGGCCGAGGTGGCTTTCACGGTGGCGGACAAATATCAGCAACGCGGCGCAGCCTCGCTGCTGATGCAAACGCTGATTCGCTTTGCGCGGGCCTGCGGTATCCGAAAATTCGTCGCGATCCTGTTGCAGGACAACCGCGCGATGTTCAAGGTTCTTGAGGATTCCAGACTGCCGTTACGACGAGAATTCGAAGACGGCAACCTCCGGGTCGTGTTGGACCTCGGCGAACAAGCTCGCGTCGCGCTCGAACGAGGGCGAGCGCAAAGCCTATCGGTGAAAGCTGCGGCGCTGCCAATTGCATCCGCGTGGCCGAGAACCGGGTACGCGCATTGACGAAAACTCCGATCGGCGCGACGCCGGCGTCTTGTTCGACTGCGTCGCGGAGACGATCGTCACGCTGATTGACTCGATACAAAACTGGCAAAGGAAATGAACATGCTGACTCGATTCACGCAACGACTGGGCCTCTGGATGTCGGTATGCGTGTTCATAGCAGGCACCGGCAGCGTCGCGATGGCGCAAGCCGCTGCTCGATCCGACGAGGGCAAGGTCGAGGCCATCGAC
>DATKAJ010000098.1:0-21320 GCA_035498175.1 Burkholderiaceae bacterium
CGCTTGCGAAGCTGCGAACTCATTCGACGGTGAGCTGACGGCGTTGACCCGATTTTGGAGACGCCGCGACTGGCTCAACTACCTGCTGCCCGCAGCAACCCCCGACGCCCACGCCCACTGGAAGTTGTATCCCCCCAACCACCCGGTCACGTCGACCACCTCGCCGATGAAGTGCAGCCCCGGTGCCTTGCGCGCTTCTAGGCTTGACTGCGACAGTTCGTCGGTGGCCACTCCGCCGCGCGTGACTTCGGCTTTGCGGTAGCCCTCGGTGCCGGTCGGTACGAGCGCCCACTGCTTGAGCGAAATCGCCAGCGTGCGCAGGTCGGCGTCGGACACCTCCGCGATGCGCCGCTCCGGCGGGTGACCCTGCAGCGCGCTCCAGCGGTCAGCCAGTCGATGTGGCAACCAGGCGGCGAGCGCGTTGGCGACGGTCTGGCGGCGGGTTCGCTTCCATTCGAGCAGTTCGTCTTCGGCGTGCGCCTGTCGCAGGCCCGGCAGCAGGTCGACGCTGATCGCGGCGCGCGGGTTCCAGTGGCTGGAGATCTGCAGGATCGCGGGCCCGGAAAGACCTCGGTGCGTGAACAGCAGGTCCTCATCGAACGAACCGCCGTTGCAGTGGACGCGCACTTCGAGCGAAACGCCCGCAAGCTCGGCGAAGGGCTTCCACGAATCGGACGCAAACGTCAGCGGCACCAGCGCGGGCCGCGGCTCGATGATGCGCAGGCCGAACTGGCGCGCGATGCGGTAGCCGAAGTCGCTGGCGCCGATCTTCGGGATCGACAGTCCGCCGGTGGCGATTGCGACGCGCTTCGCGCGCAATGCGCCGGCATCGGTATCGAGCTCGTACGCTTCACCCGCGCGGCGCACGGCATGCACCGCGCACGGCATGCGCCACTGCACACCGCCGGAATCGCATTCGGCCTGGAGCATCGCGATGACCTGCTCGGCGCTGTCGTCGCAGAAGAGCTGGCCTTTGTGCTTCTCGTGAAAGGCGATGCGATGGCGGCGCAGCAGCGCGATGAAGTCCTCGGGCGTGTACTTCGACAACGCCGAGCGCGCGAACTGCGGGTTCTCCGAGAGGTAGCGCTCGTGGCGGCGGGCATCCACGTTGGTGAAGTTGCAGCGGCCGCCGCCGGAGATCCGTATCTTTTCGCCGAGCCTGGTCGCGTGTTCGATCAGCACGACGCGCGCACCGCGCTGGCCGGCGACTGCGGCGCACATCATGCCGGCGGCGCCGGCGCCGATGACGGCGAGATCGAAGCAGTCGGGATCTGGGTGCGCCAAGGTATCCGGTCAACCCATCGAGGAACCGGAGTATCACGCGCGCGCGAACTAGGGCGCCGACTGCAGCGCGCCGATCAGCCGCGGCGTTGCAGCCAAGGCACGCAGCACGAAGGGTTGCGGTGAATCGGCCGTGTAGGCCGGGTCGGCCGGCGCAGGCAGGACGAGTTGCGGCTGGATCGACGGCAGCGGCCAGAATTGCCCGTCCGCAGCGCCCGGCACGTTGGCCTCGCCGACCATCAGGTCGCTCTGCTCCTTAAGCACCGGCGCGGTGATGCCACCCGCCAGCGCTGCATTGCCGGCGAAGAGGTTCGCTTTCAAAGTGGCCTGCTGCGTGTATCCCGCGAACGAGATGAAGGTGCCGCGACCCAGCGTCGTGACGATGGTGTTGTGCGTCATCGTGACGGTGTTGGTCGGCCACATGTTCCGCTCTTCGCCGTACGCAATCGCGGTCGTGTTATCGGCCTTTGGACCCTTGTGCAGCAGGTTGCCGCGCATGAAGACGATGCCGCCGTCCGGAAAGTCGAGCAGGTAGCTCGAGGTGCCAGTCGGGCCATCCATGAAGTAGCTCGTCTCGATGACGTTCTCTTTCGCGCGGCTCTTCAGGTTGTGGCCGATCTTCGCTTCGTGGAACCAACTCGCCGTCACACTCAGCTTGTCGATGTCGCCGATGTAGAGGTTGTGCGTGTAGCCGTCGCCGAAGCCGTTGCGCGCGAACTCCGAGCGCTCGATCGTGACCGTCACCGGCCCGCTGCCGCCGAGGATGCCGTTCTCGTTGTCGAAGAAGCCGGTGTTGCGCAGCACGAGGTTGCCGCTCTCGTGGCGGATGCCCGCGCCGTTCTGGTCGGCGACTTTCGCGTCGTGGAACTCGACGTTGACGATCGTCGTGGTCGCGGCGTTGTCGGGTGAGATCACCCAGATGCCCTTGCCCTGCGCATCCTTGCCATCGGCAAAGAGGCGGGCGCGGCCGCCGTCGCCGCAGATGACGAGGTTCGCCGCGCGCCAGGTCGTCACGTCGCCGCGATAGTCGCCGGGCGTGATCAGGATGCGGTCGTTCGCCTGCGCGACGGCCGATGCTGCGCTGGGCGTCGTGTAGGTCTTGCCCGGACCGACGAGCAGCGTTCGTCCGCTGCTGGCGGGACATTCATCGGCGGCGAGCGGTGGCGCGGGGGTCGGTCCAGGTGCGGGTGGCGGTGGCAGGGGCGTCGGGCTGGGCGTCGGCGGCGAACTGGGCGACGGCGCTGCCGGAGTGCCGGCCGCAGGCGGCGGCGCGGCTGCAGCAGGCGCGCTGGTCGAATCGGAGCCGCCGCACCCTGCGGCAGCGAGCGTCGTCAATGCCGCGCCGAACAGCGCGGCCCTCGATTGAATCAGCACGAAGTGGTCCCGGAAAAAGATTGCCTATCGGACGACAGGCATCGCAGCGCATATTGTCGCCGCGCCATACGGTGCGCGCGCCGTTGCTCGTCCCATGCGTTGGCGATGCCTGATGGACTCGCGTCAATCGGGCATGCGTCACTCGGCGGTGAAGAACCCCTTCATCCGCTCGACGAAGCTCTTCTCCTGCGGCGAGTGTTTCTGCCCGCCGGCCTTGAGCGCTTCGTCAAACTCGCGCAGCAGCTTCTTCTGTTTCTCGGTGAGGCGCACCGGCGTTTCGACGCTGACGTGGCAGTAGAGGTCGCCGGGGTAGCTCGAGCGCACGCCCTTGATGCCCTTGCCGCGCAGGCGATAGGTCTTGCCGGACTGCGTCCCTTCGGCGATCGAGAGATTGGTCTTGCCGTTCAGCGTCGGCACGTCGATGTCGCCGCCGAGCGCGGCGGTGGTGAAGGCGAGCGGGATCTGGCAGTGCAGGTCATCGCCGTCGCGCTGGAACACCGCGTGCTGCTTCAGGTGGATCTCGACGTAGAGGTCGCCTGGCGGGCCGCCATTCATGCCGGGCTCGCCCTTGGCTGACAGGCGGATGCGCTGCCCTTCGTCGATGCCCTGCGGGATGGACACTTCGAGCACCTTGTTCTTTTTCACGCGGCCGGCGCCGTTGCACGTGGTGCACGGATCGGGGATGACCTTGCCGGTGCCGCGGCAGGTGGGGCAGGTCTGCTGGATCGAGAAGAAGCCCTGCGACATGCGCACGTTGCCGTTGCCGCCGCAGGTGCCGCAGGTCTTGGGCTGCGTGCCGGGCTTGGCGCCGGAGCCGCTGCACGTCTCGCATGTGTCCCAGCTCGGCACGCGGATCTCGGTGGCGAAGCCCTCGGCCGCCTGCTCGAGCGTGATTTCCATGCTGTAGCGCAGGTCGGCGCCGCGATACACCGCATTGCGGCCGCCGCGGCCGCCGCCGAAGATGTCGCTGAAGATGTCGCCGAATGCGTCGGCGAATCCGCCGAAGCCCTCGGGGCCGCCGCCGAATCCGCCCTGCCCCTGGCCGACGCCGGCGTGGCCGAAGCGGTCGTACGCCGCGCGCTTGCTCGCGTCGGACAGCACTTCGTAGGCTTCCTTCGCTTCTTTGAACTTCTCCTCGGACGCCTTGGCATCGCTGCCTGCGTTGCGATCGGGATGGTGCTTCATCGCAAGCTTGCGATAGGCCTTGGTGATGTCCTGCTCGGTCGCGTCCTTCGCGACGCCGAGGATCTCGTAGTAATCACGCTTCGACATGGACTCCCCATTCCATCGCGTTCGTGCCTTCTTCGCTCGCGCCGATGCGGTGTGCGGGCTGCGTCATGTGCTGCGGCTCGGCGCGCCGTGCTTCAGGCTCGCATCGAGCTGGCGATACAGCGACTGCTGCTCCGCGGTCAGATGGGTCGGAGTTTCCACCTGAACCTGGACGTACAGATCGCCGAATTCACCGGACTTCATGGCCTTGATGCCCTTGCCGCGCAGGCGGAAGCGGCGGCCCGGTTGCGTTCCTGCAGGAATCGTCATGGTCACGTGGCCATCGAGAGTGGCCACGTCGATCTCGCCGCCAAGCGCGGCCTGCGGCTGGCTGATCGTCGCACGAGTGACGAGATCGTCGCCTTCGCGCTCGAAGCGAGGATGCGGCTCGATATGGATCTCGACCAGCACGTCGCCGGTGGGTCCGCCCTGCTGGCCCGGGTGCCCCTTGCCTGCGACTCGCACCTTCTGCCCGTCGCGGATGCCGGCAGGAATCTTGACTTCGAGCGTCTGCGATTCACCGCCCTCGCCCGGCACCGCGATGTGCGTCTCCACGCCGTGCGCCGATTGCTCCAGGGTGATGTTCATCCGATAGAGGACGTCCGCGCCCTTGCGCGTGCGCGGCGTACGCCGGCCGCCGCCCGCGGCGCCGCCGAACAGGCCCTCGAAGATGTCCTCGGGATTGCCTTCGAAGTGGAATTCCTGGAAGTCGGGTCCGGCGCCGGAGGGACCGGCACCGCGCCCGCGCGCCTGGCGGAACATGTCGCCGAAGTCGTAGCCGCCTGCGCCGCCCGCGCCGGCGCCGGCCGCCATCGACGGATCGAGCCCGGCATGGCCGAAGCGGTCGTACGCAGCGCGCTTGTCCTTGTCGGAGAGCGCTTCGTAGGCTTCCTTCGCCTCCTTGAAGCGGGTCTCGGCGTCCTTCCGGCCCTTGTTGCGGTCCGGGTGGTACTTCATCGCGAGCTTGCGATACGCCTTCTTGATCTCGTCGTCCGTGGCCGTCTTCGCCACGCCGAGGACCTCGTAGAAGTCACGCTTGCTCATCTGTTCTCAAATGGCTGTTCTTCAACGCAAAAGCCGGGTGAGGCCCAGAACAATCTGGCCTGCACCCGGCGGTTCCGGGCGTTGGCCCGGTTTGCGGCTGGCGAGTTCTCGCTTAGCCGCGCTTCACTTCCTTGAACTCGGCGTCGACAACGCTTTCGTCCTCGGGCTTCTTACCACCCTGCTGCGCTCCGCCGCCGCTCGACGCCTGCGCGCCCTGCGCCTGCACCGCGGCCATCAGCTGCTGGTGCGCCTCGGTCAGCGACTTCAGCTTGCCCTCGATCGCGGACTTGTCGTCGCCCTTGATCGCTTCCTCGAGTTCCTTGGCAGCCGACTCGACGCGGTCCTTGGTGGCCGCGCCTGCCTTGTCGCCGGCCTCGGTGACCGCCTTGCGGGCCTCATGCACGGCGGCGTCAGCCACGTTGCGCGTCTGCGCCAGCTCGAAGCGCTTGTGGTCCTCGGCCTTGTTGGCTTCAGCGTCCTTGACCATGCGCTGGATCTCGTCTTCGGTGAGACCCGAGTTCGCCTTGATCGTGATCTTGTTCTCCTTGCCGGTGGCCTTGTCCTTCGCGCTCACGTGCAGGATGCCGTTGGCGTCGATGTCGAACGTGACCTCGATCTGCGGCATGCCGCGCGGCGCAGAGCTGATGCCTTCCAGGTTGAACTCGCCCAGCAGCTTGTTGCCACCCGCCATCTCACGCTCGCCCTGGTAGACCTTGATCGTCACCGCCGGCTGGTTGTCTTCGGCCGTCGAGAACGTCTGCGCATACTTGGTCGGGATCGTCGTGTTCTTCTGGATCATCTTGGTCATGACGCCGCCGAGCGTCTCGATGCCCAACGACAGCGGTGTCACATCCAGCAGCAACACGTCCTTCTTGTCGCCCGCCAGCACCGAGCCCTGGATCGCCGCACCGACGGCGACCGCCTCGTCCGGATTGACGTCCTTGCGCGGCTCCTTGCCGAACAGGTCCTTCACGACCTCCTGCACCTTCGGCATGCGCGTCTGGCCGCCGACGAGGATCACGTCCTGGATGTCGGAGACCTTGAGCCCCGCATCCTTCATCGCGGTCTTCACGGGCTCGACAGTGCGCTGGATCAGTTCCTCGACCAGCGACTCGAGCTTGGCGCGCGTGAGCTTGATGTTCAGGTGCTTCGGCCCCGACGCATCGGCCGTGATGTACGGCAGGTTGATCTCGGTCTGCGTCGACGACGACAGTTCGATCTTGGCCTTCTCGGCCGCGTCCTTCAGGCGCTGCAGCGCGAGCACGTCCTTCGACAGGTCGGCGCCCTGCTCCTTCTTGAACTCGCTGACGACGTAATCGATGATGCGCTGGTCAAAGTCCTCGCCGCCGAGGAACGTGTCGCCGTTGGTCGACAGCACCTCGAACTGCTTCTCGCCTTCGACGTCGGCGATCTCGATGATCGAGATGTCGAACGTGCCACCGCCCAGGTCGTAGACCGCGATCTTGCGGTCGCCCTTGCCGGCCTTGTCCATGCCGAACGCGAGCGCGGCAGCGGTCGGCTCGTTGATGATGCGCTTGACCTCGAGGCCCGCGATGCGGCCGGCGTCCTTGGTGGCCTGGCGCTGCGAGTCGTTGAAGTAGGCAGGCACCGTGATCACGGCTTCGGTCACTTCGTGGCCGAGGTAGTCCTCGGCGGTCTTCTTCATCTTGCGCAGCACTTCGGCCGAGACCTGCTGGGGCGCGAGGTCCTTGCCATGGGCGCGCACCCAGGCGTCGCCATTGCCGGCCTTGATGATCTGGAAGGGCATCAGCTTGATGTCCTTCTGCACTTCGGCGTCCTCGAAGCGGCGGCCGATCAGGCGCTTGACTGCGTACAGCGTGTTCTTCGCGTTGGTGACGGCCTGGCGCTTCGCCGGCGCGCCGACCAGCGTTTCACCGTCGTCCAGATAGGCGACGACCGAAGGCGTCGTGCGCGTGCCCTCGGAATTTTCGATGACCTTGACCTGGTCGCCCTCCATCACCGCGACGGCGGAGTTGGTGGTGCCCAGGTCGATGCCGATGATCTTTGCCATGTCTTGTTCCCCTCAACTGGTGGCCGCCGGCCGTGGCCGCGGCGATTCTCACTGGTCGCTATATGCGCACCGTCTCCGATGTTTCAACGATATCGATGCCGGAATTCACTTCGAGATGACGACGAGCGCAGGCCGCAGCACGCGATCGGCGATCTTCCAGCCCTTCTGCAGGACCGTCACGACATGGTTCGCCGGAGCGCCGCCAGCCGCCGGCACCGAAGAGATCGCCTGATGGAAGTGCGGGTCGAACTTCTGTCCGATCGGATTGACTTCAGCAAGCGCGTTCTTCTCGAAGGCGGCGCGCAGCTGGCGCAGGGTCAACTCGACACCCTCGCGCAGCGTCTGCGGCGTGGCTTCCTGGACCTCGAGCGCCTTTTCCAGGCTGTCGATCACCGGCACCAGCGCCTCGGCGAACGATTCGATCGCGAACTTGTGCGCCTTCGCGATTTCGTCCTGGCTGCGCCGGCGGATGTTTTCGCCGTCGGCCTTCGCGCGCAGATACAGGTCGTAGTTCTCGTTGGCCTTCGCGAGTGCGACGTCGAGCTCCTTCTCGACATCCGACACGCTGGTCGAGCCGAGCGCCTGCGCAGCCTCGCCCGGGCTCTCGGTCGCCGGCGGAACTTCCGCCGTGGTGGCCGATTCCGGTTCCGACATCACTCCTCCGTCATTTCTGTTTTGATTTCATGGACTTGACTGAACTGAGGGCAGTCCTGCCGAATTCAAGGCGAAGCGATCAAGGAATTTCCACGGCGGTAAGGGCACGGGAGCCCTCACGGTCCAGGAGACCGGAGGCCGCAGGCGTGCCGTTTGCAGCTGCTGCAGGCCCGGGTCATCGCTTCGGACGAGCGCTCGACCGAGCGCTCTCGCGGTAACGTGGGATCGGATGATCTTCCGTCTCTGGCGCCGCGTCAGTACAAAGACGGCGGACCATTGTGGCCCCGATATCGACATGCCCGGAATTCCGCAGGAGTCGTCACAGAGCCGAAGCGAATCCTTCGGCGCGCAGGCGCCGATCGCGCTGCTCGGCCTGGCGGCCATCGCGATCATCGCGCTGATCAACGCCAACGCCCTGCCAGCGCGTGCCGATCCGCCGCCAGCGATGGCGCTGGCCTGCACCGAGTGCGGCACCGTGGTCGCGGTACGGCAGTCGGCGCACTCGTCTCCGGTCTACTACGTCGAGGTGCGGATGCTCGACGGCTCGACCCGGATCGTCCAGCAGCTCGCCAGCGGCTTCAAGGTCGGCGACTTCGTGCAGGTCAACGGCAACGCGCTGTCGCTCAGGCCGCATTCGTCCTGACGTCCTCGGGCGCGCGCACGCCGCCCGGCTTCAATCCGTCGCACCCATCTTCAACGCACGGTTGCGCGTGGCTTCGCGCTCAGCGCGCCGCGCATCGTCGCTCCCGCGCGCGACCGGCCAGCCGCCGAGGTGTTCGGCGCAAACGTCGGCCAGCGCATGGATGAGCGCCGGTGACCCGTTGAGACAGGGGATGTAGCGGAACTCGCGGCCGCCTGCGTGAAGGAAAGTGTCGCGACCTTCGATCGCGATTTCTTCCAGCGTCTCGAGGCAGTCCGCGGGGAAGCCCGGGCAGATGAGGTCGACCGTCTCGGCGCCGCTGCGCGCCAGCGCTTCGAGGGTCGGCGCGGTGTACGGCTGCAGCCATTCGGCGCGGCCGAAGCGCGACTGGAAGGTGATCACGTAGTCGTCAGGCGAAAGTTTGAGCGCTTCGGCGAGCAGCCGCGCGGTCTTCTGGCATTCGCAGTGATACGGGTCGCCCAGCAGCAGCGTGCGCTTCGGCACGCCGTGGAAGCTCATTACGAGCTTGCCGCCCCGGTCCTGCGCGCGCCCATGCCGTTTCCAGTGCTCGAGCACCGACTGCGCGAGCGCGCCGATGTAGCCGGGATGGTCGTGGAAGTGCTTCACCCAGCGGACCTCAGGCAGGTCGCGCGTGCGTTTCAGCACGTCGAACACGGCATCGAGTGCCGAGGCCGTCGTCGTCGCCGAATACTGCGGATACATCGGCACGATCAGCAGGCGCTTGGTCCCGGCCCGCGCCAGCGATTGCAGCGTCGCGGGAATCGACGGCTCGCCGTAGCGCATCGCGAGGTGCACGTCCGTGTCGATTCCACGCTCGCCGAGGTAGCCGCGCAGCAGCGTGGCCTGCAGCCGCGAATGCACCAGCAGCGGGGAGCCCTGCTCGGTCCAGATCGTCGCGTACTTGGCTGCGGAGCGCCGCGGCCGCAGGCGCAGGATGACCCCATGCAGGATCGGCCACCAGACGACTTTGGGAATTTCAACGACCCGCGGATCGGACAGGAACTCGCGCAGGTAGTCACGGACTGCGCCAGGTGTCGGGGCGGCCGGGGTACCCAGGTTCACCAGCAGGATGGCGGTCCGGGCCGCGCGATCGTGGCGAAACTGGGGTTCGGACAAAAAAGGCATGTTTTCGGGGCCTTTTTGATTCGATCTATCGGACCTCAGGGCGACGCATTCTAGGGGTCCGGACATCGGGAGCAGCGCCGACTTCGGATGGGGCACTCATCCGGTCGGCCTAACCAGTACCCGCGACCATCCCTGACATCCGGCTGATCGTCTCGACCAGGCGCGAGGGAAATAATCCCACGCCGGGGGCCTGGTTCTGGCAGATAACAGCTTGAAAACTAACGTGAGCGCAGAGACTCCCGGAACCCGGACCCGCGCGGACGCGCTGCTGGAAGAGTGCGTCGCCATGCTGGCGCCGTTGGTGCGCCTGCTGGTCGCGAGCGGCGTGACCTATCCCCAGTTCACCGCTGCACTCAAGACTGCATTCCTGCGCGCCGCGCACGCCGAACTGGAAAGCGGCAGCAAGAAGGTGACCGACTCTGCGGTCAGCCTGCTGTCCGGCGTCCATCGCAAGGACGTGCGCGCGCTGACGTCGGACGGGGTGCTGCGCACGCGCGGCATCGACCGGATGCAGTCGCTGCCCGACGAAATCTTCATGCGCTGGACCAACGAC
Organism: Burkholderiaceae bacterium; assembly: GCA_035498175.1. Taxonomy (GTDB): domain Bacteria; phylum Pseudomonadota; class Gammaproteobacteria; order Burkholderiales; family Burkholderiaceae_F; genus JALORV01. The sequence goes on from DATKAJ010000098.1 coordinate 9,994, forward strand.
CCGAACTACCTCGACGTCGACGGCCTGCCGAAGGTGCTGCCGATGCGCGGCCGCACGCCGGAGGAGCCGTCGTTCGAGCAATTGGCCCAGTCGATCTCGCGCGACTTCCATCCGCGCTCGATCCTGGATGAACTCGTGCGCCTCGGGCTGGCCGAAGTCCAGGCCGAGACCGTGCGCCTGCGCGCGATGTCCTTCGTGCCGCGCGAGGATTTCGCCCGCACGCTGAGTTACGTGCGCACGAACCTTGCCGATCATCTCGCCGCCGCATCGATGAACCTGCGTGCCGTGCACCAGGGCGCGCCAGGCCCGTTTCTGGAGCAGAGCCTGTACGCGGACGAGCTCTCCGCGGAGTCGGTGATGGAACTGCAACGGCTGGCACGCCGCATCTGGGAGTCGGCGCTGCGCAGGATGTTCGCGCTCGCGAACGAGCGCTCGCAGATCGACGAGCAGGGCAGCCCGGGAACGCAGGCGATGCGGATGCGGTTCGGCACCTACTTCTATTCGGAAGCCGCTACACCGCTGTCGGGGCCGACCGATCTGCGGCTCGAGGACACGAAGGACCCGAATCCATGAACCGCCTGAAGTCCGTCCTGGTCTGGCTGATGGCCGTGGCGCTCGGCGCCTGCGGCGGCGGCGACATGGTCGCGCGCATCGGCGGCGGCGGCAGCGGCGCCCCGCCATCGACCGATTTTGGAGTCGGCGGCGTGGGCGGCTTCGGCAGCATCATCATCAACGGCCAGCACTACGACGACACTGCCGGGCAGTTTCAGGTCGACGAGCGCCCGGACCAGCCGGCGACGATCAGCGTTGATGCAGTGCGCCTCGGCATGCAGATGCAGTTCGAAAGCCAGTCAAACCGCATCTCCAAGGCCATCGTGGCGGCCGAAGTCGTCGGGCCCGTCACATCTGTCGCGGCCGCGAGCCTGATCGTCCTCGGCCAGACAGTGCGCGTCAACGCGGATCCGGCGTTGCCTACAGTCTTCGACGGCTTCTCGGCGCTTTCGGATCTGGCTGCGGGATCGATCGTCGAGGTTCACGGCCAGCGCAACGCGGCAGGTGAAGTCCTGGCGACCCGGATCGAACTGCGCGTCGCAGCGGGCGTGCTGCGTGTGGCCGGCATCGTGACCGATCTGAACGCCGGCAAATTCAAGATCGGCTCTCTGACAGTACAGTCTGCAACGGCGACGATCGTGCCCGCTGGGCAATTGCTGGCGAACGGTCAGCGCGTGGCGGTGTGGACGGACCAGCCGCTGGTGGCCGGCGAACTGGTCGCGCGCGTGATCCGCATCGGCCCGTTCTCGGTGCCGTCCACTGCGACGATGACGATCGACGGGGTCGTCACCGACTATGTGAGCACTGCGAGCCTGCGGATCTCCGGGTTCAGTGTCGATGCCAGCGCTGCGCAATTCGTTGGCGGCACGGCCGCGGACCTGGGCAACGGGCGATCGGTTCGCGCCAGCGGCGCGTACGCCGTCGGCGTGCTGAAGGCGTCGCGGATCGAGTTCCTGGGCGCCGCGCCGCATGTAGAACTGAGCGGGGCAATCAACGACTACGTCGATGCTGCCAGCCCGTTTAGCATCCGCAACGCGCTCGCGCGCGTGACGCCGCAGACGACCTACGTCGGTGGCGACGCGAGCAACCTCGGCGACAGTGTGCTGGTGAAGGCGGAGGGTGCGCTCGCCAACGGCGTCGTCGAGATCGCGCGCCTCGAGTTCCAGCCGCTGGTCAACGGCATCGAGCGGGTGCTCTTCGGCACCGTCGCCGCGCCGCTGACGGTCGCGCAGGATGGCACGCGCACGTTCCGGCTGATGCCATTGCCATATGAGGTGAAGACGACCCTGACGACGCGCTACAAGAAGGGCGTCGTCACCGACCTGGCGCTCGGGCGCGGTGTCAAGGTCGACGGCACCTACAACGGCACGCAGCTTGTCGCGGACGAGATCCAGTTCATGGATAACGTACAGGATCCGCCGACGTTCTTGGTCGAGGGCATCGCCAGCAACGTGCAGGCCGCGTCTGTGGTGGTCAACGGCACGACGGTCGGCCTGACTCCGCAGACCGTCTACACGACGAACGGTGCGGCCGCGACGTTCGCCGATCTGAAGAACGGCCGCAGCGTCACGATCAATGCGGTCAAGGTGAATGGCAAGCTCGTCGCCGTCGCGGTCGACATCCAGGCTGCGGCGACCGGGTCCGCGACGGTGCGCGGCCTCGTCAGCGGCCGCACGCCGCCGAATGCAGCCGAGTTCCTGGTGGGTTCGCAGCGGGTCAGCGTCGCCAACAACCCGCAGGTGATCCCCGGCAACAAGACGCTCGCAGACATCCGCAACGGTACGGACCTCGAAGTCCAGGGCACGATCGCCAATGGGCTGCTGACGGCGACGCGGGTGAGGTTCAAGTAGAGCGCCTCGGGTGTACGCGACGCGCTCAGCGCGTTGCGTACGTGAGCGGCGTCAGGCGTATCGCGGGAAGAGAACGTTGTTCTCGAGATGTACGTGCTCCTGCACGTCGTCGATCAGCTTGCGCAGGCCAGCGTAGAGCGCGCGCCAGGTCGGGCAGGCGTCTTCCGGCAGCTCGAGGCCGTGCGCCAGAATTTCGAGGCGCGCGAGACGCTCGCCGTGCTCATCGTGCTCGTACCGCATGCGGCCGATCGGCGCCGAGATCATCGGGTGGCCACCGCGCAGCATCATCGGGAAGAGGATCTGCTCCTCCTTCGCCATGTGGTCGTCCAGCGCGCCCGCCAGCTCCTCCAGCGCGGCTTGCAGTCCGGCAGGCGCGCGCGCATGCCCAGCGTGGCGGGCTTCGACGCGGGCGGCCAGGCGCACGAGTTCAGGCAGTTCGCGCCGGTGGGTCTCGTGATAGCGCGACAGGATGTGGTCGATCAGCGGCGCCGTCTCGATCGATGCAGCCGGACTAATTTCCGGCACAAGCCGGCCCAGCTCCGATTCGAGCACGTCGATCGGCACCGCGCGTTCGGCCGCGGCCTCGGCCAGCGGGCGCGTGCCGCCGCAGCAATAGTCGATCTTGTGCGCGCGAAACACCGCGGTGGCTCCAGGCAGCTGCGTGGCGATCTCGGCCACGGTTCGATCGGCGTATCCCATGATTCCTCCTCGAAGGGTTCGGCGCAGTCTCGGTCACCGGGATCAGTGCGCGCTTGATGCGCGACAAGTCGTCCGGGTTGAGGTACGCCCCACTACCACCTTCGAAACCGGGTCCCTCCCGCCTGGCGGGAGGGTCAGGGAGGGTGCGCCGCTGTTGAACTTCGGCGGAGCGCGCGGCCGCCCCGGAGCGAGCCGACTGACTTGCCGTTCCGCCGAGGGTGCACGTGCGATCGGCGCAGCCGATCGCGTACACCCGAGGCGCTAACTCTGCGACAGCGCGTTGGACAACAGCCTGGCCGTGATATCGACGATCGGGATCACGCGCTCGTAGGCCATGCGCGTCGGACCGACGACTCCGAGCGTGCCGACCACCCGTCCGTCGACCTCATACGGCGCGACGACCATGCTCATCTCGTCCATCGGCGCGAGCTGAGATTCGCCGCCGATGTAAATCTGCACGCCGTGAGCACCGATCGACGTGTCGAGCAGCTGGATCAACCGCGTCTTGTGCTCGAAGAGGTCGAACAGCCGCCGCAGCGTCTCGACGTCGGTGGCCAGGTCGCTGATGCCGAGCAGGTTGCGCTCGCCCGACACGACCACCGGGTCCGATTCGGCCTCCGCCTCGCTGCCGGCTTGCACTGCCGCTGCCATCAGTGCCGAGATGTCCTGCGAGAGCTGCCGCAGCTCCGTCTGCAGCCGCAGCCTCGCCTCTGCGAAGCTGAGCCCGGCGAAGTGCTGGTTCAGGATGTTGGCCGCCTCGGTCAGCTGCGACTGCGAGAACGCCGATTGCGTCAGCAGGATGCGGTTCTGCACATCGCCCTCGGGTGTCACGATGATCAGCAGCACCCGGCGCTCGGAAAGCCGGACGAATTCGAGCTGCTTGAACGACGCCGAGCGGCGTGGAGTCAGCACCACGCCAGCGAACTGCGAGAGGCTGGACAGCAGCTGGGCCGCGGCCTGCATCGCCCGTTGCGGGTCGCCGATCCGCAACTGGCCCTCGATGATGTGCGTCTGCTGCTCTTCGAGGGGTTTGAGCGTCAGCAGCGTATCGACAAAGAAGCGGTAACCGCGCGGCGTCGGGATGCGTCCTGCCGAGGTGTGCGGGCTGGCGACGAAGCCCATGTCCTCGAGGTCCGCCATCACGTTGCGGATCGTTGCCGGCGACAGCTCGAGCCCTGACAGGCGCGACAGTGCGCGCGAGCCCACGGGCTGCCCCTCGGCGACATAGCGCTCGATCAGCGTTTTCAGCAGCTTCCGCGCGCGCTCGTCCAGCATGATGAAATTCTAAGACGGCTGGCGCGCGGGAAACGTTCCAGACGGATGAATAGTCGCCATGGCGCCCTTGTGCATAATCGCCGCATGTCCCAGGCCTTCCGGACCGTCGCCGTCTTCGGCAAGCCCCGCGCGGAAGGCATCCGCGAGCCGCTGCTCGACATCGCGCGGATCGTGGAGGCGGCCGGTGCCCGGGTGCTGTTCGACATCGGCACCGCCGAAAACCTCGGCCTCGGGGACATCGAGCCGCATACGGTGCACGCGATCGGCAAGCAGGCCGATGTGGCAGTCGTGCTTGGCGGCGACGGGACGATGCTCGGTGTCGCACGCGACCTGGCCCCGTTCCGGATCCCACTGATCGGCATCAACCACGGCCGGCTGGGCTTCATGACCGACATCGCGCTCGACCAGATGGCCGAGGCATTGCCGGCGATGCTCGGCGGGCGGTACGAGACGGATCGGCGCGTCGTGCTCGACGCGGAGGTCAGGCGCACCGGGAAAGTAGTGTTCCACGCCATGGCGGTCAACGACGTCGTGATCTCGCGCGGAGTCACCGGCGGCATGGTCGAGTACACCGTCCGCGTGGACGGCGTGACGATGTACAACCAGCGCGCCGACGGAGTCATCATCGCCACACCCACGGGCTCGACGGCGTATGCGCTGTCGGCAGACGGCCCGATCCTGCATCCCAGCCTGGCCGGGCTGGTGCTAGTGCCGGTCGCACCGCAGACGCTGTCGAACCGGCCGATCGTGCTGCCGGACGATGTGGTGGTCGAGATCGAGATCACCGACGTGCGCGACGCCAGCGCGCACTTCGACATGCAGACCTACGCCAGCCTGGTGCCCGGCGACATCGTGCGGGCCCGGCGCGGCAACGACCTCGTGACGCTCCTGCACCCGGTCGGTTACAACTTCTTCGCCACGCTGCGGCAGAAGCTGCACTGGAGCGTGATGCCGAGCGAGCCGCGCTCACGCGGCTGACCTGATTCGCCGGCGACGGGTCATCGCATGCTGGTTTCGCTGTCGATCCGGCACTTCGTCATCGTCGATGAGCTCGACCTCGAATTCGCGCCCGGCTTCACGGTCCTCACCGGCGAGACCGGCGCCGGCAAGTCGATCCTGATCGATGCCTTGCTGCTTGCGCTCGGCGAGCGCGCCGAAGCGGACATCGTCCGCGAAGGCGCCACGCGCGCCGAAATCACCGCCGAGTTTCGCCCGACCGCCGCGGTCGCGCAGTGGCTGCAGCAACTCGATCTTGCCGGGGAAGACACAGACATCGTGCTGATGCGGCGCACCGTCGATGCCGGCGGGCGCAGCCGCTCATTCATCAATGGCAGCACCGTCACCCTGGCGCAGTTGCGCGAACTCGGCGAGCAGCTGGTCGATGTCCACGGACAGCATGAGCACCAGTCGCTGCTGCGCCCGGCCGCGCAGCTCGATCTGCTCGACGAGCACGGTGCGCTCGGCGACGAACGGGACCGTGTTGGGCAAGCCTTCACTGCGTGGCAACGCGAACGCCGCGCCCGCGAACAGGCGGAGGCGATGGCGGCGAGCGCACTGACCGAGCAGGAGCGGCTGCGCTGGATCGTCGACGAACTCGGCGCGCTCGCGCCGACGCCCGGTGAGTGGCAGCAGGTCGAAGAGGAACACCGCCGGCTGTCGCACGCCGCCGGGCTGCTCGAAGGCGCGCGCGCGACGGTCGACGCGCTGGCCGAATCGGATACGGCGGCGTCGACGCAGCTCGCTGCCGCCGGCGCGCGTCTCACGCAACTCTCGGCCTACGACAGCCGGCTCACCCCGATCATCGAGCTGCTGCAGGGCGCGCAGCTGCAGGTCGACGAAGCGGTGTCTGCGCTGCAGAAGTATGTCGATCGCTCGGACCTCGACGCCTCGCGACTGGTGGAGGTCGAGGCCCGGGTAAGCGCACTGCACGGCGCGGCGCGCCGCTTCCGCGTCGCACCCGAGGCACTCGAGCCCCTGCTCGCCGAGTCGCGCGGGAAACTCGCGGCACTCTCGGCCGCGAGCGACCTCGATGCGCTGCGCGCGCGCGAGGCCGCCGCAAGCCGCAGCTACGACGCGGCTGCGCAGAAACTGTCGAAGCGGCGCGCGGCCGCCGCGAAGCAGATGGGCACCGAGGTGACGCGGGCGATGCAGGACCTTGCGATGGCAGGCGGCCGCTTCGAGGTGCAGCTGCACGCCGCCGAGGCCTCGGCACACGGCAACGAGCGCGCCGAATTCCTCGTCGCGGCGCACCCGGGTGTCGCGGTGAAGCCGCTCGTGCGCGTCGCGTCCGGCGGCGAACTCGCGCGGATCTCGCTCGCGATCGCGGTGATCACCGCGGCCGCCACGCCGGTGCCGACGCTCATCTTCGATGAGGTCGATGCCGGCATCGGCGGCGCAGTCGCCGGGACGGTCGGGCGGCTGCTGAAACAGCTCGGCCAGAGCCGGCAGGTGCTGTGCGTGACGCATCTGCCGCAGGTGGCCGCCCGCGGCGACCAGCACTACGCCGTCAGCAAGGCCGCCGGCGCGGACCACCGTCCGCTGTCGACGATGGAGCGGCTGGAGCGGCGCGAGCGGGTCGAGGAACTGGCCCGCATGCTCGGCGGCCAGGCGATCACCGAGACGACGCGCAAGCACGCGCGTGAGATGCTCGCGGGCTAAGCGTCGAGGGTGTACGCGACCTGCATTCGCGAGAGCTAGATCTCTCGGGTTCGCGCGGTTGACCGCGCACTGCGAGGTCAGCCAGCCAGTTCGATCAGCAGTTGCGCGGCCGCGAGGTCGGCGATCGCGGTGCCGACGGACTTAAACAGCGTGATCTCGCCGGCGTCAGTGCGGCCGGCGACGCCGCGGCCGAGCTCGGCGAGTTCGGCGACGATCGCTGCGCGCCGGATCACCCCGCGCTCGAGCGGCTCCACGATGTCGGCGGCTTCGGCCAGCGCACCGGCGTAGGTGTCGACGACGATGCGTGCACGCGCAATCGCATCGTCGTCCGCCTCGCGCATGCCGCGGCGAAAGCCGCCGACGAGATCCAGATGCGTGCCGGGTCTGAGCCATGCCCCGCGCACGATCGGCTGGGTCGAGGTCGTCGCACAACTGACGATGTCCGCGTCGCGCACGGCCGACTCGAGATCCTCGACGGCCTGCGCCGGCAGGCCCTCATCGCGCAGGCGCTGCGCCAGCGTCTGTGCCCCTTCTCCGCGGCGGCCCCAGATCCACAGTCGGTGCAGCGGTCGAGCGCACGCGTGCGCATGTGCCATGTACGGCGCCAGCGTGCCGGTGCCGACGACGAGCGCATTGCGCGCGTCCGCCCGGGCCATATGGCGTGCGGCGAGCAGTGATACCGCGGCGGTGCGCCGCAGAGTCAGCGCCTCGCCGTCGATGACGGCCCGCGGTTCGCCGGTCGCGCGCTCGAAAAGCAGGTAGATCGCGTTGACGCTCGCGTGGCCGCGGCTGCGATTGCCCGGCATCACCGTGACCAGCTTCGTGCCGAGGGACCGGTCCGACCAGGCCGGCATCAGCAGCAGGGTATCGCTGTCCGACAGTGCGTGAGCGTGGCGCAGCGGTGCGACCGGCCGCGTCGCAAACATCGCTCCGACCGCGTCGGCGAGTCGGTCCAGGTCGAGCGTGGCGTGGACCTCGGCCGCCGGATAGAACCGCATCAGGGTGCCGGCGAGACGAAGCTGCCCGACTGCCCGCCGTGCTTCTCCACGAGCCGCACGTCGTCGATCACCATGCCCCGGTCGGCCGCCTTGCACATGTCGTAGATCGTCAGCAGGCCCACCTGCACCGCGGTCAGCGCTTCCATCTCGACTCCGGTGGGACCGAACGTTTCGACGCGCACCGTACATTCGACCGCGTGGCGGGTTTCATCGAGCGCGAATTCGACCGCGATGCGGGTGATAGCGATCGGGTGGCACAGCGGCACGAGTTCGGACGTGCGCTTTGCGCCCAGGATCGCCGCGACGCGGGCCACACCGAGCACGTCGCCCTTGGCTGCGGTCCCCGATCGGACCACCGCCAGCGTCGCCGGCTCCATCGTGATGCGGCCGCGCGCGACGGCGATCCGGTGCGTCGCCGGCTTGCTGCCGACGTCGACCATGTGGGCCTGGCCGGCGTCGTCAAAGTGCGTCAGGGGCTTCATCGGGCAGCAACGTGGACGGGAGGGAACGAAACATTCAGCTGGCTATCATACGGACGATATCGGTGTGGAGTACCCACGCCAGGGATCCGGACCAGGCGTTCTGCGCCCGGCTGACATGGAGCGGACGCAGACGCGACCGCAGACTCCTTGACTACCTCGCTCAACCCGCTGCGCTTCGGCATCGTTCTGCTGCTCGCCTTCGTGCTTGCCGCCCCGGTGGCACAGCCCGCGCGCGCGCAGTCGATCGAACTGCCTTCGCTCGGCGATGCGGGAGCCGAGGAACTGTCGCCGGCGCAGGAGCGCCGCATCGGCGAGCAGATCATGGCGCAGATCCGGCGCGACCCGGACTATCTTTCGGACCCCGAGTGCACCCAGTACATCAATCACCTCGGCTACCAGCTCGTATCGGTCAGCGCCGCGCGCTCGCAAGATTTCCAGTTCTTCATCGTGCGCGATCCGATGATGAACGCCTTCGCGCTGCCGGGCGGCTTCATCGGCGTCCATAGCGGGCTCATCCTGCGGGCCGACAACGAATCCGAGCTGGCCAGCGTGCTGGCGCACGAAATCGGCCACATCTCGCAGCGGCACATCGCGCGCATGCTCGGCAACCAGAAGGATTCGATGGCGATCCAGATCGGTGCCCTGCTGCTCGCAATCCTGGCCGCACGCGCCGGCGGCAGCTCGGGCGGCGACCTGGCGCAGGCGGCGATCATGGGCGGCCAGGCCGCAGCGATACAGCAGCAGCTGAACTTCTCGCGCGATGCCGAGCGTGAGGCCGACCGGGTCGGGTTCACCACACTGGTAAATGCCGGGTTCGACGGCCACGGCATGGAGAACTTCTTCAGCCGGCTGCAGCAGGGTTCGCGGCTGTACGAAGGCACGGCGCCCGCCTACCTGCGCACGCACCCGCTGACGGTCGAACGCATCAGCGACATGCAGAACCGCTCGCGCAACCTGCGCTTCAAGCAGCGGCCGGATCCGATCGATTTCTTCCTGGTGCGCTCGCGCCTGCGCGTGCTGCAGGAGACGACGACGCAGGGCTGGCACGACCAGCTGGACTACTTCAACCGTCAGATCAAGGAGCGCGCGAACCCGTCCGAGGCCGCTGCCTACTACGGCGCGGGCGTCGCCGCGCTGAAGCTCAACATGCCGGACCTCGCCTACGAGGACGCGCTGGCCGCGCGCAAGGCGACCACGGCGCAGTCGACGATGCTGGACAAGCTGGTTTCCGAAACGCGCTTCGCCGCGGCCAAGACCGACGAAGAACGCAAGCTCGCGCTCGACGCTGCCCGCGACACCGCCGCGCGGTTTCCGCTGTCGATGGTGGCGGTAGGTCACTACATCGACCTGCTGATCCGCTCGCAGCGCTACGAGCAGGCGATTGCAGTCCTGCGCGACCAGCAGGCGATCACCCGCAGCCAGCCCTTGTACTACGCGTTGCTGGGCCGCAGCTACGAGGCGCTGGGGCGCAAGTCGCTGCAGCACCAGGCCATCGGCGAGATGTACGCGCTGCTGGGCGTGAAGCCGGCAGCGCTGCAGCAGATGGAACTCGCGCGTCGCGCCGGCGACGGTGACTTCTACACGATGTCGGAGATCGATGCGCGCGTGCGCGAACTGCAGGACGACATCAAGCGCGATCAGGACACGATGCGTCAGACGATCGGGCGCGGGCCGTAGGGAATCCGGGCTGAACACCCGCGCGGGCGGGAATGTGCTTATGCGCGGCCGGTGCCTGTCCGCGCGCGGGAATCCGTACAATCGCGCCGCAAAAGCTTCGCGCATGCCTCCAGCGGGGCGCGAGCGGAACCCGCGATGAATTCCACTTCCACGACTGAAAACCAGCGACTGGCGACGCCGGTCGAGGCCGGGCCCATCGAAACCGACGCGGTGATCGTCGGGGCCGGGCCCGTGGGCCTGTTCCAGGTCTTCGAGCTTGGCCTGCTGGAGATCAAGGCGCATGTCGTCGATTCGCTGTCTGCGGTGGGTGGCCAGTGCATCGAGCTTTACCCGGACAAGCCGATCTATGACATTCCCGCAGTGCCGGTCTGCACGGGCAAGGAACTGACCGAAAGCCTGCTGAAGCAGATCGAGCCCTTCGGCGCCGAGTTTCATCTCGGACAGGAAGTGTCCGTGGTGCAGCGGCAGCCCGACGGGCGCTTCTATGTCGAGACGATCAAGGGCACCCGCTTCCTGACCAAGGTCGTGATCATCGCCGCCGGTGTCGGATCGTTCCAGCCACGCACGCTGAAGGTGCCCGGCATCGAGCAGTTCCTCGGTGCGCAGCTCTTCTACCGCGTCAAGGACCCGACGCAGTTCCACGGCAAGAACCTCGTCATCGCCGGCGGCGGCGACTCGGCGCTCGACTGGGCGCTCGACTTCGTCGGCAAGGCAGAGAGCGTCGTGCTCGTGCACCGGCGCGACGGCTTCCGGGCCGCGCCGGCCTCGGTTGCGCGCATGAAAGAGCTGTGCGAGAAGATGCAGATGCAGTTCCTCGTTGGGCAGATCAGCGGCTTCGAGGACAGCGGCGGCCAGATGAGCGATGTGCGAGTGACTTCGCTCGACGGGCTGACGCGGCGCGTGCCGCTCGATGCGCTGCTGGTGTTCTTCGGCCTGTCGCCGAAGCTCGGGCCGATCGCGGAGTGGGGTCTCGACCTCGAGCGCAAGCAGATCGTGGTCGACACCGAGAAGTTCGAGACCAACGAACCGGGCATCTTCGCGGTCGGCGACATCAACCTCTACCCGGGCAAGAAGAAGCTGATCCTGTCGGGCTTCCACGAAGCCGCGCTCGCGGCGTTCGGCGCGACGCGCTACAT
>DATKAJ010000099.1:0-28072 GCA_035498175.1 Burkholderiaceae bacterium
ATCCACCAGGTGGCGTAGGTCGAGAACTTGTAGCCGCGGCGGTATTCGAACTTGTCGACCGCCTTCATCAGGCCGATGTTGCCTTCCTGGATCAGGTCGAGGAACTGCAGGCCGCGGTTGGTGTATTTCTTGGCGATAGAAATCACGAGGCGCAAATTGGCCTCGGTCATCTCACGCTTGGCCTTGCGCGCCTTCGCCTCGCCGGTGGCCATCTGCTTGTAGACCTCGCGCAGGTCGCGCAGCGGCAGTACCACTCGCTTCTGCAGGTCAGAAAGCTTGCCCTGCAGTTCCTGCACCGCCGGCAGATTGCGCTTGAGCACCTCGGCATACGGCTGGCCTGAATCGGCCTCGCGCGCAGCCCACCTCATGTTGGTCTCGTTGCCCGGGAACGCCTTCAGGAAGTGCGCGCGCGGCATGCCGCACTTGTTGACGACGATCTCGTAAATCTGTTTCTCGAGGCTGCGCACTTCGTCGACCTGCTTGCGCAACGTGTCCGACAGCTTCTCGACCATCTTGGCCGTAAAGCGCAGCGTCATCAGTTCATCGAGGATTCTGGTCTGTGCCTTCAGGTAGCCCGGCGACTTGTAGCCCTCCTTCTCGAAGGCAATGCGCATCTTGTCGAAGAGCTTGGCGACATGGTCGAACTTCTCGATTGCCCGCAGCTTGAGTTCGTCGAGTTGCGCAGCCGTCATGCCGGAGGCGCCGATGTCGGTCGTCTCCTCGCCCTCCTCGTCATCTTCGTCGCCACCCGCGGTCGGGAAATCCTCCGCGCCCGGATCCATCAGGCCGTCGACCACCTCGTCGATCGGAATGTCGCTCGCGCGGATGCGCTCGGAATGCGTCAGGATCTCGGCGATCGTCGTCGGGCAGGCTGAAACGGCCATCACCATGTGCTTCAGGCCGTCCTCGATGCGCTTGGCGATCTCGATTTCGCCTTCGCGCGTCAGCAGTTCGACCGAGCCCATCTCGCGCATGTACATGCGCACCGGGTCGGTGGTGCGGCCGAATTCGGCATCGACGGTCGTCAGCGCCGCCTCGGCCTCTTCTTCGACGTCGTCGTCGGTCGTCGCCGCCGGGACGTTCTCGTTCATCAGTAGCGTTTCGGCATCGGGCGCCTGGTCGAAGACCTGGATACCCATATCCCCGAATGTGCTGATGATCGAATCGATTGCCTCGGCGTCGACCAGGTTGTCTGGCAGGTGGTCGTTGATCTCGGCGTAGGTCAGGAAGCCGCGCTCCTTGCCGAGCTTGATCAGGGCCTTGAGATTGTTGCGGCGAGCCTCAAGGTCTTCCTCGGTGCCGTGATAGCTGCGCTCGAGCGCTTCCTTGAGGGCCTTTTCCTTGGCGCGGCGGTCCTTGGCGCGCTGCTTGGTCGAAAGCTTCTCGACGATCTGCACGCTCGGGTCGACGGCGTCGTCTCCGGCTTCGGGCACGGCGTCCGCCGCGCCCTCGCCCATCAGTTGTTCTTCCGACTTCGGCTTGCGCCCCGGACGACCGCGGCCGGTTTCGGCGATTGACGTGGCCGGCTTGGCAGCGATGGGCCTGTCCCCGGTGTCTTTGACTGCCGCAGCCGGCTTCGTGACCGTGACAGGCTTTGGCGCTGCGACGCGCAGCGGCTTCGCCGGCATAGGCTTCTTGGCTGGCGCCACCGGCTTCTTGAGCAAAGACTTCGGCTGCGCGGCCTCGCGCGCCACGGCCCGTGCGGGCTTTGCCTTCACCACCGGCTTCTTCAAGACCATCTTTACGCTCCGATCAGCTGTCTCCAAGCGGAGACAGTCACTGGGTGGCAGCCACGGCTCGAAGCCGAGCGACTGCCAACTCACATCATTAGGTTCAAACGTGCGGTCTCAACCAGGACCGTCGCGCCGCGCGCAGGTTCCGACTTCGCATCGCCGCGTGTCCGAGAGTTCGCAGACCCTGAGGGCGGGCGCAGCCCGAGGGGCGCCCATGCGTCACGCACGCTGTCCGATGCTGGATTACCGCGCCACCGATCAATCGCGATCTCCTGGGCGCCCGGCCGGCTCGCCCCTTGCAGTTTGGGCGAAACGTCGGAAATTCAATATTTTAGCAAACTCCGCGGAGTTTGCGGCAAGCACCTTCCCGAGGGCTCAGGGCGCCGGCCGAGCGGCATCCTGCGAGGACTGGTTGCGCGCCGCCATATAGGCACGATCGGCCGCCTGGTACGCATCGAGCCGTTGCGGCGACGGCTCCCGCTCGTAATCCGCCAGCCGCTCCTGGCGTTCGGCCTCAAGCCGCCGCAGCCGTAGTTTGTGGAACGCCTCCTCCAGCACTTGACGCGCCGTGTCCACGTCGGTGTCCAGTTCCATCTCCTGGGCCGCGAGCGCCCGATACTCGTCGACGAAAGCGCTCGATTGCAGCGCCTCCAGCAGCGCTCCGTGGCTCATGACCGCCGCAGTCCCGGGCTCCGGCCCCGTAGCAGCCCGCCAGACCTCCGCGATCTCGAGGTCGATCGCTTCCGTGTCGCGGAGGGACTCTGCCGTGATTTGCCGTGCAAACTCCCGAGCAAGTGGCGGGTGCGTTAATAGCTGCTGAAGCACCCGTCGTTTCAGGTCGCCGACCTCGGCGTGCGGCGTGCGGCGCGCAAACGCGACCGGCCGTGCTGCACGCGGTCGCCTCAGCCCGTACAACGCCTCCAGGTCCTCGAGCGGTGTGCGCATCGCATCGGCCAGCACGCGCAGGAGTTGCAGCCGCAGGGCGGCGGCGGGCATCGAGAGCAACAACGGCTTGGCCTCGGCCACCATCTCTGCGCGGTCCTCCGGCGACCCGAGCGATCGCCCCCACGCCAAGGCCGTGATCAGAAATCGCGACAGCGAAAGGGCCTGTTCGAGTTGGCTGGCGAAGGCGGCGGCCCCGCCGCGCCTCACCAGGCTGTCGGGATCCTCGCCTTCCGGGAGCAGCAGGAAGCTCGCTCGCTTGGTATCGCCGATGACCGGCAACGTGGCCTCGAGCGCGCGACGCGCCGCCTTGCGTCCCGCAGCGTCACCATCGAATGCGAAGATCACATGATCCGTCAGGCGCAGCAGTGAACTGACGTGCGTGCTGGAAATCGCGGTGCCGAGCGCCGCGACGGCCTCGCCGACGCCCGCCTGCGACAGCTGGATCACGTCGAGATAGCCTTCGCAGACGATCGCGCGGCCCGCGCCGCGTATCGACTCACGGCCCTCGTGCAGCCCGTAAAGCTCCTGCCCCTTGCGGAACAGTGGAGTCTCAGGGGAGTTCAGGTATTTCGGCTCGCCACTGCCCAGAACCCTTGCGCCAAAACCGATCACGCTGCCGCGCGGATTGCGGATCGGAAACATGATACGACCGCGGAAGCGGTCGTAGCGCTTGCCCTCGTCGGCGATCACAAGGCCGGCCTCGACCAGCGCCGAGTCGTCATAGCGCTCGAACGCAGCGCGCAGCGGCTGCCAGGCGTCGGGGGCATACCCGAGCCCGAACTGCGCGGCCGTGGCACCTGTGATCCCTCTTCCCTTCAGGTACTCGATCGCCGCCGGGCTTTCCTTCAGCTGTCCGCGGTAGTAGTCGCTGGCGACCTTCAGTACCTCCGAGAGCGCGGCCGCCTTGCCGCCGTCACGGTCGCGGTCGCGCGACTCCGGGACCTGCATTCCCACCTGCTGCGCCAGTTCGCGGATCGCCTCGACGTAGTTGTAGCCGCGGTGCTCCATCAAGAAGCCGATCGCGCTCCCGTGCGCGCCACAGCCGAAGCAATGAAAGAACTGCTTGCCGGGGCTCACCGTGAACGACGGTGACTTTTCGCTGTGGAAAGGACAGAGCCCGAGGAAGTTCTGACCGCCCTTTTTGAGCTGCACGAAGCGACCGATGACCTCGACGATGTCGACGCGGGCCAGCAGGTCCTGAATGAAGCTCTGAGGAATCATGATCGCCGCAACAGTGTAAGCACCGACGATCCCGATGCACCTGCGCCTTCGCCCGCCGCCGGCGCGTACGGCAGTCCGTCGCGCCCCGCAACTACGCGAGCCGCTTCTTCACGAGCGCGGAAGCCTGCCCCATGTCGGCGCGGCCAGCGATCCGCGGCCTGAGGACAGCCATAACCTTGCCGATACCGGCCGCGCCAGTGACGCCGGACTCAGAGATGGCCGCATCCACCGCAGCGACCAGTTCGAACTCCGACATCTGTTGCGGCAGGTACGCCGACAGCAGATCGAGTTCGGCTTTCTCTTTGTCCACCAGATCCGTGCGACCAGCCTTGCCGAACTGTTCGATCGAATCCTTGCGCTGTTTGATCAGCTTTTCGACGATGCCGAGGACTGCGGTGTCGTCAACCGTGATGCGCTCGTCGACCTCCTTCTGCTTGATCGCCGCCTGCAGCAGCCGGATGGCGGACAGCCGCGGCGCATCCTTGGCGCGCATCGCAGCCTTCATGTCCTCGGTGATGCGGTCCTTCAGGTTTGCGGGAGCTGACATTGGGCCTCCAGAAAGTCAAAGCGCGCCAACAGGCGCGCCTTGCAACACTTACCGCGGGGCTGGATCGGCCGGCCGCTTAATACATCTTCTTCGGCAGCATCTGGCTACGCAGGCGCTTGAAGTGACGCTTGATGGCCGCTGACTTCTTGCGCTTGCGCTCGGAAGTGGGCTTTTCGTAGAACTCGCGCGCCCGCAGCTCGGTTAACAGGCCGCTCTTCTCGATCGTGCGCTTGAAGCGGCGCAGCGCGACTTCGAACGGTTCATTTTCCTTGACGCGGATAGTAGGCATTCGGGTACCAGTCTCTCGGAATTGCGCAGCGCCGGGCATATGACCAAACGCGGCGCCCAGCAAACGTTGCAGTATATCCGAGGATGTTTTCTGGAGACAAGTCAAAGGGTTAGGCACCCTCTCCAAGCGCATAGCCGACGCGATGTGCCGGGTCGGTCTCTTACACTGCGCGCATGCTGATCCTTGGCATTGAGACTTCCTGCGACGAGAGCGGAGTTGCGCTGCTCGACAGCGAGGCCGGGCTGCTGGCACACGCGCTGCATTCGCAGGTCGATATGCACGAGGCCTACGGTGGAGTCGTTCCTGAACTCGCGTCGCGCGACCACATCCGTCGAGTGCTGCCGCTGCTCGATCACGTGCTTCGCAGCGCGCAACGGACGCCCGCCGACATTGATGCGATCGCCGTGACGGCCGGACCGGGGCTGGCCGGTGCGTTGCTGGTCGGTGCCAGCGTCGCGCATGCCATCGGCTACGCGATCGGCCGGCCGGTGCTTCCGGTTCATCACCTTGAAGGACACCTGCTCTCGCCGCTGCTCTCCCGCCCCGCGCCGGAGTTTCCATTCGTCGCGCTGCTGGTGTCCGGCGGTCATACCCAGCTGATGCGCGTCGACGACTGGGGCGAGTACGCGCTACTGGGGGAGACGCTGGACGACGCTGGCGGCGAGGCCTTCGACAAGACCGCGCAGCTACTGGGGCTGGGGTATCCCGGCGGACCGGCCGTGTCCAGACTTGCCGAGTTCGGCATCCCCGGGGCAGTGAGCCTGCCTCGTCCGATGCTCCGCGGCCGCAATCTCGACTTCAGCTTCAGTGGACTCAAAACTGCGGTGCTCACCGCGTCGAAGCAGCAGCACAATCTGTGCGAGCAGGGCCGGGCGGACATTGCTCGCGCCTTCGTTGAGGCGATCGTCGACGTGCTGGCTGTGAAGGCGGAACGCGCGCTTGCGGCCACTGGCCTGAAGCGTCTCGTCGTCGCAGGCGGCGTCGGTGCCAATTCACAACTGCGCGCGCGCCTGCTCGCCGATGCGGAACGATCCGGAGCCGCCGTTTTCTTCCCGCCGCTGCATCTGTGCACCGACAACGGCGCGATGATCGCGCTCGCGGGCCTGGCGGCGCTGCGCCGCACGCGTGCCCCGCAACGCGGGGCACGCGGTGGCTTCAGCGTGCACCCGCGCTGGAGCCTCGCTGACGCGACGCGCTAGCCTGCGTGGCGCTCGCTTCGCTGGAACGCGTCGGGGTTCTTCTGCCCGATGCGTCGCTCCTTGCCGGCCAGCAGGTTGCGGATATTCGTCTGGTGGCGCGCGACGACAAAACCCGCAATCGCCACAATTGCGACGAACTGGGCATCGAACCCCCAGACGAAGGCGGAATAGAACGCAGCAAAGATCGCTGCGACCAGCGAGGCCAGTGAGGCGTAGCGAAAGAAGAATGCAATGATCAGCCAGGTGAGGCCCGTCGCGAGCGCGAGCCATGGGCTGAACCCCAGCACGACGCCCGCCGCAGTCGCCACGCCTTTGCCCCCTTTAAAAGCGAAGAACACCGGGTACAGGTGGCCGAGAAAGGCGCAGACGCCCACGAGTGCGATGCCCCAGGCGTCGATGCCGAACGCAGCGCCGAAACGCCGCGCCAACCAGACCGCCAGCCAGCCCTTCAGTGCGTCGCCGAGCAGGGTCAGCACCGCCGCGAGCTTGCTGCCGGACCTCAGCACGTTGGTCGCGCCGGGGTTCTTCGAGCCGTAGGTGCGCGGGTCGGCGAGTCCGAACGCCCGGCTCACGATCACCGCGAACGACACTGAACCCAGCAGGTAGGCCGCCACGCAGGCTGCGATGGTCCACACGGTCGTCATGATCACTCCCTGAGCGCGCACTCCACGGGCGTCGCCTGCAGCTGATCGACCAGGACGGCCGGCTCGATACCGACGAGGTAGCCGCGGCGCCCGCCGTTGATCAGGATCTTCGGCAGCTGCAGGATGCTGCGTTCCACATACACAGGCATCTTCCGTCGCGTCGCGAACGGCGAGGTGCCGCCGATCATGTAGCCCGTGTGGCGCTGCGCGACATCCGGGTGGCATGGCTCGATGCGCTTGCGCCCGGACTGGCGCGCGAGGTTCTTGGTAGACACAGTCCAATCGCCGTGCATCAGCACGACCAGCGGCTCGCCCGCATCGTCCTGCATCACAAGCGTCTTAATGACCGCGTGTTCGGGCACGCCGAGCTGGCGCGCGGATTCCGCCGTGCCGCCGTGCTCGACATACTCGTAAACGTGCTCGCTGAACGCGACATTGCGCTCACGCAGCAGTCGCGTCGCGGCGGTCTCGGAAACATGGCGCGACTTGGACATTCAAGGCGTCGATTCGGGGGCGCTGGCTAGCCACGAGGGTGATGCACCGCATGCAGTTCACGCAGGCGCGCCCGGGCGACGTGCGTGTAGATCTGCGTGGTCGAGATGTCTGCGTGGCCGAGCAGCATCTGTACCACACGCAGATCCGCGCCATGGTTCAGCAGGTGCGTGGCGAAGGCATGGCGCAGTCCATGCGGCGACAGTGGCGCGTGAATCCCGGCCTGGCCTGCGTAGCGCTTGACCAGAACCCAGAACATCTGCCGCGTCATCGCGTCGCCACGCTGCGTGACGAACACGGCATCGGATGCCCGCCCCGCCAGTAGATTGGGTCGCCCCGACCGCAGATAGCGCTCGACCCAGGCGCGCGCCATTTCCCCGATCGGCACGATGCGTTCCTTCGAGCCCTTCCCGATTACCCGCACCAGGCCTTCGGCGAGCGAGAGCTCAGCGAGCTTCAGGCCGACGAGTTCGCTGACTCGCAGACCGGTGGCATATAGCAGTTCGAGCATCGCGCGATCGCGCAGGCCGAGCGTGGTCGACTCGTCCGGCGCGGCGAGCAGCGATTCGACCTGGACTTCGTTGATCGCCTGCGGGAAGCGTGCTGACCGGCGTGCGCCGCGCAGCCGGACCGTCGGATCGCCGGCGATGACGCGCTCGCGCAGCGCCCAGCGATAGAAGCGGCGAAGCACCGCGACGCGCCGGTTCGCGGTCGCCGTGCGCGTGCGCACGTGCTCGCTCGCAAGGTACCCGGCCAGGTCCGCCTCGCTCGCTGAGGGCAGTGTCGTCTCGCGAGCCGCCAGCCAGTGCGCGAGGCCCGCAAGGTCCCGTCGATACGCAGCCAGCGTGTTTCGCGCCAGGCCGTCCTCGAGCCACAGCGCGTCGAGAAAGCGGTCGAGCAGCGGATCCATGCCCGCCCGCTATAGCAGCGAGCCGCGCAAGGCGTCTTCGTGCTCAAGCAGCCAGCGCTTGACCGCGAGTTCGAAGCCGTCACGGGAATGGGCGAAGCCGCCGATACCGGTCGCACCGATCACCCGATGGCATGGAATCACCACCGGCAGTCGATTGTCGCCGCAGGCCTGGCCGACCGCGCGGGCCGGTGCATCCAGTTCAATGGCGATCGCGCCGTAGCTGCGCGTCGACCCGCAGGGAATCGATGCGATCGCACCCCAGACCTGCCGCTGAAACTCCGTGCCGCGGATCTTCAAAGGCAGGTCGAACTCCACCCGCGGATCGGCAAGATACGTCGCAAGCTGGCGCGCTGCGCGTTCGGCCAGTTCGTGCACCGGTTCGATCGGCCGTGGCTGCGCGACAAAGCGCAGCCCGGTGATCCACTCGCCGTCCGACTCGACCTCGATTCCGCCAAAGGGCGCGGCCACTGCCGCGGCCACGCGGCTTCGTAAGGTTGCTTCGGCCGTCATGTCAGCCTCCGAGCAGGCCCTTCTTCAGACCGTCATCGACCGGCTTGTCGCCGAGCCAGATGCGGATGACCGCCGCATAGAACTCGTGGCCGGGGATCGCGTTCCCGCGCGGCTGGCCATTGACGGTGATCCGCGTCCCACCGTCGGGTGTGTAGTCGAAGTTGATGACGTCGCCCTTCTTGGCTTCGCCAATGCTCTTCATTGTGCTGGTGAAGGCGTCGATTTGCGGCTTCAGCGCCGCGAGCTGCGCCTCGCTCAGGTTATTCTTCAGGCCATCCGTGAAGGCGCCGACGAAGCTGTCGGCGTCGACGTCGCGCAGCATGCGCAGCGACGCGCGCCGCGGACCCTTTTCATTGATGATCGCGGCTGCGTCGGTGCTCTTCTGCGGCACGTACAGACCGTTGACATAGACCTTGAAGATCGCGCGCTTGCGCAATCCGACACCGTTCAGCGTCAGCGTCTGGCCGCCGAGCTGGACGGTCGGCTCGAACTTCTGGCCCTCGAGTTCGACTGGCTGCGCCTGAGCGCCGGTCATCACCACAAACATCGCCGCCAGGGCAATCGCCCTCAACCCAGTCCTCATCGCTCTCTCCTCATAAATTTCTTCGCGCCCTCGGCCGAAGTCGCAGCGGAGCACATCAGGCGGCAATGCGTCCGAGACCCTTGGGCATAGGAAACACCACGTCCTCGGAGACCCCTTCAAGCGTGCGCACGCTGCCTGCCCCCAGGCGCCTCAGCGCCTCAATCACCTCGGCGACGAGGACTTCTGGCGCCGAAGCCCCCGCCGTCACGCCGATCCGCCTGCGGCCTTCGAGCCACGCGGGGTCGAGGTGCGCGGCGGAGTCGACCAGGTGCGCGGGCACGCCGACGCGCTCGGCGACCTCGCGCAACCGGTTGGAATTCGAACTGTTCGGGCTGCCGACGACGATCACAAGATCCACCTGAGGCGCCATGAACTTGACGGCGTCCTGCCGATTCTGCGTCGCATAGCAGATGTCGGCACGCTTCGGTTCCGCGATGCGTGGGAAGCGCCGCTTCAGCGCTGCGATCACGGCCGCGGCATCGTCGAGTGACAGCGTGGTCTGTGTGACATACGCGAGCCTTTCGGGATCGCGTACCTGGAGCCGGGCGACGTCTTCGGTGGTCTCCACCAGGTGCATGCCATCCGCCAGCTGGCCCATCGTGCCCTCGACCTCGGGGTGCCCCTCGTGGCCGATCATGACGACGTCGTAGCCCGCGGCGTGCATCTTCGCCACCTCGACATGAACCTTGGTGACGAGCGGGCAGGTCGCATCGAACACGCGCAGTCCGCGCTGCGCCGCTTCACGCTGAACGGCCTTGGATACACCATGCGCCGAGAAGATCACCGTGGCGCCGTCGGGCACCTCGGAGAGCTCATTGACGAAGACCGCGCCCTTGTTCCGCAGGTCGGCGACAACGTAGGTGTTGTGCACGATTTCGTGGCGGACGTAGATCGGAGCGCCGTGCGCCGCGAGCGCCCGCTCAACGATTTCGATCGCGCGGTCGACACCGGCACAGAATCCGCGCGGCTGCGCCAGCAGGACGTTCATTCAGAGCACCCCGATGATGCGGACGGTGAAGGTCACCGGCATCCCCGCCAGCGGATGGTTGAAGTCGACGACGACGCGTTCGACGTCACGCCGCTGCAGCACCCCCGAGAATTCGTGGCCACGGCCGTCGGAAACGCGCACCGTGTCGCCTGGCTGATAGTCGGTCCCCGCGTCAGTGCCCGCGGCAAACGCCGCCGCGGCAAGCGTCTGGATCAGTTCAGGGCGGCGCGCGCCGAAGGCCTCGGCGGAGGGAAAGTCGAAGCGCGCCTCGGTACCTTCGGTGAGGTCAAGCAGGCGTCTTTCGAGCGGCTCCGCGATCTCGGCATTGCCGACCGTCAGCGTGGCCGGCTGTGCGCCGAACGTGTCGACCACTTCGCGCTCCTCGCCATCAACCCGGACGGCGATACGATAATGAAGCGTGACGTGTGAACCGTGCCTGATGCGAACGCAGTCGGGAGAATCGACCATGACCTGCCATTCTAGTCGAGCGGTCTACCGTGGCGATTAAGGACTGGCCCGAGGGGGAGCGGCCACGTGAGCGCATGGCCGCGCACGGGCCGCAGGTGCTTTCCGACGCTGAACTGCTCGCGATCATCCTGCGAACCGGCACGAGCGGCCAGTCGGCACTCGATCTCGGGCGCGCGGCGCTGGCGCGCTTTGGTGGCTTGTCCGGCCTGCTTGCGGCCTCAACCCCGGATCTTGCGGCCATCGATGGCCTTGGACCCGCCAAGAGAGCGCAGTTGCAGGCTGTGCTGGAACTCGCGCGGCGTTCGCTGCGCGAGGAGGTGCGGCGCGACACGGTGCTGTCGTCGCCGGGCAAGCTGCGCGACTACCTTATGCCTGACCCTCGCGCGGCGCGAGCACGAGGTCTTCATGGCACTTGTTTCTCGATGCGCAGAATCGGCTGCTCGCCGCGGACGAGTTGTTTCGCGGCACGCTGACGCAGACCAGCGTGTATCCACGTGAAGTCGTGAAGCGGGCGCTGGCGCTGAACGCCGCTGCGGCCATCTTTGCCCACAACCACCCGTCGGGCGTGGCGGAACCGAGCCGCAGCGACGAATTGCTGACCGGAAGCCTCAAACAGGCGCTCGCCCTGGTTGATATCCGCGTCCTCGACCACCTGATCGTCGCCGGGTCCGCGATGACTTCCTTCGCCGAGCGCGGCCTGCTCTAGGCCATCACCGCAAACCTGGCGAAGGATCGCAAAAATGCTTATAATGCGCGGCTTTGCGTCGCTGCCCGCCCTTTTCAGCGCGCTGAACGGACAGCGCGCTGAGCGAATCACAGTCACAGCGCGGGTCACGCAGTCCCCGAATTCAGGAGTACGCCATGGCACGTGTGTGTCAAGTCACCGGCAAGCGGCCGATGGTCGGCAACAACGTCTCGCACGCAAACAACCGCACCAAGCGCCGGTTCCTGCCCAATCTCCAGTACCGCAGATTCTGGCTCGAAGGCGAAAACCGCTGGGTGCGCCTGCGTCTGACGAACGCCGCGCTGCGCACGATTGACAAGAAGGGTCTCGACGTCGTGCTGGCTGAAATGCGCGAGCGCGGCGAGTTCGCCGGCTGACCGCCAACCCGCCGAGCGCCAAACACCGGACAGGAGAACATCATGGCCAAGGGAGCCCGCGAAAAGATCAAGCTCGAGTCGACGGCCGGTACCGGTCACTTCTACACAACCTCGAAGAACAAGAAGACCACGCCTGACAAGCTGCAGTTGATGAAGTTCGATCCCGTCGCGCGCAAGCACGTCGCCTACAAGGAAACGAAGCTCAAGTAGCGCCTGATCGACGCGCCGTCTCGCGCGCGCCATAAACAAAAAGCCCGGCAGCGCCGGGCTTTTTTTGTGGCCGCGTTCTTCGGTCTGTGCGGAGGCGGCCCTAGGCCGCGGCCAGCCGGTAGCTGCGAATCCGCAACGCCGCCTGCTCGAGCGCGAAGATCCGGCTCGCTTCGGCGCGAGCAATCCAGTCCTGCAACTGCGCCAGCATCTGTTCACGCGATGCCGAGGTCTTGCTCCAGATCGCGGCCAGCTCGGCACGCATTTCCACCAGTGTCTTCATCACGCGGCTGTGGGCCATCAGGTCGGACAGCGATTCCTGCTGTTCGGCCGGCAGCGCCGCCACGTCGTCCTTGCGCAGCCAGCGCTTGAGGCCGGCAAAGCGCATGCGCTCTGCCTCGGCCACTTGCAACCGGCCGAGCTCGACGTGGTAGGCACGCGCCAGATTGCGGGCGTACTTCGCCAGCAGGTCGTAGCGGTGTGTGATGACCGCCTGCAGTGTTTCCAGGTCGATCGCCGGTTTGGGTGCATCCATTTCCGGCACCGGCGCGACTCGCAACACCTTCGCGAGCCCCATTGCCTGCAGGGCGCGGATGTACTGCCAGCCCAGATCGAACTCGAACCACTTCAGCGAGAACCTGGCCGAGGTGGGATAGGTGTGATGGTTGTTGTGCAATTCCTCACCGCCGATCAGCGCGCCAAACGGCGAGATATTCGTGCTGGCATCGGGCGAGTCGTAGTTACGGTAGCCCCAGTAATGACCGATGCCGTTGATGACGCCCGCTGCGAAGAACGGGATCCACATCATCTGCACCGCCCAGATCGCGAGGCCGGCTGCGCCGAACAGCACCAGGTCAACGCCGAGCATCAGCCCGAGCCCCTGCCACGTGTAACGTGAATACACCCTGCGCTCGACCCAGTCGTTCGGCGTGCCGTGTCCATAGCGGGTCAGCGTCTCCCCGTTGTCAGCCTCGGCCATATAGAGTTCGGCGCCAGTCCAGAGCACGGTCTTGATGCCGCGCGTCTGCGGGCTGTGCGGGTCCTCCGCGGTCTCGCACTTCGCGTGATGCTTGCGGTGGATCGCCACCCACTCCTTGGTCTGCATGCCGGTCGTCAGCCACAGCCACGCGCGGAAGAAGTTCGCGACGAGAGGATGCAGGTCGAGCGCACGATGCGCCTGACTGCGGTGCAGGAAGATGGTCACTGCAGCAATCGTGACGTGGGTCAGCAGCAGTGCCGCAACGATCAGCTGCCACCAGTTGAGCTGCAGCAGTCCGCCGTCGAGAAATTCGAGCAGGTACATGAGAGAGTTTGTCCTTGACCGGGGCTGCCCGGCGGTGCCGAGACCCCTCTATAAGAAGGCACAATTGTAAACGGAGGACCCCGGGCGCCCGAAACGCCAAGTTTCGAGGCGATTGCGGGAAATCAAGACCCTTCGACTCCGGGGCGGGCTCCACCCGGCGGGTCGCCCCGGCGCAGCGGTGCGCCGCCGCCCTCGTCAGCGATCACGCGGACATCGCGGCGCGGGAACGGGATCTCGATCCCGGCGGCCGCGAAGCGCTTCAGCGCCGACCGTGAGATGCCGGAGCGTACGGCCAGCGTTCCTTCCTCGGGGTCGCGAATCCAGAAACCGAGTTCTAATTCCACCCCGTCAGCGCCGAAGCCCGTCATGAACGCCCCGGGCTCCGGCGCTGCCAGGACCCGCGGCTGCTCCCGCGCACAATCGTTGAGGATCTGCAGCGCGCGGTCCAGGTCGGACGCATACGAGATCGCCAGCTTTACCACGACACGCACTTCACGGCTGGTGAGCGAGTGATTGACAACCGGGGTCGACACCAGCATCTCGTTTGGAACGATGGTCTCGGTGCCGTCCAGCGCCTTGATGAGCGTATAGCGCGTATTGATCTGCGCCACGCGACCGTAGTACTTGTCCACGGTGATCATGTCGCCGATCGACAGGCTGCGGTCGAGCAGGATGATGAAGCCGGCCACGTAGTTGCTGGCGATACGCTGCAGGCCCAGACCGAGGCCGACGCCCAGCGCACCGCCGAAGACCGACAGCACTGTGAGGTCGATCCCGACGGTGGACAGCGCCACCAGCACGGCCACGAACAGCAGGACCGCCTTCACCACGCGAACCAGCACCACGCGCGAATTCGTGGTCAGCGATTCGGCACGCATCAGTCGCGACTCGACCGACGAGCCAACCCAAAGGGCGGCCACAACGGTGAAGATGACCGACACGGCGCCGATCAGCAGATCCCACAGGCTGATCTGCGATCTGCCGACCGGGAAGCGGACGGAGTCCAGCGCGGTGATCACGTCGCCGAGCAGGCCGGTCAGATACAGCGCAACAACCATCCAGACCAGCAGCGCGATCCAGCGTTCGAACGACACCAGCCAGGTCGCGCTCGGCAGCGAGCGCCGCACGACATAGACGAGCAGCCGGATCACGGCCAGTGCCGCCAGCAGCGTCAGCGCGACCCGCAGCAGTTGCACGTCGCCCACTCGCAGCACCATTCCTGAGGCCCGCAACAGCAGGCCACCGACCACCATCGTCAAGAACGCCGTCACCGGGAACGCGAGCCGGCGCATGCCGGCGACGGAAAACCGCAACAGGTCTATGCCGAATCGCCCCCCGAGCCTTTCTGCGGCGACCTGAGCGTCGACCCGCTTGCGCACGTGGCGCGCCACCAGCGCGCCGACGACGAGCCCGACAGCGATCACCAGCAGTTGCCACAGAGAACGCGGCCGCGCCAGTCCCTCCTGGGCGATCTCGATCACTTCCTGCAGCAGCGTCGGGTCGGCCATGCTCAGCCGCGCTCCATCACTGCTGCAAAGAAGCCGTCGGTGCCGTGCAGATGCGGAAGCATCACGAAGTACGGCGCAAAGCGCTGCAAGCCGTCGACGTTGATCGACTGCGCAGCGAGGACCTGCTGCGCCGGAATCACGGTGTAGTCCGGATGCGCCGCCAGGAACTCCTCGACGACCTTCTGGTTCTCGCGCGCAAGCAGGGAACAGGTCGCGTAGACCAGTCGGCCGCCCGGCTTCAGCAACCGCGCGGCCGCGGAGAGCACAGCACGCTGCACGTCGTTGACGCGGTCAAGTTCGGCCTCGGCAAAGCGCCACTTCAGATCAGGATTACGCCGCAGCGTCCCCGAGCCCGAGCACGGTGCGTCCACCAGGACACGGTCGCATTTGCCGTGCAGGCGTTTGATGCGGGCATCGGTCTCGCTGCGGATCGCGACCGGATGCACGTTCGAAAGCCCGCTGCGCTTCAACCGCGGGCCGAGGCCCTCGAGGCGGCGCGCATTGACGTCAAACGCGTAGAGCCGGCCGCTCGACCGCATCAGCGCGCCGAGCGCGAGCGTCTTGCCGCCTGCACCTGCGCAGAAATCGACGACCATCTCGCCACGCCGGGGTTGCAGCAGTCGTGCGATCAGCTGGCTGCCTTCGTCCTGCACCTCGATGCGACCTTCGCGGTACGCCGGCCACTGGGTCAGCCCCGGCTTTCCCGCAAGTCGAATCGCCTCGGGCGAATAGCGCGCTGGCACCGTCACAACGCCGTGCGCATCGAGTTCCGCCTGCACCTCGGCACGCGCGGCCTTCATCAGGTTCACGCGCAGGTCGAGCGGAGCCGGCTCGGTGAGGGCTGACATCAGCGGCGCCGCGTCGTCATACTGCCGCGTGATCTCCAGATACAGCCAGTGCGGCAGTTCAGCACGCACCGACTCGGGCGCGCGCCGCAGTTCGATCGCGAGCGCGTGCTTCACTGCCGTTGCATCGCCGCGCAGCGCGCGTGGATCGAGCGCGTCGAGCCCGTGCTGGCGCGCAAGCGTGACCAAGGCTGCCAACCGCGGCGCACGAGCGGGCACCGCCGGCTGCAGGCTCCAGCCGAGCGTCGCGTAGTGACGCAGCGCGTAGAAGATGGCTTCGGCGATCAGGCTGCGATCGCGCCGACCCAGCTGCGCATGCGCGCGGAAATAGCGCGACATGACAGCGTCGGCCGGGCCTTCGAACGTCAGCACGCGCGCCAGCGCGTGCGCAAGCGAGTCTACGACGATCGCGGTCACGCGCGGTGCGCGTGCCACGGACTCCGTGCGACGCACCGGGTCTGAGGCTGCTCCGGCGCGCAGGGCCGGCGCAGTGCGCGGCGGCGCCCTGCGGCCCCGGCGCGCGCCCGCTGCATCCACGCGTGATCGGGGTCGCATTACGGACTCAGCAGCGCCAGGTCCTCGGGCGCAACACCGCGCACCCGCGCGCGACCACCTTCGAAACTGACGCGCTGCTCGAGCACCAGACGGAGCGCGCGCGGCAGCAGGCGATGCTCCTGCTCTAGCACCCGGGCAGCCAGCGTGGCCGCGTCGTCCTCCGGGCGCACCGGCACTGCGGCCTGCGCGATGATTGCGCCCCCATCAACCTGCTCCGAGACGAAGTGCACGGTCGCGCCGTGGATCCTCACGCCGACCGCCAACGCCTCTTCGTGCGTCCTCAGTCCGGGGAAGGCCGGCAGCAGCGAGGGATGGATGTTGATCAGACGGCCCTCATAGCGGCGCACCAAGAGCGGCCCCAGCACGCGCATGAAGCCGGCCAGCACGATCACGGACGGTTCGTACGAGTCAATCGCGGCCGCGAGCGCCCTGTCGAAGTCCTCACGCGTCGAATACTTGCGATGGGCCACCACAATGGCCGGGACCTCGTATTGCCTCGCAACGTCAAGACCTGTGACGTCGGGTCGATTACTAATGACCGCGACAATCGCCGCGCCAAGTGTCGCTGACCACTGCTCGGTGCGCGCGGTGCGCAGCAGCGCCTCCAGGTTGGTGCCGCGCCCCGAGATAAGAACCACGATGTTCTTCATCGCGACTCATTGTACCGGTCGACCCTGTGGTCAGTTGCGCTAAGTGCAGGAAAACAAAATAAAAAAATCTCCCCGAACCTATAATCGCGGGTCTTGCAAAACGAGTATGCGAACACGCGGATGCAGGTGTTCCGGGGAATCCCACCGGCTGGTCAGCGCGCGCCTTGCGCGCTGACGATCGGCAACTTCGACGGCGTGCATCGCGGCCACCAGGCGCTGCTCGCGCGCGTGGTCGCCGCGTCGCGCGCGCGTGGCATCACTGCCGCCGTCATGACCTTCGAGCCGCATCCGCGCGAACTCTTCACACCCGAGCGCGCGCCGATGCGAATCTCTTCGCTGCGCGACAAGCTCGGCGCGCTGGCCGAACAGGGGCTCGATCGCGTGATCGTCCAGCACTTCAACCGCGCATTCGCCTCGCTCACTGCGGAGGCCTTCATCGATGTGCTCACCAGCGGCTGCCAGGCGCGCTGGCTGCTGGTCGGCGATGACTTTCGTTTCGGTGCACGCCGCGCCGGCGACATCGCGCTGCTGCAGCGGCACGCCGCGCACGGCGCTTTCGACCTCGAACAGATGCCGACGGTCGTCGAGAGCGGCGAGCGCATTTCGAGCTCCGCGGTGCGTGCCGCGCTGGCCTCAGGCGACCTGCGGCGCGCGGAGCATCTGCTGGGTCGGCCCTATTCCATCAGCGGCCGGGTACTTCACGGACGCAAGCTCGGGCGCGCGATCGGCTTTCCGACACTCAACCTGCGCATCGCGCACCGGCACCCCGCCGTGCAGGGTGTGTTCGCCGTGCGCGTGCACGGCCTCGGGCCAAAACCGCAACCCGGGGTGGCGAGCCTCGGCCTGCGGCCGACGGTCGAAGACAGCGGACGCTGGATGCTCGAGGTGCACCTGTTCGATTTCGCGGAGCAGGTCTACGGCCGGCTGGTGTCGGTCGAATTTCTCCAGAAGCTGCGCGACGAGGAACGCTATCCCACGCTCGACCAGCTGGCGGCCGCGATCGCCGATGACGCGCGGCGCGCGCGCGCGGTGCTGTCCGGCGACCGCTCGACCGTGGCCTAGCCAGCGCGCAGCCGGCACGACCGCGCACGCTACACTCGCGCTTCATCTTCGAAATTCGAAGACCCGACACCTCTTGAAGAGCCCGAGGGGGCCAAGGAGTGCCAACGATGGCTGATGTCGACGCCAAGAAAAAACCTGCGCCCGATCCGGCGACGCGCCGGTATCCGCTGAACCTGCCTGACACGCCCTTCCCGATGCGCGGTGACCTCGCCAAGCGCGAGCCGCATTGGGTGCGAGAGTGGGACGAGCGACGCGTCTACGACCGGATCCGCGCAGCGTCCGTCGGCCGTCCCAAGTGGATCCTGCACGACGGGCCACCATATGCAAACAACGACATCCACATCGGCCACGCCGTCAACAAGATCCTGAAGGACATCGTCGTCAAAAGCCACCAGATGGCCGGCTACGACGCCCACTATGTGCCGGGTTGGGATTGCCATGGCATGCCGATCGAAATCCAGATCGAAAAGAAGTACGGGAAGAGTCTCCCGCCGCGCGAGGTGATCGCGAAGTCGCGCGCGTGGGCGACCGAGCAGATCGAGCGCCAGAGAATGGATTTCAAACGCCTCGGCGTGCTGGGGGCGTGGGATCGCCCGTACACCACGATGAACTTCCGCACCGAGGCGAACGAGATCCGGGCGCTGGCCAAGATCATGGGCAAGGGCTTTGTGTTCCGCGGACTGAAGCCGGTCAACTGGTGCTTCGACTGCGGCTCGGCGCTGGCGGAGGCCGAGGTCGAGTACCTCGACAAGGTCGATCTTGCGATCGATGTGGCGTTCCCATTGCGAGAGGACGAGCGCAGCAGGCTCGCCACCGCCTTCGGCCTGCCGAAGCTGCCCGACAAGCCGGTCGCAACCGTCATCTGGACGACGACGCCCTGGACGATTCCCGCCAACCAGGCGCTGAACCTGCATCCGGAATTCAGCTACGACCTCGTCGACACCGAACGCGGGCTCCTGGTGCTCGCGTCCGAACGCAAGGAGGCCTGCCTGGCGAGCTGGGGGCTCACCGGCGAAACACTCGCGTCGACAACGGGCGAGAAGCTGGGGCTGATCCGCTTCCGCCATCCGTTCTACGACCGCGACGCGCCGGTCTATCTCGGGGACTACGTGACGCTCGATACCGGCACCGGTGTCGTGCACTCGTCGCCCGCCTACGGCGTCGAGGACTTCGTCTCGTGCAAGGCGCACGGCATGACTGACGACGGAATCCTGAATCCGGTGCAGGGTGACGGCGTCTATGCCGAGTCGCTGCCGCTGTTCGGCGGCATGAAGATCTGGGACGCCAACCCGAAGATCGTCGAGGTGATTCGGGAGCACGGCGCGCTGCTGAAAGTCGAGAAGTTCACGCACAGTTACATGCACTGCTGGCGGCACCGCACGCCGGTGATCTATCGCGCAACGTCGCAGTGGTTCGCCGGCATGGACACGCTGCCGAAGTCCGGCACCACGACGCTGCGCGAACTGGCACTGGCCGGCGTCGAAGCCACGCAGTTCTACCCGGCGTGGGGTAAGGCGCGACTCGCCGGCATGATCGCCAACCGGCCCGACTGGACGCTGTCGCGCCAGCGCCAGTGGGGCACGCCGATGGCGTTCTTCGTGCACAAGCAGACGGGCGAGCTGCATCCGCGCACGCTGGAGCTGCTCGAGCAGGTGGCGCAGCGCGTCGAGCAGTCGGGCATCGAAGCCTGGCAGGACCTCGAGCCGCACGAGTTGCTCGGCGACGACGCCGGCCAGTACGTGAAGAACAAGGACACGATCGATGTCTGGTTTGATTCGGGTACGACGCACGAGACCGTGCTGCGCGGCTCGCATGCTGTCGATTCGCACTTTCCGGCCGAGATGTACCTCGAGGGCTCGGACCAGCATCGCGGCTGGTTCCACTCCTCGCTGCTGACCTCGTGCATGCTCAACGGTGTCCCGCCGTACAAGGCGCTGCTGACGCACGGCTTCGTCGTGGACGGCCAGGGCCGCAAGATGAGCAAATCGCTCGGCAACGTGATCGCGCCGCAGAAGGTCGCGGACACGCTCGGCGCCGAAATCATCCGCCTCTGGGTGGCGAGCACCGACTATTCAGGCGAGCTGTCGCTGTCGGACGAAATCCTGAAGCGCGTGGTCGAGAGCTATCGACGTCTGCGCAACACGCTGCGCTTCCTGCTCGCCAACACCGGCGATTTCGATCCGCAGCGCGACATGTTGCCGGTCGCAGAGTGGCTCGAGATCGACCGCTATGCGCTCGCGCTCACGCGCGATGTTTCGGCGCGCACGCTTGCCGATTATCAGAGCTACGAGTACCACCCGATCGCAGCGCGGCTGCAGACCTTTGCCTCCGAGGACCTCGGCGCCTTCTACCTCGACATCCTGAAGGACCGGCTGTACACGACGCCACCGGCGTCGAAGGCGCGGCGGTCGGCGCAGTCGGCGCTGTACGTGATCACCGACGCGCTGCTCAGGCTGATGGCCCCGCTGCTCTCCTTCACCGCCGAGGAGGCCTGGAAGGTCTTCAGGCGCAACCCGGACGCGACGATCTTCATCGAGACGTTTTCCGTGCTGCCCGAGATTCCCGGCGAGACGGCGCTGCTCGAGCGGTGGACGGCGCTGCGAGCCGTGCGGACGGAAGTGCAGAAGCGGCTCGAGGAACTGCGCGAGCGCGGCGCGATCGGGTCATCGCTGCAGGCGGATGTGGAGATCCGCGCCTCCGGCCGCAAGGCCGAGCTGCTGCAGTCGCTCGGCGACGATCTGCGATTCGTGCTGATCACGTCGCAGGCGCGCGTTACGCGAGTGCTCGAGATCGCTGATGAAGGCATCGTCGTCACTGCGTCAACCGCGACGAAGTGCGAGCGCTGCTGGCACTGGCGTGCCGACGTCGGGGCGGACCCCGCACACCCGACGCTGTGCGGGCGCTGCGTGTCGAACCTGTTCGGTGCCGGCGAGCCGCGGACGGTCGCCTGATGGCCGAAGCGCCCGCAGGTTCGCGGGGGCAGCGCATGCTGCCCTGGCTCGCACTCGCGCTGCTCGTGGTCTTCCTCGATCAGCTGACCAAGGTCATCGTCGAGCATTCGTTCGAGTTCGGCGAAGTGCGGCCGCAGGCGGACTTCTTCAACCTGGTGCTCACGTATAACAAAGGGGCCGCATTCTCGTTTCTCGCGAACGCAGGCGGCTGGCAGGATGTGTTTCTGACCACCGTCGGAGTAAGTGCGTCGGCCTTCATCGTGTACCTGCTGGCGCGCCATGGCCACCAGCGCCTGTTCTCGTTCGCGCTCGCGCTGATCCTGGGCGGAGCAATCGGCAACGTCATCGATCGCATCGTCTACGGCCATGTGATCGACTTTCTCGACTTCCATTGGCGCGGCTGGCACTGGCCCGCTTTCAATCTCGCTGACTCGGCGATCGTCTGCGGCGCCACGCTGCTGATCGTCGACGAGCTGATCCGTGTGCGTCGGGCAAAATAGCCCCATGGACCTCGCCGGCAAGCACATTCTCATCGGCATGACCGGGGGCGTCGCCGCCTACAAGGTGTGCGAGCTCGTGCGCCGGCTGCGCGATGAAGGTGCCGACGTACAGGTCGTCATGACGGCGGCAGCGCGCGAGTTCGTCACGGCGACGACGCTGCAGGCACTCAGCGGGCGTCCCGTGTTCACGGACCAGTGGGGCCACGGCGCGCAGACCAGCAGCGCGATGCCGCACATCGACCTGACGCGCGGCGTCGACGCGATCCTGGTCGCGCCGGCCACCGCACACTTCATCGCCAAGACCGCGCATGGGCTCGCCGATGACCTGCTGTCGACGCTCGTGCTGGCGCGCAACCGGGCGATGACCGCGCTGCTGGTCGCGCCTGCGATGAATGTAGAAATGTGGGAGAACCCGGCGACCCAGCGCAACGTCGCGCAGCTCGTCGCCGACGGCGCCGTCCTGCTCGGCCCTGCGGCGGGCGACCAGGCCTGCGGCGAAGTCGGCATGGGCCGCATGCTGGAACCGGCCGAATTGCTCGCGGACATCATTGGATTTTTCCAGCCCAAACTCCTGGCAGGGCGAAAAGTCATCATCACGGCCGGGCCGACCGTCGAACCGATCGACCCGGTGCGCGTCATCACCAATCTGTCCTCCGGCAAGACGGGATTTGCACTGGCACGCGCCGCGGCCGAGGCCGGCGCCGACGTGACGCTGGTCGCCGGGCCGACGTCACTGCCAACGCCGCGCCATGTGCGCCGGGTCGACGTCCGTAGCGCACGCGACATGTATGCGGCCGTTCACGCTGCGTTGCCCGCCGACCTCTTCATATCAGTAGCGGCGGTCGCCGACTGGCACGTCGCAAACGCGAGCCGCAGCAAGCTGAAGAAGCGCGCCGACGGAGCGACTCCGGCGCTCGAGTTCGCAGCCAATCCCGACATCCTCGCAAGCGTCGCCGCGCTGCCGAAGGCGCCCTACTGCGTCGGCTTCGCGGCGGAGACCGACGAAGTGATTGAGCATGCTCGCGCCAAGCTGATCGCCAAGCGCGTGCCGCTGATCGTTGCCAACCAGGTGCAAGACACGCTCGGCGCCGACACCAGCGAGTTGCATCTGGTCGAGGCGCGCCGCGTCACCGTCCTGCCGCGCGCCGACAAGCGCGAGCAGGCACACCGGCTCATCGCCGCGATCGCCGAGCGACTCTGATGGCGGACTACGGGGAGCCGCCGGGCGGCGATTTCGTTGCATACATCGAAGAGCTGCAGCGCGAGTCCGCGGCGCGCATCGGCGGCGCCGGTGGATCGATTACCGAGACGGCGGCCCCGACGCACGCTGCTTCAGCGCCGGCCACGACCCGACCCGTGACTGCGCCGCCCGTGCTGAATCGGCAGCAGGCCGACGAACTGCTGGCGGGTTTGGCGCGGCGCCGCGGGCGGGCCTCCCCGGCCGGCCGGGTCGCGTTCCTGCTCGGTCTCGCGCTGCTGGTGCTGTGGTTCATGACCCGCGCGAGCACGTTGACCTTGCTGATCGCCGTCGGCCTGCTGGTATGGGGCGGCTTGCGGCTGGCACGTCGTGCGCGTCCGCCCGACGGAAGCCTCGCGGACCAGGTCCAGCACCTCTTTCACCCGCCGCCACCGCCGCGATGAAGGTCGACGTCCGCATCCTCGACGCGCGCCTGCGCGACCGGCTGCCCGAGTACGCGACGCCGGGCGCTGCCGGGCTCGACCTGCGCGCCTGCGTCACCGATCCGCTGGTGATCGAGCCGGGAAGCACGCATCTCGTCCGGACCGGCATTGCGATCCACATCGGCGATCCGGGCTATGCGGCGCTGATCCTGCCACGCTCGGGCCTCGGACATCGGCACGGCATCGTGCTCGGCAATCTCGTCGGCCTTATCGACTCAGACTACCAGGGCGAGCTGATGGTCTCGACCTGGAACCGCGGCGCGACGCCGTTCACGCTGAACCCGCTCGAGCGACTCGCCCAGCTGGTCATCGTGCCGGTCGTCCAGGCGACCTTCAACGTCGTCGGTCGCTTCGAGGAATCCGATCGTGGCGCCGGCGGCTTCGGCAGCACCGGCCAGCATTGACTTCTGTCTCTTCGGCAGACGCTGCGTTGACCGGACCGCCCTGGCTGGCGCGGTTCGCCCGCCGGCTGCTGCGCCTCGCAGGCTGGCACGTGCGCTTCGACGGGCTGCCGGGACCGAAAGGAATCGCGATCGTCTATCCGCACACCTCCAACTGGGACTTTGTGGTCGGGCTGCTGGCGAAATGGTCGCTAGCACTGCCAGTGCGCTGGATCGGCAAGGAGTCGCTGTTCCGCGGACTCACCGGCGCCACGCTCGGGCGCCTGATGCGCCTATGGGGCGGCCGGCCGGTGGACCGCCAGCATGCGAGCGGCGCGGTCGATCAGCTCGCTGCGCTGATGCAGTCGGAGCCCTGGTTCTGGCTCGGGCTGTCGCCCGAGGGCA
Source organism: Burkholderiaceae bacterium (assembly GCA_035498175.1). Taxonomy (GTDB): domain Bacteria; phylum Pseudomonadota; class Gammaproteobacteria; order Burkholderiales; family Burkholderiaceae_F; genus JALORV01. The sequence goes on from DATKAJ010000099.1 coordinate 23,677, forward strand.
CGCGTCGCCACACCGACCACCTGCGCTCCGGCTTCTATCACCTCGCGCTGAAGCTCGATGTGCCGGTCGCCCTTGCCTACATCGACTACCGGCGCAAGGAAGTCGGCGTGACGCGCTTCGTGCACATGAGCGGCGACGTCGACCGCGACCTGGCGATACTGCGCGACTACTACGTCGACAAGGTCGGCCACCACCCCGAAGAGGCGAGCACGATCGCGTTCAAGTAGGGACCAGGCGCGCGCGAAGGACCGGAAGATCGCGCTCGCAAACCGCGGCGCGCAGCGCCGCGCAATGCCAGCCCTGCCGCTCCGAAGGGCGGGCAGCACCTTCAGATCAGTCGAGGGTGCACGTGCGACGCGGCGAACGCCGCGTCGCGTACACCGAGACTGTTCAAGTCAGCATATCCGCCCAAATCGTCTGGGCCCACCCGTTGGCGTACGCGCCTTCGAGCGCCCACGACGCGCGGTCCTGCGACGAGATCCCGCCCGAACCTGCGACAGGCTCCAGCGTCTTCTTCTCGGGCACCCAGCGGTGCACGCTGCAGACGTGCACGGCGTTCTTGTCGTCGATGAAGCTGTAGCAGGTGTTGGCCATCATCGGTGGCGTCACCGGGCGGCCGTTCAGCAGTTCGATGATCGCGGCGGCCGCGGCTTTGCCATGCTGATTGGCCATGTGGCCGGACTTCGGCATCGCGGGCGCCGACAGCGTCGAGTCGCCCAGCACGTGGACGTTCTTGACCTTGATCGACTCCATCGTGGTCCAGTCGACCTCGCACCAGCGGTTGTTCGCGGTGATGAGTCCCGCGTCGCGCGCGATGTTGCCCGCGCGCTGCGGCGGAATGAGATTGATCACATCACCGCGCACGCGCTCGCCGACCTCGGTCACGAGCGTGCCGGTCTTCGGGTCGATTTCGGTGACCACCATGCCAACGCGGTAGTCGATCACGCCCTTGTAGTCCTCGCCGAACACGCGCGAGAACAGCGGCTTCTTCGACACGTAGTCCGGATTGGCGTCGAGCACGATCAGCTTGCTCTTCGGCTTGGCGGCCTTCAGGTACCAGGCGATCTGGCAAGCGCGCTCGTACGGCCCTGGGGGGCACCGGTACGGCGCCAGCGGGAGCGACATCACCACGACGCCACCATCCGGCATGTCAACGAGTTGCTTACGCAGCGCCACGGTCTGCGGGCCCGCCTTCCACGCATGCAGCACGGTGCCCTCGGCAGCCAGGGTCCAGCCCTGCAGACGTTCGTACATGAACTCGATGCCCGGTGAGACCACGAGACGGTCATAAGGCAGCGTGCCACCGGACGCCAATTTCACCTGCCTCTTCTCGGCGTCGATCGCCGTGACGGTGTCGCGCAAGCGCTTGACGCCGTGTTTGTCGAGCCCGCTGTAGGCCACCGTGATATCGGCCATGCTCTTCGAGCCGCCGAGCACGAGGTTGGATATCGGGCAGGAGACGAATGCCTCGTTGGGGTCAACCAGCGTCACATCGACCGTGCCCTCGGACCAGAACCGCAGGTACTTTGCGGCCGTCGCGCCGCCGTAGCCAGCGCCGACGACCACGACCTTGCCGACCGACTTGCCGTCCATCGTCGCGCACGCAGCGAGCGTCGAGGATGCGGCAGTGGCCGAAGCCAGCTTCAGCAGATCACGTCGAGTCAGATTTGTGCTCATCACCATCTCCTCAGCGTGTCGGCGTCTGGCGCGCGAAGTGGTCGGCGATCAGCTCGATCTGCGCATCGCTATAGCCCTTTGAGAGCTGATGCATGATCGTTGCCGTCCGCTTGCCATCGCGGAACGCTTTCATCTGCTCGACGATGAAGTCTTTCTTCTGTCCCGCCAGGCTTGGCATCGCGCCCTTGGCGTTGCCCGTGGTGCCATGGCAATTGGCGCAGTTCCCGGCCAAGTAGCCCGCATTGGCCGGGAGCGCCGGTGTCTGGGCCGACAGGCCCGACCCCGCCAGCGCCAGAACGGCACCGGCGACCGCATCTCTCGTTCTCATGTCCCCTCCTCCAAAAACAAAAGAGCCCGCAGTGCGGGCTCCATTTGAGGCAGTTTCGCAGCGGGCGTCAATCCGGCCCTGCGCCGGGTCTGTGCGCGGCGGTGTTCAGCCTGTCGTCACGTTCGAGGGCTTTCCTCACTCGGAAAGCACCGGTTCGTTCTGCTCGCGCCGCGGAGCGTCACCGCTGTCCGACGGCGGGAAATCAAGCTTCACGTTGCCTTCGGCGTCGACATCGACATCGACCCGACCGCCATTGACCAGCTTGCCGAACAACAGCTCGTCGGCCAGCGCCTTACGGATCGTGTCCTGGATCAGCCGCGCCATCGGCCGCGCGCCCATGGTCGGATCGAACCCCTTCTTGGCGAGGTGCGCACGCAGCGCGTCGCTGAAGGCGATGTCGACCTTCTTCTCGTGCAACTGGTCCTCGAGCTGCATCAGGAACTTGTCGACGACGCGCAGTACGACCTCGTGATCCAGCGACTTGAACGATATGGTCGCGTCGAGGCGGTTGCGGAATTCCGGCGTGAACATCCGGCGGATGTCGGCCATCTCGTCGCCGGCCTCGCGGGCATTCGAGAAGCCGATCGCCGTCTTCTGCAGCGTTTCGGCGCCTGCGTTGGTCGTCATCACGATAATCACGTTGCGGAAGTCCGCCTTCCGACCGTTGTTGTCGGTCAATGTGCCGTGATCCATCACCTGCAGCAGGATGTTGAAGATATCCGGATGCGCCTTCTCGATCTCGTCGAGCAGCAGCACGGCGTGCGGCTTCTTGCTGATCGCCTCGGTCAGCAGTCCCCCCTGGTCGAAGCCGACGTATCCGGGCGGTGCGCCGATCAGGCGGCTCACGGCGTGGCGTTCCATGTACTCCGACATGTCGAAGCGGATCAGCTCAATGCCCATGGTGAAAGCGAGCTGCTTCGCGACCTCCGTTTTGCCGACGCCGGTCGGGCCCGAAAACAGGAACGATCCGATCGGCTTGTCGGGCTTGCCGAGTCCCGAGCGCGCCATCTTGATCGCCGCCGCCAGAGCCTCGATCGCCGGATCCTGGCCGAACACGACGTTCTTCAGGTTCCGGTCGAGGTTCTTCAGCTGAGCGCGGTCGTCGGTCGACACCGTCGCTGGCGGAATGCGCGCGATCTTGGCGATGATCTCCTCGACCTCGGTCTTGCCAATGGTCTTCTTCTGCTTCGACTTCGGCAGGATGCGCTGCGCAGCGCCGGCCTCGTCGATCACGTCGATCGCCTTGTCGGGCAGGTGCCGGTCGTTGATGAACTTGGCTGACAGCTCGGCGGCCGCCGTGATCGCGCCGGCCGAATACTTGACGCCGTGGTGTTCCTCGAAGCGCGACTTCAGCCCCTTCAGGATCTCGATCGTCTGCGCCACCGTCGGCTCGATCACATCGATCTTCTGGAAGCGGCGCGACAGCGCGTGGTCCTTCTCAAAGATGCCGCGGTACTCGTTGTAGGTCGTGGCGCCAATGCACTTCAGCGCACCGCTTGCCAGCGCGGGCTTCAGCAGGTTCGACGCGTCGAGCGTGCCGCCCGACGCCGAGCCAGCGCCGATCAGCGTGTGGATCTCGTCGATGAACAGGATCGCATTCGAATTCGCCTTCAGCTGCTTCAGCACGGCCTTCAGCCGCTGCTCGAAATCGCCGCGGTACTTGGTGCCCGCGAGCAATGCCCCCATGTCGAGCGAATAGACGTTCGACTTCTCCAGGATCTCGGGAACGTCGCCCTTGACGATGCGCCACGCGAGTCCCTCGGCGATCGCGGTCTTGCCGACACCGGCTTCGCCGACGAGCAGCGGGTTGTTCTTGCGGCGCCGGCACAGCACCTGGATCACGCGCTCGACTTCGGGCTCACGGCCGATCAGCGGGTCAATCTTGCCGTCCTTGGCGAGCGCGTTGAGGTTCTGCGTGTACTGTTCGAGCGGCGACGGCTGGTCCTTGCCCTCGCCCTCAGCCTCCTGCTCAGCCGCCTGCTTGGCTTTTTCCTCGCTCTGACCCGACTTCGTAATGCCATGCGAGATGAAGTTGACGACATCGAGCCGGGTCACGCCCTGCTGGTGCAGGTAGTACACCGCGTGCGAATCCTTCTCGCCGAAGATTGCCACCAGCACGTTGGCGCCCGTCACTTCCTTCTTGCCGTTGCTCGTGCTCTGCACGTGCATGATCGCCCGCTGGATCACGCGCTGGAAGCCGAGCGTCGGCTGTGTGTCGGCCTCGGAATTCGGCGGCAGGATGGGCGTGTTGTCGGCGATGAAATTCTGCAGACTCTTGCGCAGATCCTCGATGTTGCAGGCGCAGGAGCGCAGGACCTCCGCCGCCGATGGATTGTCGAGAAGCGCCAGGAGCAGGTGCTCGACGGTGATGAACTCATGTCGGGCCTGCCG
>DATKAJ010000100.1:0-20836 GCA_035498175.1 Burkholderiaceae bacterium
CCAATGATCTGTTCTTCGCTGAATCTGCTCTTCTTCATGTCCGTCATTCTCCTGAAAGACGGACTTCACTGCCTTCACGCTGGTACGGCAGGCAGGGGGCAGGTCACTGCAGGATAAGTTGGACGCCCCGACGGCCGGCGAGGCCCGCCCGGCCTTGACTTCCAGCCGGATACTGTATAAATATTCAGTATCAATGGAGGTGCGTCCATGGCCCCTCATTTCCCCCGCTATTCCGCTTCGTCTCCTCTCCCGCCGCTGCGCTCGGTGCGCCTGCTGGATCAACTGCGCGAGCGCATCCGCTATGACCACTACAGCCTGAGGACCGAGCAGAGCTATGTCCACTGGGTACGCTGCTTCGTGCATTTCCACGGCCTGCGGCATCCGAAGGAGATGGGTGGTGCGGAGGTCGAGGCGTTTCTCGCGGACCTGGCCAACGCCCGCCAGGTGTCGGCGTCGACGCACCATCAGGCGCTGTGCGCGCTGCTCTACCTGTACCGTCAGGTGTTCGGCGTCGAGCTGCCGTGGATGCAGTCGATCGGCCGGCCGCGCCAGCGAGTGCGCGTGCCGGTGGTGCTGTCGCGCGAGGAAGTGACGCGGCTTTTCGCGGCGCTGCCACCTGGCGATCCTCCGCTGCCGCAGCTGCTGTACGGCGCCGGCCTGCGAATCATGGAGGGCCTGCGGCTGCGCATCAAGGATGTCGATTTCGACCGGCGCGTGATCGTCGTGCGCGACGGCAAGGGTGGCAAGGACCGCGTGGTGATGCTGCCGGCCTCGCTGCACGATGCGCTGCGCGCGCAGGTGACGCACTCGCGTGCCGTGTGGGCGGAAGACCGCGCCGCGGGGCGTGCTGGCGTCTGGTTGCCGCACGCGCTCGCGGCCAAGTTTCCGCGTGCAGCGTCGAGTTGGGCGTGGCACTGGGTGTTTCCGGCACCGACGCTGGCAGTCGGTCCGGTGAGCGGCGTCGAACGCCGTCACCATCTGTTCGAGCAGCGCGTTTCGCGTGCAATCGCACGGGCCGTTGCGCAGGCGGACATCGCCAAGAAGGTGACGGCGCACACGCTGCGCCATTCGTTTGCGACCCACATGCTGGAGGCCGGCGTCGACATCCGCCGCGTGCAGGAACTGCTCGGCCACTCGGACGTGTCGACGACGATGATCTACACGCACGTGCTCGCGACGAGCGCTGCCGGCCTCGCCTCGCCGCTCGATTCTCTGCGCTGCGCCGAACCGCATTCCGCTTACCTGCATTGAATCCCGATGCTGTGGCTGGCGCTGTTGCTGCCCGCATTGCCTTTGCAGCTCGCCGAGCGCGCATTGCCCTGCGTGGGGCCACTCGCGATCGTCGAGGGGCCGCCGCAGCGGCTGGCGGTGGTCCACTGCAACGCTACGGCACGGGCCGCCGGCGTGGTGCCGGGCATGAAGCTCGCCGCGGCGCAGGCGCTGGCGCGCGGGCTGATCGCGCTCGAACGCAACGCCGAGCGTGAGCGCGATGCGCTCGCCGAACTCGCGGGCTGGGCGTATCAGTTCTCGTCGCACGTGGTGCTGCAGCCTGATGGACTGCTGCTCGAAGCGGGTGGCAGCGCGCGGCTGTTCGGCGGGGCTGCGCGGCTCAACCGCACGATTGCCGACGGGCTCGAAGCGCTCGGCTATCGCGCGGTGTCCGCCTGCGCCGCCGCCCCCCGTACGGCGCGGATGCTTGCACTCGCGCACTCGCAGGGACTGCCCTGCCCTGCGGCTGCTTTGCGCACACCTGATCGGGCTGACGAGGGTGAATGGGCAGCGGCGCAGCCAACGCGTACACCCGAGTCGCTGCCGATCGCCGCCCTCGAATGGGACGAGACCACGAACGAAACGCTGCGCGCCCTCGGGCTCGCGACGATCGGTGACCTGCTGGCATTGCCGCGCGACGCGTTCGCGCGGCGCTTCGGTGCCGGGCGGCTCGCCGACCTGGACCGTGCGCTCGGCACGCGCAGCGATCCGCAGCCGCTGTATGAACCGCCGGCGCGTTTCCACGCGCAGATCGAACTGCCGGCCGATCTGGCCGAAACCGCGCAGCTGATGTTCCCGGCGCGGCGGCTGCTCGCCTCGCTCGAGGGTTTTTTATGCGGGCGCAACGCCGGCAGCACCCTGATGCGGTTCACCGCGGCACACAGCGCGCGCCGCGGCGTCGCTGTGCCGCCGACCACGTTCACGCTCGCGCTCGCCGCTCCCGAGCGCGATGCTGCCCGGCTCGCCGCGCTGCTCGAAGAGCGGCTCGCGCGCGTACGGCTGCCGGCGCCGGCGATCACGCTCGCGCTGACGGTGGACCGGCTGCAGCCATTCGCGGCGCTGAACGCCAGTCTGCTGCCCCAGACCGCCGACGCCACGCGCGGCGTCGACTGGCTGCAGCTCGCCGAGACGCTGCACGCGCGGCTCGGCTCCGAGCGGGTGTTCCAGCTGCAGGCGGTCGATGATCATCGTCCCGAACGCGCGTGGCGCGCAGTGCCGCTGGCGGTGGACGAAGCGCGCGCGGGCCCGCCGCCCCTGCCCGCCGCACCGCGGCCGCTGCTGCTGCTGTCCGACCCGCAGCCACTGCCCGCGAGAAACGACCAGCCGCTGTACCGCGATCCGCTGACGCTGGTCGCCGGGCCCGAGCGCATCGAATGCGGCTGGTGGGATCTCGGCGGTCCGGCCACTGGGTCGCCGGCGCGTGCGGTGCACCGCGACTATTTCGTCGCCCGCAACGGGCGCGGCCAGTGGCTGTGGATCTACCGCGAGCTCGCCGCCCCGCGCGGCTGGTTCCTGCACGGGCTGTTCGCGTGATGCGATGACGCCCGCCTACGTCGAACTGCACTGCCTGAGCAATTTCTCGTTCCTGCGCGGTGCGTCGCATCCCGAGGAGCTGGTCGAGCGCGCTCTGGCGCTCGAATACGCAGGGCTCGCGATCACCGACGAATGCTCGTTCGCCGGCAGCGTGCGCGCGCATCTGGCGCTGGCGGAGGCGCGCGAGAACGACGCGCCCGCGCGTGCCTTCAGGCTGATCCACGGCACCGAAATCCAGCTCGCCGAGGGCGACGACCCGAAGCGCACGCGGCCGGGCGTGAAGCTGGTGCTGCTGGCGCAGACACGCGCGGGCTACGGCAACCTGAGCCAGCTGGTGACGCTGGCGCGTCGGCAGGCCGCCAAGGGCAGTTACCGGCTGAACGCGGCAGACCTCGAGGCGCACGCCGCGTGGCTCGACGACGTGCTGGCGCTGCTGGTGCCGCAGCGCCACTGGCGCGAGCCGCTCAATGCGGCGCGCATCGCGGACATCCGCAACGAGGCGCGCTGGCTGGCGGAGCTGAGGCCCGGCGCGAGCTGGATCGCCTGCGAACTCGTGCGCTCCGCCGACGACGCGCGGCTGCTTGCCGCGCTGCAGGCGATCGGCGATGAAACCGGCCTGCCGCTGGTCGCCGCCGGTGACGTGCAGATGCACGCACGCCGCCGCAAGCGGCTGCACGACGTGCTGACCGCGGTGCGGCTGAAGACGCCGCTGGCGCAGTGCGGGCGCGGACTCGCGCCGAATGCAGAGCGGTACCTCAGGCCGCTGTACCGCCTCGCGCGCATCTATCCGACCGAGCTGCTGCTGCAGACGCAGGCGATCGCAGAGCGCTGCACGTTCTCGCTCGACGAACTGCGCTACGAGTATCCGGAAGAGATCGTGCCGCCGGGCGAGACGCCGGCGTCATGGCTGCGGCGTGCGACCTACGAGGAGTCGCGCAGGCGCTACCCGGAAGGCATGCCGGAGAGGGTCAAGGCGATCGTCGAGCACGAGCTCGTGCTGATCGAAGACCTGCGCTATGAGCCGTACTTCCTGACCGTGTACGACATCGTCCGCTTCGCGCGCTCGCAGGGCATCCTGTGCCAGGGGCGCGGCTCGGCGGCCAATTCGGCGGTGTGCTACTGCCTCGGCATCACCGAGGTCGACCCGGCGCGCATGAGCGTGCTGTTCGAGCGCTTCATCAGCAAGGAACGCAACGAGCCGCCCGACATCGACGTCGACTTCGAGCACCAGCGCCGCGAAGAGGTGATGCAGTACATCTACGCGAAATACGGGCGCCACCGCGCGGCGCTGACGGCGGCGCTGCACACCTACCGGCCCAAGGGCGCGCTGCGCGACATCGGCAAGGCGCTCGGCCTGTCGCTCGACCAGGTCGATCGCCTGGCGAAGTCGCTCGGCTGGTGGGACGGCAAAAGAATCATCCCGCAACGGCTCGAGGAAGCCGGCTTCGATCCATCGAATCCCGTGATCGCGCAGCTCGCCGAACTCGCGCACGAGGTGGTCGGTTTTCCGCGCCATCTGTCGCAGCACTCGGGCGGCTTCGTGATCGCGCGCGACCGGCTCGACCGCATGGTGCCGATCGAGAACGCGGCGATGGACGAGCGCACGGTGATCCAGTGGGACAAAGACGACCTCGACGCGCTCGGCCTGCTGAAGATCGACGTGCTCGCGCTCGGCATGCTGTCGTGCGTGCGGCGTGCGCTCGACCACCTGCAGCGCTTCTATGGGAACTCAACGTCCGGCCGCGCATGGCAGCTGCAGGACATCCCGGCCGAGGATCCAGCGGTCTACGACATGCTGTGCCAGGGCGATTCGCTCGGCGTGTTCCAGGTCGAATCGCGTGCGCAGATGAACATGCTGCCGCGGCTGGCGCCGCGCCGCTTCTACGACCTCGTGATCGAAACCGCGATCGTGCGCCCCGGCCCGATCCAGGGCGGCATGGTGCATCCCTACCTGCGGCGTCGGCAGGGGCTCGAGCCGGTCACGTATCCGTCGGCGGCGGTAAAAGCCGTGCTCGAACGCACGCTGGGTGTATCCATCTTCCAGGAGCAGGTCATGCAACTGGCCGTCGTTGCGGCCGGCTTCACGCCGGGCGAGGCCGACAAGCTGCGGCGCGCGATGGCGGCGTGGAAGCGCAAGGGCGGCATCGGACCGTTCCGCGACAAGCTGATCAACGGCATGCTGGCGCGCGGCTATACGCCCGAGTACGCCGAGCAGATCTACCGGCAGATCCAGGGCTTCGGCGAATACGGTTTCCCCGAGAGCCACGCGGCGAGCTTCGCGCTGCTGGTGTACGTCTCGTCGTGGCTCAAGTGCCACCAGCCGGCGGTCTTCTGCGCGGCGCTGCTCGATTCGCAGCCGCTGGGGTTCTATGCCCCGGCCCAGATCGTGCGGGACGCGATGAACCATGGCGTCGAGGTTCGGCCGATCGACGTTACCGCGAGTGAATGGAACTGCACGCTCGAGCCCTCGGCTGCGGACCGCACGACGCCCGCCGTGCGACTCGGGCTCGAACTCGTCGCCGGCTTCAACGAAACCGCCGGCGAACGCCTGATGGCGGCTCGGCGCAAGTCGCCGTTTGCCGACGCGCAGGATCTCGCGCGGCGCGCACAGCTGAATCGCGGCGAAATCAGCGCGCTGGCCAAGGCCGACGCACTGGCGGCGCTGACTGGCCACCGCCGCCGCGCGCTGTGGGCCACGCTCGGCATCGATGCCGAGGCGCCTCGCGTCGCACCACTCGCTGCACGCGCGCGCGCCGAAGCCGCGGTCGACCTGCTCGCACCGACCGAAGGCCAGGAGATCGTCGCCGACTATCACCACACGGCGCTGACGTTGCGCCGTCATCCGCTGGCACTGCTGCGCGAGCGCTTCAACGCGAAGGGCTATCTGACCGCCGCGGACATCGGCCATGCGCGCAACCAGCAGCGCGTCCGCACGACTGGCATCGTCACCTGCCGCCAGCGGCCCGGCACTGCGAGCGGAGTGACCTTCGTGACCATCGAGGACGAGACCGGCACCGTGAACGTCGTCGTCTGGAACGCGACCGGCGAGAAATTCCGCCGCGCGCTGCTCGGCGCAACGCTGATGACGGTCTATGGGCACATCGAGCGCGTCACGACCGGCGTCACGCCGATCGTGCACCTGATCGCGGCGCGGCTAGAGGATCACTCGCCACTGCTGGGCGCCTTGACCGTGCCAAGCCGCGACTTTCACTGAGCAGTGCAGCGCGTCAACCAGCTTCGATCCATTCGAGCACCGGCGTTGCCGGCCGCGACAAGACGAAGATCGACGCGCGCGACACCCGGGCAGTCCGTTGGAACCCACTCCGGAAGCGTCACTTCGCGCCGCCTCGATTACGCGGCGACGTCGCGGGGAGCAGCGAGGTCAGTTGTCCGTTGCGGTTCGGCGGGCACGGACCGCACCGACAGCACGCCGTCGATCGCCGCGATCGCATCGATTGCGGCCTGCGGCACCGGGCTGTCGACATCGACCAGCGTGTACGCCATCTCGCCGCGCGACTTGTTCACCATGTTGTGGATGTTGAGGCCGGCGCTGGCCATCGCGGTCGATATCTGTCCGAGCATGTTCGGCACGTTGGCATTGGCGATGCCGATGCGGTGATCCGATTCGCGCGCCATCTCGACGTTGGGGAAGTTGACCGCGTTGGTGATGGCGCCGTTTTCGAGAAACTCGCGCAGTTGTTCGACAACCATGACCGCGCAGTTTTCCTCGGCCTCGGCCGTCGATGCTCCAAGGTGGGGCAGCGCGATCGCGCCCGCGACGCCCGCGAGCGCAGGCGACGGAAAGTCGGACAGATAGGCCTTGAGCCGGCCCGCGCGCAACGCCTCGACCACGGCCGCCTCGTCGACGATCGCATCGCGCGCAAAATTCAGCAGCACGCTGCCCGGACGCATCGCCGCGAGTCTGCGCGCGTCGATCAGTCCGCGCGTCGCGGGCATCAGCGGAACGTGCAGCGAGACGAAGTCGGATTGTTTGAGCAACTCCTCGATGGAGTTGGCTTTCCGGACGCCCGAGTGCAGGCGCCAGGCGGCGTCGACGGTGATCTCGGGGTCGTAGCCGATGACTTTCATGCCGAGCTTGAATGCGGTGTCGGCGACCAGCGCGCCGATCGCCCCGAGCCCGACGATTCCAAGCAAGCGGTAGGGCAACTCGATTCCAGCGAACTGCTTCTTTCCCTCCTCGACGCGCGCTTCAAAGTCCTGCGCGTCGGGCGGCAGCTCTGACACGAACCGCAGCGCAGGCACGAGATTGCGCGCGCTGATCAGCAGGGCAGCGAGAACCAGTTCCTTGACGGCATTGGCGTTGGCGCCCGGTGCATTGAAGACCGGAAGGCCGCGCCGCGACATCTCGGCCACCGGAATGTTGTTGGTGCCCGTGCCTGCCCGCGCAATCGCCTTGACGCTCGCCGCGATCGCCATCGCGTGCATGTCGTGCGAGCGGACCAGGATCGCATCGGGCCGGTCGAACTTCCCGGCGACGGTGTAGCGATCGACCGGAAGGCGCTCGAGCCCCCTGGCCGAGATGTTGTTGAGCGTCTGAATCTGGAAGCGCGGCATCGGTTATCCGTGGCTGCGCTCGAACTCGCGCAAGTAGTCGACCAGAGCCTGCACCCCCTCGATCGGCATCGCGTTGTAGATCGACGCGCGCATTCCACCAACGGACCGGTGGCCCTTGAGCTGGAGCAGTCCGCGCTGCTGCGCGCCCTTGAGAAACGCCGCATCCAGTGCTTCGTCGCGCAGCTTGAATGGCACGTTCATTCGCGAACGGTCCTCCTTGCGGACCGGGTTCGAGTAAAAGCTGCTGGCGTCGAGCGTGTCGTACAGCAGCTTTGCTTTCGCGACGTTCTTCTTCTCGATCGCTGCCAGTCCGCCCTGAGTAAGCAGCCACTTGAATACCAGACCGGCGATGTAAATGGCGTAGGTCGGCGGCGTGTTCAGCATTGAATCCGCCTCGGCCTGCTCCTTCCAGTGGAAGGCCGATGGCGTGATCGCCAGCGCACGATCAAGCAGATCCTTGCGCACAATGACCAACGTCAGTCCGGCCGGGCCGACGTTCTTCTGCGCGCCGCCGTAGATCACGCCGTACTTCGAGACATCGATCGGACGCGACAGGATGTGAGATGACATGTCGGCGACCAGCGGCGTCGCGCCCACCTCCGGAGTCCAGTGGTACTCGACACCCCCGATGGTTTCGTTGGTGCAGACGTGAACGTAGGCCGCATCGTCGGAGAGCTTCCAGCGGTCCTGTTTCGGCACGTAGGAGAAATTCTCGTCCTCCGATGAAGCGGCGACGTTGACCTGCGCGTACTTCTTCGCTTCCTTGATCGATTTCTTCGACCACTCGCCGGTATTGATGAAGTCGATCGTCTTGCGGTCGCCGAGCAGGTTCATCGGCACGATCGCGTTCTCGCCGATGGCTCCGCCCTGCAGGAAGAGGATCGCGTAATCGCCGCCGACCGACATCAGGGTGCGCAGGTCGGCTTCCGCCGCCTCGACGATCTCGATGAACTCGGGACCGCGATGGCTCATCTCCATCACCGACATGCCGCTGCCGTGCCAGTCGAGCATCTCCTCGGCCGCGCCTCGCAAAACTTCCTTAGGCAGCACCGCGGGCCCGGCGCTGAAGTTGAAGATGCTCATCGGGGATTCCGGTAGTTGGAGCGTTGTCTGCAGGCGGCCCAAGCGAATGCCACCCGGTTCAGGGAAACTTTAGCGCACGATCCTTGCGGCGACTTTCCCTCTTGACCGCATGGCATTTGACAACCGGTTGCTGGCGTGAGAGGCAGGCAGTGGTCGCGTCAGGGGCGATCGCCGCGATCGCGGCGACCCGAAACAGCACCGGAAAATAGCCAGAACCTAGTAAGGTCGGACAGTAGTGGAAATCGGGTGGCTCGATGACCGGCATGCGATGCTTCAACCGACTCACGGCCTTGAGCGTCAGGAATGACGCAGTAGTGTCCGCTGAACTTGCATTAAGCGGGCAGCTTTTGGAAAGGTCTCGGCCGAGGATTGACTTCCGCTACCCGCTTGAAAGGCGGATGATCGCGAGCCACTTCTCGGCAGGGAGGACGACAGCCACTACCGGTCGCCGATTGCCGGGCAAACCTGCGGGAATTGGATAGTTTCTTCTCAGGGCAAGCGCTGAACTTCTACCGTTATCTGTCGAGCTGGTTCGACGCGCTGTCGAGGCCACTGCGCTGGGGTGCACGCGACGAGCCCCTGTGGGCCGAAGTGTTCAGCCCCGAGCGGCTCGAGCAGCACGCCGAGAGCCTTGCGCAGGCGCAGACAACCGGGGACCGGCGCCTGCCGTGGTTCGGCTTCGCACGGCGTATTGCCGATAACGAGCGAGTGCTGATCGGCGCCCACGAGGCGATCGCAGCCGCGGTCGACAAGCAGAGCCCAATCACGCCGGCAGCCGAGTGGCTGCTGAACAATTTCCACATCGTCGAAGAGCAGGTCCGCGACGTCCGTTCGTTGCTGCCGTCCGGCTTCTTTCGCGAGCTGCCGGCGCTCGACAGCGGCCCGCTGACCGGGATGCCGCGCATCTACGGCATCGCGTGGGCGTTCACCGCGCACACCGACAGTCATTTTGACGCGGGGCTGCTGCAGCGCTTCGTCGCTGCATACCAGCGCGTCCAGCCGCTGACGCTGGCCGAGCTGTGGGCATTGCCGATCATGTTGCGCATCGTGATGATCGAAAACCTGCGGCGACTGGCTGCCCGCATCGTCGAATCGATCGACGGTCGCGAGCGGGCCGACCGCTTTGCCGATGAACTGCTCGCGCTCGATCCCGGCAGTTTCTCGATCGAGCCCAACTGGCCGTTTGCCGACGATCTGCCGCTGCCGCGCGCTTCCGCGGCGCAGCTCTACCAGCGGCTTAGATACGCGGACGTCGTGGCGGCGCCCGTGCTGATGATGCTGACGGAGCGGCTGGCGAGGGAAGGCACGGACCCGGAGGAAGTCGTCCGTCTCGAGGTGGACCGACAGACCGCGGCCGACCTCTCGGTGCGAAATCTGATCACGAGTTTACGACTGATCTCGTCGTTCGAATGGCAGCAGTTTGTCGAAGCAGCGAGCCTCGTGCACCGGGCTTTGTGTGCCGCACCACTGTTCTCGAGCATGGACTTCATCACGCGCGACCGCTATCGGCATGCGGTCGAACAGCTCGCGCGCCGTGCCCCCCTCACGGAACTGGAGGTGGCGCGGGCCGCCGTGAACCTTGCTGCGAAGGCGAGTCCCGCAACGGACGCACGTCTGCACGACGCGGGCTACTACCTGATCGGCGACGGGCGCCCCACCATCGAGGCGGCAATCGGCTACCGCGTTCCGATCCTGCGCCGGCTCTTCCGCCTGGCCCTTCGGTCCGCACTGCCGTTGTATCTCGGGGCGCTCCTGCTCCTGACCGGCATCGTGCTCGCCATCGTGCTGCCTGCGACAGGCGAGACCCGGGCCGCTGGTCCAGACGCCTTGTTGCTGCTCGCGACGCTGGCGATCTTCCCCGCGTCGGATATCGCGATCAACGTGGTCAATCGGCTGGTCGGCGCGGCCATTGCGCCCCGCCACCTGCCGCGGCTGGAGCTTGCCGCTGGCATTCCGGTCTCGATGCGGACGTTCGTCGTCGTCCCCACCATGCTGGGCAGCGAAGAGTCAATCGCCGAGCAGGTGCATCACCTTGAAACGCGGTATCTATCCAGCGTGCCGGGCGAGATCTACTTCGCGCTGCTCACCGACTGGCCCGATTCCGAGTCGGAGCAGGTGCCCGAAGACCGTGCCCAATACGACTTTGCAGTGACGGCCATCAGGGATCTGAACCGCCGTTATCCGCCCGGAAGGGGTGAAACGATTGTCGGCCACCCGCACTTCTATCTGTTCCACCGCCGTCGCCTGTGGAATCCGGTGCAGCGGCGCTGGATGGGGTGGGAACGCAAGCGTGGCAAGCTGCAGGAATTCAATCGCCTGCTGCGCGGAGCGCAGGACACATCGTTTCTCGTCGATGCGCATTTCGTGCCGCCGCCCGCCGGTGTGCGCTTTGTTCTCACGCTCGACGCCGACACCGTTCTGCCGATAGGCGCCGCGGCCGAGCTGGTCGGCACGCTCGCCCATCCGCTGAACCGTCCGCGGTTCGGCGCCTCGGGCCAGGTGCTCGAGGGTTACTCGATCCTGCAGCCTCGCATCACCCCCGCGCTGCCGACGCGCGCAGGCGGCACCCGCTTTCAGCAGCTCTTCTCGGGCAACGCCGGCGTCGACCCTTACACGTTCCAGGTGTCGGACGTCTATCAGGATCTGTTCGGTGAGGGTACGTTCACCGGCAAGGGCCTTTACGACGTGGATGCGTTCGAGGCCGCCCTGGCCGGGCGGACGCCTGAGAACGCCATCCTCAGCCACGATCTGTTCGAAGGCAGTTTCGCGCGCTGCGCGTTCGTCAGCGATGTGGAGCTGTTCGAGGAGTTTCCGTCACACACTGGTGTGGCGGACATGCGATCGCACCGCTGGGTGCGCGGTGACTGGCAGCTGCTGCCGTGGATCTGCGGCCCCCGTTTTCGCGGACTCCCGGCGCTGGCGCGCTGGAAGATGACCGAGAACCTGCGCCGATCCCTGTCGCCGCTAGCGATGTTCCTGATGCTCGTCGTTAGCTGGGTGATCCCCGAATTGCCTCTCGCGCCGTGGATCGCGCTGGCACTTGCGGCGCTGCTGCTGCCACAGCTACTGCCGCTGCTGGAGCGACTTGCCCCGGAGCCCCATCTCGACCGCGGGCATTGGCTGCGCAGTCTCCGCTCGGATCTCGTTTCCGCGCTCGCGCGGGCCGGGGTGACCCTCGCACTGCTGCCGCACCGCGCCTGGCTGACGGGTGATGCGATCGCGCGCACCCTCATTCGCCTCGCGAGACATCGCAATCTGCTCGAGTGGAACACCAGCGCCCAGGTACAGGCAGCAGCGCGCCTGTCTGCCCGAAGTTTCGTGGCCAACATGCTTGCCGCCACGCTGACCATCCCTGCCATCGGCGTCGCGGCGTATGCCGCGCACCCCGACCAATTCGGGCTTGTGCTTCCGTTCCTCGTCCTGTGGCTTCTGGCGCCGCTGATCGCCTGGAGGATCAGCACGCCGCCCGCGCACGGAGCGGCCGGAATGATCGAGCCTGCCGATGTCGCGGCACTGCGCCTGATCGCGCGTCGTACGTGGCTCTATTTCACGACCTTTGTGACGAGAGAGAACCACTTCCTTCCACCGGACAACTTCCAGGAGGATCCCGTACCAGTCGTCGCGCACCGCAGCTCGCCGACGAACTTCGGTCTTTATCTGCTGTCCGTCGTCGCTGCGCGCGACTTCGGCTGGATCAGCCTGCGCGAGATGGCGAGCAGGCTCGAAGCGACCCTCGATGGCATGGATGGCCTTCCGCGGCATCGCGGCCATTTCCTGAACTGGGTCGACACGCTCACCCTGCGTCCGCTCGAACCCCGTTACGTTTCGAGCGTCGACAGCGGCAACCTGGCGGCCCTCCTTCTGCTGCTCGCACAGGCATGCCTCGAGGCAGTCGATCGACCTCTGGACGTGGAGCGCGCCGCGGCCGGCATCCGCGACGAACTGGCGTTGCTGAAGGCTTCCCTGACGCAGGCGGACGAACGTCGCGGTGCCCCCGGAGTCGGCTTCGACCAGTTGCACGATGCGTTGCACCGGATGGACGCATTGCTCGAGTCGCCGCCACAGGCAGCGGCCGATGGATTCTGGGAGGCGCTCGACGCCGCCGCCTCGGACCTGCACGACATCGTTCAGACGCTGGACAGCGAAGGCAAGTCCGGTGAACTGCGTGAGGCAGCACTCTGGGCCGAAGCGTTGCGCCTGAATGTCGGCGGCCATCGGCGCGATCAGGTCGAGCTCGCCCCGGGGCTCGCAGCCACCGGGCGCGAGGCGCCTGGCGATGGACGGGCGCCCAGTATGTCGTCGTCCACGAGCGGTTCCGCCGCGCCTTTCGACCCGGAAGCCCTCGATCGTTCACGGCACGCAGTCGAGGAACTCTTCGAGCGGCTGTACACGCTTTCGCGGCGGGCGCGCCAGTTGTTCGAGGAAATGGACTTCCGCTTCCTGTACGACGAAAGCCGTGATCTGTTTTCGATCGGCTACCTTGTCGAGGAAGGCAGGCTCGACCTCGGCTGCTACGACCTGCTCGCATCTGAGGCGAGGCTCACGAGCTTCATCACGATCGCGAAACGCGACGTCCCCGTGAAACACTGGTTCCGGCTCGGTCGCACGCTGGTGCCGGTCGACGGCGGCGCTGCGCTCGTGTCGTGGTCGGGGTCGATGTTCGAGTACCTGATGCCGTCACTGCTGATGGCTACGCCGCACGGCAGCCTGCTGGAGACCAGCTTGCGCCGGGTCGTGGCCCGGCAAATCAGCTTTGGCCGCGAGCGCGACGTCCCCTGGGGCGTTTCCGAGTCCGCCTACAACGCGCGAGACATTCACCTCACTTACCAGTATTCGAACTTCGGGGTCCCGGGCCTCGGACTGAAGCGGGGATTGGGCAAGGACACCGTGGTTGCGCCCTATGCCACGGCCTTGGCCGCCATGTACGACGCCAAGGCGGCAGTGACGAACTTCGAACGGCTGGCCGCGCGCGGAGCGCTGGGGCGTTATGGCTTCTACGAGGCGCTCGACTTCACTGCGAGCCGGCTTCCGAAGTCGGATGGTGTGGCCGTCGTGCGCGCGTATATGGCACACCATCAAGGGATGACCTTGGTCGCTCTGGCAAACGTCGCTCTTGACGGCGAGATGCGGCACCGGTTCCATCGCATCCCGATGGTGCAGGCGACGGAGTTGTTGCTGCAGGAAACCGCACAGCGTGACGTCACTCTTGCGCTGCCGCGTTCCGACCGCGCCACGCCGGCGATCGCCAGTTCCGCGGCCGGTCCGCTAGATCGTCGGGTCAATTCTCCCCATGCCATGCCCCCGGCGACACAGCTGCTGTCCAACGGTCGTTATGGCGTCATGGTCACGGCAGCGGGGTCCGGTTACAGCCGTTGGCGCGACCTTGCGGTGACGCGCTGGCGCGAGGACCCAACGCGTGACTGCTGGGGTACGTATCTTTACCTGCGCGACCGCGCGAGCGGGTACCTGTGGTCGGCCGGGTACCAGCCCGTATGTGTCGAGCCGGTCTACTACGAAGCCGAATTCGCCGAGGATCGCGTACGCATTCTGCGCGCCGACGCCGGCATCGAATCTTCACTCGAGATCATGGTCACGGCTGACGACGATGCGGAGATCCGGCGGCTGACGCTGAGGAACACAGGCTCGCGGCCGCGCGAGATCGAAATCACGTCGTATGCGGAGATCGTGCTGGCAACCCCCGCGTCGGACGAGGCCCACCCCGTCTTCTCCAATCTCTTCGTGCAGACCGAGTATGTCCCCCAGGTCAGCGGACTGCTGGCGACACGCCGGCAACGATCGCCCGCTGACGAGCCCCTGTGGGCAGCGCACGTGGTCGCCTTCGATGCCGGGAATGGAGGCGGCGCGGGAATCGAGTTCGAAACCGACCGCGCCAAGTTTCTCGGACGCGGTCGCACCGTCCAGGCCCCACTGGCACTGATGGAAGGCCGGCGCCTGTCGAATACCGTCGGCGCCGTGCTCGATCCGATCGCGAGCCTTCGCATAAACGTCGCCATCGCACCCGGTGCAACGGTGCATGCATCGTTCACCACGATGACGGCCAGCAGCCGGGAGGTCATCCTCAACCTCGCCGATAAATATCACGATCCGGGC
This sequence comes from Burkholderiaceae bacterium, assembly GCA_035498175.1. Taxonomy (GTDB): domain Bacteria; phylum Pseudomonadota; class Gammaproteobacteria; order Burkholderiales; family Burkholderiaceae_F; genus JALORV01. The sequence continues at coordinate 14,572 of DATKAJ010000100.1, forward strand.
GCGTTTGACCGTGCGTCGACGCTGGCGTGGACCCATGCGCAGGTCAAGCTGCATTACCTCGGGATTACCGGCAGCGAGGCGCAGATCTTCCAGCAGCTGGCCAGCCGTGTTCTGTACTCGAACGCGTTGCTGCGTGGCCCGCGCGACGTGATGCAGCGCAGTCGCCTTCCCGTTTCCGAACTCTGGAAATTCGGCATTTCGGGTGACCGGCCGATACTGCTTGCGCGCATCGAGGATAGCGGAGAGATCGGTGTGATACGGCAACTGCTGACCGCCCACGAGTACCTGCACGTGAAGCGGCTCGGCATCGATCTCGTCATACTGAACGAACAGTCCACCTCGTACGCCGAGGGCCTGCAGCAGGATCTCGAGCTGCTGGTGCGCGAAAGCAACGCGCGCAAAGGGGCCGACGATACGGGAGGGCGCGGCGTGATCTACATCCTCCGCGCGGACCATCTCAGCGAGGACGAGGCCGCTTTGCTGCTGACGGCGGCGCGCGTGGTCATCACCTGCCGCCAGGGCAATCTGGCAGCGCACCTGGCGCTTCGCCAGCGCGATTCGGCGCCGCACGTCCATGTGCAGCAACGTGTGGCGCCGGCGACGTCGAAGGTCCTTCCACCGCCGCCGCTGCAGTTTCCGAACGGACTGGGCGGATTCACCGACGGCGGCCGCGAGTACGCCGTCGTGCTGAATCGCGGCCAGCGCACGCCGCTGCCGTGGATCAACATCGTGGCCAACGATGGATTCGGGTTCCAGGCTTCGGAGTCGGGAGCCGGCTACACCTGGGCGAGTAACAGTCGCGAGAACCAGCTGACCCCGTGGTCGAACGATCCGGTGACCGATCCCGCGGGAGAGGCGTTCTACCTGCTTGATCGGGACTCCGGCATCCTCTGGACGCCAACGGCGCTGCCGATCCGCGTGGAAGAAGCCACCTACATCGCCCGCTTCGGCCATGGCTACGCGCGATTCCAGAATCGCTCGAACGGGATCGAGAGCGAGCTGCTTCAGTTCGTCGCGAGCGACGACCCGGTCAAGATTTCGCGGCTACGCCTCGTCAATCACTCGAGCCACACCCGGCGAATTTCGATCACCGCCTACGTCGAGTGGGTGCTCGGATTCTCGCGCACCGTGAACGCACCGTTCGTCGTCACCGAGGTCGATGCCGAAACGGGTGCGGTGTTTGCGATCAATCCGTGGAACCGCGAGTTTGGCAGTCGTGTCGCATTCGCCGCGTGGGACGTGCCAGCCGACGGGCTCACCTGCGATCGTCAGGAGTTCCTGGGCCGCAATGGTCATCTCGCGGCACCGGCGTGCCTCGCCGCCGCCTCTCCGCTGTCGGGTCGATATGGCGCGGGATTCGATCCTTGCGTGGCCCTGCAGCGGGAGGTCGAGCTCGGACCGGAAGCCCAGCTCGATCTGATCTTCGTGCTCGGCCAGGCGGTCGCCACGGAGCCGGCCCGCGAACTGATCCGGCGCTACTGCACCGTCGCCGAAGCGGATGCCGAGTTCCTTCGCGTAAGGCAGCAGTGGCGCGAGATCCTCGACCGCGTGCAGGTCGAGACGCCGGACCCGCAGATGAACTTGATCCTGAACCACTGGCTGCTCTATCAGACGATCGCCTGTCGGATCTATGCGCGCAGCGCCTTCTACCAGGCCGGTGGCGCATATGGATTCCGCGACCAGCTGCAGGACGTCATGGCGCTCGCGATCGCGCGGCCCGACCTGACCCGGAGGCAGATCGTCAACGCCGCATCGCATCAGTTCCGCGAAGGCGACGTTCAACACTGGTGGCATCCGCCGACGGGGCGCGGCGTACGGACGCATTTTGCGGACGATCGAGTATGGCTGCCTTACTGTCTTAACCACTACTTGGCCGTTACCGGCGATACCAGCGTGCTGGACGAGCGGGTTCCGTTTGTCGTAGGCGCCAGTCTCCCTCCGGAGCGCGAAGCGCTTTACCTCGAGCCGACCGTCTCGGATGACACGGTCAGCGTGTATGAGCATTGCGCCCGCGCACTCGATATCAGCCTGGACGTCGGACAGCATGAACTGCCGCTGATGCGTGGTGGGGACTGGAACGACGGCATGAACCGCGTCGGTGCCGAGGGCCGTGGCGAAAGCATCTGGCTCGCCTGGTTCCTGTGCGCAACCTTGCGCGAGTTCGCTCCCCTGGCGGCCGAGCGCGGCGAACGCGAGCGTGCCCAGGCATGGTCCATGCACGCGGACCGTCTTCAAGCTGCCGTGGAACGCGAGGCATGGGACGGCGCCTGGTACCGTCGCGCCTACTTCGACGATGGCACCCCCCTTGGTGCGGCGGGCAACCCCGAATGCCGTATCGATTCTCTGACCCAGAGTTGGGCGCTGATCTCGGGGGCCGGCGAACCCGCGCGTGCGCGACGGGCCATGGAATCGGTGGGCGAGCACCTAGTCAGGCCGGGCGACAGCATCGTGTTGCTGTTCGCGCCGCCCTTTGATCGATCCTCACTCGAGCCGGGATACATCAAGGGCTACCTGCCGGGCGTGCGGGAGAACGGCGCGCAGTACACGCAGGCCGCCGTCTGGTGCGTGATTGCCCATGCACTGCAGGGCGACGGCGAACGTGCGGCGGAGCTCTTCGAGATGCTGAACCCGATCAACCACGGCTCGACGCGCGCGGGCATCCACCGCTACAAGGCGGAGCCGTTCGTCATCGCCGCAGACGTATACAGCGAACCGCCGCATACAGGACGCGGCGGGTGGAGCTGGTACACCGGGGCGGCCGGCTGGATGTATCGCGCCGGGCTGGAATTCATCCTCGGGTTCAAGCGGCGCGGAGCCGAACTCCTGATCGATCCCTGCATTCCGGAACACTGGCGCAGCTTCAAGATCCGATATCGCGCGCCGAGCGCAACCTACGAGCTCGTGATCGAGAACCCGCAAGGGGTCGCGCGTGGCGTGTCACGCGTCGAACTCGACGGCGCGGAACTGCCCGGGATCATGATCCCGTTGCTGGACGACGCCGCGGTGCACAGCGTGCGCGTAACGCTCGGGCCGGTCGACGCACCGCCGCTTCGCCCCTAGCCAACCGCAGATACCTCAGGCGAGCGCGTCTTCCAGCGACGTCAGGTAGCTTCCTTCTCGTGCCGCGCCGTTGAGCCGAGCGCGCCTGAGCAGTTCATTCTGCGTCTGCCGCGCGTGGGCCGCCTGGCCTTTCCAGGCCTTCAAGGCGGGATCCTGTAGCGCGCGTCCATAGGAAAAGCTCAACTGCCATGGCTGCGGGCCGAGCCGGTTCATCGCGTCGAGATTGGCGGTCGCTTGGGCCGGCGCCTGTCCTCCGGAGAGAAAGAAGATGCCTGGCACGGCTGCCGGTACGGTGCGTCTGAGCACACGGAGCGTGGCCTTCGCCACTTCCTGCGGAGCTGCCTGTCTTGGGTGATCCTTGCCGGGCACGACCATGCTGGGCTTCAACAAGGTGTATTCCAGTTCGACCCGATGCCGGTACAAGGCGTAGAAGAGCGCGCGCAGGACGTCCTCGGTCACCTCGGCGCAGCGGTCGATGCCGTGGTTACCGTCCATCAGGACCTCGGGCTCGACGATCGGCACGAAGCCCTGCTCCTGGCAGATGGCGGCATAGCACGCCAAGGCGTCGGCGTTGGCCTCGACCGCAAGCGGGCTCGGAAGTTTTTCGGAGACGCCGTAGACAGCCCGCCACTTGGCGAAACGCGCGCCCTGCTGTCGGTAGGCGTCGAGCCTCTTCGCCAGTCCATCGAGCCCCTGGGTGATCTCGTCACCGGGCGCGTGCGCCAGCGGAATCTTGCCGGCGTCGACCTTGATGCCCGGGACGATGCCCTGCCGCGCCGCCAGCTGCGGCAGCGGCGTTCCATCGTCGCTGCTCTGGCCGAGCGTTTCCTCATAGAGGATGACACCGCTGATGAACTCACCGAGCCCCGGGGTCGTCAATAGCAGGAGGCGGTAGGCGCGGCGGTTGGCTTCCGTCGACTCGACGCCGATCGATTTGAACCGCTTGGCAATGGTGGGGCTGCTCTCGTCCGCCGCCAGGATGCCCTTCCCCTTCTGCACCAGTGCCTGCACCGTGGCATGGAGTACGTTCAGCTCGCCCATGATGTGATCCTCCTCGCAGGAATTCCCGCGTCGGTGGCCGCCGCAACCGTCCTTCCCCGCGGAAAGGATAGAGCCCGGAAAGGATAGAGCCGAAAGCGGACGTATCGGGACAAACTTCTGTCGCAATCGCCCGATCGCGTAACCTTGGTGCGATCTGCGAGAAGTCATCGGTCTTCGGGTACAACCGTTGCCCTGGCCTGCTCAGCAGCCGGTGAGTCCCATGAGCCAGCAACGCCATCTCGCCATCCTCGTTGGGGGCGGCCCCGCTCCGGGGATCAACAGCGTCATCGCATCGGCCACGATCCGCGCCGTTCTCGAGGGCGTCGAGGTGATCGGCATCCGCGATGGTTTCGAGTGGATCATGACGGGCGACACGTCCCACGTCACGCCGCTCACGACCAGCGACGTGTCACACATTCACTTTCGCGGCGGTTCTCACATCGGCACTTCCCGCGCGAATCCGACCAAGGACCCCAAGCAACTTGACAACGCGGTCGACGCACTGCTGCGCCTGGGCGTCAACCGGGTGATCACGATCGGCGGCGATGACACGGCCTATTCGGCGATGAGGCTCGAGCAGGCCGCCGGCGGCCGCCTGCAGGTCGTCCATGTCCCGAAGACGATCGATAACGATCTCGACCTTCCGGCCCACGTGGACACCTTCGGCTTCCAGACCGCGCGCCACTATGGCGTCGAGATCGTCAAGAATCTGATGGTCGACGCCAAAACGACGTCGCGCTGGTACTTCGTGGTCGCGATGGGACGAACGGCCGGACATCTCGCACTCGGCATCGGCAAGGCTGCCAGCGCGACCTTGACGCTGATCCGCGAAGAGTTCCAGGAGGAGCAGATACGCTTCTCCACGATCGTCGATACGCTCGCCTGTGCGGTCATCAAGCGCCTGTCGGAGGGTCGCAGAGACGGCGTCGCGGTGATCGCGGAGGGTCTGATCCTCGGTCTCGACCCAACGGAGTTCGGCGGCCTGACGAATGTCGAACGCGATTCGCACGGAAATGTCCGGCTCGCCGAGGTGAACCTCGGCGAGCTCCTCAAAGGTGCAGTCCAGGAACGCCTGAAGGGGCTGGGTATCGCAACGACGATCGCCGCGAAGAACATAGGCTATGAGCTCCGCTGTGCGGATCCCATTCCGTTCGACCTGGACTACGCGCGCGACCTTGGCTATTGCGCGACGAAATACCTGCTGGAAGGCGGGAACGCGGCCATGATCTCGATCCAGGCAGGCAATTTCGTCCCCGTTCCGTTCCGCGATCTCATCGACCCGGCAACGGGCCGCGCGAGGATCCGCATGGTCAACATCCGCTCGACGCGCTATGCGATCGCCCGCCGCTACATGATTCGATTGCGACGCGACGACTTCGAAGCGCCGCTGCAGCTCGAAAGAATCGCTGCGACCGCAGGGATGTCCGTGGTCCAATTCCGCAAGGCGTTCGAGTATTTGACCGATTCCGAACTGCCGCCGATCGTGCTGCGCGGGCCGCCTGCACGATAGCGGGCAGCTTCCGCATTAGGCGATCGTCGTGGAACCATGGCTGCTCATTCGGCCCCAGCCTCGAGGCCGCGACTTTCACTGATTTCTCGGTCATCCCGCCGGTCTCATCACCGCGACTGCTGCGGCCGTCATCGCTTCGGCAAGCGCCGCCCTCGCGTGGATGGCGCGCTGGATGCCGTCGGCCACCAGCAACCGCGCCTCCTCTTCGTTGGCGGCACGCGCAACGATCGCGATTGACGGATTGAGGGCGCGCGCGGTCGCGACCATCGGCCGCACGTCAGTGCTCTCCGAGGCAGCGATCACCAGCAGCCCGGCTTCGGCGATATGCGCCTGCACCAGCACGATCGGCTCCACCGCGTCGCCAGCCACGGCCATCCGGCCCTCACGCCGCAGTGCGCCGACGCGCTCGCGGCTCTGTTCGACGACGACCAGCGGAATGTCACGCGCCGCCAGCGCAGAGGCGATCGCGCGGCCGACGACGCCGTAGCCCACCAGCACCACCTGCTGCGCGAGATACTTCGCGTCGATCGTCGTCGGCAGCGCGGCCAGTGGATCATCGCGCGCCTCCAGCCGGCGCGCGAGCGCCGACCGGGCCACGATCCACCTGCGGGCCGGTTCGACCAGCGCGAACAGCAGCGGATTCAGCGCGATCGA
>DATKAJ010000101.1:0-27634 GCA_035498175.1 Burkholderiaceae bacterium
TCCTGGTCCCGGTCTACGGCAACAGCGTGGGGCTGGCCGCATCGCAGATCGGCCTCGTGCTCGGCAGCTTCGCCGCCGCGACCTTCGTGATCAGGCTGGCGATGCCGGCGCTCTCGCGCCGCTACCACGAATGGCAGGTGCTGCTGTTCACGCTGCTCACCTCCGCGCTGGCATTCGGATTGATGCCACTCTTCAGTACCATGCTGCCGATGATGGCCGTCGCCTTCCTGCTCGGGCTCGGCCTTGGCTCGGCTCAACCCAATGTCATGTCACTGCTGCACGAGCGCGCGCCGCGCGGTCGCATCGGCGAAGCGCTCGGACTCCGTACGACGATCATGAACGGCAGCCACGTCGTCCTGCCGCTGGTCATCGGGGCCTTCGGCTCGGTGCTCGGTGCCGCCGCAGGTTTCTGGATGATGGCGGCCGCACTTTCGGGTGGCGGGTGGAGCGCCCGCCAGCGCATGCGGGCGGAGGGCCACGGGGCTCCTCGCAGATGAATCCGGAAGACGAACTGCCGCGCCGCCTCGGCTATGAGGAACTCGAGGCCTCGCTCGAGGGCTTCCTCGCGCGATGGGACCGGGAACAGCCGCTGTGGGTCTTCGGCTACGGCTCTCTGATCTGGAGACCCGATCTGTCGTTCGATCTGCGCCGCGCAGCGCGCGTGCATGGCTACCATCGCCGGCTTTGCCTGTGGAGCCGGATCAATCGCGGCACGCCGCAATGCCCGGGCCTGGTCGCCGGGCTCGATCGCGGTGGCTCGTGCGCTGGTGTCGTCTACCGCGTGCCGGCCATTGCGGTGCGCAGCCAGTTTTCGCAGCTTTGGCAGCGCGAGATGATGACCAACTCCTACGAACCCCGTACCCTCGAATGCAGACTCGAGGACGGAGCCCTCGTCGACGCGGTGGCATTCGTCGTCCGGCGCGATGCACCGAACTACGCCGGACGGCTGGAGGAACAACGCATCCTCGAGGTGTTCGCGCGCGGTAGTTCCGGTCGCTACGGTTCCAGCCTCGACTACCTCGTCAACACCATCTGCGGGCTGCGCTCGCACGGCATCACCGACCCGCACCTGGAGCGGCTGGCGCGGCATGCCGGAGTCGATCCGTCGACCTGGCGCGATGGCGCAGCTGCCTAGAATCAGGGCCTTCTAAGGCCTGGTTCCCACATGCGTGACCTCCAGAAAGCCCGCAATCGAGACGCGCTGCCGCCGGCAAGGCGACCTGTCAAGGCGGGGCAACAAAGAGTGCCTGCTTTAGGGAGGATAGGATCACCCTTCGGGCCGGTGTCTAGGCGAGGCGCGCCGCATTGTTGCTGCTCGTCGTCCTGCAGCAGCAATGTCTTCGTCGCCGCGCCCGGCTGTGCGCCTCGCCAGGCACCGGCGAATGCGCGAGCCAGGTATTAGCAGGCCCTAGATGGACGAACTCGCCCGCCTGCGCACCGACTACAAGAAGGGAGCGCTCGACGAAGACCGCGCCGACGCCGACCCGGTTCGGCAGTTTGCGCGATGGTGGGACGAAGTGATGCACTCGCAGCTGCCCGAGCCGAATGCGATGACCCTGGCCACGGCGGACCGCAGTGGAGTCCCTTCGGCACGCGTCGTGCTGCTGAAAGGCTATGACGAGCGCGGCTTCGTGTTCTTCACGAACTACCAGAGCCGCAAGGGGTGCGACCTGGCGGCCAATCCGCAGGCGGCCCTGCTCTTCTTCTGGGCCGAGCTGGAGCGCCAGGTGCGGATTGAAGGCAGCGTCGAGAAGATCGCAGCCGACGAGTCGGATGAGTACTACCGCAGCCGTCCGCTGGCGAGCCGCATCGGTGCGTGGGCCTCGCCGCAGAGCCAGCCGATTTCCAGCAAGGCGTGGCTGATGGCACGCGCCGCGGAGATGGGGCTCAAGCACGGGCTCAATCCCGAGCGCCCACCGCACTGGGGCGGCTACCGGCTGCGGCCCAGCCTCTTCGAGTTCTGGCAGGGCCGGCCTTCGCGCCTGCACGACCGCCTGCGCTATCAGCGCACCGAGGCCGGCTGGGAACGGGCCCGGCTCGCGCCCTGAGGCGCCGGCCGTGACTTCACAGCCGTGACGTCGAATTGGGCCGCATTTCGCTCTGCGCTGACTCCATCGCGGGCCCCGCTTCAGCGGCTATCATCCGCTATCCGCTGACCGGGGGGTTGGATGAGCGAACAGCCGATTTCGATCATCATCGTCGAGGACGAACCGGAGTTCCGCCGCCGCTTCGTGCAGATCGTCGAGAACGAGCCGAGCATGAATCTGGTCGGCGTGGCCGCCAACAAGCGCGAGGCGCAGGCCATCATCGATCGGGAAAACTTCGACGTGATGCTGATCGACCTGGGGCTGCCCGACGGCAGCGGCATCGAGCTGATCCGCCAGGTCAGCCAGAAGAAGCCTGACGTCGACATCATGGTCGTCACGGTCTTCGGCGACGAGCAGCATGTGGTGTCCTCGATCGAGGCCGGCGCGACCGGCTACATCCTGAAAGATTCTGCGCCGGCCGATGTGATCTCCTGCATCCGGCTGCTGCGTGCCGGCGGCTCGCCTGTGAGCCCCGTTGTGGCGCGCAGCGTGCTGCGCGCCATCCGCAATCGCATGGGTACGGCAGCGCCGGCGCGCGTGCAGGGGGCCGAGCAGAATCCGCTCTCGGCGCGCGAAACCGAGATCCTGCAGCTGCTGGCCAAAGGGATGAGCTTCAACGAAATCGGCGAAATCCTCGGCATCTCGCCGCACACCGTCACCGCCCACATCAAGAAGATCTACCGCAAGCTCGCTGTGCACTCGCGCGGCGAGGCGGTGTACGAAGCCACCCAGATGGGGCTGCTTCGCACTTGAGCGCCCAGCCTCGCGCGCGGGTGATGTCGCGATGAGCGCGCGCTTCTCGCTTCACTGGCCGGTCCGTCTTGCAGCCCTGCTGGCAGGGTTGCTCGCGCTGGGGCTGGCTCCTGCTGCCCGTGCCGACGACGCAGTGAGCATCCGTAGCATCGACTTCGTCGCCGGCCAGAAAGGCGCGCTCCCGGGACCGGATACCGTGTGGCAGTCGCACACGCTGCCGATGCGCTGGACCTCGTCGAGCGGCGCCCGGCAGGGACTCTGGCTGCGCCTGGGTTTCGACGCGCCCGCGCCGCCGCCCGAAGGCTGGGGGCTGCTGCTGCAGCGACTGCCCACCGGGGGCACGCTTTACCTCAACGGCCACATGGTGGCCGAACTCCCCGCGGACTCCGAAACGCAGCGCGTCCGCTGGCGCCGCCCGCATCTGATCAACCTGCCGAACGAGTTCATGCGCGAAGGCCGCAACGAGGCGCTGCTCCATACCTCCTACGGCAGCGGCGTGCATGGTGTCGGCACGATCGAGGTGGGCCCTGCGACGAGCCTTCAGCCGCTCTACGGCCGCGAGTTCTTCGTCAGCCACACGCTGCGCTGGATCTCGCTGCTGCTCACAATCCTGCTCGCGGTCGGATTCGCCGCGCTGTGGCTGCGCCGGCACAGCGAGAGCCTGTTCGGACTGCTGTCCCTGATCGCTGCGTTCTGGGTGTTGTCGTCGCTCGATTCGACCTTCGAGGTGCTCTCGGAAAGCGGCTATGCGATGAGCCGCTGGACCTTCTACCTCGGTACGGCCGCGTTCACCGCGCTGGCAACGATCACGATGTGGCGGCAGAGCGGGCGTGCCCGCGCTCGGGCCGAGGTCGGCCTGTGCGTGCTTGCAGCGATGGGCCCGCTGCTCTACCTGATCTCGGGCGACGGCTTCGATCTCACCGTCGGTCCGCTCTGGCTCGGCATCATGCTCGGCGCGTTGGCGCTCGGGGTGCTGTCGCTGGCGCGACGTGCGTTCGCCGAGCCGGCGGTGCTGCCGCGCTTCATCGTGGCGACGCTGGTGGTCGCGCTTGCGGCCGCGATCCACGACTACCTCGCCGGCATCGGCGTCCTGGCCTACGCCAGCCCGATGCTGCTCAACGTCGCCACACCGCTGCTGGTGTTCGCGCTCGGCGCGACACTGATCGACCGCTTCGTGCGGTCGCTGGCCGAGGTCGAGAAGACCAACAGCGAACTCGAGTCGCGCATCCATGAGCGCGAACAGCTGTTGAAGCGCAACTTCGACCGCTTGCGTGACAGCGAGCGCATCAAGGCCAGCGCGCAGGAGCGCCAGCGCATCATGCAGGACATGCACGACGGCCTTGGATCGCAGCTGCTTTCGTCGCTGATGCTGGTCGAACGCGGCGCGATGACGAACGAGCAAGTCGCGCAGATCCTGCGCGAGTCGATCGACGACATGCGGCTCGCGATCGACGCGCTCGCGGCTGACGACTCCGACCTGCTGTCTGCACTCGGCAACATGCGCTTCCGCATGGAACCGCGGCTGAGGGCCGCCGGCATGGAACTGCAGTGGGACGCGCGCAACCTGCCCGAGGAAGTCGACATCGACTCCAACGCGGTGCTCCCCGTGCTGCGCATCACGCAGGAGGCGCTGACCAACGCGATCAAGCACAGCCGGGCCCGCGTCGTGCGCGTCACGCTCGGCGTCGACCGCGACGGCGACTCGCAGTGGCTGTCGGTCCGCGTGACCGACAACGGCCGCGGGCTCGCCGCCACCGGCAACACCGCCGGACGCGGAATGCAGAACATGAAGAGCCGGGCCTCACGGATCGCAGCGTTCCTAAAGGTCGAATCGGTACCCGGCGCCGGAACGATGATCCTGCTGCGCCTGCCGCTCGACCCAAGCCCCGGCCCGACCACCCGCGCAATGCAGCTGTCGCTCGACACGGAGGCGGTGATCGAGCAGCTGAAGCAGTCGTAGCGTCACTTCCCGTGTACGCGACGCGCGCGTCGCACGCGGACTCGTCGCGGCCGCGGCTTCGCTGCGCGAACGCGAAGCCCTCAAACCTCTGCGTTGTCGGCTGCGCTTCGGAGCGGCCGCCGCTCCGCCGAGGGGAAAGCATCACCCTCGCCCGGCCCCGCGCCAGACGAAGGGGGTACAGCGGGCTGGCGCAGAATCGCGGCCACGATGGCGGACTCGCTGTTCGATGACGATGCTGCTGCGCCCCGAGTGCGGGCGGCGGAGGTCGACGACGCGATCGTGCGGCTCGCGCGGCAGCTTCCGGCGAGCGTCTATCTCGGAACCTCCTCCTGGAGCTTTCCAGGCTGGCAGGGCATTGTCTACGGCACCGAGTACAACGAGTCCCAGCTCGCGCGCGATGGGCTGAGAGCCTACGCGCGGCACCCGCTGCTGCGCATGGTCGGGATCGATCGCGGCTACTACCAGCCGCTGCCGGTCCGCGAGCTCGAGCGGTATGCCCAGCAGGTGCCGGAGACCTTTCGATTCCTCGTGAAGGCCCCCGCGCTGGTGACCGATGCCACGCACCGGGGTGAACGCGGCGCGCCGACCGAACCGAACCCGCACTTTCTCGACGCCGAAGTGGCCGCCGCGCAGTTCGTGCAGCCCACGCTGCAGGGTCTGGGACCGTGCGCGGGGCCCCTGCTGTTCCAGCTGCCGCCCCTGCCGCGGGAACTGCTGGCCGGGGATGCCGGGCATGCGACGATCGATCGGATCGGCGCATTCCTTTCCGCCCTGCCGCGTCGCGTCGGCGCCGTCGAGCCGCTGTATGCCGTCGAGCTCCGCAATCCCGAACTGCTGACGCCGCGGTTCATACGCATGCTGCGCGCAGCTGGCGTACGCCTGACGATCGGCGTCCACGCCCGCATGCCCGCGGCCGCACGACAGAGCGCCGCACTGCGAGCACTCGATGCAACCGAAGAGGAAGGCGACGACTGGCGGCTCAAGGGGCCGCTCGTCGTTCGCTGGAACCTGCACTCGGGCCTGCGCTACGACGATGCGAAGAGCCGCTACGCGCCGTTCGACCGACTGATCGATGCCGACATCGCGACCCGCGGCACGCTGGTTCACCTCGTGCACGTGGCGCTGAAGAGCGGCCAGCCGAGCTACATCGTCGCCAACAACAAGGCCGAAGGCAGCGCGCCGCTGACACTGATCGAGCTGGCGAAATCGATCGTCGGATGAAATTCCGGGGGTCAGGCTGAATGCCGGCGCCCGTCAGCATCGATGGCCAGGTAGCGCACGCCCTGCGACTGCAAGAAGGCGAGGGCCAGTTCGACCGGCTGCAGCATCGCGATCGTCGCGCACGCGCCGGCCGCGACGGCGAGCGGCGCCACCACCGACACGGATTGCCAGGTGTCGACCGGCCAACCGCTACGCGGGTCCATCACGTGGCAGTAGCGGCGGCCATCGACAATCATGTAGCGCTCGTAGTCACCGGACGTCGCCAGCGCTCCGCTCGCAACGTCTAGGCGCGCCAGTGTCTCGCCCGGGCGTCCGCGCGGGTCCTGCACCGCGATGCGCCACGGGCCGCCTTCGGGTGTCGGCCCGATCACACGGACATCACCGCCGAGGTTTACCAATCCGTGCGCGGCGCCGCTCTCGACCAGCAGCGCTCCCGCGCGGTCAGCTGCGTATTCCTTCCCGATGCCGCCGAAGTCGATCTCCATGCCTGCCCGCGGCAGGCGCAGGCTCGTCCCGTCCCACGCCACCTGCGTCCAGCCGATCAGCGGCAGGACCGCATCCACTTGCTGCTGCGAGGGCAGACACCCCGACTTGAAATCCCAGACCCGCCTCAGCACCCCGCTGGTCAGATCGAAGCGGCCTTCGCTCTGGGCGTGCAACGCGGCGCCGAAGTCGATCAGGCCCGCGGTCTCTGCGTCCACCGCAACCGCATCGAGCCCGGCCGCGCGGTTGATCGCGGTCGTGACACTGTCATCGCGATAGCGCGAGTATTTCGTCTCGATCCTTCGCACTTCGGCGATCGCCGCATCGGACCAGACTCGCGCACTGACCTCATCCGGCGCATACAGACGCACCTCGCAGCGCGAGGCCATCGCCTGGAATTCGAAGTGATAGGGAAGAAGCGCCACAACGGGAGCGATGCTACCGGCAGCACGGCCTCCCCTCGCTCGCCGATGGGCGAGCCGTCGACAGCACCTACGTGCTGCCGACCCTGCGGCGAGGCTGTGCCGCGGTCCTGTATCGGCGGAGCGGGCGGTCGCTCCGGAGCGGAGCCGACCGTTCAGTGTTGAGCGGCTTCGCGCGGCGAAGCCGTAACCGGAGCGAGTGCACGTGCGACGCGAGCGCCGCGTCGCGTACACGAGCGACGCGACGCTAGAACTTTCTCGTCACCCCGACCTGGTACATCTGCGCCTTGAACGTCTCGAGCCCCGGGCTGCCATCGCCGCCGATGCGCCAGCTCGCCTGCTGCTCGTAGTACTCGGCCTTGCCGTCGATGATCCAGCCCCCGGCAAAGGCCTTGGACACCTTCAGACCGGCCGTGATCGCGCCGAACGCCGACAGGCGCTGGTCCGCGCTGTAGATCCCGTTCGGGTTCTGCAGGTACCCCGGCGGGAAGGGCGCGCCAAGAATCGGGTCGTAGACCGGGTCGTAGTAGAACCACGCTGCGCTCTGCGTCGAGTAACGCAGCCCCGGCGTCAGCACCCAGCCGGCAGGCAGCGTCTGGGCCCACTCGAGGGTGACCGTGCTGGCCGAGACATCCCAATCATCCCAGTAGTAGCGGAATGAGGTACGCAACGTCGCGTCGGCCGACTCGAAGTAGTGGTTCCAGCGCGCCAGCAACGCGTTCTGGGCGCGCACCATCGGACGATTGTCGACGCCCCAGTACGCCTTGTACGGATCCGTCAGGTAGCCGCTCTGGTGGGCGTAGTAGTAGTTGAGCTGTCCCGTGTCGTTCGGCGTGAAGACCTGCGAGATGCCGACGATCGCGTCGTAGGTGCGCTTGTAGTAGGTCTGCGGCGTACCGACGGTTGGGAACACCGAGTCGCCCGAATAGCCACCGCCGATCGTGAAGGTCGTGTTCTGGTCGGGTGTCGCATGCCGGATCGTCACGCTGCCTGCGGTGGAGCGGTAGTCGTTCTCGTCCGAATAGGCTCCGCGCACGGCAACCGAGGTCCGGTTGGCAAAGTACTTCGTGACAGTGACATCGGCCGCCTTGCGCGCGTCATGGATGCCCTTGCCCGAAGCGCCCGACAGCGTCGTGTGGTAGTAAGGCGACGCGCCCGAGATGCTGTCGTACACCGCGCCGATCTCGAACACCCAGTCGTCGGTGATCGGCGTCAGCAGATACAGCGCGGGCGACTTGACCGTCATGCGGTCACCCGACTGCTGGTAGTCCTTGTAGTACAGGAACTTGAACTGCACCAGCGTCGCGTTCGGTGCAGTGACCTGGCTATGGGCAGAGCTTGGCAGCAGGCCCGGCAAGGCCAGGGCGGCCGCGATTACGGAGCGCGCAGGAGTATTGGTCTTGTTATGCATTGTGTTCAGTTGCACCCGCAGCCGCCGCCACCGACGCCGGCACCGCCCGAGGCTGCCTCCTTGCTGAAATACGTGTGATCGGCAAAGCGCGCTTCGAGCGCGTCAGGATCGAACGCCATCTCGGGCTTCGCGAGGTTGCCCTTCTGCCAGGGCTGAACCTTTCCCATCGATTCGCAACCCGCAACCAGGACGATGGCCACCACCAGCAGGACGACGCGCTTCATCGTGATTTCCTTTACTGGCGTGCACCGCCGAGCGCAGCCGTGATCTCGCGTTCCAGATCCTCGCGATCCTTGTCGCGGAAGCCGATGTGAACGGCGCGCACGACGCCGTCGGGACCGATCAGGAACGAGGTCGGCATGCCCTTGGGCTGATACGCCTCGGCAACCTTTCCGGTCGTGTCGAACGCGACCGTGAACTTGGCAGGCGTCCCGGTGAGGAACTTGTCTGCATCCTCGCGCTTCTTGTCGACGTTGACGCCGACGATCGTCAGGCCCTTCGCGCCGTACTTCGCCTGCATGTCGTTCATCCACGGGAACGACTGCTTGCACGGCGCGCACCACGACGCCCAGAAGTCAACGTAGACGACGCGTCCCTTCAGGTCCGCGAGCCGCACGTTCTGTGCAGCGGATGACGGCAGATCGAACGCGGGAGCAGCCTTGCCGACGTCCTGCGCCGATGCAACACCCATCGAAAGCGCGGCACCGACCGCCGCCAGAGTCTTTGCGAACCGCATTGCGAGCCCCCCACCGTGAATGACCGTGCGATGGTAACGGCAGCGGCTCGGGGTTACATCGCGGATTGCGGTTAATCCCCAGCGGATTTCCTGCGTTTCGCAACAAAGGTCTTTCTGAATTTCGCGACCTTCGGCGCGACGACGAACATGCAATAGCCCTGCGCAGGATTTTGGCGGAAGTACTCCTGGTGATAGGTCTCGGCGCGCCAGTAGGGTCCCGCCTCGGCGATCTGGGTAACTACCCGATCCTGCAAGTTCATACCCAGCTCGTGGATAACATCCCCGGCCACGCTACGCTGTTCGGGTGAGTGCCAGAAGATCGCCGAGCGGTACTGGGTCCCGACGTCGTTGCCCTGCCGGTTCGGCGTCGTAGGGTCGTGGATCGAGAAGAAGATCTCGAGCAGTTCGCGATAGCTGATGCGCTTCGGGTCGAACTCGATGCGGACGACCTCCGCGTGACCGGTCGTCCCGCCGCACACCTGCTCGTAGGTCGGGCGCTCGACGGTGCCGCCGGCGTAGCCCGATTCCACGTCGACCACGCCCTCAACATCCTCGTATACGGCCTCGAGGCACCAGAAACAGCCCCCGCCGAGCGTCGCAAATTCATGGCCGGTCCGGGGCTGAGTGGCAAGCGGATGCTTGATCGACATAGGTCCTTCCTTCGTGGTTCCCCTTGGTCGTGCCGCCGGCCTGCGCCTTACACGCAGCCGCGTCAGAACGGGAACGCGGTCGAACAGAGGAAAAGCGCAGAGCTCGCGCCAAGCAGCGTCACGGTCACGAATTCGATGCCCTCGCCGCGCGGTACTCCGAGCAGTTCGCAGGCGCCGGCCGTCCACCAGACGAAGCTGACAAAGAACGCAACGAGCACCAGCAGGATGCCCGGCAGCAGCACCAGCGACAATCCCGCGACATACAGTGGCACGGTGCCGACGACAAACACCGCGAGCGCCTCGCGCCAGCGGCGCGGGCGCCGATAGAGGGGCAGCAGCAAACAACCGACCGCAGCCTGCGCGAAGGGGGCCAGCACCAGCGCCAGCCACAGGAGCGCGAAACGTGTGCCTTCGCGGTCGGGCCGTGCCGAATAGCCGAGTACCGGATGCCACTCGGCGTTGAAGACACGCACCCCGGTCTCCGCCGCCAGGGCCACGCCGAGCGCGCCGACCATCGGAATCGTCAGAAGGGCTGGCCACGCGCCCTGTCCTTCGCAGCGTCGCCGAACTTCCTCCCAGAGTCCCGCAGGCTCGAAGACGGACATGTTCGGCTGGGGCGTCAAAGCCGCTGCACTGCCTTGCGCGGGGCCGGATCCGTACGCATTGCCCCGCTAGAACACCGCCGGCTCGTCAGGCAGCTCGTTGGGATTGCGCTGCCCTTCGGCGATCGGGAAATGCCGCGCCAGCACAGCACCCACCGCACGGATCGCCTCGATTGCGCCGGATTCGAACAAGCGCGCGCGAAACGCGTCGCGCATCTTTGTCGCGATGGCAGTCCACTCATCCTCCGAAACGCGCGCTCCAATGGCGCGGTCGGCCACGATCTCGATCTGACGGTCGGCGAGGTCGACATAGATCAGCACACCGTTGTTGTGCTCCGTATCCCACACCCGCAGCTTGGCAAACATCATCAGCGCGCGCTCGCGGGCCGGGGCATCGCGACGCAGGTAGCTCAGCGGCAGCGCCGCTTCGACCGCAAAGCGGATCTCGCCGCTGTGCGCAGACTCGCTATCGACGATGGCCTGGCGGATGCGCTGCAGCGCATCCTCTGGGAACGCGCGCCGCACCCGTCTGGGGGTCGTGACCCAGTGCCTCAGCGTGCGGGCGATATCCATGGCGTTCTACCAGCTGCTGCCGCCGCCACCGCCGGCGAAGTCGCCGCCGCCGCCGGAGCTCCAGCCGCCGCCACCACCCAAGCCGCCGCCCCAGCCTCCGCCACCGCCCCATCCGCCCGGGAGAATGATCGGCCCACCGCGCCGGCCGCCGAGCGTGCGTCCGCCGCCACCGCCGGTGAATCCCGAGAAGATGAAGACTGCGATCGCAGCTGCCGCGCCGAGCACGAGAGAACCCAGCAGGAAGCCCGTGATCGCGCCGACTCCGACGCCGGTGACCGCGGCGCCCGGCACACCCAGGGCGCGCCGCATCAGCCGGGCGACGATCACACCGAAGATGATCATCGGCACCAGTGCGGCCATCAGGTCCTTGCCCGCGTCGACCTTGTGGCGCGGGATGCCCGCTGGCGTCGGCAGTGCCTCACCTTCGATGCGCTTCATGACCGCATCCACGCCGGCGTTGATGCCGCCGGCAAAATCGCCGCGCGCGAATGCCGGCCCCATCAATTCGCGCGTGATCCGCGTCGCTGTCACGTCCGGAATCGCGCCTTCGAGCGCGCGCGCCACGCTGATCCAGACCTTGCGGTCCTGCGGCGCGACCGCGATCAGCACGCCGTCACCGACGTCGCGCCGCCCGATCTTCCAGGCATCGCCGACGCGGTTCGTGAAATCAGCGATCGGTTCGGGCTGCGTCGAGGGCACCGTGATCACGGCGATCTGCGAGCCGTGCTGGCGCTCGAACTCGAGCAACTTCGCGCGCAGGGCCTGTGCCGCCTCCGGCGACAGGACTCCGGCCAGATCGGTGACCGGCGCCGCCGCCGGCACCGCCACGCGGCCGAGGGGGTCGCGCGCAATGTCGCGCGGACCCGACGGCGCTGGAGCAGGAGAAGCCTGGGGCCGGGACTGAGCAGGTGCCGCGGTCGGCGGCGCCCCGCCAGGAAACATGCCCTTCGGCAGCTCCTGCGGCGACTGCTGCGCGGCGACCGGCGCCAGCAGCGCCAGCGCGAACGCCGCGGTCGTCGTCACGCGACGGATCGGCCGCATCACCTGCGAGCGTCCATGCCAGCTACTTCTTCTGCGTACCGAAGTCGACCGTGGGCGGCTTGCTGACCGCGGCTTCGTTCTCGACGGCGAACTGCGCCTTCGGCTTGTTGCCGAACACCATCGCGGTCAGGTTCTGCGGCAACTGGCGAATGAAGGAGTTGTAGTCCTCGACGGCCTTGATGTAGCGATTGCGCGCGATGCCGATGCGGTTCTCCGTGCCTTCGAGCTGCGCGCGCAGGTCCTGAAACGCGGCGTTCGCCTTCAGATCCGGGTAGTTCTCGACCGTGACCAGCAGCCGCGACAGCGCCGAGCTCACCTCGCCCTGGGCCTGCGTGAACTTGCGGAACGCGTCGGGATCGTTGACCAGTTCGGGGGTTGCCTGAATCGACGTGGCCTTGGCGCGCGCCTCGATCACGTTCTGCAGCGTCGTCTGCTCGAAATTGGCCTCGCCCTTCACCGTGTTGACGATGTTGGGAATCAGGTCAGCACGTCGCTGATACTGACTCAGCACTTCGGCCCACGCGGCCTTGACCGCCTCGTCCTTCTGCTGGATCGCGTTGTAGCCGCATCCAGCCAGCATGCTGGCCAGAAACGCGGCAAGAAGTGCCCGCCATGCCTTCATCGCAAACCTCCGCCAAGCGTCGAGTTCTTGTTGGTTCAGATCGGGATCGACGGCCAGTCACCCAGCCGTAGCCGATCATAACGTCGGCGGGCGTCGCAGACGTGACACGTAGAATCGGCGCATGCTGACCTCCCACGCGCCCGACTACCGGAACGCGCTTGCGCAGTTCGCGACCGGTGTCACCGTCGTCACCACCCGCGACGCGCACGGCAAGCCGGTCGGACTGACGGTCAACTCGTTCAATTCGGTCTCCCTCGAGCCGCCTCTCGTGCTCTGGTGCCTGGCGCTGAAGTCGGGGTCGCTGCACGCGTTCGAATACTGCACGCACTACGTGGTCAACATGCTCGCCGGCGACCAGCTCGAGGTCGCGCGGCGCTTCGCCACGCGCGACACCGACCGCTTCGGCCCGGCCGACTGGCGCGACGTCGGCGGCCTGCCGGTGCTCGAGGGCTGCGTCGCGACGCTGCGAGTGCGCAACCGCAGCCGCCATCCCGAGGGCGATCACGTCATCCTGGTCGGCGAGGTGGAGGATTTCGCGGCACCGGGCGGCAGCCCGCTGGTGTTCCACGACGGGCGCTACTTCGCATCTGCGGTCGAGGCGCCTCTGCCGCCGGCACTGCGAACTCCTTGGCGCTGAGGGGCATGCTTCGTCGCTTCGCGTGAGCCGGGTTCGACCGCAAGAACTGGAGTGAATCGTGGCGGCACCTCTTCCACAATGAGTGCATGAAACAACGCGATCTCACCGACCTGGTGCTGCTGGCGGCCCTGTGGGGCGCCAGCTTCCTGTTCACCCGCATGGCGGTGCCGGCATTCGGCGCGCTGCCGCTGGCCGAACTGCGCGTGGCCGTCGCCGCCGCGATGCTGCTGCCGTTGCTCGCGCTGCGCGGTGGCCTTTCCGACCTGCGCCAGCGCCCCGCGCGCTTCGCCTTGCTGGGCACCTTCAACACCGCGCTTCCGTTCGCGCTGTTCGCCTGGGCCGTGCTGTCGATCACGGCGGGGATGGCGTCGATCCTGAACGCCACCGCACCGCTGTTCACCGCGCTCGTCGCGTGGATCTGGCTGCGCGAGCGGCTGAGCGCGCTGCAGTGGCTCGGCATGGCGATCGGCTTCGCGGGCGTGCTGTGGCTGACCGGGGCGCGCCTCGGATTCTCCGGCGGCAGCAGCACGTTGGCATTGACGGCCGCGCTTTGTGCGACCTTCAGCTACGGCATCTCCGCCAGTGTCGCCAAGCGTTACTTCGGCGGCGTGCGGCCGCTCGCCGTGGCGGCCGGGAGCCAGACGGCGGCAGCGCTGCTGCTGCTGCCCTTCGCGATCGCCACATGGCCGGCGGCGGTGCCCGGCGTGCATGACTGGGCCGCGGCAATCGCGCTTGGCGTGCTGTGCACGGGGATCGCCTACATCCTCTACTTCCGGTTGATCGCGCGTGTCGGTCCGGCCACCGCCATGACGGTGACATTCCTGATTCCGGCGTTTGCAATGCTGTGGGGCGGTATCTTTCTCGGCGAGACCGTGTCCCCGGCGATGCTGGCGGGTTGCGCCGTGATCCTCGCCGGTACTGCGCTCGCGAGCGGCTGGCTGAAGCTGGCGCTGCCCAAGGCCGCAAGGGGCCGCCCCTGAACTCGCGGCCGGCGCATGCGCGACACTAGAATTCGCGCATGCCGCGCCTCTGGGACATCTCACCGACGATCGGCCCGGGTTGCCCGGTCTTCCCCGGCGACACCGAATTCGCGCTGCAATGGACCTGGATGTTGACCGGTGACTGCCCGGTCAACGTCTCTGAACTCACGTTGTCACCGCACACGGGCGCGCACACCGACGCTCCGCTGCATTACGACGCGGCGGGCGCCGCCATCGCGGATGTCCCGCTCGATGCCTACCTGGGTCCATGCCGCGTCGTGCATGCCGTCGATGTCGGCGCCCTCGTCACACCGCAGCACCTGCAGAACTTTCTCGTCGGCACGCCGCCGCGCGTCCTGCTGCGTACGCGGCAGCGTGCGGCGGTCGATCTCTGGGACCCCGGCTTTGCGGCCCTGGCGCCCGATACCGTCGATCAGCTGCATGCGTACGGAGTGCAGCTGATCGGCATCGACACCGCATCGATCGACCCGGCCGACAGCAAGACGCTCGACAGCCACCAGCGGGTCCGGGCGCATC
The DNA here is from genome assembly GCA_035498175.1 of Burkholderiaceae bacterium. Lineage (GTDB taxonomy): Bacteria > Pseudomonadota > Gammaproteobacteria > Burkholderiales > Burkholderiaceae_F > JALORV01. Next base: position 14,716 of record DATKAJ010000101.1, read on the forward strand.
GCATGGCGATCCTCGAAGGCATCGTGCTCGACGACGTGCCAGCCGGCGATTACGAGCTGATCGCGCTGCCGCTGAAGATCGCCGGCTGCGATGCCAGCCCGGTGCGCGCCGTGCTGCGGGAGCTGGCATGAGCGACCAGCTCATCAGCGCCGCGGAGGCCGACGCTGCCGATCCGCTGGCGGTGCACCGAAACGCTTTCGCCCTGCCCGACGGCGTCGTCTATCTCGACGGCAATTCGCTCGGCGCGCTGCCGCGCGCGACCGTCGCGCGGGTGCACGAAGTGGTCGAGCGCGAATGGGGCGACGGGCTGATCCGCTCGTGGAACAGCGCGCACTGGGTCGACCTGCCGCGCCGGATCGGCGCCAAGATCGCGCGCCTGATCGGGGCGAAGGCGCACGAGGTCGTGTGCGCGGATTCGACGTCGATCAACCTTTTCAAGGCGCTCGCCGCGGCGCTGCAACTGCAGGCGGCGCGGCCGCAGGTCTCGACGGGCGGTCACCGAGTGATCCTGTCGGAGGCCGGAAACTTTCCGACCGACCTCTATGTCGCGCAAGGCCTGGCGCACCTGCTCGGCGATCGCCACGTCCTGAAACTCGCGGAGGGCGAACTCGCGACCGCGATCGACGACAGCGTGGCAGTCGTCTACCTGACGCACGTGAACTTCCGGACGGGCGCGATGCACGACCTCGCCGATCTGACGCGGCGGGCGCACGACGCCGGCGCGCTGACGGTGTGGGACCTCGCACACTCGGCCGGCGCGCTGCCAGTCGATCTCAATGGCGCACAGGCGGATTTCGCGGTCGGCTGCGGCTACAAATACCTGAACGGCGGCCCGGGCGCGCCGGCGTTCGTCTACGTCGCCGAGCGGCACCTCGAACGCCTGGGCAATGAACGCTTTGCGCAGCCGCTGGCCGGGTGGTTCGGCCATCGCGCGCCGTTCGAGTTCGTCACCGAGTTCGCTTCGGCGCGCACGATCGACAGCTTCACGGTCGGCACGCCGCCGATCATTGCACTCGCCGCGCTCGACGCCGGCGTCGACACGGTGCTCGCGGCCGGGGTCGGGGCGCTGCGTGCCAAGTCGGTCGCACTGACCGAGCGCTTCATCGCGCGCGTCGAGGCATTGTGTCAGGGCGTCACGCTGGCATCGCCGCGCAGGGCGGAGGAGCGCGGCAGCCAGGTCTGCTTCACGCACCCCGCGGCCTACGCGGTCATGCAGGCACTGATCGAGCGCGGCGTCATCGGCGACTTCCGCGAGCCCGATGTGCTGCGCTTCGGCTTCGCGCCGCTTTACCTGCGCCATGGCGATGTCGAGACGGCGGCCGAGGTCCTGGCCGACGTGCTGCGCAGCGGAGCGTGGCGTGACGAGCGCCATCACCGGCGCGCAGCGGTGACATGACGGTCGAGTCCGGAGAAGCCGCGATGCGCTATGGCGACTATCTCGCGCTCGACACGATCCTGGATGCGCAGCATCCACGCTCGTCCGACCCGAACGAGCTGCTGTTCATCGTCCAGCACCAGACGAGCGAACTGTGGATGAAGCTCGCGCTGCATGAGCTGCGCGCGGCACGCGCGGCACTCGCGGCGTCGGACCTCGCGCCGGCGTTCAAGATGCTGGCTCGTGTTTCGCGCATCCTCGAACAGCTCGTGCACGCCTGGGACGTGCTGGCGACGATGACGCCGAGCGAGTACAGCGCGATCCGTCCGCACCTCGGCACGAGTTCGGGGTTCCAGTCGTGGCAGTACCGCGAGATCGAATTCCTGCTCGGCAACAAGAACGTCGCGATGCTGCGGCCCCATGACGATCGGCCCGCCCTGAAGGCGCGGCTCGAACAGGCCTTTGGCGAGCCGTCGCTGTATGACGAAGCGTTGCGCCTGCTGGCGCGCCGCGGCTTTGCGATCGACGGCGTCGTGCTCAACCGCGACCTGACGCAGCCGCATCGCGGCGACGCTTCGGTCGAGGCAGCCTGGCTTGCCGTCTACCGCGCACCGCACGACCACTGGGATCTGTACGAGCTCGCCGAAGAACTGGTCGACCTGGAAGACGCCTTCCGCCTCTGGCGCTTCCGGCACGTGACGACGGTGGAGCGCATCATCGGCTTCAAGCCCGGCACCGGCGGCACCAGCGGCGTGGCCTACCTGCGCCGCATGCTCGACGTCGTCCTGTTCCCCGAACTCTGGAAAGTCCGCACCGATCTCTAGCAGTCGCCGTCCTACAATCCTGCGCTCAACCTGCAGGTCGAGGTCAGCATGAACGCGCCCGAACGCACCCGCGCTGCAAAAGCCGCCTTCCAGTGGGACGATCCTCTGCTGCTCGAGCAGCAGCTCGATGCCGACGAGCGCATGGTCCGCGACGCGGCGCGCGCCTACGCGCAGGACAAGCTTGCGCCGCGCGTGCTCGAGGCGTTCCGGCACGAGAAGAGCGATCCGTCGATCTTCCGCGAGATGGGCGAGATGGGACTGCTCGGCAACACGCTGCCGGCGGAATACGGCGGCGCCGGTCTCAACTACGTCTGCTACGGCCTGATTGCGCGCGAGATCGAACGCGTCGACTCCGGCTACCGCTCGATGATGAGCGTGCAGAGCTCGCTGGTGATGCTGCCGATCTATGAGTTCGGCTCGGAGGCGCAGCGCCGCAAGTACCTGCCGAAGCTGGCGCGCGGCGAATGGATCGGCTGCTTCGGGCTCACGGAGCCGAACCACGGTTCCGACCCGGGCGGCATGACGACGCGCGCGCGCCGCGTCGACGGCGGTTTTGCGCTGAGCGGATCGAAGATGTGGATCAGCAATTCGCCGATCGCCGACGTGTTCGTCGTCTGGGCTAAAGACGATAGCGGAATCATCCGCGGCTACATCCTCGAGAAGGGCATGAAGGGGCTCTCGGCGCCCGCGATTCACGGCAAGATGGGCCTGCGGGCTTCGATCACCGGCGAAGTCGTGATGGACGATGTCTTCGTTCCGGCCGAGAACGAACTGCCGAACGTGCAGGGACTCAAGGGCCCGTTCGCATGCCTCAATTCGGCGCGCTACGGCATCGCCTGGGGCGCGCTCGGCGCCGCCGAATCGTGCTGGCACACCGCGCGCCAGTACGTGCTCGACCGCAAGCAGTTCGATCGTCCGCTGGCAGCCAACCAGCTGGTGCAGAAGAAGCTCGCCGACATGCAGACCGAGATCGCGCTCGCGCTGCAGGGCTGCCTGCGCCTCGGACGCATGAAGGACGAGGGTACTGCTGCGGTCGAGATCACGAGCATCATGAAGCGCAATTCATGCGGCAAGGCGCTCGAGGTCGCCCGCACGGCGCGCGACATGCTCGGCGGCAACGGCATCAGCGACGAATTCGGCGTGGTGCGCCACATGCTCAACCTCGAGGTCGTCAACACCTACGAGGGCACGCATGACATCCATGCGCTGATCCTCGGTCGTGCGCAGACCGGGATCCAGGCCTTCTTCTGAGCGACGCCCGGCGGCGATGCGCGCCTGGCGATATGCCGCTTTCGGGCCCGTCGCCGAGGTCCTGCGTCTCGAGGACATTGCGGCGCCGCGGCCGGGTGCGTCGGATGTCCTGATCCGCACGCATCATGCCGGTATCAATCCGCTCGACTGGAAGCTGGTCGAGGGCCAGTTCCGGTTGCTGGCGAAGAGCCGACCACCGTGCGGCGTGGCGTCGGAACTCGCCGGCGAGATCATCGAAACCGGTGCGAAGGTATCGGGCCTGCGCGCCGGCGATCGCGTGGTCGCCTGGCTCAATCCATTCGCGCAGCAGCCAGGCGCCCTCGCCGAGCAGGTCGCGGTGCCAGCCGCGCAATGCGTGCGCGTACCCGCCGGCGTCGGACTCGATGCGGCTGCCGTCACACCGGTCGCGGGGCTCTCCGCACTGCAGCTGTCCGACATGGCGGGCGTGCGCGCCGGACAGCGCATCCTGGTGCACGGCGCGGCCGGTGGCGTCGGCTGCTTCGTGGTGGCGGTGCTGCGCGATCGCGGCGCGGTCATCGTGGCGACCGGCAGCGCGGGCAGCCAGTCGTTCCTGCGCGAACTCCAGCCCGATGCACAGGTGGACTACGCCACACCGGTCGGGACCTGGCCCGGCCCTTTCGATGCCGTTATCGACTGCGCCGCCCGCCTCGATCCCCGCACGTGGCCGGCGCTGCTACCGAATGGCGGCACTGTCGCCGTCACGCTGCCGTCATTTCCGGGCGTGATCCTCGATCCGCTGCTGAATCCGTTCCGCCGTATCCGTCGCAAGACGTTACGCCTCGACCTGAACGCCGCGCAGCTCGAGCAGATGCTGGCGATGATCGCGGAAGGCAGGCTGCCGGTGCGGCTGACGCGCAGCTATCGCTTCGAAGACGCGGTCGCCGCGCTGGTCGAATCGCGGGGCGGCCGAGCGCGCGGCAAGCTTGGCGTGGCCGTAATCTAGTTCCGGAACGCGGAGACGTTGCGGGCCGTGCCCGCAACAGGTGTAATGCGAGTTTCGACACTCCTCTGGAGACATACATGCATGGGCTACTGAAGCGGGCATGGTGGGCACTGCTGATCGGCGGCATTGCCTCGGTGCTGTTCGGCGTTCTGGCGTTCATCTGGCCCGGGCTCACGCTGCTGGTGCTCGCCATCTTCTTTGCGGCATCCGTGTTCGTCGACGGCGTGGTCATGCTGATCGGTGCATTCCGCCACCGCGGCGGCGCGAGCCATTGGTGGCTGTGGCTGCTGATCGGTCTGCTGGGCATCGTCGCAGGCGGGATCGGGCTGGCTTCGCCGGCCACCGCCGCAGGTGCCCTGCTGCTGCTGATCGCGGCCTATGCCATCTCGGCCGGTGTGCTGATGATCTGGGCCGGCATCAAGCTGCGGGCCGAAATCGAGCGCGAATGGCTGCTGTGGATCATGGGCGGCGTGTCGGTGCTGTTCGGCGTGCTGCTCATCGCGCAGCCGGCGGCCGGACTCATGGGCTTCGTCTGGGCCATCGCGGTCTGGGCAATAGCCGAGGGCATTCTGAAGATCATGCTGGCCTTCAAGGCGCGCAGCTTCAAGTCGCGCCTTGAAGCGTCGACTGGCGCCGCGGCCTGACGAGGACTGTCAGCGCTCGGACTGCGAATGTCGATCGGCTGGGCCGAAGTCGCGGGCGAACGGCTCGAACTCCTGCACATCGAGCCCGAGCGCGACCGCCCCGCCCTCGTGTTCCTGCACGAGGGACTCGGCTCGGTCGCCGGCTGGCGCGATTTTCCGCGCACGCTGTGCGACCAGCTGAACGCGCCCGGGCTGGTCTATTCGCGTCGCGGCTACGGCCGCTCGACCCCGCTCGGCCGGTCCCGCGGCAGCGATTACCTGCATCGCGAGGCGTGGGAGGTTCTTCCGGAACTGCTGCACCAGCTCGACATCGAAGCGCCGATGCTGGTCGGCCAAAGCGACGGCGGCTCGATCGCGCTACTTCACGCGGCGCGACATGCGCCGCGCGCTATCGCCATCATGGCGCCGCATGTCTTCGTCGAGGACGTCACGATCGACGGCATTCGCGCCGCGCGCGAGGCCTGGACGGAGGGCAAGCTGCGTGCACCGCTGGCGCGCCTGCATGACGATCCCGACGGCGCCTTTTTCGGCTGGAACGACGGCTGGCTCGACCCGGCCTTCCGTCGCTGGAACATCGAGGCCGAGCTGCCGCAGATCCGCTGTCCGGTGCTCGCGATTCAGGGTTACGACGATCAGTACGGGACAATGGAGCAGCTCGATCGCATCGGTGCCGGCGTCCGGTCCCCCTGTCGACTGCTCAAGCTCGCCGAATGCGGCCACAGTCCGCAGCGCGATCAGCCCGAGGCGGTGATGGCGGCGATCGCGGAACTCTACGAGCCGCTCGCTGAACGCGCGTAAAAAGAAAACGGCGCCCGCCGGCGCCGTTTGCTGGCCGCACGACGATTGCAATCAGTGGCCGATGACCGCAATCGCGCGCTGCGCGCCGTACGAGTGCACCGCTGCGGAAGGATGCAGCTCGTCCCAGAACATGTAGGTGTCAGGAGTTGCGCAGACCGGAGCCGCGGGCGCAGAGAAAAACGGATAGCAGGGCGCAGTCGTGTTCGTAATCCCGAAATTGGCCGGGGTCGCCTTCATTTCATTTGAAAGGGCGCCGAAGTCGACCAGATAGATATTCAATCCCGGCGATACGACTTTCACTCCGGGAACAACCTGGACCGCAAGCGCGCTGTTGTAGGCGCTGGACATTCCGGTAGCCAGCGCAATCGCATTCGCACCCAGCGCAGCCACTGCCGGATGCAGGCCCATATTGGTGGCGTTCGCAAGTACGATGTTCCTTGCTCCCGCCGCATAGAGGCGATTCAGGATCTGGCCTATGTCCGTCGCCGCCTGCGTGACCGCAGCCGTCGGCAAGGTCGCCGCCGCTTGAGGATTGGCGGCGAGCAACTCAAGGACGCGCCGCACGTTGTTTCCGAACGCCGTGCCATCGACGACGACGAGCGTCTGCGGATTGACCACATATCCCAATCGCTGCAGGTACTGCTCGAGTTGGACCTGCATATTCGGCAGCTTCTGCGCCACCGTGTCGGTCGGAATCCCACCCGTCGTCGCGCCACCGATCGCGTAGTCGAAGCCACCCGCCGAAGAAGCGGCCAACACATTTCCGTACCGGAGGGCGATGAGTTGCGGATAGAGCATGCCGTTCGACGCAGTGCTGGGGCCTGCATACGGCGGCGCCGGGAAACAGAGCGGATCCGCAGAGCCGCAGCGATTGCCGATGTCGGCGCCACTGGCACCGACGACGGCGACCGAGAACGCAAACGGTAGTGGTGCCGGAGTCTCGTTGCTGCTGCCGCCGCAGGAAATCAAGAACAGCGTCGCGGCCGCAGCCGCAAGATAGCGTGCCGCGTTGCGGCTGAAATCGAACATTGCGATTACCCCCTTGTTGGTCCGCAGGACGGCGCCCGTCTCCTCAGGCGGGCGTCGATCATACGACGCGCTGCGCCCAAGTTCACGCTGCGCTGCCCGCGGACGCCCGTTGCAGCCGGTCGGCCACCGCCTCCCATTCGGGGCCGGTCGGTGGCGCAGCCACGAGCAGGCGCTGCGCCCCGCTGGCGTCGAGGCGGCGCAGGTGCTGGTACAGGACGCGCGCGTATTCGGCCGGGTCCTCCGGCGCTATCAGATGCAGCCTGAGGTTCGGCGCTGAACGCGCTGCCCAGGCCGGAGCGAGCACCGCCACCGGCGTCGATTGCAGCGCGGAGACACGGGCCGCCAGTTCGCCGGCCGGCACGAGTTCCAGCGGCGTACGGGGGGCGTAGTGCTTCTCGAGACGTCCCGGGGCGCGCGGGGAAGCCGCGTCGGCTGCAGCGACGTGCACCCCCAAGACCGCTTCGATCTGTTCGCGTGAGACTGCGCCGGGCCTCAGCAGGCGCGGCGAGGGGCCCGACAGGTCGAGAATCGTCGATTCAATGCCGACCGGACAGGGACCACCGTCGAGCACGACATCGACGGCGCCGGCAGGCTTCTGGCCGAGATCGTCCATGACGTGCTGCGCCGTGGTCGGACTGATGCGGCCGAAGCGATTGGCGCTCGGCGCCACCACGGCGCCGAAGCGTTGCAGCAGCGCGCGCGCCCACGGGTGGGCCGGGCAGCGCAGCCCGACGGTGTCCTGCCCGCCCGTGACGAGGTTGGACACTTCCGGCCTGCGCTTCAGCACCAAGGTGAGCGGACCCGGCCAGAACGCAGCCGCGAGAGCCTGGGCGGACGGCGGCACGTCCACAGCCCAGTCCACGAAGGCTTCGACGCCCGGCACATGCACGATGACCGGATGGTCGGGAGGGCGGCCCTTGGCGGCAAAGACCGCGCGCACTGCGGCGTCGCTGCGCGCATCAGCCGCGAGTCCGTAAACGGTCTCGGTCGGCATCGCGACAAGGCCGCCGCGCCGCAGGGCCTCGACCGCGCGCTGGATCGCGTCCTCGTCGATCGGACGAGCCTGCATTCGCGTCAGTCCGGCTGCGCAATGCCGAGCACACGCGCCACGTCGCGCGCGCGCGCGAGCGCGTCCGGAACCGTCGCGGCGATGCAGGTCACATGGCCCATCTTGCGGCCCACACGCGCCTCGCTCTTGCCGTAAAGGTGCAGCTTCGCGCCGGGGACGGCGAGCACCTCATGCCACGGCGGCTCGCGCATCCGGCCCTGGTCGAACCAGACGTCTCCGAGTACGTTCAGCATCACTGCCGGCGCCAGCAATCCGGCATCGCCGAGCGGCTGGCCCGCCATCACGCGCGCCTGCTGGTCGAACTGGCTGCTGACGCAGGCGTCTATCGTGTAGTGGCCGCTGTTGTGCGGCCGCGGCGCAATCTCGTTTGCGAGCAGGTGGCCGCCGACCACGAAGAACTCGACACACAGCACACCGACGTAGTTCAGGGCGCTGGCCACAGCGATCGCGGCCTGTTGCGCCTGCCGCAGCAGCGTTGCGTCGATCCGCGCCGGCACGATCGACACCGCGAGGATCCCGGACCGGTGCTGGTTCTCGGCGACCGGAAACGTGCTGACTGCGCCACTGCGCGAGCGCGTCACAACGACCGACAGCTCGAGCTCCAGCGCCAGCCGCTGCTCGAGCACGCACGGCACCGCCCCCATCGACGCGAACGCGGCGCGTGCTTCCTGGACGGTCGCAACGCGCGCCTGTCCCTTGCCGTCGTAACCCAGCCGGGCCGATTTCAGGATGCCGGGCAAGAGCGCGGCATCGAGACGCTCGAGGTCCGCCGTCGACGCGATCACCGCGTGGGGCGCGACCTCGATCCCGCTCGCGGCGAGAAAGCGCTTCTCGGCGATGCGGTCCTGCGCGATCGCGACGCTGGCGGCGTCCGGACTCACCCTGCAACGCTGCGCGAGGAATTCGAGCGCGGCTGCCGGCACGTTCTCGAACTCGGTGGTCGCAGCACTGCAGCGCCGGGCGAGTTCATCCAGCGCCTGCGAATCGAGGTAGTCGGCACACAGGTGATCATCGGCGACCGCACCGGCGGGACTGTCGACTCCCGGATCGAGCACGCAGACCTTGTAGCCCAACGACTGCGCCGCCATGCAGAACATGCGGCCGAGCTGGCCGCCGCCGAGCAGACCCAGCCAGGCGCCCGGTGCAATCGGTGCGGACAACAATGAGGACATACGGATGCAGACGCGCGGCGCCGCGCTCGGGCGGCGGTCGAGCCCCTAGAGCGGCAGCGTCATGTTGCGCGCCTTCTCGGTCTGGGTCGCGCGGTATTGCGCCAGCTGCATCGCCAGGCGCGCATCCTCGGTCGCAAGCATCGCAACCGCAAACAGGCCGGCATTGGCGGCACCGGCCTCGCCGATCGCAAAGGTAGCGACTGGAACACCACGCGGCATCTGCACGATCGACAGCAGCGAGTCCTCGCCACGGAGGTATTTCGACGGGATCGGCACGCCCAGCACCGGGATCACGGTCTTCGACGCGATCATGCCGGGCAGGTGCGCCGCACCGCCGGCGCCGGCGATGATCGCCTTGAGTCCCCGCGCGCGCGCCTCGTCGGCGTAGGCAAACATGTCGTCCGGCGTGCGGTGCGCGGAAACCACCCGCGCTTCGAAGCGGACGCCGAACTCCTTCAGCACCTCGCACGCGTACTGCATGACGTCCCAATCGGAGTTGGAACCCATGACGACGCCGACCAGGGGGGCTGTGCTGTTCATCGCTTGCGGGCGCGGGCCGGGCCCGGTTCTGAGCAAAGCGCGATTGTAGAGACTAGGTTCCGTGCACGCGCATCGGCGCTCCAGCGGGTCCTAATCGAGCTTCTTGCCCGTCAACCGCAGCAGGGCTTCCCGATACTTGTCGGCAGTCTTCGCGACAATGGCCGCGGGCAGGTCGGGGGGCGGCGGCGCCTTGTTCCAGTGCTGCTGCTCGAGCCAGTCGCGCACGAACTGCTTGTCGAACGACGGCGGCGAGGCGCCCTCCTCGTACTCGTCGGCGGGCCAGAAACGCGAGGAATCCGCGGTCAGCACCTCGTCCATCAGGCGCAAGTCGCCTTCGGCGTCGGTGCCGAACTCGAACTTGGTGTCGGCGATGATGATGCCGCGCGTGAGCGCGTATTCGGCCGCGGCCTGGTACAGCATCAGCGAGATCGTGCGCACCTTGAACGCGAGCTCGGCGCCGATGACCTGCTTCGCGGCGTCGAAGCTGATGTTCTCGTCGTGCGCCCCCGCCGCGGCCTTGGTCGCCGGCGTGAAGATCGGCTCCGGCAGGCGGCTCGCCATCTGCAGGCCAGCCGGCAGCGTGATGCCGCAGACCTCGCCGGATTTCTGATAGTCCTTCCAGCCCGAGCCGATCAGATAGCCGCGGACCACGCATTCAACGGGGACCGGCTTGAGCTTCAGTGCAACGACGGCGCGTCCGCGTACCTGGTCGCGCTCATCGGACGCCACGACGCTTTCTGGGTCGATCCCCGTCAGGTGGTTCGGAACGATGTGCGCAAGCTTCTCGAACCAGAAGTTCGACATCGCATTCAGCACGCGCCCTTTGTCGGGGATCGGCTGGTTCATCACGACGTCGAAGGCCGAGAGCCGGTCCGTGGTGATCAGCAGGAGCCGGTCGGTGCCGACGGCGTAGCTGTCGCGCACCTTGCCGCGATAGACAAGCGGCAGCGAACGGACGTTCGACTGGAACAGCCCGGATGTCATTGCGATCTCCTCCGGCGCGCAGTGTAAGGGACCCACCCGCTCTCAGAGGAAGAGCGCAAGCAGGATCGCGAGCCAGGTTCCTCCGGCAAGGAACATCGTCAGCATCACTGCGGCACTGCCGTAGTCCTTGGCACGCTTGCCGAGCGCGTTGATCTCGAAGCTGTCCCGGTCAACCGCCGCCTCGAGGCCGGTGTTCAGCAGTTCCACCACCAGCACCAGCACCAGGACCGCGATCAGCAGGATCTTCTCGACGACAGTGGCCGGCAGCAGCAGCGCGACCGGGATCAGCACCGCGACAATACGGACCTCGTGCCGGAAAGCATCTTCGTGGTCCCAGGCAGCGCGCAGGCCGTCGATCGAATAGCGTGTGGCATTCATCAGGCGCGTCAGCCCGCGCTTGCCCTTCAGCGCGCGGCCGTCACGGGCCTCGGCCGCATGCAATTCGGAGCTGGGCTGGGTCGACATGGTTCGAGATGATAGTCGGCCGTCGCAGGGCGACCGCGCCTGGTGCGCGCGTATCATCGCCCGCCTTGCTCCGAGCCGCGTGCAACCATGCCCGTCATCGACTACTCGCGCTTCTACCGCTACGACGACCTGATGACGCTGCTGCGCGCGTTCGCGGACGAGCATCCGCAGTACATCGCGCTCTCGACGCTCGGCACCAGTCACGAAGGCCGAGCGATCCCGCTGCTGACGATCACCAATACGGCCACCGGCAAGGCGGAGGACAAGCCCGCGTACTGGGTCGACGGCAACATCCACTCGGTCGAACTGTCGGCGTCGAGTGCATGCCTGTATTTCACCGACTGGCTGATGAAGGGCAGGGACACGGACGCCGAGATCCGCCGCGCGCTCGATACACGCACGATCTACGTGTGCCCGCGCATCAACCCCGACGGCGCCGAGTGGGCGATGGCCGATACGCCGAAGTACGTTCGTTCGTCGACGCGACGCTATCCGTTCGACGAGGAGCCGGTCGAGGGCCTGATCGCCGAGGACATGGACGGCGATGGCCGCATCCTGCAGATGCGCATTGCCGATCCGAACGGCGCGTGGAAGAAGCATCCGCAGCAACCGCAACTGCTGGTGCGTCGCGATCCCATGGATGCGCCGGGCGGGGACTATTACCGCCTGCTGCCCGAAGGCCGCATCGAGGACTACGACGGCACATCGATCGCGATCGCCGGGGTGACCGGCAACGCGCAGGGGCTGGATCTGAACCGCAACTTCCCGTCGAGCTGGCGCCAGGAGTTCGAACAGCTCGGCGCCGGTCCGTATCCGACATCCGAACCCGAAGTGCGCGCGGTGGTGGACTTCTTCGTCACGCATCCGAACATCTGCGGCGGCACCAGCATCCATACATTCTCCGGAGTGCTGCTGCGTCCGTTCGGCCACGCTCCCGACGACAAGCTGCCGGCCGAGGATCTGTGGACCTATCAGGCGGTCGGCAGGAAGGGCGAGGAGTTGACCGGCTATCCGGCGATCTCGATCTGGCACGAGTTCCAGTACTACCCCGGCGAATTCATCAGCGGTGCCTTCGACTGGATCTACGAGCACCTCGGCATGTACATCTGGACGATCGAGATCTGGAACCCGAAGAAGGAAGCCGGCATCGAGAACAAGGAGTGGATCCACTGGTTCCGCGACCATCCGATCGAGGACGATCTGAAGGTCTACGAATGGGCGCAGCGCATCGCGCCCGGCACAGGCCACGTCGAGTGGAAGCCGTTCGACCATCCGCAGCTGGGCAAGGTCGAGATCGGCGGCTGGAACCGCATGATGGTGTTCACCAACCCGCCGCCAGCGCTGCGCGAGAAGGAGATCGCGCGCTTCCCCAAGTGGCTGCTGTGGCAGACGCTGATCTCGCCGAGACTCGAAGTGCGCAGCGCCGAGGTCACCGCAGCTGGAACGGACACCTGGCAGATCCGCCTGGTGCTGCAGAACACGGGCTGGCTGCCGAGCTACGTGAGCAAGATGGCGGTGCAACGGAAGCTGCTGCGCGGCGTGATCGCCGAGATCGAACTGCCCGACGGTGCGCGGCTGGTGTCAGGCAAGAAGCGAGAGGAACTTGGTGAGCTCGAAGGCTGGGCGTATCTGCACACCGGAATCTCGTTCTGGCCGACCAAGAATGTCACCGCCGACCGCGCGCACGTCGACTGGGTCGTCCAGGGCAAGGCGGGAAGCGAAGTCGGACTGACGGCCTGGCACGATCGCGCCGGCCGCGTCAGCGTTCGCGTGCGTCTCGGCTAGCCGCCCTCACGGATCCCCC
>DATKAJ010000102.1:0-2896 GCA_035498175.1 Burkholderiaceae bacterium
CGCCGCGAGCGCAATCAGTCGCGCCTTCCAGCGTCGATCCAGTCCATACGAGAGGAAGACCGTAATGAAGTCGTAGCGATCGGCGATCGTCGCGAACAGCGTGCGGACATAGCGCTGCTTGCCGGCGCGCGTGGCGATGGTCGTTCGCAGGCCCACACGCTCTACTGCGGGTGGGAGCGGACGAGGAGCACGGGAATCTTCACGAGGTGCCGCACCTTGTTCACCGTGGTGCCGCGGACGAGATCGTTCAGGAAGCGGTGCCCGTGCGTCGACATCGCGAGCAGGTCGGCGCCGCGCGCTTCGGAAAGGCGAATGAGCTCGTCGGCCGGATCGCCCATGGCGAGCTCGGTCGAGACCGTGAGGCCGCCCGACGACAGATCGGCCGCAAGCTTCTCGAGGTAGTCGCGGTCGCCCTTCATCTCCTCGGACTCACGCAGCTGCAGCCGATCGAAGTTGCGGGCGACCCAGCCATCGGCGACGTGCACGAGGTGCAGCTCGGCACCCGTCTGCGCCGCGAGCTGCCGCACGTGATCGACGATCGCCTGGTCTGCGGGCGAGTTCTCGATCGCAACAAGGATCCGGCGATACATGGTTACGCCAGCGTCAGATACAGAAGCCAGCCGTTGAGCGCCGCAATCATAACCGCGACGGTCCAGGCCAGCATCTTCAACCAGCGCGCCGAGACGAACTCACCCATCTTCGCGCGGTCCGACGTGAACGTCACGAGCGGGAACACGGCGAACGACAGCTGCAGGCTGAGAATCACCTGGCTGAGAATCAGGAGCGTCGCTGTTCCGTGCTCGCCGTACAGGACAACGACGACGTACGCCGGGATGATCGCGAGCAGGCGCGTGATCAGCCGGCGCAGCCACGGCCGGATGCGGAGATTGAGAAAGCCTTCCATCACGATCTGCCCCGCCAGCGTGCCGGTCAGCGTCGCGTTCTGGCCCGAACACAGCAGGGCGATCGCGAAGAGCACGCTGGCCGCGCTCGTCCCGAGCAGCGGCGCCAGCAGTTTGTACGCGTCGCCGATGTCGACGATGTCCTGATGACCCGTCCCGTGGAACGTCGCCGCCGACATCACGAGAATCGCCGCGTTGATGAACAGCGCGAACATCAGCGCGGCGCTCGAGTCGATCGTCGCAAACCGGATCGCTTCGGCCTTGCCCGCATGCGTATCGACGTACTTGCGCGTCTGCACGATCGACGAGTGCAGGTAGAGGTTGTGCGGCATGACCGTGGCGCCGAGGATGCCGATGGCGATGTAGAGCATCCCCTGGTCGCGCAGGATCGCCGCGTCCGGCGCGAACCCGGTCGCGACCGCCGCCATGTCGGGCTTCGACAGCCAGATTTCGATCGCGAAGCAGCCCGCGATGACGAATATGAGGCTCACCACGAGCGCTTCGATGTAGCGGAACCCGTGATGCTGCAGGAACAGCACGATGAGCACATCCAGGCCGGTCAGCAGCACGCCCCACGACAGCGGCAGGTGGAACAGCAGGTTCAGCGCGATTGCGGCGCCGATCACCTCCGCCAGGTCGCAGGCGGCGATCGCGATCTCGCAGAAGATCCACAGGCCGATCGCGACCGGCGGCGAGTAATGGTCGCGGCACGCCTGCGCGAGATCGCGGCCGCTGGCGATGCCGAGCCGCACCGCGAGCGCCTGCAGCAGGATGGCGGTGAGGTTGGACAGCAGGACGACGCTCAGCAGCGTGTAGCCGAAGCGCGCGCCGCCCGCCAGGTCGGTGGCCCAGTTGCCGGGATCCATGTAGCCGACCGCGATCAGGTAGCCGGGCCCCGCGAACGCGAACGCCTTCCGCCAGAAGCCGGCCTCGTGCGGCACCGCAATCGATCCGTGCACTTCGCGCAGGCTCTTCTCGCCGCGCGGCAGCCGCCAGCCCGACGCCCCCGCGTGCGCGGGCACCGCCATCGCACGGTCATCCACGCTGGTGTCTGGAGTCGGTGGTCTGCTCATGAGCCGAAGGGGACCGTCACGTCCACCTGTACGACTCTCGGCGTTACGAAATGCGTGCCCGAAAACGTCGAGAGAAAGTTGTACAGCGCGATCGTGTTCGCCACGTTGACGATTGAGATGCGCGCTCGAAGCGGCGTGCCGTGCACGCGCAATCTGTCGAAACCGATGCCGAGGTCGACGACCTGGTGCGGCGCGATGCGCGGCGGGTTGGTGTCGTCGTTCTCCGTTCCGGGGCGCGGGATGCGAATGCGAGTCGCGCCGGGCGTCTGCTTATCGCAGCTGCGAATGGGCTGTGCCACGGTGGCGGCGATCGTGCCGCAGTACAACCCCATCGCGGCCTGCTGATCGCCGGTCAGCAGGAGTGCGGCTGCATACGTGGGGACGCTGACCGCCACCAGGCCGCTGTCGTAACGCCACGTGACGCCGATCCAGAAGCCGCCATGGCCGGTCAGTCGATACTCGGCGTGCGTGGTCGACTGAAGCGGTTCGTCGTGGTCGGGGCGCGCCACCGGCGCGTAGCTTGCGCTGAAGCGCAGCCCGCCGAGCTCCGGCCCGAAGAGACGCGAGCCCGTGTGCGACAGCGTGCTGTAGACCTGGAAGCCATGGATCTCAGGCAGGGTGACCCGCACGAGCCCGCCGTCGATCTTCGATTTTCGGAATTGAACCGGGAACGTGAGCGGTGTGTTCAGGATGACGTCGAAATCGTACGGGCCATCGGTGAGCTTCCAGAAGTAATCGGCATCAAGCTTGGCTCCGTGCCACACCTGCTGCTGGAGCCCGACATCGAACTGATTGCGGCGACCCGGCGTCAACGGTGCGGCACCGACGCTTCCGAGCACGCCGCCCCCGCCGAATCCACCTGCGCCCGTGGAGCTCGCGAGCACGAGATTCTCGTTGTACGGCGTGATCAGGACCCGGCCG
>DATKAJ010000103.1:0-13236 GCA_035498175.1 Burkholderiaceae bacterium
TCGTCGCAGATGAACACCGACGGGCCGGCGATCAGCTTCTTGACCTCGTGCTGGCTCTTGCCGCAGAACGAGCAGTAGAGAAGCTTCTCGCTGGAGCCCTTCTTGTCCGACATATCGCCTGAATCGCCCCCCGCCTTCGACGACTACGGCTGCTCGCCGCGCTTGACGAAGATCTTGTCTACCAGTCCGTAGCTTACTGCATCATCTGCGGACATGAAGTTATCGCGATCGGTGTCTCTGGCTATCTTTTCGATCGGTTGCCCGGTCCGCTCCGCCAGGATGCGGTTGAGCCGCTCGCGCGTCTTCAGGATCTCCTGCGCGTGGATCTCGATGTCGCTCGCCTGCCCCTGAGCCCCGCCGGACGGCTGGTGAATCATGATGCGCGAGTTCGGCAGCGTGTAGCGCTTGCCCTTCGCCCCCGACGCAAGCAGAAAGGCGCCCATGCTCGCGGCCATGCCGACGCAGATGGTCGACACGTCGGGCTTGATGAACTGCATCGTGTCGTAGATCGCCAGGCCCGCGTAGACCGAACCACCCGGCGAGTTGATGTACAGGTTGATGTCCTTGTCGGGATTCTCCGACTCCAGGAACAGCAGCTGGGCGACGACGAGGTTGGCGGTCTGGTCGTTGACCGGCCCGACCAGGAACACCACGCGGTCGCGCAATAGCCGCGAATAGATGTCGTAGGCGCGCTCGCCGCGCCCGCTCTGTTCGATGACGATCGGCACCATGCCGAGCGCCTGCGGTGACATGTCTTCGGTCATCTCTCGATCACGATAATGCTTCATTGCCTGCAATCTCCGGCCCGGCGTCTCAGGATTGCGCGTGGCCCATCAGCTCGTCAAACGCGACCCGCGTCTCGACCACCTTCGCCTGCTCCAGCACCCAGCGCGTTACATTGTCCTCAAGCGCCGTCCCTTCAAGCTCGGCCAGCCGCTTGCGGTCCGAAAGGTACCAGTTGATCACATCCTGCGGCTTCTCATAGCTCTGGGCCATCTCCTCGACCAGCTTGCGGATCTGGTCGGGGCGCGCCTGCAGCCCGTGGACGCGGACGACCTCGCCGACCAGCAATCCGAGCCGCACCCGCCGCTCCGCCTGCGCGGCGAACAGGTCGAGCGGCAGCGGCGCCTTGTCTGCCTGCACGCCGCGTGCCGCGAGATCGCGCCGCGCCAGATCGGCGAGCCGCTCCTTGTCCTCCTCGACCAGCGCTTTCGGGAGCTCAAACGTCGTCGACGCCAGCAGCGCCGCCATGGCCCCGTCGCGCGTGCGGCCCCTGAGCCGCGTTTCCACTTCGCGCTCGAGGTTCGCCCTGATCTCTGCCCTCATCTTCTCGAGGCTGCCATCGGCGATCCCGAGCGAGCGGGCGAATTCCGCGTCGATTTCAGGCAGCACTGCTTCCTGCACCTTGCCGACCGTGACTGTGAATTCGGCAGTCTTCCCGGCCAGCTGGCTGGCCGAGTAGTCGGCCGGAAAGGTCAGCGGGAAAGTGCGGGTCGAACCCGCGGTCATGCCGGGAATCGCTGCCTCGAATTCCGGCAGCATGCGGCCCTGGCCAACATTGAAGACGAACTCCCGCGCGCTGCCGCCCTCAAACGGTGTCCCATCGATCGTTCCGGCGAAGTCGACCACAACCCGGTCGCCGGTTTGCGCCGCGCGTTCCACGTCGCGATAGCTCGCCCGCTGCTTGCGCATGATTTCGAGCGTCCGGTCGATCTCCGCCTCACCGACTGGGCACACCGGGCGCTGCACCTCGATGCCTGCAAGACTGCCAAGGCTAATCTCGGGATAGATCTCGAAAACCGCAGAAAAGCCCAGGTCCGGCGAGCCTTCGGCATTGCGCGACTCGAGCCGCGGTGTTCCGGCAACACGCAGCTTGCCCGCGCTGACGGCCGAATTGAAAGCCTCGCCAACCTTGTCGTTCAGCACCTCAGCCTGCACCTGCGCACCGTAGGTGGCGGCGACCATCTTCATCGGCACCTTGCCCGGTCGGAAGCCGGGCATCTTCACGCTACGTGCCAGCTTCGCAAGCCGGTTCTGGACTTCCTTTTCGACCGCCGCTGCCGGAACGGTCAGGTCGATTCGGCGCTCAAGCGCGCCGGTGCTCTCCACTGTCTGTTGCATGGTCTACCCTGATTCTTGTCGTACGCCGTGTCGACGCGGCGTCTCGGGATTGATTGGTGCGAAGGGGGGGACTCGAACCCCCACGCCGGTGAAGGCGTCAGGACCTAAACCTGGTGCGTCTACCAATTTCGCCACCTTCGCGCCGCGGCCGAAGGAAGAACTCGGCGCGGAAGGAGGCGAGATTCTAGCGGATGCACACGGGGTCAATCGACGCTATCGCGTGTGCTAGCGTGATTTCATGGGCGTCGGCCACTACGAGAACTTTCCGGTCGCGTCGCTGCTCGCGCCGCCGGCACTGCGCGGCGCGATACGCGCGATCTATCGCTTCGCCCGCACGGCCGACGACATTGCCGACGAAGGTGAGGCAGCTCCGGCAGCGCGCCTGCGGGCGCTGGCCGATCTGCGCGGGGCCATCGATGCGATCGGACGCGGGAGCCCGGGCGCGTGGCCCGACCTCGCGCAAGCGGTCCGCGACTACGAACTGCCGCTACGCCACTTCCACGATTTGCTGTCAGCCTTTGAGCAGGACGTCTCGACAACACGCTACGAGCGCTTCGAAGACCTGCTCGACTACTGTCGCAGGTCAGCGGACCCGGTCGGCCGGCTGCTGCTTACTCTGTATCGCCGCAGCGATGCGCAGGCGGCGGCGTGGTCCGATGCGATCTGCACCGCGTTGCAGCTTGCCAACTTCTGGCAGGACGTGGCGCTGGACTGGGACAAGGGCCGCGTCTACATCCCGGCCGAAGACCTGCGGCACTTTGGCGTCGCCGAGCTCGATATCGCGTCGCGACGGGCGGACGCCCGCTGGAGTGCACTGATGCAGTTCCAGACCCAGCGCACCCGGGCACTCATGCTGTCGGGTGCGCAACTCGGGCACGCGCTGCCGGGTCGCATCGGTCTGGAGCTGCGCCTGGTCATCCTCGGCGGGCTGCGCATTCTGGACCGGATCGACGCGTGCGACGGCGATGTCTTCCGCTGCCGCCCGACCCTTCGTCTTCGTGACTGGCTCGCGATCGGCTGGCGCGGCCTTAGCGGTCAGCCGCATGAACGAGTGCCGGCAGAACCGCCGGGCGTGGGCGCGTAATTCCGGGCAAGCAGAGCCGGGTCACCCGATGACTCCCGATACGTACTGCCAGCATGCGCAAGGTGGTCGCGTCGCGCTTTGCGCTCCCTTCGAGTGGCCCAAGCGCGCAGGCGCCGCGCAGCTTTCTGCTGGCCCGTGAGCGCGTACGGATGAGCCTCGACGAGTACTGCCAGCACGCGCAAAACGGTGGCGCTTTGCGCTCCTTTCGAGCTGCCCTGGCGCGCAGGCGCCGCGCAGCTTTCTGCTGGCCCGCGAGCACGTACCGATGAGCCCCGACGAGTACTGCCAGCAGAAAGCTGCCGCGAGCGGCTCGAGCTTCTATTACTCGTTCCTGTTCCTCCCTCCGGAGCAGCGCCGAGCCATCACGGCCGTCTACGCATACTGCCGCGAAGTGGACGACGTCGTCGACGAGGTGAGCGACCCGACGGTCGCGCAGGCGAAGCTCGGCTGGTGGCGCGGCGAGATCGACGCTCTGTTCCACAGCCGGCCGAACCACCCCGTCACACAAGCGCTGCAACCGTTTCTCGATGGGCGGTTCGGCATCACACAGGAGCGTCTCCTCGCCGTGCTGGATGGTATGGAGATGGACCTGCGGCAGAACCGCTACCTCGACTTCGCAGCGCTGCAGCACTATGCGCACCGCGTGGCGGGTGTGGTCGGAGAGATGTCCGCGTCGATCTTCGGATATCGCAACGCTGCCACACTCGGTTATGCGAGCCGCCTCGGTCTGGCGCTGCAACTGATCAACATCATCCGCGATGTCGGCGACGATGCCCGGCGCGGCCGCGTCTACCTGCCGATGGATGAGTTGCAGCGGTTCGGCGTGAAGGTCTCGGACGTACTGAACGCACGCGCGACCGAAGGCTTCGTGCCGCTGATGCGCTTCCAGGCCGACCGCGCCCGCACCGTGTACCGCGACGCGCTGGCGCAACTGCCGCCGGAAGACCGCAAGGCACAGCGCACGGGCCTGATCATGGGTGCCATCTATTCGTCGTTGCTCGACGAGATCGAGCGCGACGGCTTCGATGTATTGCACCAGCGCATCGCGCTGACTCCGGTGCGCAAGCTCTGGATCGCGTGGAAGACCTGGGTCGCGTCGTGACAACCCGACTGAAGGTCGGCGTCATCGGCGGCGGCTGGGCCGGATGTGCTGCCGCCGCTGCCTGCGCGCGCGCGGGTCACGAGCCGATCCTGCTCGAGGCGGGCAGCGAACTCGGCGGCCGCGCGCGCCGTCTCGTGCTCGAACTGGATGGTGCACGCCACACGCTCGACAACGGTCAGCACCTGCTCGTCGGCGCCTATACGGCGGTCGCCGGCCTGCTTGCGCAGTGCGGCGTCGCGCTCGACTCGGTGTTCGTGAGGAAGCCCTTCGAGATCTCCTATCCCGACGGTTTGCGAGTGCGGGCGGCGAGGCTGCCCGCACCGTGGCACCTCGTGTCCGCAGTGCTGACCGCGCGTGGACTCGGGTGGGCCGATCGCGTGGCGCTTGCGCGCCTGCTGCCGCAGCTGAAAGCGCAGGGCTGGACCGTCGCGCCCGATCGCGCCGCAGGACCCTGGCTGCGCCAGCAACGCCAGACGCCGCGGCTGATCGACCGCCTGTGGCGCCCTCTGACGCTCGCCTCGCTCAACACGCCGCTCGACGAGGCGTCGGCGCAGGCGCTGGCCGCGGTGCTGCGCGACAGCCTGGGCGCCACGGCAGAGGCGTCGGAGATGTGGCTGCCGCGCTCCGACCTTTCAGCGGTGCTCCCGGAAGCGGTCGAGCGCCTGATCCGCGACGGTGGCGGCGAGGTGCGACGCAATCATCGGGTCGATCTTGCGCGCGCGTCGGAACGCGGCTGGACGCTCGCAATCCGCGCCGGCGGCGATCACAAATCGCTTGACGTCGATGCGCTCGTCTATGCCGCGCCAGCGGCACAGCTGCAGCGCGTCTTCGGCCTGCATACGGACGCGCTGCGCCAGCCGCTGCGCATGATCGAGCGCTTCCGGTACGAGCCGATCACCACGATCTACCTGAAGTACGTGCAGGAGGAGCCGCGCCTTCCGGCGCTGCTGAACGCGCTCGTCGACAACGTCGTGTCGGGCCACCATGGCCAGTGGGTGTTCAATCGCGGTGCGTTAGACACAGGCAACCGCGGGGTGCTCGGGGTCGTGATCAGCAGCGGCGGCATCGACGAGGAACCGACACTCGATGCGCTCTGCGCGGCGGTCGCGCGCCAGATGAGCGAGGTTTACGGGCTACCGCCGCCGCGCGCCGCCCGCGCAATCATCGAGCGTCGCGCGACGCTGGCGTGCGTGCCCGACCTCGAGCGTCCGCCGCAATCGACGGCGTTGCCCCGCCTCGCGCTGGCCGGCGACTGGACCGCATCGGAATATCCCTGCACGCTGGAGACTGCGGTGCGCTCTGGCACGGCCGCAGCAGCCTGGGCGACGAGCCCCGCGTCGCGCTAGGCGTTTCAACCGCGCACGCGCTCGAGCGCCTGCACCAGCCTGTCAACGGCGACGATCTCGAGACCTTCGATGCGCGCCTTCGGCGCATTGGCGCGCGGGATGATTGCTTGCGAGAAGCCGAGCTTGGCGGCCTCGCGCAGGCGCTCCTGCCCGCGCGGGGCCGGCCGGATCTCGCCGGCCAGACCGACTTCGCCGAAGGCGACGAGGCCGCGCGGCAGCGCACGGTTCCGCATCGAGGAGACGATGGCCAGCAGCACGGCGAGATCGGCCGCGGGTTCGGCGATACGTACCCCGCCCACGGCATTGATGAACACGTCCTGGTCGTACGCGGCGATACCGGCGTGACGGTGCAGCACCGCCAGCAGCATGGCGAGCCGCTGCGGGTCGAGTCCGACGCTGAGCCGGCGCGGATTCGGCACGTGGGCCGTGTCGACCAGTGCCTGCACCTCGACCAGGAGCGGGCGCGTGCCCTCCTGCGTTACCAGCACGCACGATCCAGGGACGTCACCGCCGTGCCCGTCGGGCCCGTGCTGTGACAGGAACAGCGCCGACGGATTGCTGACACCCTTGAGTCCGCGGTCGGTCATTGCGAACACGCCGAGCTCGTTTACCGCGCCGAAGCGGTTCTTGAAGGCGCGGATCAGCCGGAACGACGAATGCGTGTCACCTTCAAAGTACAGCACGGTGTCGACGATGTGCTCGAGCACCCGCGGACCCGCAAGCGCCCCCTCCTTCGTGACATGGCCGATCATCACGAGCACGAAACCGGTCTGCTTGGCGAGGCGCGTCAGATGCGCCGCGCATTCGCGCACCTGTGCAACGGAGCCGGGCGCCGATGCCAGTTCTGCCGTATAGAGCGTCTGGATCGAATCGATCACGACGACAGCAGGATGCTCTTCGCGGATCGTCGCGACCACCCGATCGAGCGCGATCTCGGACAGCAGCCGCACCGCAGTGGCGTCGACGCCGAGCCGCCGCGCGCGCAGCACAACCTGCGCCGGCGACTCCTCGCCGCTGACATAGAGCACGCGCGTTCCCGCCGAGAGCGCGGCCAGCGATTGCAGCAGCAGCGTCGACTTGCCGATTCCCGGATCGCCGCCGATGAGTACGACGCCGCCCTCGACGAACCCGCCTCCGAGGACGCGGTCGAACTCATCGACGCCGGTGGGCATCCGCGCCACTTCGCGCGCCTGCACCTGCCCCAGTGACTGCACGGGCGCAGTCGGCGCGAGGGTGGCGTAGCGGTGTTCGACCGCCGCTTCAACGCGAGCTTCCGCGAGCGAATTCCATGCGCTGCAGTGCGGGCACTGGCCCTGCCACTTGAGGCTGGTGCCGCCGCACTCCGCGCACACGTACTGGGTTCGTGCCTTGGCCACGTCAGCCCACCTGCTCGACACGAACGCGCGGGGCCAGGGCGCACATCAGTTCGTATCCGACGGTGCCGCAGCGGTCCGCGACCGTGTCGATCGGCAGCAGGTCGCCCCACAGTTCCACCGGACTGCCCGCAACAGCTTCGGGCACATCGGTCAGGTCGACCGTGATCAAATCCATCGAAACGCGCCCGGCCATCGGAACGATGCGGCCCGCGACTGCGACCGGCGTGCCATCCGGTGCATGGCGCGGATAACCATCGGCATAGCCGCAGGCGACGACTCCGATCCGCGTCGGTCGCGTGGTCACGAAGCGCGAGCCATATCCCACGGCCTCGCCGCCTGCGATCGTGCGCACCGCCAGCAGTTCGCTCGACAGCCGCATCGCCGGCCGCAGGCCCAGCGAATGTGCCGAATGGCGAACGTCCGGCGTCGCGCCGTACAACGCGATCCCGGGCCGTACCCACGCCTCATCCAGCGGCGGGTGCAGGAACAGCGCCGCCGAGTTCGACAGGCTGCGCGGGGCAACGACGCCGCGGCACGCACCTTCGAATCGCGCAAGTTGCTCGTCCATCGCGACCGGTCCCTCGCGCGGATCGGAGCGATCCGAATTTGCGAAGTGCATCGATACGCACTCGACTCGCGCCGCTGCGCAGTGCGCGAGCCGGGCAAGCGCGGCCGCGGTCTGCGGCGGATCGAAGCCCAGCCGGTTCATCCCGGTGTTGACCTTCAGGTGCACGCCGATCGCCGTTCCCGGCGGCGCGGTCTCGAGCATGCGCAGTTGCGACTCCTCATGGACGACGACCTGGAGGCCGAGCTCGCGGCAGACCGACACGTCGGCCGGCTCGAAACAGCCCTCGAGCATGAGGATCGGACGGCGCCAGCCGGCGTCCCGTGCGCGGCGCGCTTCCTCGAAGTCAATCAGCGCAAGTCCGTCGGCCTCGGCGAAACCCTGCACGGCGCGCTCGATGCCGTGGCCATAGGCGTTCGCCTTGACCACCGCCCAGACCTTGCGCCCTCCGGCGCGCGCCACCGCGGCCCGCAGGTTGTGTCGCATCGCGGCGAGATCGATCTGTGCTGTTATCGGACGGGGCATCGTGCTGCGCAGCGCTGGGATCAGCGCCGTAGCATAGCGAGCCGAATGCGGCTCTCGGAAAGGCATGCGTGTTATAACGCCGCGCGATCCCTCCCCTTGCGGAAACGCCTCCGAGCCGCTTTGTCGCATCCACCGCAGTTGCGCGCCAGCATCCGCAGATGAAACGCGGCTTCTACACGATCATGGCGGCGCAGTTCCTGTCGTCGCTGGCGGATAACGCGCTCCTGATCGCGGCGATCGCATTGCTGCGCGAGATGAACGCAGCGGCGTGGATGACGCCGATGCTGAAGCTGTTCTTCGTCATCTCGTACGTTGTGCTTGCACCCTTCGTCGGCGCCTTCGCCGACTCGTTCCCCAAGGGCCGCGTGATGATGATCACCAACATGATCAAGATCGGCGGCTGCCTGACCATGTTCTTCGGGGCGCATCCGCTGCTCGCATACGCGATCGTGGGCTTCGGCGCCGCGGCCTATTCTCCGGCGAAGTACGGCATCGTCACCGAATTGCTGCCCGCCGAGAAGCTGGTCATCGCCAACGGCTGGATCGAAGGTCTGACCGTGACTTCGATCATCCTCGGTTTCCTGCTTGGCGGTGTCCTGATCAGCCAGAAGGTCTCGACGTGGCTGTTCGCCCTCGACGTTCCGATGGTGGAGGTCGAACTCCGCTATCCCGCAGAGTCGGTCATCGCCGTGATCTCCGGCCTGTACGTGCTGGCCGCGCTGGTGAATCTGGTGATCCCCGACACCGGCGCACGCTACGCGAAGCAGCACGTCCATCCATGGAAGCTGCTAGTCGGATTCGCGCACTGTTGCAGCGTCCTCTGGCGGGACAAGCTGGGCCAGATCTCGATGGCGGTCACGACACTGTTCTGGGGCGCCGGCGCCACGCTGCAGTTCATCGTGTTGAAGTGGGCCGAACAGGTGCTCGGCCTTGATCTCAGCAGGGCCGCGATCCTGCAGGCTATTGTTGCGATCGGCATCGCCGCGGGCGCGGTCTATGCCGCGGCGCGGGTGTCGCTGAAGCGATCGCTCGGCGTGCTTCCGGTCGGCATCGCCATGGGGGCCATCGTGGCGTTCGCCTCGTTCTACAGCCGCGCCCTGGCGCCCGAGGGCGCGGTGTCCCTGGCCGGCGCCTCCGCAAGTTACTTTCTGATCATTGCCTGCGCGATCCTGGTACTGATCGGCGCCCTCGCCGGCTATTTCGTCGTGCCGATGAACGCGCTGCTGCAGCATCGCGGACACGTGCTGCTGTCTGCCGGTCACTCGATCGCCGTGCAGAACTTCAACGAGAACCTGGGCATCCTCGTCATGCTCGGCGTCTATGCGCTGCTGGTCTGGCTCAATCTGCCGATCCAGTCGGTGATGCTGCTCTTCGGCCTGTTTGTCAGCATCTCGATGGTGCTGGTGCTACTGAGGCATCGCTACAACCAGCTGCAGTTCGACTCGGTCGCGCTGATCGGCGACACACAGCACTAAGCGGCGATCGCTCGCAGTCGGGGCCGCAGCCTAGCGACCGCGCGCGACCACCTCGCGCGCCAGGCACAGATCCGCCCAGGACTTGGACTTGTCAGCGAGGTTGCGCAGAAGGTAGGCGGGGTGGTACGTCACGACGACCGGAACGCTGCGGCCCGCGATGTCGATGGCGTGGACCTTTCCGCGCAGGCTGGCGATGGCGGCGTCAGTGCCGAGCAGCGACTGCGCCGCGAATCGCCCCATCACCAGCACCAGGCGTGGATTCACGAGTTCGATCTGCCGTTTCAGGAACGGCTCGCATTCGTGGACTTCGCCAGGCTCGGGGTTGCGATTGCCCGGCGGCCGGCACTTCAGCACATTGGCGATGAAGACAGCCTCGGGCCCGTCTCCACGGCGGCCGAGCCCGACCGAGGCAAGCATGTTGTCGAGCAGCCGGCCCGCCTGGCCGACGAAGGGCTCGCCGCGCGCATCCTCCTCAGCGCCGGGCGCTTCGCCGACGAGCATCCACTGCGCTGACCGGTTGCCGACGCCGAAGACCGTCTGAGTGCGTGTGCGGCTGAGTGCGCAGGCCTCGCAGCGCGCGACGGACGCTTCGAGTTCGCTCCAGTCCATCAACGCAATGCGCTGCGACCGGGGCAGTTCCGGAGCCGGATCGCCCCCGGACTGCGCGCCCGCGACAGCGGCTGCCTGCCCTTCAGTCGCGCGCGATGACCAGACCGGCCCCAGTCCCAGCGCGTTCCAGATGCGCGCGCGTCGCGGGTCCAGCGTCACAGCGTCACCCGCATCACGATGGCGTCCTCGCGACCGTCGATCGCCGGGTAGTAGCCGCGCCTCACGCCGATGCGCTGGAATCCGTACCGGTCGTACAGCCGGATCGCGGCGGGGTTGCTCGGCCTGACTTCGAGCAGCATCGTGCGCGCGCCGTGCCCACGAGACACATCCGCGATCCACTCGAGCGTGCGCCAGCCGAGGCCGCGCCTCTGATGCTCGCGCGCAACGCTCAGGTTCAGCAGGTGCGCCTCGTCGAGAGCCAGCATCACGATGCCGTAGGCCTGCAGGACACCGTCCGCGTCGCGCAGCACCCAGCAGCTGTAGCCCGAGCGCAGCGAATCGGCGAAGTTGCCCTGGGTCCATGGATAGGGATAGATCTCCGCTTCGGCCCGGACAACCTCATCGAGATCGGCGGTCGTCATCGGAATGTAGCGATCGGCCGCGGGCCGCAGCAGTGCGCTCACGGGACGCTCGCCTGCGCGCGGCGCTGTTCGATCGTCGCGGCGACCTGATCGCGCACATAAAGCGGCGCCGCCAGATGCGGCGGCACTGCCAGTTCGATGAACTCCGGCAGCGCGGCGACGCGCACGATGTCTCCGGCATCTGCGCGCAACGCTGGAAAGGTCTTCGGACCTCGCAGATCCTTCCACGCATCCGGAAACACGGTCAGCGCGTCGCCTGCGATCGCATCCACCGACTCCGCCATCGCCGCGAGGTCCGATGGCCGGGCGAGCGCCGGCGGCCGCAGCTCCTCGACCGTGCGACCGTGCGCATAGATCGCGCTGTACGCCTCGTGCATGCGCGCATCGATGGCGCAGAGCACCCTGCCGCACGATTCGTCACGAAAGACGCGGTCTGCCATCGCGCGCAGGTTGCCGACGCCGATCACGCACTTGCCAGCGCCCCAGGCCAGTCCCTGCGCCACGCCGCAGGCGATCCGCAGGCCGGTGAACGACCCCGGCCCGGCGCCGAAGGCGACAAAGTCGAGGTCGCGCAATCCGACGCCCGCTGCCTGCAGCACCGCATCGACCATCGGCAGTGCGCGCTCCGAGTGCCGCTGCCCGACCACCTCGCTGCGAAGCGTGACCGCACCTTCGTGCAGCAGCGCGACCGAACAGACGTCGGTGGCCGTGTCTATGGCGAGGATGCGGGGCGAATTCATCGTCAGCGCGGACCGCGCAAAGGGTCACGCGATTCTAGCCAGCGCCGCGGCAGCGTCGCCTAGAAGCGCGACCCGGGCGACTGCAGAAATTCGAGCTCGTCGGCGGTTGACTCGCGCCCGAGCACCTCATTGCGATGCGGAAAGCGGCCGAAGCGGCGGATCACCTCGAAGTGCCGGACCGCCCACGAGAGTGGATCCGGCAGGCCATCATCCGCCAGCACGCCGAACAGGCGCACCGACTCGTACTGGTCGACGAGGTCCTCGGAGTGCTCGAACGGCATGTAGATGAACCAGCGCCGGATCGGCGCGAATGCCCGGTCGCGTCCCGCGTAGACCAGCCTGCGCGCGTGCTCGAGCGCCTGTGGATCCCCGTCAAACGCCCGGCGTGTGTCGCGAAAGGCATTGCGGGTGAACTGGTCCAGTAACACGATCAGTGCAAGGGCGCCTTCCTCGGTCGACGCCCAGCTTTCGAGTTCCCGCATGAGCGCGCGCTCGATGGCGCCGCCGAAACGCGCGCGTACGTCCGCGTCGAAGGCATCCGACTTGCGGAACCATTCGGCGCGGACGTGCAGCGAGGCCGCATCGCGCGCGCCGAACCAGAACGAGAGGACGGCGGCCGGATCCATCGACGCAGCTTAGCGTCGCCCGCCGAAAAACAACGAGGCGCCGCAGCACCTCGCCTTTCCGGGAGGGATCCGACGTCAGGCCGCCGCGTACATCGTGGCGCGCTTGCGCACCACTTCGAGCAGGCCCTGGCACGCGTCCTCGACGTAGTCGAGTACGGTGCTGAATCCTTCGGGCCCGCCATAGTAGGGATCGGGCACCGTCGCGGCGTCGAATTCGCCCGCGAAGCGCATCAGCAGATGCAGCTTGTGCTTGTGGCCGCGCGGACACTGCTGCTGAAGCAGCGAAAGGTTTTCCCAGTCCATCGCAAGGATCAGGTCGAACTCGCGGAAGTCCTCCTGGCTGATCTGGCGCGCGCGGAACTCACCGATGTCGTACCCGCGCTTGCGGGCGGCCTGCTGGGCGCGGACGTCGGCCGGTTCCCCGACGTGGTAGGCGTGCGTCCCGGCCGAGGAAATCTGGACGCTGTCCTCAAGCCCCCCATCCGCAACCATCTTGCGGAATACGCCTTCGGCCGTAGGCGAGCGGCAGATATTGCCCATGCAAACAAAGAGGATCCTGGTCATCGCACGTACACCTTTCCCCAATCGGCGGTTCGCCTGTTTTCTGAAAGCGCCCCGGAGCGTCCGGAACACCCCTTCCTAGATTCAACGCGCCGGCAGCTCTGTCCGCCGACAACTTCCAAGTTCATGACTGCCCGGGCTGCGAAAAGTTCTTTCGCATTCCCCGGCGCCGCGTCCGGCCGCTGGCTCATGCCGCGCGGGCTCCCGGCGCGATCGGCACCACGTTGCCGGAGCCGCCACCGAAGACCTGCTCCTTCAGCAGGGCCAACTGGTCGCGCACGCGCGCGGCCTTCTCGAATTCCAGATTCTTTGCGTGTTCGAACATCAGCTTTTCGAGGCGCCGGATCTCCTTGGAGATCTGCTTCTCGGACATAACCTCGTACTCAGCCGTCGCAGAAGCCGCCTTCCGCTCGTCGCGCTGCGCCGACGCGTCGTACACGCCGTCGATCAGGTCCCGCACTTCCTTCACGACGCCACGCGGCACGATGCCATGAGCCGCGTTGAATGCCTCCTGCCGGCCGCGGC
>DATKAJ010000104.1:0-54286 GCA_035498175.1 Burkholderiaceae bacterium
TCGATTTCAAGAACACGGTCATCGTCATGACCTCGAACCTCGGTTCACACGAGATCCAGCGGATGGCGGGCCAGGATCCGGCGCTGATCAAGGACACCGTGATGGGCGAGGTGCGCAAGCACTTCCGGCCCGAGTTCGTGAACCGGATCGACGAGATCGTGGTGTTTCATGCACTAGACAGCTCGCAGATCAGGGCGATCGCGAAGATCCAGCTGACGCGCCTGGAGCAGCGGCTGGCGACGCAGGACATGAAGCTGGAGGTCAGCGATGCCGCGCTGGCAGAGATCGCCAAGGTTGGATTCGACCCGCTTTACGGCGCAAGGCCGCTTAAGCGCGCCATCCAGCAGGAGATCGAGAACCCGGTGGCGAAGCTCGTGCTCGAGGGCCGCTTCGGCCCGAAGGACGTGATCCCGGTCGACTTCGCGAACGGGCGCTTCACCTTCGACCGGGTGGTGCACTAGCACCAGCGACTATGACTCCGCCATGAATTGAACAGCTTCTTATCTGCGGCCGACCGACAGGCTTTGCATCAGACCGTGTGGCGGAGCGTTCAACGGGATGCGAACGTGGAGGAGGACGGTCACGCCCACCGCCAGCGGGACCAGCAGCACACACGGTGCCCAAGCGTCCCTGCCGAACGCGGTAGAAGCTATGCCGAAGACCAGCAGCCCCGTTGCGGCAGATAGGCGCCCAGCGACAGCATTGAATCCAAACAGTTCGCCGGCCTGATCGGTCGGAATCAGCAGCGTGAGCAATGAACGACAAACCGCCTGCAGCGATCCGTAGACGAGACTCAGCAGCACAACCACGACAACCGGGACCATCTGGTGGCTCCCGAACGCCAGCAGCAGGATAGCGACACCGAGCACCGCCGCCACTGCGTACAGCGTTGGCTTCTGTCCCACGTGATCAGCGCGCGCGCCCAGCACCAGCGTCGCCGGCGCGGCGAGCACGTGGCAGAGCAGGGCGAGCCAAAGCAGGGCGAGCCAAAGCAGGGCGAGCCAAAGCAGGCCTTCCATACTAGAGCCGAAACGTGAGCGCGCGCCGATCGCGACGAAAAGCAGGATCGTCACCAGGACATCATTGATCAAGTAAAAGGCCAGCAGGAAGCGGAACGCTTCGCGGTGGCGTCGCCAATGGCGCAGCGTGTCGAGGACACCGCCCAGCGTGCGATGCGCCGCGGCCCCGACCAACCGATTTCGCAAATGCTCGTTGCGTAACCGACGTAGCCCGCGCAGTGCGAGGATGCCGAGGCCGATTCCAAGGAGCCCTGCGGCAAAGAAGGCGTCCGCCAAGTGCATTGGCTGTGCGGCCGCCGGCACTCCGTGCATGATGGCCAGTGCCACCAGCAGTGCCCACGATGCCGCTGGAGAATCCAAGCGCCCAGCCGAATCCCGAGACGCGCCCGACGTGGGTCGACGGCGTGACGCGCAGCAGCAGCGAGTCATGGTTTGCGGTGCCGAGCGTGTAAGCGACCTGCGCCGCGATGAAATGCGCCGCCGCCAGGCGTGACCGGCGAGTGGCATCAGCAGCGTGGGGAGCATGCAGAGCGCCGTGCTCCACCACAGCGCGGACAGCCAGCGCTCCCGCCGGTTGGCATAGGCGCCGACGAGAGGCGGCAGCACGCCGGCCAGAGCCAGGGATAGCGCGGCGATCAGGCCCCAGCGACGTCGTAGAGCGCCCACGCCGTAGGGGACGCGAGAGCCAGCGCCGCGCGTTTGGGCTCGGCTTCAGGACCTTCGATGACTTGGCCGAGGCGGCTGGGATCGAGATCGTGGTGTTCTAGGCGCTCGACAGCACGCAAATCCGGGCGATCGCGAAAGTCCAGCTCAGACGGCTCGAGCAGCGGCTCGGCGCGCAGGACATGAAGCTCGAAGTCAGGGATACAGCACCGGCCGAGATCGCCAAGGTCGGCTTCGATCCGCTCTATGGTGCGCGCCCACTGAATCGTGCGATCCAGCAGGAGCTCGAAAAGCCTGTCGCGCCCCTGGTCTTCGAGGGGCGCTTCGGGCCCAAGGACGCCATCCCGGTCGACGTGAAGAACGGGAGATTCACCTTCAACCGAATCGTTCACTGACGGCCTGGAGTGTAGATTCCCTTTACAAATCGCTTCGATCCGACCCGACTACCGCGTCGCAACACCCTGACAACGTGGGAGTTCTCTCCACTGGCATGGGTCATGCACTCCTGCTGCCGGTGGTTCCCGATCTGCCTGCCTTGAGGTGAAAAAATGGGGTTCCGAAGCGGGTTAAAGGTTCTGGTTGGCCTCTCCGTGGGCCTGGTCGCAGTGGCCGCGGGCGCCAACGTCATAACGCTTTACGGAGATTGGTTGGCTTCCCCTGCAGGACCGCAGATAACCTATGTGAATGACGATGACCGAGGCCAGCTGACCTGCTCTCTGGCTTGTACGGCCCTGCTATCCAATCTGGCAAGTGGTATCTATGACCGCAACGTGCCGAACGCCAGCACGGCGGACGGGTTCTCCGCACTTACAGGTGACCTGTTCTGGCTCGCGGACAACAGTCTCGCCTCCGAAACTGACTTTGTGAATGCAGTTGTGGACCCGGATTTCGCGACCGGTGTGAGAACGGATGGTGGTGGGGCAGATAGCATCACCTTCACTACTTCGGCTGCATACATACTGCTAAAGATTGGTGCAAACCCAAACGTCGCTCTTATCTATAACCCGACCGGGCTGGAGCAGACTTACACGTACTCAGGTTTTCAGCGTGAGGCCGCGGGACTCCGCTACTACACGACGTTTGGGGAGACGGCATTCCAGGTTCCCGAGCCTGGCTCGTTGGTTCTGCTGGGTGTCGGATTGTTCGTGCTCGCCGGCTTTGGCCGACGCTTCCGACGCTGACCGCCCGAGCCTTGGAACAGGGGCCGCGTTAGCCGGCCCTTCTTCTCTGCCGCGGCGCCTGTGAGGCGCGCCAGCCGACACGGTGAACCTCAGGCTCCGTATGAGCTTTCGCGTCCAACCCCCGAGAATCATCCGCCTTTGGGAGTATCCACATCGCGAAAGGGCCCGGTACAATCCGCCCGCTTCTTGCCGCCCGCGTGGACCACAGCAGCGAGCGGTAGGCCGCCGGAACGAGCTGCCCGGAATCAAGATGGCGGGTCTCGGAACCGATAAACGAATGATCAGGCGAGTGCCGAGTCGGTTGAACTAATTGCCTGGCAGCAGGAGACAGCGTTGCGGCAACTGAAGGTTTGGGCAGGTGTGGTGGCAACGGCGGTAGCGCTGTGTGCGACGCCGTTCGCGGTCGCATCCACCAGCAATGCCGCCGCGAATCCCGACGCGTCGAATGCCCGTGTGCGCGGCACGATCGCCGCCGGCAAGACACGCGCTCAGTCGGCTGGGAAGAAGGCTGCCCGAGTGCCGACGCGGCCATCCGAGGGCCAGCTGGCCGGACTGCACCGCGCCGAGGATCCTCTGGACCTGAAGTCCTCAGTGGCCCTGGTGGTCGACCAGGACACCGACGAGGTCCTGTTCGAAAAGAACACCCGTGCGGTGTTGCCTATTGCTTCGATCACCAAGCTGATGACCGCACTGGTCACGGTCGAAGCCAGCCTGCCGCTCGACGAAGAGCTGACCGTCAGCCAGAGCGAGGTCGTCCGCGCCAACGTCCGCTCCAACCTGCGGCCGGGCATGCAGATGACACGCGACACAGCGCTGCACCTTGCGCTGATGTCGTCGGAAAACCGTGCCGCGCAGTTGCTCGGGCGCACGTACCCGGGCGGGCTGGATGCGTTCGTCGAGGCCATGAACGCCAAGGCGCGCATGCTGGGCATGGAAGACTCGCATTTTGCCGACCCGACCGGGCTGTCGCCGGAAAATCGCTCGAGCGCGAATGACCTGGTCCGGCTCGTCAAGGCCGGATACGAGCACGAGGTCATCCGCCGCCATTCCATCAGCGGCGAGCTCGCGCTGCCGGTGGGCAAGCGGATGGTCCGCTACGGCAACACGAACCGCCTGACCGCGAATCCGGAATGGGACATTGGCCTGCAGAAGACCGGATACATTTCTGCAGCCGGTCGCTGTCTCGTGATGCAGGCCGTGATTGAAGGGCAGCGAATCGTGATGGTGCTGCTGGATTCGGTTGGGAAGTACTCCCGGCTCGGTGATGCCCAGCGCATCCGCGACTGGCTTTCGGCCCGGCATCCCAGCACTAACGCCGCTGGCGGCAAACCGATCGCCAACAGCGCCACTCTCGCCAAGCCGATCTGAGTTGCGCCGCTGTCAGTGGGCGGCGCTGCTGTGACCGAGCGCAGAAGAGATCCGCGCCGCGGTTGTCTGCAGGTCTTCCAGCCAGTCGTCCTGCATGCGTTCGGCCGGCGCTGACACCGAGAGTCCCGCCACTAGTCGACCCGTGTCATCGCGCACGGCGGCCGCAATGCACCTGACCCCAAGCTCGAGTTCTTCGTTGTCGCGGGCATAGCCGCGCGCGCGCACCTGCGAGAGTTCGCGCTCCAGCTTCGCGAGGTCCGTCAGACTGTTGCGCGTGTGCCCGGCTAGGCCGGTGCGAGTCGCATAGGCGCGGACCAGGCGCGGATCGTCCGCCGCCAGAAACAGCTTGCCGCTCGAGGTCAGATGCAGCGGTGCGCGTCCGCCAATGGCGCGAACCACCTGCATGCCGGAGCGCTCGCTGTAGGAGCGATCGATGTAGACGATTTCGTCGCCCTGGCGCACGGAGAGGTTCACCGTCTGACCCGTCTTCCGATGCAGTTCACGCATCGGCTCGAGCGCGGCCTCGCGGACCGACAGTCGGGCCTTCACCAGATTCCCGAGTTCGAGCAGCCGCATGCCGAGCCGATACGAGCCCGGCGTTTCCGCGCGGTCGACGAAGCGCCCGATCACCATGTCATTTAAGATCCGATGCGCCGTGGAGGGGTGCAGTCCGGTCGAGGCCGCAAGATCCTTGAGGCTGACAGGGTCGGACCGCGATGCAAGTGTGTCGAGCAGCTTCATCATCCGCTCGATGACCTGAATGGCCGTTTTCTCGCGTGGGATCGTAGACATGGTGCAAAGCAATATCGCAACCGGTGGAATTACACCACCATACGAAACGTCGGCCAAGTCTCTTACGCGACGCGGGTTTGCTGCTGCTCAAACCGCCTCCATTCGGCACGTACCCGTTACTGCTCTGCAACAGATGCGCTGAGGCCTGAGTCGATGCGGGTCGCTCTGTTCGTCACCTGCCTGGTGGATGCCGTCCGGCCGGAAATCGGCTTTTCGGTGATCAAGCTGCTCGAGGCCAGCGGCTGCGAAGTCGTGGTGCCGGAATCGCAGACCTGCTGTGGGCAGCCGGCCTACAACTCGGGCGACAGCGATACCGCGCGGGCGCTTGCCGAAAAGGTGCTGCGCGAATTCGAAGGCTTCGATTTCGTCGTGATCCCGAGCGGATCGTGCGGCGGGCAGATCCGGGTGCACTACCTCGAACTCTTCCGCGACCATCCGGACCTGAAATCCCGCGCAGAGCAGCTCGCCGGGCGCGTGTACGAGGTTACGGATTTCCTTGCGAGCGTCCTGAAGATCGATCGCCTCAGCTCTCAGTTCAGCGGCCACATCACGTATCACGATTCCTGCTGCGGGCTGCGCGAGCTCGGCGTCAAGCGTCAGCCGCGCCAGCTGCTTGCGCTGCTGCCCGGCGTGCGCGTGAGCGAGCTTGCGGGGGCCGAGCAGTGCTGCGGCTTCGGCGGCACGTTCTCGATCAAGTTCGGCGATGTGTCCGGCGCGATCGTAGATGAGAAGTGCCGCAACATACGCGCCACTGGTGCCGATACGGTCGTGCTGGGCGACCTCGGCTGCATGCTCAACATCGAGGGACGCCTGCGCCGCACCGGCGACACGACGACGCGCGTGCTGCACATCGCCGAGGTACTGTCCGGCGATGTCGCCTCGGGCAAGTGACTGGACGACGATGCAGACCCAGTCGATGCACTTCAAGGAACGCGCGGGCCAGCGGCTCGCCGATGCCCGGCTGCAGAAGAACCTGAAGAAGCTGTCCGAGAAGTTCGTCACGGCGCGCGCCGCCGCGATCGGCGAGCTCGCGGACTTCGAGGGGACGCGCAGCGCGGCCGTGGAGCGGCGCAATCGCGCGCTGGTCCGCCTCGACCTATGGCTCGAGACCTTCGAGCGCAATGCACGCGCGCGCGGCGCGCAGGTGCTCTATGCTCAGTCGGCGGAGGATGCAGCGCGCCTGATCGTCGACATTGCGCAGAAGCATGGCGTGCGCAAGGCCACCAAGTCGAAGTCGATGGTCTCGGAAGAGATCCAGCTCAATGCGGCCTTCGTGGCCGCCGGCGTGCAGCCGGTCGAAACCGACCTCGGCGAATACATCCTGCAGATCAACGACAACGAAGCGCCGTCGCACATCATTGCGCCGGTCATCCACAAGGACAAGGAAGAGATCTCCGCGCTGTTCGCGAAGACTCACGCGACCGGGCTCAAGACCGAGATCACCGAGCTGACCCGCGAGGCGCGCGAAGTACTGCGCGGGCACTTCCTGTCGGCCGACATGGGGGTCACCGGCGCCAACTTCCTGATCGCCGAAACGGGCTCGGTTGCTCTCGTGACTAACGAGGGCAACGAAGGCATGTGCACCATCATGCCGCCGAAGGTGCATGTCGTCCTCACAGGCATCGAAAAGGTCCTGCCAACGCTCGAGGACCTCGCCACGCTGATGCGCCTGCTGCCGCGTTCAGCCACGGGCCAGCCGATTTCGAATTACTTCTCGATCCTCAGCGGACCGCGACGTCCCGGCGACAGCGATGGCCCGGAGTTCATGTACTACGTCCTGGTCGACGCCGGCCGCACCGGGCTGCTCGGCAGCGAGTTCCAGGAGATGCTGCGCTGTATCCGCTGCGGCGCCTGCATGAATCACTGTCCCGTGTATCAGAAGATCGGCGGCCACGCTTACGGCTGGGTCTATCCCGGCCCCATGGGCTCGGTGCTGACGCCGAGCTACGTCGGACTGGAGAATGCGCTCGATCTGCCACACGCGGCGACGCTCTGCGGCCAATGCAGCGTCGTGTGTCCCGTCAAGATCCCGTTGCCGGACCTGCTGCGAAAGCTGCGCGAGAAGCAGTGGGAGCGGAACCTGCGGCCATGGTACGAGCGCGTCGCCGTGGGTGTCTGGTCGTTCGCCGCGATGCGTCCCGGCCTGTATGCGTTAGGCAGTCGCATCGCCGCGCGCATGCTCAACTGGATGGGCGGCCCGGCGGGCCGGATCCGCAGCCTGCCCCTAGGCGCGGGTTGGACCGCAACCCGCGATTTCCCGGCGCCGAGCGGACGCACTTTCCGCGATCTGTATCGCGAGCGGCGCGCGGGTCGCACAGGGCGCTAGCCCCACGCAGACCTAGGGCTCGATGCGCCGGTAAACGGGGCCGTCCGCATCGCGCGCCGCCGCGTACAGCGCAACCATCGCGGTGCGCCACGGCAGCGGAGGGGCGAGCGGGCCGCTGCACGGGAATCGACGCACGTTGCGGAACAGCGTCACGTGCGGCACAAACGGCTTCCGATCGTATTCGATGCCGAGCCGATCGAGGCACGTCCGCGCGCGCGCGACCGCTGCACCCATCTGCGGATTGATCGCGCCACTGGCCCAGGCGACGCGAGCCCGCCCAAACCAGCCGAGCGCGTCGATGTTCCATTCGAAGCATTCGCTGGCGAATTCTGCAGCGGCATCCGCAACGCGCAGCGCCGCCGCTTCGTCGAGTGAGCCGATGAAGGCAAGCGTCAGGTGCAGATTGCGCGGCTGCATCGGCCGCGCCTGCGGCAGTTGCGGCACCAGCAGGGCGAGCGCCTGTTCGAGCCGGCGGCGCGTCGCCTGGTCGGGCCACGCGGCGATGAAGCAGCGCATTACGCGGCGCGGGCCGCGGGCTCGCGTGCGGACTTGCGCCTGGAGGATCGCGCTGAGCGCAAGGCCTCGACGCAGTCTGCGATCAGATCCGGGCCGGAATAAATGAACCCGGTGTAGATCTGGACCAGTGACGCGCCCGCCTCGATCTTCTCCACCGCATCCGCGCCGCGCATGATGCCGCCGACCCCGATGATCGGGAGTCGCCCCTTCAGGTGCGTCGCCAGCAGCCGGACGACTTCGGTGGCGCGCTCGCGCAGCGGCCGACCCGACATTCCTCCTGGCTCGTCTGCGTGCTGCAGTCCGCTCACGCCGTCACGCCGGATCGTGGTGTTCGTGGCGATCACGCCGTCGATGCCGTGATCCACCAGCACATCGGCTAGTCGCGGAATCGCCGCGTCCTCGAGGTCGGGCGCAATCTTCACGGCGAGCGGCACGCGCCGCGCGTGCTGATCCTCGAGTCGGCGACGCTCGCCCGCGAGCGCACGCAGCAGCCTGACGAGCTCGTGTTCGTCCTGCAGTGCGCGCAGGTCCTTGGTGTTGGGCGAAGAGATATTGACCGTCACGTAATCGGCGTGGGGATACACCGCGCCCAACGCCGCGACGTAGTCGTCCGCCGCGCGCTCGATCGGCGTCGTGGCGTTCTTGCCGATGTTCAACCCCAGGATGCCGCCCGCGGCGCGGAAGCGCCGCTGCCGCTGCAGGTTCGCAACGAAACGTGCCACGCCGTCGTTGTTGAACCCCATGCGGTTGATCAGCGCCTCAGCCGGAACCAGGCGAAAGAGCCGCGGCTTCGGATTCCCCGGCTGGGCTCTCGGCGTGACTGTACCGGCCTCGATGTGGCCGAAACCGAAGCTGCCGAGCGCGTCGACATGGGCTGCGTTCTTGTCCATGCCGGCTGCGAGTCCGACCGGGTTGCGGAAGGTGAGGCCCATGGCCTGGGCCGGCAGATCGCCCACTCGCCGTGCGACCAGGCGGGTCAGGCCGAACGCGGCCGCGTGATCCAGCTTGCCGAGCGTCAGTTCGTGTGCGAGCTCGGGATCGAGGCGGAACAGAAAGGAACGCGCAAGGGAGTACAGCACGCCGCGATCTTACCGGCGGCCCGTCGCCTCAACGGCA
The DNA here is from genome assembly GCA_035498175.1 of Burkholderiaceae bacterium. Classification (GTDB taxonomy): domain Bacteria; phylum Pseudomonadota; class Gammaproteobacteria; order Burkholderiales; family Burkholderiaceae_F; genus JALORV01. Next base: position 8,982 of record DATKAJ010000104.1, read on the forward strand.
CGGCGGTTCGCGCAACCGCTCCCAGCGGCCACCGCGCAGAATTTCGACGGGACGAAAGCGCGCCTTGTACGACATCTTGGGACTCTCGCCGATCCAGTAGCCGAGGTACAGGTACGGCAAGCTGAGCGCGCGGCACTGATCGATCTGCCAGAGAATGTTGAACGTCCCGTAGCTGGCGGGCACGTCGGGGTCGAAGAATGTGTACACCGACGACAGCCCGTCGTTCAGCATGTCGATGATCGACACCATGCGCAGGGGGCCGGGCTCGCCGGCGTCTGACGCCGGGTCGCGAAACTCGACGAGCCGCGTATTGACCTTGCTCTGCAGCAGGAACTGCGAATACTGCTCGCGGCTGTCGTTGTCCATGCCGCCGCCGGCGTGGCGTGTCGCCTGGTAGCGCAGGTAGAGCTCGTAGTGTTCGGCGTCGAAAGCGAGGGTGCCGACGCGCGACACGAGATCGACATGGCGCTGCGCCGCGCGGCGCTGGGCACGATTGGGCCGGTACTCCCCGACCGGGACACGCACCGGCACGCAGGCGCGGCAGCCGTCGCAATACGGCCGGTAAGTGAAGATTCCGCTGCGGCGGAATCCCATCTTGACGAGTTCGCTGTAGACGTCGGCGTTGATCAGATGCGCCGGCGTGGCGACCTGCGACCGGGCCTGGCGATCGTCGAGGTAGCTGCAGGGATAAGGCGCCGTGGCGTAGAACTGCAGCGCAGAGAACGGGAGCTCTTTGAGGTTGGCCATCTCAGCTCACCGCGGCAAGCAATCCGTTCAGTCGACGCCCGTAGTCGGACCAGGCAATCGGGGACTGGCGGACCGCCAGGCGCACATGGGCGGTGAACTCCTGACGAGCGATCTCGCGTCCTCCGAGCGAGGCAAGGTGCCTCGTGTTCTGCTGGCAGTCTATCATCCGCACCCCCTCGCGCAGCAGCACCTGTACCAGCGCGGCCAGCGCGATCTTCGAGGCGTCGGTGCGGCGCGCGAACATCGACTCACCGTAGAACATCCGGCCCAGGCTGACACCATACAGCCCGCCCGCGAGCTCGCCATCGATCCAGGTTTCGACCGAATGCGCGAGGCCGCGTTCGTGCAACGCTGTGTACGCGGCGATGACTTCGGGCGTGATCCAGGTGCCAGCGACCCCAGCGCGCGGCTCGGCACAGGCCCGGACAACATCGACAAAGGCGCCGTCGAGGACCACGTCCACGGCCGGATCGCGGCTGCAGCGTCGCAGCGCCTTCTGCAGCGAGCGCGAGGCACGGAACTCGGAGCAGTAGAGCACCATGCGCGGATCCGGGGACCACCACAGCACCGGCTCGCCCTCGGAGAACCACGGGAAGATGCCCCGCGCGTAACCGGCGAGCAGGCGATCGACCGAGAGTTCTGCGCTGGCGGCGAGCAGGCCGTTGGGTGCGCGCAGCGCGTGACCGACCGGTGGGAAGGGCTGCCCGGGGGCAAGCCACGGAATCATGCGGCGCTGGCGCGTGGAGTCCCGGGGCCGATCGATTCCGTGTGCACGCCGAAGCTGCCGCGGGCACGGTCGGCGAAGTAGTGCCGCAGCGTTGCCGCCACCGTGCGGAAAGCGATCTCCGCCCACGGCACGTCGGCCTCGCAGAACAACTGCACTTCGAGGCTTTCCTCGCCCGGCGAGAAGGACAGGTCAAGCAGTTGTGCGCGGAAGAAGATGTGCACCTGCTCGACGTGCGGAACGTCGATCATCGAGAATAGCGGGCCGAGTTCGACGTGCGCGCCGGCTTCTTCCAGTGTCTCGCGCAGTGCACCGTCGGCCGTCGTCTCACCCACCTCCATGAATCCGGCAGGCAGCGTCCACTTGCCGTAGCGCGGCTCGATTGCGCGCCGGCACAGCAACACCTCCTGACCCCACACCGGAAGGGTGCCGACCACCGGACGTGGATTCACGTAGTGGATCGACCCGCAGTGGTCGCAGCATGCGCGCAGGCGCGAATCGCCGTCCGGCACGCGCATCGTGATGGGCTGGCCGCAGGTCGAGCAGTAGCGCATCGTCAGTTTCACTCCGCGAACCAGTCTATCGCAGCACTCCCACGCCGAAGACGCGTCACGCGCGAGATCAGGCTATCGTTGGCCCATGCGGGCATGTTGGCTCATTGCTCTCCTGGCCACTGGTGGGCCTGGGATCGCCACAGCGTTCGATCTCGAGGCGCACCGGGGTGGCCGCGGTGTGGCGCCCGAGAACACGCTGCCCGCCTTCGCTCAGGCACTCGCGGCGGGAGTCACGACCCTGGAAACCGATCTCGCGCTGACGCGCGACGGCGTGCTGGTGCTCTCGCACGACCCGTATCTGAATCCGGTGCTGACGCGCGGCCCCGACGGACGCTGGCTCGAGGCCAAGGGTCCGGTGATCCGCTCGCTGACGCTGGAGCAGCTGTCTGCATATGACGTCGGCCGGCTGAACCCCGATTCGGAATACGCGCGGCTTTGGCCCGACCAGCGGCCCGCCGACGGCGCCCGCGTTCCTACGCTCGCGGCGCTGTTCACGCTCGCGCGCGAGCGTCGGGTGCGCTTCAACATCGAGACCAAGCTCACTCCGGACGATGGCGACGCTGCGGCCGGCCCGGCAACCTTCGCCGGCGCAGTAGTCGACACAGTGCGGCGCGCTGGCATGAGCGAGCGCGTCGTGGTGCAGTCGTTCGACTGGCGCACGCTGATCGAGGTGAACCAGCTCGCTCCGGAGATTGCGACGTCGTGCCTGACCGCGCAGACGGCGACGCTCGATACGGTGCGGCCCGAGGGCGACGGCGCATCCCGCTGGCACGCGGGCCTGCGGGCCGCGGATCACGGCGAATCGCTGATCGAACTCGTCCGCGCGGCCGGCTGCTCGATCTGGTCACCGTTCTGGGGCAACCTGACGCCCGAACTGCTCGCCGAAGCGCACGCGGCGCGATTGAAGGTGGTTCCGTGGACCGTCAATGACCCTGAGACGATCGAAGCGCTGGCGGCGCTCGGCGTCGACGGACTGATCACCGACTATCCGGAGCGCGCCCGCAGAATTCTGACGGCGCGCGGCGTCGCGATTGAATGATTCGGCGACTGACGGCGCGTCCGAGTCAAGACCGTGTCTGTATACTGCCGCTTTACCGGTAACGCCTGAACCCGGACGGCGCGGGCCAGTGCGGAGACGATGACGAAATACGTGTTCGTTACCGGTGGCGTGGTCTCCTCCCTCGGCAAGGGGATCGCCGCCGCCTCTCTCGCCGCGATCCTCGAATCGCGCGGCCTCAAAGTCACCCTCATCAAGCTCGACCCGTACATCAACGTCGATCCCGGCACGATGTCGCCGTTCCAGCACGGCGAGGTATTCGTTACCGAAGATGGTGCGGAGACGGACCTAGACCTCGGACACTACGAGCGCTTCATCTCCGCAAAGATGCGGAAGGTGAACAACTTCACGACCGGCCAGATCTACGAGTCGGTGATCAAGAAGGAGCGTCGCGGCGAGTATCTCGGCAAGACGGTGCAGGTGATCCCGCACGTCACCAATGAGATCCAGGAATTCATCGAGCGCGGCGCGCGTGCGGCATGGGACGGCAAGACCGACGTCGCGATCGTCGAAATCGGTGGCACGGTGGGCGACATCGAGTCGCTGCCGTTCGTCGAGGCTGCGCGGCAGATGAGCCTGCGCCTCGGTCGCGGCTCGTGCTGTTTCGTGCACCTGACCTTGGTGCCGTTCATTCCGATGGCCGGCGAGCTGAAGACCAAGCCGACCCAGCACAGCGTGCAGAAGCTGCGCGAGATCGGCATCTCGCCCGATGTGCTGCTCTGTCGAGCCGACCGCCCGATCCCCGATGAAGAGCGCGCCAAGATCTCGCTGTTCTCGAACGTGCCGATCAATGCGGTGATCTCGGTGTGGGACGCCGACTCGATCTACAAGGTGCCCTCGATGCTGCACAAGCAGGGCATGGACGAGATCGTCTGCTTCACCCTCGGCATTCTGTCGCGCCCGGCCGACCTCACGTCGTGGGACAAGCTGGTCTACGCCCTCGAACATCCCGAGCACGAAGTGCGCATCGGCATGGTCGGCAAGTACGTCGACCTCTCGGACTCGTACAAGTCGCTGAACGAGGCGCTGCGCCACGCGGGCATCCATGCGCGCACGCGGGTCGAGATCGAATACGTCGACTCAGAGGCGCTCGAGTCCGGGGCGCGGGCGGATCTCGCTCGCCTGGATGCCATCCTCGTGCCGGGTGGGTTCGGAAAGCGCGGCACCGAAGGCAAGATGAAGGCGATCCGGTACGCACGGGAGCACGGCGTGCCGTACCTCGGCATCTGCCTCGGCATGCAGCTGGCGACGATCGAGTTCGCTCGCAACGTCTGCGGGCTCGCGGGCGCCAATTCGACCGAGTTCGATCCGGATACGCCGCATCCCGTGGTCGCGCTGATCACCGAATGGCTGGACCGTACCGGCCAGATCGAGCGGCGCGATGCGACTTCGGACCTCGGCGGCACGATGCGTCTCGGGTCGCAGAAGTGCCCGGTCGAGCGCGGGACGCTGGCGTACGCAATCTACGGGGCGGACGTCAACGAGCGCCACCGGCACCGCTACGAGGTCAACAACATCTACGTGCCGCAGCTCGAGGAAAAGGGCTACAAGGTGTCGGCACGCACTCCGACGGAAAACCTGCCGGAGATCATGGAGCTGCCCTCGCACCCTTTCTTCATCGGCGTGCAGTTCCACCCCGAATTCACCTCGACGCCGCGCGCCGGACACCCGCTGTTCAAGGCCTTCGTCGAGGCCGCGCTGGCACGCCGTGAGCGCGCCGCGAGGGGCGATCCGGCTTCGCTCGCGCGGGCCGCCGCATGAAGCTCGCCGGGTTCGACGTCGGGCTAGAGCGCCCGATGTTCCTGATCGCCGGCCCCTGTGTCATCGAAACCGCAGCGATGGCGATCGACACCGCCGCGTGCCTGCGTGATATGACGCGCGAACTCGGCGTGCCCTTCATCTACAAGTCGAGCTACGACAAGGCCAACCGCAGCTCGGGCGCGAGCTACCGCGGGCTCGGCATCGACGAAGGCCTGCGCATCCTCTCCGAAGTAAAGCGCAAGGTTGGTGTTCCGGTGCTGACGGATGTGCACGCGGAAGACGAGATTCGGGCGGCCGCCGCTGTCGTCGACGTGCTGCAGACGCCGGCGTTTCTGTGCCGGCAGACTGACTTCATCCGCGCGTGCGCGGTCGCGGGCCCACCGGTCAACATCAAGAAAGGGCAGTTTCTCGCGCCGGGCGACATGCGCAACGTAATCGACAAGGCGCGCGAGGCTTCCCGCGAAGCCGGCCTGGCGGAAGATCGGTTCCTCGCCTGCGAACGCGGAGTCTCGTTCGGCTACAACAACCTGGTCTCCGACATGCGCTCGCTCGCGATCATGCGCGGCACCGGTGCGCCGGTCGTGTTCGACGCCACGCACTCGGTGCAGCTGCCGGGCGGCCAGGGCACGTCGAGCGGCGGCCAGCGCGAGTTTGTCCCGGTGCTGGCGCGCGCTGCGGTCGCGGCGGGCGTCGCGGGCATCTTCATGGAGACGCATCCGGACCCGAAGAACGCGAAGAGCGATGGCCCGAATGCGGTGCCGCTCGACCGGATGCGCGAACTGCTCGAGACGCTGCTGGATCTGGACCGCGTTGCCAAGCGCCGCGGGTTCCTCGAAGACGATTTCAACTGAGACGGAGAGACGTCATGCCCGCCGCCTATGTTCTCGTCGAGATGAAGATCACGGATCCCGAACGGTACAAGCAGTACATGGCTGCCGCACCGGCGACGATCGCGGCGCACGGCGGCGAGTACCTCGTGCGGGGCGGCCCGCACGAAGTCTTCGAGGGCACATGGCAGCCGGCCCGGCTCGCGGTGCTCAGGTTTCCGAGCATGGAGAAGGCACGCGCATGGTACGGCTCCGAGCAGTACCGGGCGGCGCGTGCCAAGCGGGCCGGCGCGACCGAGTTCTTCAACATGGTGGTCGTCGAAGGCGTGCCGGCGGCCTGAACCGATTTCAAACCCAGAACGAACCACATGTCTTCCATCGTTGACCTGATCGGCCGCGAGATCCTCGATTCGCGCGGCAACCCAACCGTCGAATGCGATGTGCTGCTCGAGTCCGGTGTCATGGGCCGCGCCGCCGTGCCCTCCGGCGCCTCAACCGGATCGCGCGAGGCCATCGAGCTGCGCGACGGCGACAAGGCCCGGTATCTCGGCAAGGGCGTGCTGAAGGCCGTCGAGAACATCAACACCGAGATCTCCGAGGCCGTGATGGGCCTCGAGGCCAACGAGCAGGCGTTTCTCGATCGCACGCTGATCGAGCTCGATGGCACCGAGAACAAGGCGCGGCTCGGCGCGAACTCGATGCTCGCGGTGTCGATGGCGGTGGGCAAGGCGGCGGCGGAGGAGGCTGGACTACCGCTCTATCGCTACTTCGGCGGCAGCGGCCCGATGTCGATGCCGGTGCCGATGATGAACGTGATCAACGGCGGTGCGCACGCCAACAACAGCCTCGACCTGCAGGAGTTCATGATCGTGCCCGTTGGTGCCGCGAGCTTCTCGGAGGCGCTGCGCTACGGCGCCGAAGTTTTTCACGCGCTGAAGAAGCTGATCGATGGCAAGGGCATGAGCACCGCGGTCGGCGACGAGGGCGGATTCGCGCCGAGCGTGGCCAGCCACGAAGCCGCGATCCTGCTGATCCTGCAGGCCATCGAGTCTGCGGGCTACACGGCCGGGTCACAGATCGCGATCGCGCTCGACTGCGCGGCGAGCGAGTTCTACCGCGACGGCCTGTATCGCCTCGAAGGCGAGGGCCTCAGCCTGACGGCTGAAGACTGGTCCAACATGCTGGCCGCCTGGTGTGACAAGTACCCGATCCTCTCGATCGAGGACGGGATGGCAGAGAACGACTGGGGCGGTTGGGCTACGCTGACCGAACGGCTGGGCAAACGCGTGCAGCTCGTCGGCGACGATCTCTTCGTCACCAACACCGCCATCCTGCGCGAGGGCATTCGCAAAGGCGTGGCGAACTCGATCCTGATCAAGGTGAACCAGATCGGCACGCTGACCGAGACTTTCGCTGCGATCGAGATGGCCAAGTGCGCCGGCTATACCTCGGTGATCAGCCATCGGTCGGGCGAGACCGAGGACTCGACGATCGCCGACATCGCGGTCGGCACCAACGCAATGCAGATCAAGACCGGTTCGATGAGCCGCTCGGACCGCATTGCCAAGTACAACCAGCTGTTGCGGATCGAAGAAGACCTCGGCGACATCGCGAGTTACCCGGGGCGCGGTGCCTACTACAACCTGCGCTGAACGATGCGGATCCTGGGTCTCGTGCTGGCCGTGCTGCTGGTCGCGATCCAGTATCCGCTGTGGTTCGGCAAGGGCGGCTGGACGCGCGCGTGGGAACTCGACCGCCAGCTCGCGGCCCAGCGCAGCGTCAATTCGCAGCTGACGGCACGCAATGCGCAGGCCGCGGCCGAGGTGGCGAGCCTGCGCGCGGGCAACGAGGCGATCGCCGAGCGTGCGCGCCAGCAGCTCAACATGGTTCGTGAGGGCGAGGTGCTGTTCCAGTTCGTCGGCCGGTCCCCTGCCGAAACGGCGGCCGGGAGCGGCGCGCCGCGCTGAGCTCGAACGCCTGCCTGATGGTGCTTGCCCAGCGAAATTCAGGACAAGGAAAGGCCAGTGAACCTGCATCGTCTGCTGAAGCAGCGTGAGGAGCGCGGAGCACCGCTGCGTATCGGGCTGATCGGCGCCGGCAAGTTCGGCTCGATGTACCTTTCGCAGGTCCGGCACACGCCGGGCGTCCGTATGGTCGCGATCGCGGACCTCGATCCGCAGCGCGCGCGCCAGGCGCTGCACAGTGTAGGCTGGAGTGACGCCTCGATAGCCTCGCTGCGCTACTACGAAGACGCGCGCCGCATGATCGACGAGCCCGACGTCGAGATCGTGATCGATGCGACCGGTTCCCCGACTGCGGGCATCGGTCACGTCCTCGCCTGCTGCGAAGCCCGCAAGCACATCATCATGGTGAACGTGGAGGCCGACGCCCTTGCCGGTCCGCTGCTCGCGCGCCGGGCCGAGGAAGCCGGAATCGTCTATTCACTCGCCTACGGCGACCAGCCGGCGTTGATCTGCGAACTGGTCGACTGGGCGCGCACCTGCGGGTTCGAGGTGATCGCTGCCGGCAAGGGCACCAAGTATCTGCCTGAGTACCACCGCTCGACGCCGGCGACGGTGTGGAGCTACTACGGCCTGACGCCGGAAGATGCGGCGCAGGGTGGACTCAACCCCCAGATGTTCAATTCGTTCCTCGACGGCACCAAGAGCGCAATCGAGATGTGCGCTGTCGCGAACGCGACGGGCCTGCACTCGCCGGACGGGCTTTCGTTTCCTCCCTGCAGCGTCGACGAACTGCCGCAGGTGCTGCGGCCGCAAGGTGACGGCGGTGTACTGCACCAGCGCGGCCAGGTCGAGGTCATCTCGAGCCTGAATCGGGATGGCACGCCCGTGGCCCGTGACCTGCGCTGGGGCGTGTATGTCGTGTTCGCCGGCGGCAGCGAGTACGTCGAGCGCTGCTTCAGGGAGTATGGCCTCGTCACGGACACGACCGGCCAGTACTCGGCGCTCTACAAACCGTTCCACCTGATCGGTCTCGAACTCGGTGTCAGCGTTGCCAGTGTCGGCTTGCGCGGCGAGGCCACCGGCCGCCCGATCGGTTTCACTGCCGACGTGGTCGCCACTGCAAAGCGCGACCTCGCGCCGGGCGACATGCTCGACGGCGAGGGCGGATCGACCGTCTATGGCCGCGTGGTGCCGGCCGCGGAATCGTTGCGGCTGCAGGGCCTGCCGCTGGGTCTGGCCCACCACGTGCTGCTGCATCGCCCGGTCGCTGCGGGTCAGCCCGTCGGCTGGGCCGATGTCGAGATCGACGAAACGAGCGCCGCGGTTGCCTTCCGGCGCGAAATGGAAGCCGGGGCCTGACGCGGCGGTGCGTGGCTATTTTTTCTTGGCTGCGGCTGCGGCCGCAGCCCTGCGCTCCTTCATGATCGCCGCCTCGTCCATCTCGTCGTAGTCGCGCGTGGTGCATTGCTGCACCCACGCCGCGCGGCCGTCGTCGAAGCTCTTGGCCTGCTCGCGCAGTGAGCGCAGCTTCGTGTTGTAGATCTCGGCGACCGAATCGCGCTTCACCTCTTCATCGAGGATCGCCTGGCGCCCGGCGGCATCTTCAGGCGCCAGCGCTTCGCGCTTGCGCGCCAGTTCCGCGTCGATCTTCTTCACTTCGGCAAGCTGCACGTCGAGCGCCTCCTGATCCTTCTTCACCGTCGCACTGATCTTCGCCAGGCGATCCTGCTCGTCCATGCATGCGCGCAGTTCGTCGCGCGTCATCATGTTCGCCTTGCTCTTCGGCGCAGGCTTCGCGGGTGTTGCGGACTTGGTCGGCGCATCGGCCGCCCAGACCACGCCGGCGGGAATCATGGCCGCGAGCAGCGCGGCCGCGGCTGAGGCTTGAAGCAGGCAGGTCTTGAAATTCATGGCAGGGTCCTAGTGCCGTGTGGCATGAGCGGTGGTTTCGGTATTGCCGCTGGCGAACAGCTGTGCGACGTCGACAGCATCGAACGAATAGCTGCGGCTGCAGAAGTCGCAGGTCACCGTGACGACGCGCATCTCGTCGATGATCGAATCGACCTCCTCGCGGCCCAGCGAGATCAGCATGCGGCCGATGCGATCGCGCGAGCAGGTGCAGGCGAAGCGCGGTGTGTACGACGCCTGCGGCTGGATCCGCTCCTGTCCGAAGAGGCGGAGCAGCAGCGTATCCGGTTCGAACTCGAGCAGTTCACCGCCGCTCAGCGTCGCGCCGAGCGACGTCGCGCGGTCCCAGGCGTCTGCATCGGTCTTGACCGACGTGCCACCGTCTTCGGGCAGGCGCTGCAGCAGCAGTCCGGCGCTCGCGTGCTCGTCGGCGGCGAGCACCAGGCGGGTCTCGAGCTGCTCGGACTGGCGCATGTATGTTTCGAGAATGCCGGCCATCGTGTGGCCGTCCAGCGGCACGATGCCCTGGTAGGGCTGCTGTCCCGGTCGCGGATCGCGCGGGTCGAGCGTGATCGCGAAACGGCCGCGACCGCCGCGGTTGATCAGCTGCTGCAGGGATGCCTGCTCATCGACGCTTTCCTCGCCGAGCTTCGCCGTCGCGCGCAGCGCGAGGTCCGGCTGGCACTCGACCACGAGCAGCTTGACCGGGCCGTCGCCGTGGACCTGCATGATCAGGGCGCCGTTGAACTTGATGTTCGTGGCCAGCAGGGCCGCGGCGGCAACCATCTCACCGAGCAGGCGCGTGACTACCGGTGGAAAGTCGTGCAACTCCACCATCTGCCGCCATGCGCCGTCGACGCGCACGAGGCCGCCTCGCACCGGTGCGGCATGGAACAGGAACTTGATCAGGCGATCGCTCACCGCGCGGCCTTCAACGGCTGGAACCGTCCCGCGCCGCAATCGACTGCGTTGCCGGCCGATGTGTCCCGCGGCGCGCCGGCATCCGCCCGACCGTTGGCGATGTCCGCTCGAGGGGGAAACGGAAGGATTGCAGAGGCATGGCTGGTTGCACGACGCGGCGTGCGCCACGTCGCCAAAGGGGCAGATTGTGTCATGCCGCATTTGGATCGCTGCGACGGCTCGGAGTACCCCGATCCGGACGCGGGTCGCCGGCTGAGCGTTTCCGCCGGGGTGGGGAGCATGTCGGCGGGCGACCGTAATCTTTTCCGACAAACGGCGTCGCATGAGCGAGTCCACACCCGCAGCAAGAGGGGCTGCACAGGACGTAGATCGACCGCCTTGCGGATTAGCCAGCAGCCGCGATCGCAATCACGTGGTATCGAATCCACGATTCCACGCCGATACAGTCAGCACCGCATCGTGGAGGACGCATGAATTTCGCAGCCATTCTGAATACGCCCCTGACCGAGCTCCTCGGCCGCCGCAAGCCAGCGCCCCCGCGTCGAGCCACGGGGCCGAAGCCGCGCATGGGCGGGACGCTCTGCTGCGCGGGCCTGCGCATGACGGTCCAGGCCGGATTGACCGATGAGATGTGGGAATGGCTGGCCTCCCTCGGATGGCGCGAACTGCGCACCGGCGAGAACCGGCTGCATTACCGGGCCCTGTCCAGTCCGTTGGTGAACCGACTCTATGACGTCGCCCCGGACGACCGGCAGAAGATCCTGCTGCTGGCGATCCGTGAGGCAACCCGTCCGCGCGACCCCGTCCGTGCCGAGCGCGTACCGTCGAATTAGCCGATTCGTGGTACGCGGCAACCCGGCTTCGTCGATACAGTAGTTGCCGGAGGAAGACTTGGAGGTGAGTTTCGTGGGGCCTGTGCTGGACCGGGTGCGGACGTTGTTAAACATTCGCGTGTCGCGCGGCGTGTCTTCGGTTGGCGCGAAGCCCGGCGTCGGGGCGCGCATCTGCTGTGACGACTTGCGCATGTCGGTGCAGGCGGGAATGACGGATTCGCTGTGGCGCTGGCTCGTCAGGCAGGGCTGGCGCGAGATCACCTACCGGCCGGACCGCCGGCGCTATCGCGACATACCGGCGGCCTACGTGACGCAGCTCGTCGACGCGGCGGCAGAACATCGCGAGCGAGTGCTCGAGGCGGCGATCGCGAACGCGACGCTGCGTCCACTGCCGGCGCGGCGCGGACCCTGGGCGCATACGCGCAGCCGTTAGTCTGGGCGCGCATGCGGCCGAGTGCGGGCGCCGGCCGCCGATATTCCGAGTTTCGGGTCGGTCAGACCTTCGGCGGCACGGTGACGGTGACGGACGAGCACCTGCAGCGCGGTGCCGAACTCATAGGCGACTTCAATCCACTGCACGTTGATGACGAATTCGCGCGCCGTTCACCGTTCGGCGGCCGCATCCTGCACGGTGTACTGACCTCGGCGCTGATGAGTGCACCCTTTGGCAACCTGGTGGCCGGCACCGCGCTGGGCTATCTCGAACACAACGCCCGTTTTCTCGCACCGGTGCGACCGGGGGATCGCCTCGAGATCGAATGGCGAGTCACCGAACTGATCGACAAGCCGCACCGCCGCGGCGGGGTCGTGGTTGCCGAGTGCGCGGCGACCAATCAGCAGGGCATCGTTGTGGCAAGCGCCAGCGGCAGGATGCTGGTCGCCGATGCTCAGGCAGCCGCACCGCCCTGAGCCGCCCGCGTCGCCTCGAGCTCGCGCAGCACGCGCCGCTGCACCTTGCCGGTTGTCGTCATCGGCAGCGCGTCAACGAACTCGATGTCCTTGGGGTACTCGTAGGGCGCCAGCTTGCCCCGAACGTGGGCCTGGAGTTCCGCGATCAAAGTCGCGCTGGCAGTGTGCCCGGCGGCGAGCACGATGAAAGCTTTGACGACTGCGCCGCGCTCGGCATCGGGTTTGGGCACGACCGCGACATTCGCGACTGCCGCGTGCCGAAGCAGGCAATTCTCGATCTCGCTCGGGCCAATTCGGTAGCCGGCCGCCTTGAACATATCGTCGGCGCGTCCCTGGTACCAGAGATAGCCGCGGCGATCGCGGCTCGCCAGGTCGCCGGTGCGACACCAGTCGCCTGTGAACTTGCGTTCCGTCGCGGCCTCGTTACGCCAGTAGCCGATGAAGAAAATCGGATCGAGGTCCCCATGGATGTCGCGCCGATGCACCGCGACTTCGCCGGTCTCGCCGTCTGGCGCGATGTTGCCGTCGTCGTCGATGACGGCAATGCGGTGGCCCGGATACGGCCGTCCCATGCTGCCAGGCACCGCCGGCCATTTCTCGTGCGAGTTGCCGACGATGTAGTTCATCTCGGTCTGTCCGAACATCTCGTTGACCGTGATGCCCAGCGCGTCGCGGCACCAGTCGTACACCGTCGCACCGACCGCTTCACCGGCGCTCATCACGGCGCGCAGCTTGAGACGGTAGCGCTCGTGCGGGCGCGCGACCGTCTTCATCATCATCTTCAGTGCGGTCGGGAAGAGAAACGTGTTGGTCACGCCGTACCGCTCCATCAGCTCAAACGCGCGCTCGGGATCGAAGCGGCCGCGCGTGCCCACGATGGGGAAACCGAAGTACAGCGTAGGAAGCAGCGCATCCATCAGGCCACCGGTCCACGCCCAGTCCGCCGGTGACCAGAACACGTCGCCGGCCTGCGGGAACCAGTTCTGCGACGCGACGAATCCCGGCAGATTGCCGATCAGCGCTGAATGCGGCATCAGCGCACCCTTGGGTGGACCCGTGGTGCCGCTGGTGTAGATCAGAACCGCCGGATCGCTCGAGCGCGTCGCTACGCATTCGAAGCGGTCGGCTGCAGCGGAAAGCAGCTCGCTCCACCCCTCACCGGCGACCGACCATTCGCCGACGACGATCAGATTGCGCAGTTCGGGGCAGCGCGCCCGGATCGACTCGACCGCGGGCACCGCCGAGGCATCGAGGATGGCGACCACCGCGCCGCTGTTTTCCAGCCGATACTCCAGCGCCTCGGGGCCGAAGAGCAGCGACAGCGGCATTGCGACCGCGCCGAGCTGATAGATCGCAATGTGTGCAATCGCAGTCTCCGGGCGCTGCGGCAGGACGAGTGCGACGCGGTCGCCACGCCGCACGCCCATCGCACCGAGCGCGTTCGAAAGCCGGTTGGCGTCGCCCTGTAGTGCCGCGTAGGTGTAGGACGCGCGCTGCCCATCGCCATCCTCGCAATGCAGTGCAATGCGCGAGGTCTCGTGCGCCCAGCGGCGGCTGCACACCGTCGCGATGTTGAATTCGGCCGGGACGTTCCAGCGAAACGATTCGTACAGGGCGCGATACTGGTCGCGCATGGTGCGGCCTTTCCGGAAGCAGCGCTTCCTATAATCGCCGATCACCCGTGCGGCTGCAACGCTGCTCCGGAACAGACTCCATGCTGCGGTCCTCGCACTCAGAAACCCTCGATGTCCGCGGACTGCGATATCACCTGCGCTGCTGGGGAGTCCGCATGGAAGCGCGGCGGGTTCTCGTCATGCTGCACGGCTGGATGGACGTTTCGGCGAGCTTCCAGTTTGTTGCAGACGCCCTGGGTGAGGGCTGGGCGATCGTTGCGCCCGACTGGCGCGGCTACGGCCTGACCGACCGCAGCGGCGGCGACAGCTACTGGTTTCCCGACTACCTGGCGGATCTCGATCGCATCCTCGACCATCTTTCGCCGGGCCCTGCGCTGCTGGTCGGCCACAGCATGGGCGGGAATGTCGCGCTGCTGTATGCGGGCATCCGTCCGGAACGCGTTCGCGCCGTCGTCAACCTCGAAGGCTTCGGTCTGCGCGAGACCCACGCCGCACAAGCGCCGGGGCGCTACGCGCAGTGGCTCGACGAACTGCGGGCCGGTGCGACGCTGCGGGACTACGCAGACGCGGACGAAGTGGCCGCGCGCCTGATGCGCAACAACCGGCGGCTGCGCCCCGATCGGGCCGCCTTTCTCGCGCGCCACTGGGCGCAGCCGCGCACCGATGGACGCTGGGAAGTCGCTGGCGATCCGGCGCACCGGATCGTCAATCCGACGCTGTACCGGCTCGATGAAGTGCTGGCCTGCTGGGAGCGCATCGCCTGTCCGGTTCTGTGGGTTCGGGCCGCCAGCACCGAGGTGCTTCGTTTCGTTGCCGAATCGTCCGATGCGGCGCTCGAGGAGGTAGAGCGCCGACGCGAATTCATCGCGGACTGCGAGCCGTTGGTGATCGAGGATGCCGGGCACATGGTGCATCACGACCAGCCGGAAGCGGTGGCGCAGGCCATTGCGGATTTCGTCGGGCGCAGGGTCGACGTGCCAGGCCGGTAAAATGAGGCGGTGTTTCGCCATCCGCCTCCGCAATCCCATCCTGCCGCCGCGCTCGACGCGGACCTGCACTCGCATTCGACGGTCTCCGACGGTCTGCTGAGCCCGCGCGACTTGGTCGAGCGCGCATACGGCCGGGGCGTGGAGCTGTTCGCGCTGACCGATCACGATGAAGTCTCGGGTCTGGCGGAAGCCGAGGCGACGGCGCGTGCAGTCGGACTGCGCTTCGTGCATGGCGTGGAGATTTCGGTGACCTGGTCCGCGACAACGGTGCATGTCGTCGGGCTTGGCATTGATCCCGATCACGGGCCGCTGCGTCATGCGCTCGCGCAGGTGCGCAGCGGCCGTACTGAGCGTGCTCGGCAGATGGCCGAAGGGCTCGCTGCGGCCGGGATCCCGGACGCCTATGACGGCGCGCTCCGTTTCGTGCGCAACCCGGAGCTGATCTCGCGCACGCACTTCGCGCGGCATCTGGTCGAATCCGGCATCTGCCGTGACGTGCGCGAGGTCTTCAAGCGCTACCTGGTGGTCGGCAAGCCGGGCTATGTGCCGCACGAATGGGCCCAGCTCCCTGACGCAGTGGCCTGGATCGGCGCGGCCGGGGGCGTGGCCGTGCTCGCCCATCCCGGCCGTTACCGCGTCGGCGACATGAAGTTGCGCGAGCTGGTGCATCAGTTCAAGGACGCCGGCGGTGTCGCGATCGAGGTCGTGACGAGCAATCACACCGCCGAGCAGGCGCGTTTCTTTGCGCGGATGGCGCTCGAATTGGAACTCGAGGCCTCACGCGGTAGCGATTTCCACGGGCCCGGCGAAGCGGAGAACGTGGAACTGGGCGTGGTCGCGCCGCTGCCCGCCGGCCTGACACCGGTCTGGCACCGGTTCGCGTGAGATCCCGGGCGCCGCGCGTTTCGTCACTTTCAACTCCCGTCGAACGTTCTTATCCCTGTCGCGATGGCACAGCTCTTTGTCGTGCACCCGGTCAACCCGCAGGTGCGTCTGCTGCGTCAGGCGGCGCAGATCCTCGACCACGGCGGCGTCGGAGCGATTCCGACCGACTCGTGCTACGCGCTCGTCTGTCACCTCGACGACAAGGCGGCGGTCGACCGCATCCGCGCCATCCGCCGCATCGACGAAAAGCACCTGCTGACGATGATGTGCCGCGACCTTTCGGACCTCGCTTCGTACGCCAAGGTCGACAACGCGACTTATCGGCTGCTGCGCGACGTCACGCCAGGGTCGTATACGCTGATCCTGGATGCGACGCGCGAAGTGCCGCGACGGCTGTCGCACCCGTCGCGTCGCACGATCGGCCTGCGGATTCCCGACCATCCGGTCGCACTGGGCTTGCTCGACGTGCTCGGCCAGCCGCTGATCAGCACGACGCTGCAATTGCCGGGCGACGAGCTGCCTCTGAACGACGTCGGCGACATCCGTGAACGGCTCGAGCATCTCGTGGATTTCGTGCTAGACGCAGGCCCCTGCGGCATCGAGGCGACGACGGTCGTCGATCTCACGCGGCCCGAGCCCGTGGTGATCCGCAAGGGCAAGGGCGATCTCGCCGCACTCGGGCTCTAGCCGGGTTCGAATCAGGCCGCTGATAGACTGACGCGCCATGGACGGCATCATTCAGGCGATCACCGTCTACGCGATCCCGGTGCTGCTGGCTATCACGCTGCACGAAGCGGCCCACGGTTATGTGGCGCGCATGTTCGGCGACTCGACCGCCTACATGCTCGGGCGCGTAACGCTGAATCCGCTCAAGCACATCGACCCGGTCGGCACGGTCATCGTTCCGCTCGCGATCCTGTTCAGCTCGCGGCTGCTCGGCGGCGGCGGCTTCCTTTTCGGCTGGGCCAAGCCGGTGCCGGTCAACTTCGGCAATCTGCGCCAGCCGAAGCGCGACATGATCTGGGTCGCCGCGGCGGGTCCCGGTATCAATCTGCTGATGGCGATCGGGTGGGTGCTCTTTGCGCGCATCTTGGTGGCCGCAGGAGTGCAGGAGACCTTCTTTTTCCAGATGGCGCGGGCAGGACTCGAAATCAACATCACGCTGATGGCGTTGAACCTGCTGCCGCTGCCCCCGCTCGACGGCGGCCGCATTTTGGTCGGGCTGCTTCCGCGCAGCCTGGCCTACCCGCTGTCGCGCGTCGAACCGTACGGCTTCTTCATCCTGATCGCGCTGCTGGTCACGAATACGCTGGGGTTCTTCATCGAACCGTTCGTGCGATTTGGCACGGCGGTAGTCCGTCTGTTCGTCTAGAACCGCATCTCCGATGTCTCCCGACCGCGTCCTTTCCGGCATGCGCCCGACCGGCGCGCTGCACATCGGCCATTACCACGGGGCCCTGAAGAACTGGATCCGGCTGCAGGACGAGCATCCCTGCTTCTTCTTCGTCGCCGACTGGCACGCGCTGACGACGCACTACGAGACTCCGGAGGTGCTGAAAGCCAGCGTCTGGGACATGCTGATCGACTGGTTCGCCGCAGGACTGGACCCGAAGAAGGCCACCGTGTTCATCCAGTCGCACGTGCCCGAGCACGCCGAGCTCTTCCTGTTGCTGACGATGGCGACGCCGCTTGGATGGCTCGAGCGCGTACCCACGTACAAGGACCAGATCGAGAAGATCAAGGAACGCGACCTTTCGACGTACGGTTTTCTCGGCTATCCGCTGATGCAGGCGGCCGACATCCTGATCTATCGCGCAAGCTGGGTGCCGGTCGGCGAGGACCAGGTGCCGCATATCGAGATGACGCGCGAGATCGCCCGCCGGTTCAACGGCCTGTTCGGGCGTGAGCCGGGGTTCGAAGAGAAGGCGCGCGCCGCGGTAAAGAAGCTTGGTGGCAAGGCCGCGCGCAGCTTCGAGGATCTGCGCAGGCGCTATCAGCAGGACGGCGATTCCGATGCGCTGGAGCAGGCGCGTGCGCTGCTCGCGCACGCCCAGACCCTGTCGCTGGAGGACCGGGAACGTGCGTCGGGCTACCTCGAAGGTTCGGGCCGGGCGATCCTGCTCGAGCCTGCGGCGAGGCTGACGGAGACGCCCAAGCTGCCGGGCCTCGACGGGCAGAAAATGTCCAAGAGCTACGGCAACGTGATCCTGATGCGCGAGGAGCCGAAGGTGCTGACCGAGAAGGTCCGGCGCATGACCACGGATCCTGCGCGCGTTCGCCGCAGCGATCCGGGCGAGCCCGAGCGCTGTCCAGTGTGGCAGCTGCATCGCATCTATTCGAGCGCAGAGACCCAGGCGTGGGCGGCCCACGGCTGCCGCACGGCCGGCATCGGTTGCCTCGACTGCAAGCAGCCAGTGATCGATGCGCTGCTCGCCGAGCAGCAGCCCTGGCGCGAGCGGGCCCAGCCCTACCTCGACGACCCGGCGTTGCTGCGCGCGATCGTCGACGACGGTTGCGCGCGCGCACGGGCTGTCGCCGAGACGACGATGCGCGATGTGCGCGGTGCGATGGGTCTTGCCTACGACTGACACTCCAGGCCCCGCCGGCGCGGCCGAGCCACGCCCGACTCCGAATCCGCTGGCGCGCGACCCGTCACCCTGGGTGGTTCGCTTTGCTGCGCACTTGACGGCCGGCGCGCGCGTGCTCGACGTCGCCTGCGGCAACGGCCGCCATGCGCGCCACCTGGCCACGCTCGGTTGTGTCGTGACCGCAGTCGATATCGACCCGGCCTGCGGCGAATCGCTGCGGCATGAGCGTGTGACGTTCATGCAGCGCGATCTCGAGGCCGCAACCTGGCCGTTCGCGGCCGAGTCCTTCGATGCAGTGGTCGTGGTGCACTACCTGCATCGCCCATTGCTGCCGCGGATGATCGAAAGCCTTGCGGCAGGAGGCCTGCTGATCTACGAAACCTTTGCGGCCGGCAACGAGCGTTTCGGGCGGCCGCGCAACCCCGACTTCCTGCTGCGACCGCGAGAGCTGCTCGAGGCTTGCGCCGGCCTGCGTGTGCTCGCGTTTGAGGACGGCATTGTCGCGGGCGCGCCACCGGCCGCCATTCAGCGGGTGGCCGCGAGGAGGCTCGAACCGGATGCGCTCGATCCGGTCGAAGCGCTCGTGCTGTAAGGGGCCTGCAGAGCCCGGTCGCGCGCGGTCCGCACGGTAGAATCGCGCGCTTGCGCGGGGAGAAACTCAGACCATGATCAAGGGGAGCATCGTTGCCATCGTTTCGCCGATGGGCGAAGACGGCGCGCTCGATTTCGAGGCCTATCGGCGCCTGATCGAGTGGCATGTCGCCGAGGGTACGAACGCGATCGTGGCGGTCGGCACGACCGGCGAGTCGCCGACCGTCGATCCCGAGGAGCATGGCGAGCTGATTCGCGTCGCGGTCGAGGCGGCCGGGAACCGGATCCCGGTGATCGCCGGCACCGGCGGCAACTCGACGCGGGAAGCGATCGAGCTGACGCGGCATGCGAAGTCCGTGGGCGCCAGCGCCACGCTGCAGGTGGTCCCGTACTACAACAAGCCGACGCAGGAAGGGCTGTACCGCCACTTCCGCACGATTGCGGAGAGCGTCGACCTGCCGATGATCCTCTACAACGTTCCGGGGCGGACGGTCGCGGACCTCGCAAACGACACGACGCTGCGCCTCTCCCAGGTGCCAGGAATCGTCGGAATCAAGGATGCGACCGGCGACCTGGCGCGCGCAGCGGACCTGCTGAAGCGGCTGCCGTCCGGCTTCGCGGTCTACAGCGGCAACGACGACTCCGCGCTGGCGCTGATCCTGATGGGCGGACACGGTGTGATCTCGGTGACGGCGAATGTCGCACCGCGGGGCGTCAGCGAGATGTGCAAGGCGGCGCTCGCCGGCGAGTTTGCGCGGGCGCGCGAACTGAACAACCGGCTGTTGCCGCTGCATTCGAAGCTCTTCGTCGAGCCGAATCCGATCCCGGTCAAATGGGCCCTCGCAAGGATGGGCCGCATCCCGCCGGGTATCCGCCTGCCGCTGACGCCGCTGTCGACTGCGGCTGAGCCGGCGGTGCTGGCGGCGATGAAGGATGCGGGGTTGTAGCCCGCAGGAGTCCTGATGAACGTTTGCAAGTGCATGAAAGCGCTGCTGTCGGCCTGCGCCGTGTTGGTGGCGGGCTGCAGCTGGACCGGCAACCTGCTGAACGACAAGGTGGACTACCAGGCGGCGCGGACGCGATCGACGCCGCTGGAGATCCCGCCGGACCTGTCGCAGCTTCCGCGCGACGAGCGTTTCACCGTGCCGGAACGCCCGCAGTCGGTCACGGCCTCCGCTGCCGGCGTCGCACGCCCCGGAGGACCGGCGGCTGCGCCGGCAAGCACGACAGCAGCAGCGGTCGCACCGACGGGGGCGCTGGCTCGCATCGAACGCGACGGCAGCCAACGCTGGCTCGCCGTAAACATGCCCCCTGAAAAGGCCTGGCCGGTCGTGCTCGACTTCTGGCCGAGCGTCGGGTTGGCGGTCGAGAAATCCGATCAGGCGACCGGCACGATGGAAACGGTATGGGCCGAGAACCGGGCCAAGCTGCCGCAGGACATCATCCGGCAGACGCTCGGCCGCGTGCTCGGCTCCGTGTATTCCACGGGCGAGCAGGACAAGTACCGCGCGCGCATCGAGCGCACACCTAATGACACTTCGGAGATATTCATCAGCCATCGCGGCATGATCGAGGTCTACACATCGTCGGCGCAGGACCGAACGGCGTGGCAGCCGCGTCCGCCGGATCCGGAGATGGAAGCCGAGATGCTGCAGCGGCTGCTTGTACGTTTCGACAAGTCAGCGGGCCCGGCGACGGCCACAGCGGCCGCGGGTGCGCGGCCGGTCGTGGCCACAGCAGGACCCGCGGCGATGCCGCCGGCGCCGCCTGACACGACGCACATTATCAAGGGCTCTGACGGCCGCAGCGAGCGCCTCGACATCGATGATCCTTTCGATCGCGCCTGGCGCCGTATCGGGCTCGCGCTCGACCGCGGCGGCTTCACGGTCGAGGACCGTGATCGCGCCAAGGGCATCTACTTCGTCCGTTATCTCGACCCGGACTACGAGGCCAAGGCGAAGGAGCAGCAGGGCTTCCTGGCAAAACTGATGGGACGCGAGAAGCCGATCGAGGCTCCGCAATATCGCGTACAGCTGACAGCGGCAGGCGACTCCGGAACCTGGGTGCAGGTCTACAGCAAGGACGGCAAGCCTGAGCGCTCACCGGCCGGCGATCGCATCCTGGCGCTGCTCAAGGATCAGTTGCGCTAAGGTTGCTGATCGGTGCTGCGACTCTGCAGTCTCGGTTCAGGCAGCGGCGGCAACGGGCTCGTGGTCGAGGCGAGCGACGGGCTCGCGCGCAGCCGCGTGCTCATCGACAACGGCTTCAATCTGCGGCAACTGTCGCGGCGTCTGGAACGTGCCGGTCTCGCCATCGATTCCCTCGACGCCGTGTTCGTCACGCATGAGCATTCGGATCACGCCGCCGGCGTCGAGCGCCTGTCGCGCCGCCACGGGGTGCCGGTGTACTGCAGCGCCGGTACCGCCGCGGCCTGCGACTTCGATGCGCGGAGCGTGGCGTGGGTACATGTCGAAGCCGCCGTCGCCATAGAGATCGGCGCGCTAAGGGTCGAACCCTTCGCCGTGCCGCACGACGCCAGCGAGCCGTTGCAGTACACGTTCAGTGATGGCGCACGCCGTGCCGCTCTGCTGACCGATGCCGGCGAATGCTCGGACGAGATCCTCGCCGCCCTTTCTGGCCTGCACGCGCTCATTCTCGAATGCAACCACGACGTGGCGCTGCTGCGTGACGGCGCCTATCCGCCGTTCCTGAAGGCGCGCATCACCGGATCGCTCGGACACCTGTCGAATGACCAGGCGGCCGACATACTTGCGCGCTCGGAGCATTCGCGGCTCGAATGGGTCGCCGCCGCACATCTGTCCGCGGTGAACAACCGACCGGGGCTGGCGCGGATCGCGCTGGCCGCGGCGCTCGGTTGTGCGGCGGACGAGATCGCCGTCGCGGACCAGTTCGCCGGACTGCCCTGGCGCGAGGCCTGAGCAAAAGAAAAGGGCCGACTATCGTCGGCCCTTTTGCTGACGCGAGTCCGATTACTTCTTGGCGGCTTCTTTGGCCTGGTCCACCGCGGTGCCGGCAGCGGCCTTGGCTGCGTCCTGGGTCGCGGCAGGCGCAGCGGCTGGAGCGGCAGCGTCAGCCGGCTTTGCTGCATCAGCAGCCGGGGCGGGAGCCGGTGCAGGCGCCGGAGCCGCGGCAGGAGCGGGCGCGGGAGCAGGAGCGGGCGCCTCTTTCTTGCCGCAGGCGACGAGGGCGACGACCATCATGGAGGCGAACAGCAGCGACTTCTTCATGGGTTTCCTTTCGACTTTCGGGTTTGGGAGCTGATTCTCTTGGCTGGTTCGGCAGTGTCAGCCGCAACCGGTGCGACCGCCGTGTCCGCGAAAACCCCTAATTATAGGTGGATTGACGCCCCGAGACCAAAGCGCGCCGCCACAGCCGTGATTGCAAGCGAGGATCAGCCCAGCCCCAGTGGAACCACGGCAATGTTGTGGCCACCCGCGTTCCAACGCCGGTCGAAGGCCATGCTGAAGGGCTGCGCGTGCAGCTTGTTGTAGATCCAGAGATCGCCGCGAGTGGTCGCGCTGGGTTCGAGCACCAGCGCCGCATGGTCATCTACCAGCAGACACGCGTCTTCGCCGACCGGATCGTCCGCCGATGCGATCCGGATCTCGAGGGCGTGCGGAAAGCGCCGCTGCGCCGCGCGCAGTCGCGCGGCCTGACTCTCGAGCCAGCCCGCGTCGTCGACGAGCAACTGCACTCGGGCCGAACGATGCGAGAGCAGCAGGCGCTGCAGCAGGCCAATCGCAGCGATGCTCGCAAGATCGAACACCGAGAGGTCGCGGTGCAGGCAGCGCACAGTGCGTCGGGCCAGCCCCAGCGCAATCTTCGCCGCTTCATGGGTCTCGGCGCGTGACGTGATCAACGCCCGCTCGGGCGCCGCACCGTCGAGCTGGAGTTCAGAGGGCTTCACGATTTCGCACTCCCGAAGCGCAGCCAGCCGCTCCGGTACCAGCCATGCAGCAATCCGAGAACAGCGTCGGCCATCGGCGCGGCCGGCAGCTGGCGCCGGTCCGCGAGCCTGCGCATCGCGCTGCTGCAGCCGCGTGGCACGTGCAGGAACTGTCCGTTGATGCCGATGGCCATGCCCCGGTAGAGCAGGCGCGTGCGGTGATCGAGTTCCACGCCCTGTCGCTGCACCCGCGCGGCGAACGCGCGCAGCCCGAGCAGACGCGACGGGCGATCAAAGATGACCTGTGCTTTGGGCTCCGAGAGATATCCGAGCAGGAAACGCGCAGTGCTAGCGCGCGTCGCGCGCAGCCTAAGCGCAGCGTGGAGCCGTCTCACCATTGCTTCAGGCAATGCGGCGGGCGTGCGCGTCGGCGCCAACCCGCGATCACGATACCGGCCCCGCAGTAAGGTGTGTGCCGCGAGGTCGGCGCAGTACGGCTCCAGCAGTTCCTGGTGCGTCGGCGCACGAAAGCCGATCGAATAGGTGATGCACTCGCCCAGCGCAGTCCCCTCGTGCGCGACACCCGGCGGCAGGTACAGCAGATCGCCGGGCTCGAGGATGAATTCGTGCGTCGGTTCGAATTTCGCCAGCAGTTGCAGCGGGGCGCCCTTGAACGTGCGCAGGTCGCGCTGACGCCCGATGCGCCAGCGCCGGCGGCCGTATGCCTGCAGCAGGAAGACATCATAGGAATCGACATGAGGTCCTACACCGCCGCCGTCAGTCGCATAGCTCGCCATCAGGTCGTCCAGTCGTGCGTCAGGGATGAAGCGAAACCGCTGCAGCAGCGCATGTGCACCGGCATCGAGCAGGTCGACTCCTTGCACCAGCACGGTCCAGCGTGACGTGCGGGTCGAGGGCAGGCGCGCCAGCGGGCCGTGGCGCACCTGCCAGCGGCCGCGCTCGCGCTGCACGAGGCGCGTCTCTGCGTCCGGATGCCGCGCCAGCTGGAACAGCCGCGTGCGGTTCACCGGCGGCTGGAATCCCGCGATGGCCGCGCGCACCAGCAGCGGTCTGCGCTGCCAGGCGTCGCGCATGAATCGCGCGACAGGAAGCGTTCCGAGTCTCTGCAGCACGGGTGGTTGCGGCGCTCCAGTCATGCAGGCGATTATAGGAATCGCCCCGGCGCATAATGCCTCGACATGAAGATCGCGCACGGCTCGCTCGTCAGCCTCGACGTCACGATGTATGACGCGCAAGGCGAACTTCTGGAGAAATCCGACAATCCGCTGCTGTATCTGCACGGTCACGAAGACATCTTTCCCCGCATCGAGGAAGCGCTTGCAGGTCGCGAGCCGGGCGATCGCGTCACGTTGCAGCTCGAGCCTGACGACGCGTTCGGCGACTACGACCCGGAGCTCGTGATGCTGGTGGAGGCAGACGAAGTCGGTGAAGACGTCGCGATCGGCATGCGGGTCGAAGCCGCCGGACCCGACGGCGAGGATCGATGCCTGTTCACGGTCACCGATATCGCGGACGGCATGGCCGTGCTCGACGGCAACCACCCGCTGGCCGGCATGGTCTTGCGCTTCGACATCCGCGTCATCGAGGTCCGCGCCGCCACGGCCGAAGAGCTGGCCGAAGCGGAAAGCGTTCAGGTGCCCGGCTTTCTGTCAGTGGCCGGCACGCCACCGACGCGACACTGAAATCAGTTCGTACGGTCGTCGCCGGCGGCGAGTCGCTGCAGCTCCGCCAGCAGCGTGTGCGCTGCGCGCGGTGACAGGGCGTCGAGGTCGAGATCGCGCAGGCGTGCGCGCAAGGCCGCGTGCTCGCGGGAGAGATCTGCCGGCTGGGCAGCGGCCAGAGCAAACATGTCGAGCTGCGGTCGATGGCCGAGCGCACGTTCCTCGAGTTGCACCAGCAGCGCGCGTGCCCGCCTGACCACAGCCGACGGCACGCCGGCCAGCTGCGCGACGGCAAGACCGTAGCTCTGGCTCGCCGGCCCTGCGCGCACCTCGTGCAGGAACACCACTTTGCCGCCGGACTCTGCGGCGGCGACATGGACGTTGGCGACCTCGGGGTGCTGCTCGGCGAGTTGCGTCAGCTCGAAGTAGTGCGTAGCAAACAGCGTCAGGCTGCGGTTCTTCTCGACGAGCTCGCGCGCGATCGCGGCGGCGAGTGCCAGGCCGTCGAAGGTTGAAGTGCCGCGCCCGATCTCGTCCATCAGCACGAGGCTGCTTTCGCCTGCACTGTTGAGGATCGATGCGGCCTCGGTCATCTCGACCATGAACGTCGAGCGGCCGTGCGCAAGATCGTCGGCGGCGCCGATACGCGTCAGGATGCGGTCGATCGGGCCCAGGCGCGCACTGGTCGCAGGCACGAAACTGCCGGCGCAGGCGAGCAGCGCGATCAGCGCCACCGAGCGCATGTAGGTCGACTTGCCGCCCATGTTCGGCCCCGTGATCACCAGTAGCCGGCGACCTGGATGGAGCACGCAATCATTCGGCACGAAGGCTTCGATCTCGTGCTCGACCACTGCGTGGCGCCCATTCCGAACCTCGATACCCGGGCGCTCGACGAGTTCGGGCTCGACCCAGCGCGCAATGCGCGCGTGGTGCGCCAGCGCGCCCACCGCGTCGAGTTCGGCAATCGCGTCGGCGATTGCCTGCACGCCCGCAACCTCGCCGGCCAGTGCCTCGACGAGCTGCTCGTACAGCACACGCTCGCGGGCCAGCGATCGTTCGCGCGCCGAGAGCGCGCGATCCTCGAAGGCCTTCAGTTCCGGCGTGATGTAGCGCTCGGCGTTCTTCAGCGTCTGGCGTCGCCGATAGTTGTCGGGGACTTTGGCCGCCTGCCCGTGCGTAACCTCGATGTAGAAGCCGTGCACGCGGTTGTACTCGACACGCAGGTTGGCGATGCCCGTGCGTGCGCGTTCGCGCTGCTCAAGATCGACCAGGAACTGGCCCGAGTTGTCGCGCAGCGCCCGCAGTTCGTCGAGTTCGGCATCGTGGCCCGCAGCGATCACATCGCCGTCGCGCGGCGAGTGAGCCGGCTCGGCTTGAAGTGCCACGAGGTGACCGCGCAACCCGGGAGGGGCGCCGCATCGCGTGCGCGCCTCGGCGAGCAACGGGGATGCCACGGCAGACAGCGATGCGGCAACGCGCTCGACAGCGGGCAGCGCATCGCGGAGCGCCGCGAGTTCGCGCGGACGGACCGTGCGCAGCGCGATTCGCGTTCCGATCCGCTCCAGGTCGCAAAGGCCACGCAGGCTCTGCTGCAGGGCCTGCAACAGATCCGCCCGCTCGAGGAGTTCGGCGATGGCGCGATGGCGCGCGCGGGGCACTGTGGCGTCGCGGTGCGGATGATGCAGCCAGTGCCGCAGGCGTCGGCTGCCCATCGCCGTCTGGCCATGGTCGAGCAGCTTCAGCAGCGTCGGTCCGTCGTCGGACCGCAGCGTCGCCGTGATTTCGAGGTTACGCCGAGTGACGGGATCGAGCGCGACATAGTCCGAGCTGCCCTCACGCTTCAGCTTGGCGATATGAGGCAGGCGTCCGCCCTGCGTAGAGCGCGCATAGTCGAGCAGGGCCGCGGTCGCAGCGAGGATTTCCGGCGCGTCGGCTACTCCGAAGGCATCGAGGGTGGCAACCTGCAGCGCCTCGCGCAGGCCCGCGGCGCCGCGGACCGCATCGAAATGCCAGTCCGGGCGCGACTGGGATACGGCGCCTGCCTGCCGCACGGCCGCTGCGAGCGTCTCGGCATACGTTTCCGGGACCAGCACCTCGGACGGCGCGACGCGCGCCAGTTCGGAAGGTAGCGCGCTGCCGGGCACGGATGCAGCGCGCAGTTCCCCGGATGACATCACGAGCCAGGCCAGGCCGAACGGGGCGCCGCGTTGCAACGGTGCCGCGATGGCGAGCAGCGGCGCATCGGCTTTGTCCTGTAGCAGGCCGGTGTCGGTCAGCGTCCCGGGTGTGACGATGCGCACGACGCGCCGCTCGACCGGGCCTTTGCTCGTCGCCGGGTCGCCGATCTGCTCGCAGATCGCAACGCTTTCGCCGAGCTTCACCAGCCGCGACAGGTACTGCTCGACCGACACCGCCGGTACGCCGGCCATTTTGACGGGCGCTCCGGCCGAGGTGCCGCGGGCGGTGAGCACGATGTTCAGCAGAGCGGCCCCGCGTTCGGCGTCGTCGTAGAACAGTTCATAGAAGTCGCCCATCCGGTAGAACAGCAGCGCCTGCGGGTGCTCAGCCTTGATGCGCAGGTACTGCTGCATCATGGGCGTGTGGCCGCCGGCTTCGCCGCGGTTCATGGTGGGTGGAGAGGTCGCAGAGTGCTCGGCGCCTGCCGCGTCGGAACTCAGGCGCTGCCGCGGTGGACCTGCTGCACCAGTTTCAGCAGCGGCGGAAAGATCTTCGGCGCGCCGCACACGATGTGGCCGTCTTCGAGAAATCCAGGTTCGCCATTGAAGTTCGACACCAGCCCGCCCGCCTCGAGGATGAGCAGGCTGCCGGCGGCCATGTCCCACGCCGACAGGCCGATTTCCCAGAAGCCGTCGAGGCGCCCGGCCGCGACGTAGGCGAGATCGAGCGCCGCCGCGCCTGGTCGGCGGATACCGGCCGTGCACTCGGTGATGCTCTTGAACATGCGGACGTACTCGTCGAGGTGCTCGAGGCTGCGGAATGGAAAGCCGGTGCCGATCAGGCTGTCGGCCAGACGGTCGCGACGGGAGACACGGATGCGCCGTTCGTTGAGGAACGCGCCGCGCCCGCGAGTTGCGGTGAACAGTTCGTTGCGCGTCGGGTCGTAGACGACTGCCTGCGTGATCAACTCGCGGTGGCGCAGCGCGATCGACACCGCGTACTGCGGGAAACCGTGGATAAAGTTCGTCGTGCCGTCGAGCGGATCGATGATCCAGGTGTATTCCGACTGGCCGCTTGCACCCGACTCCTCGGCGAGGATCGCGTGGTCCGGATAGGCCTTCAGCAGTGTGTCGATGATCGCGCGTTCCGCGGCGTGATCGACCTCGGTGACGAAATCGGAGCGGCCCTTGGAGCCGACGCGTACGGCGTCGAGGTCCATGCTGGCGCGATTGATGATCGAACCGGCCTTGCGCGCGGCCTTCACGGCCGTGTTGAGCATCGGGTGCATGATGGATCGCGAGCCCGGCGGCGCGGTCGCGTTTAGACTGAACCGTGAAGTTTAGTCGATCGATGCCTCGCGCCGCCTTGTGTCGCTGCCCTTAGCCGCCTTCAGCCCGCAGTTTCGGCGCGTGCGCTTCGTGCTAGTTGAGCCCACGCTTGCGGCCAACATCGGCGCGGCGGCGCGCGCGCTCAAGACGATGGGTTTCACACGCCTCGTCGTCGTGAATCCGCGCGATCGCGCGTATCGGAGCGATCCGGACGCGATCGCGCTCGCAACCGGTGCCGCAGACGTGCTGGCCGCGAGCGAGAGCCACGACGACCTGCTCGGCGCACTGGCCGGCGTGCAGCTGGCGATTGCGCTGAGCGGTTACGACCGCGAGTTCGGGCCACCTCTGCGCGATCTCCACAGCGCGGCGGTCGATGCCGCGCGCCAGCTCGCCGAGATCGCCAGCGGCGACCTGGCCTTCGTCTTCGGCACCGAGCGCAGCGGGCTGTCGAATGCCGACGTGCTGAGCTGCCAGTGGTGCGCAGCCATCCCCGCCGACCCCAAGTTTGCGTCTCTGAACCTCGCGCAGTCGGTTCAGGTCGCTGCGTACGAGTGCCAGCTGGCCCTGCGCGGCAGCTCGGCGATCCACGCCGGGCAGCTGCGCTTCGAAGGCGGCGAGCCGCCGGCAGGCGTCGCGGCGCTTGAAAAGCTCTATGCCCACTTCGAGGAGGCTGCGACCGCGGTCGGATTCCACGACCCGGCCGAGCCGAAGACGCTGATGGTGCGTGTGCGGCGGCTCTTCAATCGTGCGCAACCGACGCAGACCGAGGTGGACCTGCTGCGAGGCGTGCTGGCTGCCGTGATCCAGTCCCGCGCCGATCGTGCCGGACGCAAGCGCGGCGGCGCGGACCGCGGCGACACGTAGTTTGAGTGGGTGCGTCCGTACAATCTCAGCGCACTCCGACGGGCCCTCTCTCATGTTCAGCAGACTGCGCGAAGACATCGACTGCATCATCCAGCGCGACCCTGCGGCGCGGTCACGCTGGGAGGCGCTGACGTGTTATCCGGGGCTGCACGCGCTGACGCTGCACCGGCTGGCGCACACGTGCTGGAATGCGGGCCTGCGCTGGCTTGGCCGCTTCATCTCGCACCTTTCGCGGTGGCTGACCGGGATCGAGATCCATCCCGGGGCGACGATCGGGCGCTATGTGTTCATCGACCACGGCATGGGTATCGTGATCGGCGAGACGGCCGAGGTCGGCGACGGCACGACGATCTACCAGGGCGTGACCCTCGGCGGCACCTCGCTTACGCGGGGAGCGAAGCGGCACCCAACGCTCGGTCGCAACGTGATCGTCGGCGCCGGCGCCAAGGTGCTGGGCGGCTTTACGGTCGGCGACGGTGCGCGTATCGGTTCGAATGCGGTGGTCGTCAAGGAAGTGCCGCCGGGCGCGACCGCCGTTGGCAATCCGGCGCGGATCCTGCACCGCGACCTCGACGCGCAGCGTGAGCACGTCGCCAACCAGATGGGATTCTCCGCCTACGGTCTGACGCAGGACGGTGACGATCCACTGGCGAAGGCACTGCACGGCCTGATCGATCACGCGGCCGCGCAGCAGCGCGAGATCGAGCGCCTGGTGGCCGCGCTCGAGCGCAACGGCATCATGCTCGACGAGGCCAAGCGCGAGGCGCCGACGGTCGATCCGCGGCAGCTCAACCGCCTCGTTGACGAGTGACCGCGCGGCTTGATACTCGCTTTTGGCATGAAATTCCGTCCGTACGGACGGGTTTAGCCTGCCGTGCTCCGTGCAATAGTCCGCGATCATCCAAGGCTGTCAGGGTGGGGAGGGTGTGCATGAAGCGGCTGGTGCGGCGGATCCTGGTACTGGTTGGGCTGTCGGCGTCGGCGTGCGCCCATGCGCAGCTGAGCTACCCGGCCGACTTGTGGTGGGACAACCGCTGGTATGTCGCCCCGTTCGTTCAGTTCACCTTCCCCGACAGTGCACGTCTTGCCAGGGACGGCACCGGCTTCGGCATAGCCGCGGGCAAAGCGCTGGCACCGAGTTGGGACGTCGAGGTGCGCGGTGCATATGAGGAGTTGCCCGCGCAGGGCGCTCCGGACAACTGGCACAACTGGACTCTCGAAGCCAACGGCAAGTGGTACTTCCTCGGCCGGCAGGGGCGCGCCAGCTGGGACGAGTTCCAGCCCTACGCGATCGCCGGGTTGGGGCTCATCAACGACAGCGTCGGCGCCAGCAAGACGAGCGTCACGGCCAATGCGGGTTTGGGTGTGACACTAGCGCTTGGCAAATGGGCACGGTTCTTCATCGACGGCCGCTATCGCTGGGACGCGAACAGCGGCAAGCTGGTCAGCCAGAACTCCTTTGGCGATTGGGTGCTGAACGTCGGTGTCCTGATTCCGATCGGCACGGCCCCGGCCGTCACCGAGTCTGCGGCGCGGCCCTCCGCAGCGTCGCCACCACCGCCACCACCACCGCCCGCGACAGCACCGGTCGCGGCAGCGTCACCGGTCTCGCCGCCGCCACCGCCGCCACCGCCGGTCCCGATGGCGAAGCGGGGACCGCCCAAGCACACGTTCGACCTGTCCGCCGATGGTATGTTTGCCTACGACAAGGCGACGCTCACACCGGTCGGTGAATCGCGCATCGAGAACATGATCGAAGGCATGCGGCAGGCGGGCGTGACCGGACTGACGTCGATGACCATCATCGGCCACACCGATCCGCTCGGCGCCCCGGCGTACAACCAGGCGCTGTCCCTGCAACGCGCCAATGCAATCAAGACCTATCTCGTGGGCCGCGGTATCCCGGCCGGCATCATCACGACCGAGGGTCGCGGCGAAACTCAGCTGAAGATCACCGAGGAGGAGTGCCGCGCCAAGGGACAGGGTTCGCCGCGCAGCGCGCTCATCGCCTGCTTGGCGCCAGATCGCCGCGTCGAGATCATCGCCACGGTCACCGGAGGTGCGCAGTAGCCGCGGGTTACTTAGTCGTCGAAGAACACCAGCCGCGGTCGGCCGCGGTCGAAATCCAGAAATCCGCCGCGCGGCTCGGCCGCATCGCTGTCCCAGTCGGGCAGGACCCAGCGCTCCGCCAGCGCGCCGTTTACCTCATGCACATGCGTGCCTGGCCGGTGCGTGTGGCCATGGATCACGCGGCGCACGCCGGCCTGTACCATCGCCGCCGATACGACTTCGGTCGTGACATCCATGATGTCCGCCGCCTTCATCGCCTTCTCGGTTTCGCTCTGCATCCGCGCGCTGCGTGCCACCTGAATGCGCTCGGCCACCGGCTTGGCCAGGAAGTCCCGCTGGAATGCCGGTGCGCGCACCATCGTGCGGAACTGCTGGTAGGCGACGTCGCGTGTGCACCAGGCGTCGCCATGCGAAAGCAGGGTCGGCGTGCCGGCCACCTCGAGGCTGATCGGGTCTGCAAGCAGCGTGCAGCCCGCCGTCCGCGCGAAGTCGCTGCCGAGCAGCAGGTCCCGATTGCCGTGCATGACCAGGACGCGCTGACCGCGGCGACTGGCTGATGCCAGCGCGGCGATGACAGGAGCAGCGGCCGCGCCGGCGTCGTCGCCGATCCAGAACTCGAACAGGTCGCCGAGGATGACGAGTTCAGGATGCAGGGGTGCATCCTCGCGCAGGAAGCGGAGGAAGCGCTCGAGCGTGCGCGGCCGCTCCGAGGTCAGGTGCAGATCCGAGATGAAGACCGGATCGACGAGCGGCGCGACCGATGACGCGACCGCGAGCGCGGGCGGCGGTGTCGCCTCGGCGGCGTTCACTGGATGATTTCAGCCCGTTCGATCAGCACGTCGACCTCGGGCACGTCGGCGTGCCCGCCGCGGCGGCCGGTGCGCACCGCCTTAATCTTGTCGACGACGTTGAAGCCCTCGACCACCTTGCCGAATACGCAATAACCCCAGCCCTGCGGCGTCGGCGCCGTGTGGTTCAGGAAATCGTTGTCGGCCACGTTGATGAAGAACTGCGCCGTGGCCGAATTTGGATCGCTGGTGCGTGCCATGGCGACGGTGTACTTGGCATTGCGCAGGCCGTTGCGCGCCTCGTTCGGGATCGGATCCTCGGTCGTCTTCTGCCGCATCCCCGCCTCGAAGCCCCCGCCCTGAATCATGAAGCCATTGATCACCCGGTGGAACAGCGTGGCGTCGTAAAAGCCGTTGCGGACGTAGGCCTCGAAGTTCTCGGCCGTCTTCGGCGCGCGTTGGTGGTCGAGCTCGATCGTGATCGGGCCGAGGGTCGTGTACAGGCGGATCATGCGTGCTCCTAGGGCTGCTTGACGATACGCGCAGACTTGACGATGACCGGTGTGGCCGGCAGGCTGGCGTGCGGCCCGCGCGATTCTGTCGGCACGGCGCGGATCTTGTCGACAACGTCCATGCCCTCGACGACCTTGCCGAACACGGCATAGCCGTGGCCGTCGGGCTTCGGATAGTCGAGGTTAGGATTATCGACGACGTTGATGAAGAACTGCGAGGTCGCCGAATTCGGATCGCCGCGCCGCGCCATCGAGACCGCGCCGCGTTCGTTCTTCAGTCCGTTCTGGCTCTCGAGGGGGATCGGCGCGCGCGTCGGTTTTTCCGCGAGGTCGGCAGTGTAGCCGCCGCCCTGGATCATGAAGTTGCCAATGACACGGTGGAACACCGTGTTGTCGTAATGGCCGCTCTTCACGTATTCGAGGAAATTGGCGACGGTCTTCGGCGCCGCCTGCGCGTTAAGCTGGATCACGATCGTCCCCAGCGTCGTATCGAGCGCTACGCGCTGCGCCCACGCGATCGCGGGCAGCGCGAGCAGCAGCGAGAACAGCAGGCCAAGTCGTTTCATTGCAGATCCCCCGGGGAAAGTTCAGCGCACGCCGCGCACCTTCGTGATCAGATCGCGCGACAGCGTCAGCTTCGTACCGGCCTGGCGATTCGCCGGACTGAGCTTGGTCGCACGCTCGTAGGCGTCGGCCGCCAGCTGCAGATAGATGTCGCCGAGATTTTCATACGCGGTCGCGTAGTTCGGGGCGGCGAGCAGCGCCTGTTCGAGGGCAGCCCGTGCGTTGTCGAGCCGTCCCTCGCTGGCGTAGATGACGGCAAGATTGTTGTAGGGTTCGGGCAGTTCCGGAAAATCCTCCGTGAGCTGCCGGAACACCTCGCGCGCTTGATCCTTCTGCTTCATCTCGGTCAGGATCACGCCCCGCACGAAGCGCATCTGCGCATCGCGCGGGTTGCGTGCGATCTGGGCATCGGCGCGCGCCAGTGCCTGGGGCAGCCGGCCGGAATTGATCAGTTGCTGAACCTGCTGCAGCTCCGTTGGCAGCTCGCGGTCGGCCGACAGCGTGCCGACGGTTTGCGGCGGGATGGCCGATGAGACCTGGGCCCACGCTGTCGAGGCGAGGGTTGCGGCGACCGCGATCGGGAGGATGCGACGGAGCAACATCGGTCGGACTGCGCAGGCCGCGCAATCGGGCATCGGAGCGGAGGTGCATTGATATACTGAATCGATTCTACAACCGAGCCCCGCGTGACATGAGCTCCCGGCGCTGTTGAGGAGCCCGCTTTCCGGCGCAGTCCATCGCCCACCGCACCGTCCGGCGCGCGCGCCGGACGCTCACCGGGATCCCCCATGATGATCGAGATCTACAACACGCTGACGCGTCGCAAGGAGCCGCTGCGTCCGCTCGTGCCGGGCCGGATCGGGATCTATGTCTGCGGGGTTACGACTCAGGACCTGACACACATCGGCCACGGTCGGACCTTCGTCGCGTTCGACGTGATGGTGCGCTGGCTGCGCGCGCGCGGCTTCGACGTGACCTACGTGCGAAACATTACGGACATCGAAGACAAGATCATCCGCCGCGCGGCCGAGCAGGGCATCACGCCGTCCGAGCTCACGGCGAAGTACATCGCGGCAATGCACGAGGATTTCGCCGCACTCGGGCTTCTGCAGCCGGATCACGAGCCGCGCGCGACCCAGTACATCGCGCCGATGCTCGACATCATCGGCCTCCTGGAGAAGCGCGGGCTCGCCTACCAGGCCGACGACGGCGACGTCAATTTCGCTGTCCGCAGTTTCGCGGGCTACGGCAAGCTTTCGGGGCGTTCGCTCGACGAACTGCGCGCCGGTGAGCGCGTCGCCGTCGATGCCAGCAAGCGCGACCCGCTCGACTTCGTGCTCTGGAAGAAGGCGAAGGCGGGCGAGCCGCAGTGGTCATCGCAATGGGGCGCAGGACGTCCCGGATGGCACATCGAGTGCTCGGCGATGGCGAGCGAACTGCTGGGGCACACCTTCGACATCCACGGCGGCGGCCCGGATCTGATCTTCCCGCATCACGAGAACGAGATCGCGCAGAGCGAGGGCGCGTACGGCCAGACCTTCGCCAACCTCTGGATCCACACCGGCGCACTACGGATGGGCGACGACAAGATGTCGAAGTCGCTCGGCAACGTCGTGACGATCCGTGAGGCCGTTACACGTCACGACCCCGAGGTCGTGCGCTTCTTCCTGCTGCGCTCGCATTACCGGAGCCAATTCCAGTTCACCGAGGAGCAGCTCGTCGAGGCGCGCGCGGGGCTGACGCGGCTGTACACGGCGCTGCGCGACGCGCCGGCCGACGATGGCACGCTCGACTGGGACGAGCCGCACGCGGCGGCGTTCGCGGCGGCGATGGACGATGATTTCAACACCTCAATCGCGGTTGCGACGCTGTTCGATCTTGCGAGCGAGGTGAACCGGACCCGTTCGCCGGCGCTGGGGCGGCAGCTCAGGAGGCTCGGTGCCGTGCTCGGCGTGTTGCAGCGTGCGCCGGAAGACTTCCTGCGCGGCGGCGCTTCCGCGGATACGGAGCGCATCGCAGGATTGATCGCCGAGCGCAGCGCGGCGAAGAAGGCGAGGGACTTCGGCGCGGCAGACCGGATTCGCGCTGTGCTCGCCGCTGAAGGTATCGTGCTCGAGGACGGCGCAGCCGGCACGACGTGGCGACGGCAGTAGGCGCGGAACGTCCGGAATACTGGTTGAGGGCGCGGCGCGCGCTGGCGCGCGGCGACGCGACGCTGGCGCGCATCATCGCTGCGCATCCGCGGGTCGCGCTGGCGTCGCGCGGCGACGCCTTCAAGACGCTGGCGCGCTCGATCGTCGGGCAGCAGATCTCCGTGAAAGCGGCGCAGGCAGTGTGGGGCCGCTTCGCCGAATGCTGTGGCGAGATGACGCCGCGCGCGGTGCTGCGCCGGCGCGCGCCGACGCTGCGCGCGTGCGGGTTGTCGGACCGCAAGGTCGAGTACATCCGCGACCTCGCGCAGCACTTTGTCAGCGGCCACGTCGATGCCACGCGCTTTCGGGCGCAGTCCGACGAGGAGATCATCGCTGAACTCGTCGACATCCGCGGCATCGGCCGCTGGACCGCCGAGATGTTCTTGATCTTCAATCTGCTCCGGCCTAATGTCCTGCCGCTGGACGACCTGGGGCTGCTGAAGGCCGTGAGTCTCAACTATTTCGACGGCGCGCCAATCCAGGGCCGCGACGGCCGCGCGCGGATCGTCGCGCTCGCAGCCGCCTGGGAGCCCTGGCGCAGCGTCGCAACCTGGTATCTGTGGCGCAGTCTGGACCCCGTGCCGGTCGAGTACTAGAACCGACATCAATATGGCCAAGACCACCTTCCTGGAATTCGAGCAGCCGATCGCCGAGCTCGAGGCGAAGATCGACGAGTTGCGCTTCGTGCAGGACGACTCGGCGGTCGACATCTCCGAAGAGATCGAGCGCCTGCAGAAGAAGAGCCAGGCGCTGATGAAGGACATCTACGCCAAGCTCTCGCCGTGGCAGGTGTCGCAAATTGCCCGGCATCCGCAACGACCCTACACGCTCGACTATGTCGGCGACATCTTCACCGACTTCCACGAGTTGCATGGCGACCGTAGCTTCTCCGATGACCTGTCGATCGTCGGCGGGCTCGCGCGCTTCAACGGGCAGGCCGTACTGGTGCTGGGCCACCAGAAGGGCCGCGATACGAAGGAGCGCGCGCTGCGCAATTTCGGCATGAGCCGGCCCGAAGGCTACCGCAAAGCGCTGCGGTTGATGAAGCTCGCCGAGAAGTTTGGCCTGCCGGTCTTCACGTTCGTCGACACGCCGGGTGCCTATCCCGGAATCGACGCGGAAGAGCGCGGCCAGTCGGAGGCGATCGGGCACAACCTGTACGAGATGTCGCAGCTCAAGGTGCCGATCATCACGACGATCATCGGCGAGGGCGGTTCCGGCGGCGCGCTCGCGATCGCGGTGGCCGACCAGGTCCTGATGCTTCAGTACGCCACGTACTCGGTGATCTCGCCCGAGGGCTGCGCGTCGATCCTGTGGAAGAGCGCAGACAAGGCGCCCGAGGCCGCCGAAGCACTCGGCTTGACCGCGCATCGGCTGAAGGCTCTGGGCCTCATCGACAAGATTGTCACCGAGCCGCTCGGCGGCGCGCACCGCGACTCCAAGCAGATGTCGGCGCTGCTCAAGCGCGGACTGGCCGATACGCTGCGGCAGTTCGCGGGCATGAAGCCGCGCGAGTTGCTCGCGGCCCGGCATGCGCGACTTCTCGCCTATGGCCGCTTCAAGAACACGACCGACGAAGGCTGACCCGCTCGATCGCCTGCTTCTGGACGCGACGGCGCAGGCGCTGCGCGATGCCGAGGCGCGAGCGCAATCCAGCTCGGGCGAGGAGCCCGCGCTCAGGCGGCGCGTGCCGCGGCCGGCGCCGGCGACGGCGGTCGTCGGGTACAGCGGAGGCCGCGATTCGACTGCGCTGCTGCATGTGATGTGTCGGCTGGCCCGGCAGCGCGGATCCGGCGTGCGCGAGGTGGTCGCGGTTCACGTGAACCACGGGCTGAGCCGCCGCGCCGATGAATGGCTGGCCCACTGCGAGCAGCACGCCGGGAAGATGGGCGCGCGCTTCATCGGGCGCCACGTCTCCGTACGGCGCGCAGGCCGCGGGATCGAGGCCGCGGCTCGCGCGGCGCGCTACCAGACGCTGGCGGACGTCGCCGGGGAAGTGGACGCCGAAGTCATCTGCGTGGCGCACCACCGCGACGATCGCATCGAGACCTTCCTGATCCAGTGGCTGCGGGGCGCGGGGCCGGAGGGACTCGCGGCGTTCCCGCCGGCGCGTCCGATCGGAGACCATGGTCCGCTGCTGCTGCGCCCGTTCATCGACATCGCGCGGGAGGACATCGAGCGCTATGTCGCCGCGCACGGCCTCGAGTATGTCGACGACGACAGCAACGACGATCGCGCATTGCTGCGCAACGCGCTGCGGCTCGATGTGCTGTCGCGGCTGGAGGAACTGCGGCCGGGATTCCGCGCCGCGGCCGCGCGCTCCGTGGAACTCGTGGCTGAAGCCGCCGAAGCGTTGCGCAGCGTCGCTGCGGATGACCTGGCCGCGTGCCAGCTCGGCGCGCCGGCGGGCATGCTGCGGCTCGACGTGCTGTCGACACTGCCCGAGGCACGCCAGACCTGGGTCCTGCGCGCGTGGCTCGCCAGCCATGAAATCGAAGCGGTCTCGCGGGCGCGGCTGGTCGAGATCCAGCAGCAGGCGCGCGACGCCCGGAGCGACGCACGGCTGCTGGTGCGTGCAGGCGACCGCGAGGTGCGGCGCTATCGCGGGCTGCTGCTGGTGAAGGAGAGCGACTCGAGCGTCCGCGACGCGGAGAGCGTGCGCTGGAGCGGCGAGGACGAAATCGCGCTGCCGGGCTGGGGCGGGGTGCTGCACTTCCGCCGCCTGCATGATGCGGAAGGTTTCGATCCCGCGTGGCTCGCTGCGCAGCCGCTCGAGGCCCGCCCGCGGGCCGGCGGGGAGCGCTTCAAACCGCGAGCCGGCCGCCCATCAAGAACGCTGAAGCGGCTGTACCAGGACGCTGGCATTGCCGAGTTCGAGCGGGCGCGGCTGCCACTGCTGTGGCGTGACAACGAGCTCATCTTCGTCGCCGGTCTCGGCGCCGATGTGCGGCTGACAGATCGCGACGGCGA
This sequence comes from Burkholderiaceae bacterium, assembly GCA_035498175.1. GTDB lineage: Bacteria > Pseudomonadota > Gammaproteobacteria > Burkholderiales > Burkholderiaceae_F > JALORV01. Next base: position 46,929 of record DATKAJ010000104.1, read on the forward strand.
GCGCATCGCGATCGAGTGGCGGCCCGACGCCTCGCTGCTCGACGAGTAGGGGCCGCCCGGATGCGGCCCACCGCGCCGACACGGCGCGGACTGACGCGTATCAGTCGAATGCGAACACGCCCGCACCTATAATTACAAGTTGATCTTTTCAATCGTACATACACATACGCGGCGCGAAGCGCCCGCGCGGCCATGGCACTCATCGTCCACAAATACGGCGGCACGTCGGTCGGGTCGGTCGATCGCATCAAGAACGTCGCGCGCCGCCTTGAAAAATGGCACAAGGCAGGGCACCAGCTCGTCGTCATCGTCTCGGCAATGAGCGGAGAGACCAACCGGCTGCTGGCGCTCGCCAAGGAAGTTCAGCCCAGCCCCGATCCGCGTGAGCTTGATGTCGTCGCATCGACCGGGGAGCAGGTGACGATCGGCCTGCTGGCGATGGCACTGAAGGACCGTGGTCTCAACGCAAAGAGCTACACCGGGCCGCAGGTGCACGTGCTGACCGACAGCGCCTTCACCAAGGCGCGCATCCTCGAGATCGATGAAAAGAAGATCCGGCAGGACTTGAAGCAGGGCGCCATCGTCGTCGTGGCTGGATTCCAGGGCGCCGACGAGCACGGCAACATCACCACGCTCGGCCGCGGCGGCTCCGACACCTCCGCGGTCGCGCTGGCCGCTGCGCTCAAGGCCGACGAGTGCCTGATCTACACCGATGTCGACGGCGTCTATACGACCGACCCGCGCATCGTCCCTGAAGCGCGGCGGCTCGACCGTGTGACCTTCGAGGAAATGCTCGAGATGGCCAGTCTCGGGTCCAAAGTGCTGCAGATCCGGTCGGTCGAATTCGCCGGCAAGTACAAGGTGCCGCTGCGCGTGCTCTCGAGCCTGACCGAGCCCGACATGCCGCTGGCGGGTGAAGCGAACTCAGGCACGCTGATCACCTTCGAGGAAGAACGGAAGATGGAAAAGGCTGTCATCTCAGGCGTCGCGTTCTCGCGCGACGAGGCCAAGATCACCCTGACGCGCGTCCCAGACCGTCCGGGGATCGCCTACCAGATCCTCGGCGCGATCGCTGACGCCAACATCGACGTCGACATGATCGTGCAGAACATCAGCGTCGAAGGCACGACCGACTTTTCATTCACCGTCCATCGCAACGAGTACCAGAAGGCGTTAGACGTGCTGAACAGCAAGGTGAAGGACCATGTGGGCGCCAAACAGATCGTCGGCGATCCGAAGACCGCCAAGGTCTCGGTGGTCGGCATCGGCATGCGCTCGCACGTCGGCATCGCGAGCCTGATGTTCCGCACGCTCTCCGAGGAGGGCATCAACATCCAGATGATCTCGACCAGCGAGATCAAGATTTCGGTCGTGGTTGAGGACAAGTACATGGAGCTTGCGGTGCGCGCGCTCCACAAGGCCTTCGGACTCGATCAGGTGCCCGCCTGAGCGTTGCTGCCACCGGCGCCAACGACTACACTTCTGCCTCCGCGCGGGCCCGACCCGCGCGGGTTTTTTCGTGGTTCCGGAGACGTGGCCGAGAGGTCGAAGGCACTCCCCTGCTAAGGGAGCATGCGCGCAAAAACGTGCATCGACGGTTCGAATCCGTCCGTCTCCGCCAGACACAAGCGCCCCACCAGGGGCGTTCGTGTTTCAGAAGAGTCTGATCAGCGCTCCGATCAGAGCCATCACGACGATCGTCGCCGCGAGGGCAGCAATCGGGGCCAGCACCACCAGCATCAACAGCTTCCAGACGCTCCTCTTCGGCAGCTTGACGTCGACGCCGAGCTGCTCGAAGACCGGCTGAAACATCACTCTGAACACGAGCAGCCAGGCCTTCGGCGTCTGGTAGAACCCTTCTGGCTGCCGGAAGTGCGGGGTCCAGTCCCGTTCGAAGTAAATGATGCCTTGCACGCTCCCGGCGTTGCCGCGTCTCTTCCCCGCCGGGTACTCCGGCAACGGATGCCTGAAGATGGTTGCCGCGCGGGATCGGAACTGTTCGTACTGCTCTCGTTCGTAAGGCAGCAGGAAGACGATCCGCTCGGGGCTGACGATCTCTGCCGCTGTCTGGACTTCCCACCACAACCCGTCCGTCTTTCCAGCGCGCAAGACGACCAGGCCGGCGCGTGACATCAGACCCCGAACGACTTGTCTCCACTCGGAATCCTGCACGTACATCCGGGCTGCGCCCAGTTGGGGCAGCTTCTCACCGGGCTTCCCCACCGCGACGACCGGGCCGAGGGCGTGCAGGGCCTCTGCGAGCTGCTCCTCCTCCGATGCAACGCCGCCGGCCATGTTGAGCAACGCGACCATGCCTCCCACGATCGCGCCACCGCCGAGCATCGACGGCGAGAGGGAGCCTTCGCCGGCGATTGGGTCGTCCTGAAACGATCTCAGGTACACGACTGGAGCGCGCGCGTCCTGTGCGAGTGCCGCTTGGGCGGATACTGCAGCGGTCTGCTTTCCGCGCTTGAGGAGCCTAGTGCCCGCGAATGCAGCGAAGAACACGATCGACAGCCCGATCGCCAACGTGGCCCAGCCCGTCGCCGAGTCGAGGGCCGCTCCCGCAAGTACCAGGACGCCAAGGAGCCCGATGATCGAAATTGCCAGCAAGGTGCTTCCCAGCATTCGCAGTCCCCGCCCGGGGTGGTTTGCCGGAGTGCTCGTCGTAGCTTTGGTCATGCCTTCAGGGGGTGAAGCTGCACGCGATTGATGTCGGTCTGCGGACCCGAAGCGCTTTTCATCCGGTTTCGCGCTCACGGGGCTGGCGGGTCCTGCAGTCGTCGCATGGCCCGGCGGAACGTATAGCCCCGCGGCACTTGCGGCCGAGCGGCCCTGCGTGGAAGCAACCTTCGCGAGGAGTCGCCGCAGCCCTCCGGCGTAATCCGTCCTGAAGTCGATAACCTCCAGCGGCCGGAACGGTGCTGGAATTTCGCAGTCCTGGCAGAGAATTGCGACGATCGGGATCTTCCGGCCCGCGACCGCGGCGACATCGGGACCGAGGCTCGCCGAGCGGACCGCGCCTGGCGACAGGACCACCAGCCATTCAGTGCACTGGGCGAGCGCGGCTTGAACGGCCCTGCGCCCTTGCCCGCCCGCGTCGCGGTCGAGCGGCGCCAGCACCACTCCAGCGCCCGCCGCTCTCAGGTCTGCAGCGAGCCGGCTGGCGAACTCAGAGTCTGCGTGGCAATGGCTGATGAGCGTCGAAATCATGCTTCCGCCTCATGTGCACGGGACTGCGGGATGCCGATCTACCTCGTTGCCCGCGGGCAGGCTACGGCACGCACGTGCTGACGTCCATCTCGCACCGGCAGGCGAGGTCGTCGACTTACGCAGTTCGCTCCGGACCCTTCACCGAACGGAGCGCAGATGTTGCCCGGGCCGCCGTCGGGGCTGAACCCGGGCGACGTGAGTCCCATTGCAGCTAGTCGTCAGCTACTGGTCAGCTACTTAACTGCCTCGCAGCGCAGAATGGACGGGTCGAGATTGATGCCGCCTGCGGGCGCTCATCGATGGCCACACGCGCGTTCGCTTGCGGACTGTTCACGGCAAACGGTTTCCCCGGCTCGAGGTCGGTCCTCGCCGCCAGGCCAGTCGCCGGCAGCGAGCCGCAGCGCCGCTTGGCGCTGCGCCTGGGGCTCCGGTCCGCGGTCATCGGCGTCGTCGGCATCCTGCTGCTCGCCCTGTGTTCACCGCTGCGGGAGCAGAACTGCGGCTGGTCGAAGATCGACCATGAGGTCGCATTCAGCGAGTCCGGCGTATGGAATCCGACGGCATACCGCGGCTTGATGATCACGCTGACGCTCGGCCAGATCGGAGGTGCGCTGTGGCTGGGCGCCGACGAACCACTCGGTCGAACTATGTGGCAAGGCATCGATTCGCAGATCCTGACCGCAGTGGGCGCCGAGGCGGGCAAATACATCTTCACACGGGCCCGCCCGACGCAGGGTAACAACCCGTGCCTCTGGTTCCAGGGTTCCGGGCACTACAGCTTTCCGAGCGGTGAGGCCGCCTCGGCTGCGGCGCTGGTGACGCCATACATCCTCCAGTACGCCCGGGAACAGCCTCTGGTGTACTCGCTGCTGCTGGTGCCCATTTACGTGGGCGCGGGACGTATCCGCAATCAGGCGCACTGGCAGACCGACGTGATCGCCGGCTGGGCGCTCGGCGGACTGGCGGGCTGGTACGCGCACGGACGGGAGACTCCGATCACTGTCCAGGTGCTGCCGCACTCGATTACCGTGGGCTGGCACCACTCATTCTGATTGCCGTGCCAGTGGGCGGCACCTGCTGCCGACGGCAGCCGATGAATGAGCGCAAACCAGTCGCGCGCCTGTTCGTTAACTCAGCTCAAGGCAACCACGGCGCGTTGCTTCCTCCGCGTCTTTTCTGCGGGATGCGCACGGTCGGCGCCGCGCCCTGCGCCACGTGAATATTCAGGAAAGCGACTGCCGCAAATCCATGATTCCCCCTGTGACGCTGCCGGGACTATTCTGGCCGGGCTCTTTCGGACGGGGACGATATGCGACGGTCGGCGGTCACGGCAGCACTGCTTGTGTTCGGTGCGGCGATTGCAGCCGCGGTCCTCTCGAAGGCCCCCTCGCCACAGATGGTCGTCGCGCAGGCGCCTGCAGCGGCGCCCGCGGCGACAGACGCCCCGGCAGCCCGATCGGCCGCGGATCATCCCGACTTCTACGCGGTCGCGTCGCACCTGACGCCGCCGGAGCAGGCCGGGCGCGAGATCTGGTACAAGGCCACGGCCGGCAACTCGCGTTTTCATACCTACGTCTTTCAGCAACGCGTCAACGTGCTGATCGACTGGTACCGCGTGCTCAATGCGAATGAACGCGGCGACCGCTTCGCGGCCTGGGGAATCATCAACGATCCGGGCTGCTGCGTACCGGGCAGCAAGGACTGCCCGGCAAAGAGCCTCGAGGAAACCTATGGGTTCGACTGGTGCCCCGGTGACGACGAACTGCTGAAGTTCGTCGGCGTGCCAGGCTATCGTGATCCGGCGTGCGACTTCAAGGACGCTCCGCTCGACACGTCCAACCCTCACTTCAAGGCGAAGGATCAGCGGCAGTCGGCCTGCGACCTGGCCTTCGGGACTTCGACCGGAGCGCTGGGCTATCGGAAATTTCCGAACCCACGCTTCGACAAGGCGCGGTGGCTCAAAGTCAACGGCAGCCTCGCAAGCTGGGAGGGCTATCGCGGCAAGCTGTCGAACAATCCGAAGTCGAGCGACGCCGCACTCAACCGCCTTGCTGACGGCTCCATTGAACCGCCGTTCCTGATCGGAACCAGCTGTGGCTCGTGCCACATCGCGTTCGACCCGCTCAACCCCCCGAAGGATCCGGCCAGCCCGCGCTGGGAGAACCTGAAGGGCGCCATCGGCAACCAGTATTCGCGTGTCTCGGAGATCCTGACGTCGGGCATGTCTGGAACGACACTCGAAGCGCAGATGTTTGCGCACGCCCGGCCCGGAACCTCCGACACGTCGGCGATCCCGACCGACCAGGTGCACAACCCGGGGACGATCAACGCCATCTTCAACACTGCCGTGCGACCGACGTTCCCCAACGAAAAGGTCGAAAAGTGGCGCCGGGTCGAAGCCTGCACCAAAGAGGACGCCACCTGCTGGTGCGAGCCCGGGCGCGACAACAAGTGCTGGCAGCGCAGCCTCGCGACGGAAACAGTGCACCACATCCTGAAGGGCGGAGAGGATTCGATCGGCGCGCTGGAGGCGATCCAGCGCGTCTACTTCAATATCGGATCGTGCTCGGAGCAGTGCTGGGTCAACCACTTGACGGACCTGCGGCAACTGGATCCGACCAGCCGCAATTTCGGTCAGACGCCATTCGACATCGGGCAGTGCCGCCGTGACTGCCCCAACTTCCGTGCAATCGAGGATCGCCTGCCGGACATCCTGGCCTTCCTGACATCCAGGGAAGCGTCGGCGACGGATCTGGCGGTTGCCCGAGCGAACGAGCGCAAGGCGTCCAATCCCAAGGCGACCTATACGGAGGCCGACCTCGAACGCGATCTCGACAAGCAGTTCGGTCCCAACGCCGTCATGCGCGGGCGCGAAGTCTTCGCCGCCAATTGTGCACGCTGCCATTCGTCGATTCCGGAGACGCCCGACCGGCTCTTCAAGAACCGCGATTTCAGGGCGGTGAACGCGGCCGGCATGCGAGCCGACTGGATGGGATCGGACCAGGCCACGCTCGCCACCGAAGTCGGAACGAATCGCTGTCGCGCGCTGCATTCGAACCACATGGCCGGCCACGTGTGGCAGGAGTACGGCTCGGAGACCATGCGAGCCCGAACAACGGATCCGAACATCAAGGAGCCGCACGACGGTGGCCGCGGCTCGTATCGAAACATTTCGCTGCTCTCGGTCTGGGCGACCGCGCCGCTGATGCACAACAACGCGGTCGGTCCGGAGATCTGCGGGCAGCCCACCAATAAGGCGAACCAGTTCTACCGCTCGCCCTACGTGGACGGGAACAGGATTCCCTTGCCGGCCGACAAGGCCTCCGCCTGCTGGGCGTTCGACCCGAGCGTGGACGGGCGCTTCAAGCTGTACGTGGCATCGATGAACGAGCTGCTCTATCCCGACCGGCGTGTGCCGAAACTGTCGCGCTTCGATCAGGAGGTGCGGATGGCGCTGGGGCCACACACCTGGGACGGCAAGGAGGAAAAGCAGATCGTCGGCTTCGAGCTGGTGCTGCCCGCGGGCACCGCCGTTGGCGCGCTGGCAAGTTTCCAGCACAAGGCGTTCGTCAACGACCTGATCCTGTCGAAGCTCGACCCGACGGCGCTCGACGCGAAACTCACCAAGCAACTCGGCGAGGCGGGAGCCAGGCAGGTGACTGCCGACCTGCGCTCGGTCACGGCCGACATCGCCAGGGATCCACAGCAGCTCGTCGAAGCGATGCGCCGATATCCGCGGCTGCTCGAGGTGTACAGCTCGTGCACTGCGGACATCGAGAACGGCGGCCACCGCTTCGGTGAGAACCTTTCCGACGCAGACAAGAAGGCGCTGATCGCCTTCGTGGCGACGCTGTAATGGAGGCGCGCATGCTTCGTCTCCGCAGTCTTCTGGCTCCGATCAGTGCGGTGGCCGTGCTCCTCGCCGTCGGTTGCAGTGAAAAGCCGCCGGCCGGCATCAAGTTCGGCGCCTACCAGGCGGGCTACGCCTCCAAGGCTGACTTCGCGCGCGTCGAGCATGAGTTTCCGCTGGCCCGCGTCGATCTCGCCAAGCTCACGCCGGCGATGCTGAAGGAATACGACCAGGAGCAGATCGACCAAATCTACGCGAGACTGACGGCCGGACCGATCCCGGATGGCCCGTACAA
>DATKAJ010000105.1:0-76042 GCA_035498175.1 Burkholderiaceae bacterium
CTCGCGCTGCTGAATATGAAGACCGCCTGACCGGAGGACCGCGATGCTCGTCCGCCTGCTGTATGCCAGCCGCTCGGCCGGTGCCGTCACGCAACAGATCATCGATTCGATCCTGCAGGAGTCGCGCACCTACAACCCGGCGCATGGCATCACCGGCGTGCTGTGCCACTGCGGCGAGAGCTACATGCAGGCGCTGGAAGGCGGCCGCGAGGAGGTCAACGCGCTGTACATGAAGATCGTCCGCGATACGCGCCATCGTGATGTCACGCTGCTGCATTACGCGGAAGTTCCGGAGCGCCACTTCGCCAGCTGGACGATGGGCCAGGTGAACCTGGCCAAAGTCAATCCGTCGCTGCTGCTGAAATACTCGGACAAGCCGATGCCGGATCCCTACACCGTGCCTGGTCGGGCGTCGATGGCGCTGCTCGAGGAGCTGGTCGCGAACGCGCAGATCATCGGCCGCGCCGGCTGAGACCTGACCCTCGAAAAGCCCACAGCGCCGTAAGATCCACGCTTTACGTTCTGCGGCCCACCCGGGGAGCGACGATGAGAGCGCTGACGATTCTGGCTGTCCTGCTGGCGCTGGCCGGCTGCCAATCCTCGCCCAAGGGCCCATCGGCCTCGGCGCAACTCGATGCGGCGAAGGGAGGGCGGGTCGTCGGCAAGGTCACATTCCAGGAGGTCGACGGGGGAACGAGCGTGCGTGCGGAGGTCAGCGGCTTGCCGCCGAACCGCCAGTTCGGCTTCCATGTCCACGACAAGGGCGACTGCTCGGCACCGGACTTCATGAGCGCGGCCGGACACTTCAATCCCGACACGAAGCCCCATGGCGATCACAAGACGGCCGAAAGCCACGCCGGCGACCTCCCGAACCTCGCGTCCGATGGCCAGGGCAACGCGGTCCTCGCCTACACCTCGTCGAAGCTGACGGTGGCGTCTGGACCCCGTTCGGTCGTCGGCCGCGCGGTCGTGGTGCACGAGAATCCCGACGACTACCGCTCGCAGCCTGCTGGCAACTCCGGGCCGCGCATCGCGTGCGGGATTATCAAGGGCTGAAGCGTTGGTTGTCCGCAGAAGCGGCGCACTCGTGTCAGTGCGCCGCGGCGGCGTGTTCACGCCGGTAGTCCCACGGCGCCGTGGGCTGCGTGTCGCTCCACAGGCCCAGGCGCGCGACGCGCGCCGCGGCCCCGGCCTCCGCATAGTCGATTCGCGCCTGCGGCGACTGCTCGCGCGCATATCGGACGTAATGCCAGGCGAGCCCGCGGCGCACCTGTTCCAGCCCGACATCGACTCCATCAACCGTCACGCTGCAGACCGCGCGGCCATACCGGTCAGTCTTGGTACATACGGCGCGAGCGGCGCGACCGTGTGTGAGTCCTTCAAGGGACTCGCGTGCGCGCTGACCGTAAGGCTGTGAGCGCTCGGGGGCATCGATGCCGTCGAGTCGAATGCGATGTCGCACGCGGCTCGTGTCGAGAAGTGTCAACGTGTCGCCGTCGACGATACGGACCACGGTGCCGACCCACTCGATCGCAGTCGCCGCGGACGGCAGCAGCAGAACCAGCAGGAAGAGAAAGGCAGCGCGGACAGGCATAGGGCGTTGCAGCGAAACGGACTGCGTCCCATCCTAGGAAGGCGGCTCTGGCGCGATGCGCGAGTAAGGGGCCGGCACGTGCTGCATTTCTCGCGTGCGCGTCACCTCCCGGTCTGCGCAAGATTGCGCGCCGCGCCGACCCGGGCGAACATTGGCGCGTCGATAGGCGCATCGGGGGATCATCGTGCGGGGATACTGGATCGTGCTGGCCGCTGCGGCGGCGTTGAGCGGAGGCTGTGACACCTTCGGTAAGGGACCTTATGCGCAGGCGAACGTGCAGGGCGGCGAGGGCAGTCGCGTCTGGGGACGCGTGACTTTCCACCAACCCGAGGAAAGGAGCAGCTTTAGCGGCGCCAGCGCGGGGAAGACCGTGGTTCGCGTCGACATCAACGGACTGCCACCGAACCGCAAGTTTGGTTTCCATGTCCATGAAAAGGGCGACTGCACTGGCGACTTCACCGGCGCCGGCGGTCACTTCAATCCGGGCGGCAAGCCGCATGGCGCGCAGGGGTCCGGCGAGCGGCACGCCGGTGATTTGCCGAACCTCGAGTCCAATGGTGAAGGCGTTGCGAATGCGGTCTTCACGACCGACCTGCTGACGGTTGCGCCAGGGCCGAACTCGGTCGTCAACCGTGCGATCGTGATCCACCAGAATCCGGACGACTATCGCACGCAGCCCGCCGGCAATTCCGGGCCGCGCATCGCCTGCGGCGTGATCCGCGGCGAGTGAGCTGAGAGCGGCGCTATGCGGCGATGAGCGCCGCGTAGCGTGCCAGATCGACGTTGCCGCCACTCAGGATCACGCCGACGCGGCGGCCGCGCACGGTCACCACACTCTCGAACGCCGCGGCCGCACCGAGGCAGCCGGTCGGCTCGACGACGATCTTCATGCGGCTTGCGAAGAACCGCATCGCGCGCCGCAGCGCTTCGTCGCTGACGGTGACGACCTGTGATACCCGCGCCTGGATCACCGGGAACGTGTAGCGGCCTGGCTGCTGGGTCTGCGCGCCGTCGGCGATCGTGCGCGGCACGTCGATGTGGACGATCTCGCCGCGCGCAAGCGACTGCTGCACGTCGTTGCCAGCCTCCGGCTCGACGCCGACCACGCGGCACGCCGGCTGCAGATGGCGTGCGGCAACTGCGCAGCCCGAGATCAGGCCGCCGCCCCCGACGCAGACAAGCAGCAGGTCGAGATTGCCGGCCTCCTGCATCAGTTCGAGCGCCGCGGTGCCCTGGCCGGCCATCACGTGCGGATGATCGAAGGGTGGAATCAGCGTCATGCCGCGATCCTGCGCGAGCCGCCGTCCGATCGCTTCTCGGTCCTCGGTGTAGCGGTCATACAGCAGCACCTCGGCCCCATAGCCACGCGTGGCCTCGATCTTGATGGCCGGCGCGTCCTGCGGCATCACGATCGTCGCGGGCATCCCGAGCAGCCGCGCCGAGAGCGCCACCGCCTGCGCGTGGTTGCCGGACGAAAAGGCGACCACGCCGTGCTTGCGCTGCTCCGGCGTGAACTGCGCGAGCGAGTTGTAGGCACCGCGGAACTTGAATGCCCCCATGCGCTGCAGGTTCTCGCACTTGAAGTAGATGTGCGCGCCGGTGAGCTCGTCGGCGGTGCGCGAGGTCAGCACCGGCGTGCGGTGTGCGATGCCGGCCAGGCGCTGAGCCGCGGCCGCCACATCGTCATAGCTGATCGGAAGATTCATGTTGCCGCCAGCATAATGCGCCGCGCGGGCTCGGAAGTTGCAGCGAACACGCAGGCATTCGCCGTCGGCCACAGCGATATCCTCATGCACTCTGGTGATATCGGCGCCATCCCGCCGCGCGTACCGTCGGCGGCAATCCTCAGGAGCGTCCCATGCGTGCAGCCAATATTCTCGAAACGATCGGCAACACCCCGCACATCCGCATCAACCGGCTGTTTCCGGGACACGAGGTCTGGTCGAAATCCGAGCGTGCCAACCCCGGCGGGTCGATCAAGGACCGCATCGCGCTGTCGATGGTCGAGGCCGCCGAGCGCGATGGAACGCTCAAGGCGGGCGGCACGATCGTCGAGCCGACCTCAGGCAATACAGGCATCGGTCTGGCGATGGTCGCCGCCGTCAAGGGTTATCCGCTGGTGCTGGTGATGCCCGACAGCATGTCGGTCGAGCGCCGGCGGCTGATGCTGGCGTACGGCGCGAAATTCGTGCTGACGCCGCGCGAGAAAGGCATGAAGGGAGCGATCGAGCGCGCCCAGCAGATCGTCGACGAAACACCCGGCGCCTGGATGCCGCAGCAGTTCGACAATCCCGCGAACATTGACGTGCATGCGCGCACGACCGCACCGGAGATCCTGCGCGACTTTCCCGAAGGGCTCGACGCCATCATCACCGGCGTCGGCACTGGCGGCCACATCAGCGCCGTCGGCCAGGTTCTGAAACCGAAGTGGCCGCAGCTGAAGGTGTTCGCGGTCGAACCGACGCTCTCGCCGGTGATCTCCGGCGGCAAGCACTCGCCGCACCCGATTCAGGGCATCGGCGCCGGATTCATTCCGAACAACCTGAAGGTCGAAGTGCTCGACGGCGTGATCACTGTCGAGGCGGAGGAAGCGCGCGAGATGGCGCGCCGCGCGGCGCGCGAGGAAGGGCTGCTGATCGGAATCTCCTCGGGCGCCACGCTCGCGGCCATCGCGAAGAAGCTGCCGGAACTGAAGCCCGGCAGCCGGGTGCTCGGCTTCAACTACGACACCGGTGAGCGCTATCTCTCGGTCGAGGGCTTTCTGCCGGCGGAGTAGCGCCGCCTCACTTCAGCGGCGCCGCGCAGTGCCCGGCCCCTTCGACCTTCTCCTGCCCGAGTTGCCACGGCGGCGGCTCGTCGAAGCGGTTGTGCGGCGTCGACCGCGCCCAGTCCGCCACCAGCAGGAGCACGCCGGCCGCCCAGAAGATCGCCGCAAAGACGAGCGCGCGCTTCATTTCGGCAATCCGAGGCGTGTGCGCACCTTCACGCCGATCAGCGATCCGGCAAAGGCCGCGGCAAACCAGATCCAGCCGTGCAGGCTGCCGCTCGAGATGCCCGAAAAGTACGCGCCGACGTTGCAGCCGAACGCCAGCCTCGACGAATAGCCCAGCGCCAGTCCGGCAACGAGTGCGGCGATCCACTGCGACGCACGCTGCGCCTCTGGCGGCGGGCAGGCCGTACCCCTTGCGGTCGCGGCGATCAGCGATCCCGCCAGCAGGCCGAAGTTCGTGATCGAGGTGACATCGGTCAGCACCGAGGCGTGCAGCAGTGCCTGCTGCGACTCGCGGCCCCAGAAGGCGTTGGTGCTGAGATCCATGCCGAGCGCGCTTGCGATCTTTGCACCCCACAGGCCGAGGCCGTAGACGATGCCCCACGGCTGCCCGGCAACGATGAGGTTCAGTACCCCGAAGACGGCCAGTAGCACTGCACCGATGTAGATGCCGCGGCCGCGCCAGCGCGTCTGCGTGCTGCGCCGGCGGCGCCAGAGCAACACCGCAAGCACGGCCATGACTGCCACCTGCAGCGCGACCGCGCCGGCAGCGCCGAAATGATCCTGCAGCGCGATCGGCTCCAAGGCGCCCAGCGCGAGCCAGCGGTCGAGGTGCAATGAACCGAAGAAGCTTCCGGCAATGAAGCCCGGCAGCACCAGCAGCGCGAAAGCATTGCCCAGGCCCGCTTTGTAGAGCGTGCCCGAGCCGCAGCCGTCGGCGACCTGCATCGCAAGACCGAACACGAAAGCGCCGATCACAACGCTGACCGACACCGGCGCAATCGCGCCGCTGAGTTCCGGATGACTGGCCAGCAGTGGAATGGTCACCGCCATTGCCAGGCCGATCGCGACGAACTGAGCCAGCAGGCCGGTTGGATCGCGATCGCGGATCCACACGCGCCATCCGGTCGTGAAGCCGAACGAGACGCCGGCGAGCACCGCGCCGAAGCCGACACCGATCAGGAAGAGGAAGCCCTGGCGCAGGCCGACCAGCAACGTGATGCCCAGCCACGCAACCAGCGCAGCCAATGACAGGGCAAGCACCGCGACGCGCGTTTCGCGCCGCACGCCGCGCGCCGGAAAGGTCAGGACAGTGGACACGGCAGACATTATCCGGCCCGGGGCAAAGCGCGCGCCGCGTCCGCGGCGGACCTACATGGAAACAGCGGCTTCCTTCAGCTGCATCCAGAACTGCTGGAGGCGGCTGGGCACGTGGTCCATCGGCCGCTCGGCGCGCGACCAGCCGACCATCGATTCCGGATACAGCTTCACGTCCGGCTGGCCCAGTACTTCCGACAGGACGAACCAGTTCGTCGCGGCCCAGTGGCCGGTGTTGCAGAACGACACGGTGGGTTGCGCCTGGCCGATCCCCTGCTGCTGCGCGATGCGACGCAGCTCGACGCTCGACTGCATCGTGGCACTGCCTCGGATGAACCAGACGTCGTGCTCGACGTTCTTCGCGCCGACCAGCGTGCCCGGCGCCCGCGCCGCAGGGTGCTTGGTCTCGCCCCGGAAGAACGGCGCGGGCCGCGCATCGATCAGCCGCTGCCGGCCGATGGCCTGCGCAACCTCCTCCTGCGTGGCGATCAGACGTGGATCCCACTGCGCTGCATAGGTGGTCGGCGCGACCGGGCGCAGCTGCGTCGTGACCGGTTCACCCGCGCCGCGCCACGCCTTCATGCCGCCATTGAGGATTGAGAGCTGCGGCAGGCCGACGGCCTTCAGCGTCCAGTACACGCGCGCCGCCGCGCCGAACTCGGTGGCGTCGCCTCCTTCGTACACGACTGCCACCGGGGTCGTCGCGTCGATGCCGAGCGACCGGACCAATGCGCTGATCTGCCCGGAATCCGGCAGCGCGCCGGGGTTCTCGTCGGGTCCGCGCCAGCGCTCGTAGGGCGCACTGAGGGCACCCGGAAGGTGGCCACCGTCGTAGCCCGCTGCACCCTCGCGCGGTCGGATGTCGATGATCCGCAACTGCGGATCGGCGAGGCGCACGGCCAGTTCCGCCGGCGACAGCAGCGGCTGCGCGAGCGCGAGCAGCGGGGCACTCGCCAGCAGCAGGGCTGCGAGCCCGCGTGCGATCCAATGGCGCGGCGCTGTCATCGTCGTCGAATGCACAAACTCCAAACCCTGAAGTCTGATGCAATCGGCGGTGCGGAGTGCGGCGGCTTCGGCATGTGCTTATGCCCCTGCGCGCGTGCTGGGCAAGTACCCCGGACCCCGCTTGTCACGCGCCGGTGCCGCGCTCAAGATGAAGCTTCAGGAGGCAGCCATGCATGATCCTCATCGCGACTGGCGCACGGACGGCGTGCGCGTGATCAAGGGCAACCAGCTCGATCCGAACACCGCGCAAACCCCGGGGATGAAACGCGCCGCAGCCATCAACGCCGCGCGTGTCGGCTCGCAGAAGCTCTGGGCCGGCGCGGTGACGATCGATCCGAACGCGAAGACCGGCGCGCATCACCACGGCGCGCTCGAGTCGGTGATTTACGTCGTGCGCGGCAGGGCACGCATGCGCTGGGGCGACCGGCTCGAGTACGTCGCCGAGGCCGAGGCGGGCGACTTTATCTTCGTGCCGCCGTATGTGCCGCACCAAGAGATCAACGCGTCGCCCGACGCGGTTCTCGAATGCGTGCTGGTCCGCAGCGACAACGAATCGGTGGTCGTAAATCTCGACATCGAGCCGGTCGAGCGTCCGGAGACCGTCTACTGGGTCGACCCGATCCACGCCGCGCCGCGGTGATCGATCGCGCGACTCGACGCAGCATGTTCGCGGGCCTGGGCGCCGCACTCGCCGCCCTGGTGCTGCCAGAGGCGGCGCCCGGCGAGGACCTCGATGCCGCGCGCCGCCGCATGCTGGCCGAGATCGACCAGGACGTGCGCGAAACGGCGACCAGCACCGGCGTCACCCGCCTGAGTCCCGCCGTGCGCCACGCGATCGAAACGGTGCCGCGCGAGCGCTTCGTACCACCGCTGCTGGCGTCCCGCGCGTACGACAACCGGCCGCTGCCGATCGGGCACGACCAGACGATCTCGCAGCCATTCATCGTCGCCCTGATGACCGAGTTGCTGGAGCCGCGGGCGTCCGACCGCGTGCTCGAAATCGGCACCGGCTCCGGCTATCAGGCCGCCGTGCTCGCCGCCTGCGTCCGGACCGTGTACTCGATCGAGATCGTCGCGCCGCTGGCGCAGCAGGCGCGCGCGGCGCTGGACGCTGCGGGCGTGCGCAACGTCGAAACCCGCATCGGCGACGGCTACCGCGGCTGGCCCGAGGCCGCCCCGTTCGACGGCATCATCGTCACCGCCGCGCCCGATCACGTGCCGCCGGCGCTACTGGAGCAACTGGCGCCGGGCGGACGCATGGTGATTCCGGTCGGTGCTGGACCGATGGACCAGGAACTGCTGCTGATCCAGCGCGATGCTGACGGACGGACCGTCACGCGCAGGACGATCGGCGTGCGCTTCGTACCGCTGACCCGCGAGCGTTGAGCCGAGCCGGCACGATCGGGCCGACGCTCAGGCTCGGCGCTCAGGCTCAGTAGACTGCACGCTTCGTCTCAGCACAACCCTTCATCGCGATGAACTACCGCCGCCTCGGCCGCTCCGGCCTCAAGGTTTCAGAACTTTCCTTCGGCTCGTGGGTGACCTATGGCAACCAGGTCGACACCCGGGCCGCACGCGAATTGATGGCAGCGGCGTACGACACTGGCGTCAACTTCTTCGACAACGCCGAGATCTACGCCAAGGGCGAGTCCGAAGCGATCATGGGCAAGGTGCTGAAGGAACTCAGGTGGCCGCGCATCCGCTTCGTGGTCTCGACCAAGTTCTACTGGGGCATGCGCACCGGTCCGAACGACAACAACACGCTGAACCGCAAGTACCTGCTCGACGCGATCGACGGATCGCTCGCGCGGCTGCAGCTCGACTTCGTCGACCTGGTGTATTGCCATCGCGCCGATCCCCACACGCCGATCGAGGAAACGGTCTGGGCGATGCACGACATCATCGAGCGCGGCAAGGCGCTCTACTGGGGCACCAGTGAATGGAATGCGGACGAAATCCGCGCCGCCTGGGATATTGCGGACCGCCGCAACCTGCACAAGCCGGTGGTCGAACAGCCACAGTACAACCTGCTGCATCGCCGTCGCGTCGAGCAGGAATACGCGCGGCTGTACGAGGACATCGGACTTGGACTCACGACGTGGAGCCCGCTCGCGTCCGGGCTGCTGTCGGGCAAGTACCGCGGCGGGATACCCGCAGGGTCGCGCGGCACGCTCGAAAGCTATGCGTTCCTGCGCGACAGCCTGACGGACCCGGCGAAGAATGCGGCGGTGGGTGAACTCGCGAAGCTTGCCGCCGACGTGGGCTGCACGCCGTCGCAGCTGGCGCTGGCGTGGTGCCTGCGCAATCCGCGCGTCAGCAGCGTGATCACGGGCGCGACCCGCGTTGCCCAGATCGAGGAGAACATGAAGGCCCTCGACGTCGTCGGCAAGCTCGGACCCGACGTGCTGGCGCGCATCGAGACGATCGTCGGCGCGCACGCCGACTGACCGCCGCGCCCCCGCGGATCAGCGCCCCATGCGGGCGTTATAAGAACGCGTGATGCGGTCGATCAGCTGGGGGTCCTGGGCGATGTCGCCGCGTGTACGGAACTCCACCTTCGTCGTCCCGTCCGCCTGCGGCGCCACGGTCGCGATGACGGTGATGCCGCCGCGCTGACCCGTGATCAGGCCGGAGGTCGGATTGGCATCGGTGACGTTCACGCCCTGATCGGACATCGCGGCCAGCATCGCGCTGTAGGCACGGTCATAGGTGCTCGGCCCCGGCGGCGGCGCGTAGGTGTAGCAACCGCCCAGCACCAGCGTCAGGGTCGCCAGCAACGTTGCAAGTGCACCGCGCGCCGTTGCGTTCCACAGTCTCATCGTAGTCCTCGTCGAGCTCAGCGACGGCCAGCATAACGGCCCGCCGGACTCTCTGTTCAGCGGAAGAACTGCGCCGGATACTGGCCGCGCGGACCCATGCAGACACCCGTGTACGAACGATTGTCCGGCGCCCCGTTCATGTTGCAGTTGATGTTGATCGGGATACCGTTGGCGTTGATCGTCATTGCGAACTGCAGGTTGGCGCCATTCACCAACCCCTGCCCGCCCCCGACGACGACCCCGTTCATTGCGGCGGCCATCACGATGCGCGTGCCGTCCTGCTGGAATTCATAGATCTCGCCGGTGGTCGTGCGCCAGAGGCCAGAGACGTCTCTGATCGAACTGCGGGCAGTGGTCACCACCGGCGCGGCCGGAGGTGGCGCAGGTTCGGTGACCATGTTCGCCGCCGGGGGCGGTGACGTCATCTTCTGCGCCGCGGTTCCGGATCCAGTGCCGCGCTGAAGCGTATCCGGAACTGCGCGTGTTGATCCCGTGTCGACGTTCTCCTGCATCTGCGACCCGATCGCCCACAACGCGATCACCCCTGCGACCGCACCGCCGATGATGAGTCCCTTGCGCGAGCCGGCGGGTTTGGGGGCGGAGGGCGGCGCCGCCTCCGTTCGTGCACGCTTGCGCATGCCGGGGATCTGCACGAGGCGATCGACCAGGTGGTCGACGTCGTAGCGCCAGCGGTTGTTGTCGATCTCGATCGCCTGCCGCCGTGCAAGCGCAGCCAGATCCTCCGGCAGGTCCTTCGTTTCCGGCATCCTGGCGCCGCGGCAGGTGACCGGAATCACACGCACGTCGCGCTTCAGGCCGGTGGCGATCTCCAGACGTGTCCAGTCGGCGGCGTCCTCCAAACGGCGCTTGCCGTCGGCATCGCGCGTTTCCAGCCAGGTCGGCCCGATCATCACCAGCATGACCGCGCATTCGTCCAGTGCCCGCTCCAGCGCGACGATGAAGTCCTCGCCCGGCGCGATGTTCTCCACATCGCGGAAGATCTGCACGCCTTCGAGGCCGTCCCGCAGGTCTTCGGACAGTCGGCTGGCTTCGCCCTCGGTGTCCCTGCGCCGATAGCTGATGAAAATGCCATTCCGCATGCGCGCCTCCGCTCAGTGGGGCACTTGCAGTATGGCAGTGCCGGCCGCGCGTTGCAGCCGAACATTCGCAGGGGAACTGCGGCTTAGCCGAACGGCCGCACGCCGATCAGCCAGCCGTGCAGCCAGAACGCAAAGGCAACCCACGCGACGATGCCAATCGCAACGGCTGCGACGTCGCGCGTGGTGGGACCGACGATGTAGACGACTCCAGCCGCGCGGTCACGCCTTCGCGCCGAGACGTAGTCGGCGATAGCCCAGGCCAGGAACGACCCGAAGAGGACCACATCGGCGAGCGTGCCGTTCGCCAGCAGGTGGGCAAAGGCCCAGGTCTTGACCGAGGCGACCATCGGATGGCCCACTGCGCGCTTGATTCGGGTGCCCGGCACGTAAGCCGCGGCCAGCAGCACGAAGGCCGGCAACATCAGGACCCCGGCTAGATGCCGCGTCCACACCGGCGACGCGTACAGCATCACGGGCGCCTGGCGCGCGAGGCCGTAGCCCCAGACGATCAGCACGAAGCCGATCAGCGAGACGAGCGTGACCATGCCCTTCCACGGCTTGAGCCCCATCTGCGCGACACGCGCTCCGCGCCAGCCCTCCGCAACGATGCGGACGGAATGGACGCCCAGGAAAAGCACCAGCCCGAGGATCAGCAGCGTCATGAGCGATCAGCCCCACAGACGGCCAGTATGCCGCAGCACGAGCGCGGCGGTGCACCTAGGATTCGGCTCCGCGGGCAGGCTCTGACGCCCACGTGATCCCTATTCCGACCGCCTCGAAGACTTTCCCGACGGCGACTTGCCGGAACATCTCCGCGAAGGTTTCCGGTCAGGAACCTTTGCCCCGGCCGCGCGCGCTTCGGACAGCCCGATCGCGATGGCCTGCTTCGGATTGGTCACCTTGCGGCCCGACCGTCCGCTCTTCAGGCGGCCTTCCCTGTACTCGTGCATGGCCCGTTCGACCTTGCGTTGAGCCTTCTTACCGTACTTCGCCATGGTTGCAATCACATCGAGAGGCACACATGGACGGCTGAGCAACCGGCTTGCCCGCGCCGCGACGGCAGCCCAAATCGGCGGAAATTCAGCTGCGCGACTTACTGTCGCGCGGGTGGTCGAGGTCCTTCTGCGCCGCTTCATACATCGCCGGCGTGGCTCCGCCTCGTGCCAGCAGCTCGCGCAGGTGCTGCACTGAGCTGCGGTCAAGCGTGTTGCCGCCGTGGTGCGGCCGGTGCAGGATGCCCTCGGCGTGACCGAGCTTGACGCGGATGCGCGCGCCCGACAGCGACTCCACGTCCGCGCCGAGATGCTTCAGCAACGATTCGATCTCGCGCCAGTGGATGTTGGTATTGATCGGATCGTGAAAGATGTCGCGCAGCAGGTTGGCGTGCTTGTGACTCATGGCGGGCAGAACGGCTCGGGCGGTGTGCGGACGAGACGATACCCGCGTTCGCCTCCCGGGGTCGTGGCGCCACCCCGGGCCGCCCCGGTCAGCGCGGCAGGCGGTAGGGCGGCGGGGTATCGGGCGGCGGGATCGCCGCGTTCGGCGGCGGTGCCGAATTCGACACGGCGTCAGGAGGCGGCGCGTCGCGCGGTGGAATCGCCGCATTGGGCGGCGGAGCCGGACGCGGCGCTACCGATGCGCGGGCCATGTAGCCGGCCGGCGCAGGAACACGATTGCCCAGCCCGTACATGCATTGGTAGTAGGCGGTGTCGTAGCGCTGCTGCGTCACCGACCCGGCGGCCTGCGCGTTACCGACGCCGACGGCAGAGCCAGTGAAGAGGCCCATGCCCGCGCCGACCGCGGCGCCCTGGTTGCCGCCGAGCAAACCACCGATCGCCGCGCCGATGACGGTTCCCGCCACAGCGCTGCCGACTCCCGCCTGCGCTGCCGCGTCATTGGGCGACCCGCTGATGCTCACCGCGTAGCCGCGGCAGGACGCGTCATCAGCCTGGAACTGATCCCAGGATTTCCTGGAGCCCGGCAGGGCGCCGACCGTCGGACCGGCCGGAACGGTGACGCACGCCGCCAGCGAAAGCGTCGTCAGCGCCGCACCGATTTTCAGCAATGAGCGGAATCGAGTGATCATGTCATCGCGACGGCGGCACGCGCGGTTCGACTCTCTGCCAGCCTTCGGCGCAGCTCTGCACGTACGGGTAGTACGCGCGCGCGCCGGCGCACCAGTACCACCATTGCTGAGTTGTGGCGGCGGGCGGTGCCGAAGAAGGCGCGGGCGTTTCAGTGTCCTGCTCAATGTAGAAGCCGCCGGCACTCGGTGGCAGGTTCCATGCCGAAACCGCCGGCGCGACAACGACCGGCGCGCCCACGCCCCAGCCCCAGGTGCCCCAGCCTGGATACCAGCCGACACCCCAGCCCCAACCACCCCAGCCCCAGCCGCCCCAGCCCCAGCCCCAGCCCCAACCCCAGCCGGCACGCCAGTATGGATTCCAAGGACGGCCCCAGCCCCAGCCGCCGTTCCAGCCGCCGCGCCATACGCCACCGTTCCAAGCACCACCATTCCAGCCGCCACGCCAGCCACCCCCGTAGTACGCGCCACCGGGAGGCGGCCCACCGCGGTAGCCGCCACCGTAGCCTGCGCCGGAAGGACCTCCGCGCCCCTGCGCATCCGCAGGCGCAGCACTGGCGGCAAGCGCCAGCCCTAGGGCCAGCGCAACGGCAGACAGGGCGGTCTTCATCAGCGGTCTCCTCGGGCGATAAACGATCGCGCCAGCCGTTTCGATGACGCGGACCGACCGGCGGTCCCCTCAGCCAGCCATCCCGCGGCGCAACTACGGTTTTGAGCCGCGTCCAGCGGGAAAATTCCCGGCGCACGATGGCGTTGGCGCAAACAGATCACAGATCGCAACCCCTAGACTTGTCCAATGCGACTGCTGCTGGTCGAGGACGATCCTACGCTTGGCGACGGGCTGGCGAGCGGCCTGCGTGCGCTCGGTTTCACCGTCGACTGGATGCGTACTGGCGCCGATGCCGACGGTTCACTCGCCAGCGTGGCCTACGACGCGGTGATCCTAGACCTCGGCCTGCCGGACGAAGACGGCCTGGCCTGGCTCAGGCGCTGGCGTGATCGCGGCGACACCTGCCCCGTGCTGATCCTCACGGCGCGCGACGCGGTCGAGAGCCGCGTCGGCGGCCTCGATACCGGCGCCGACGACTATCTGGTCAAGCCCGTGGCCCTGGCCGAGCTGGCAGCCCGGCTGCGCGCCCTCATGCGGCGCGCGCGCGGCACGGCCGAGCCGGTATGGCGTCACGGTGCGCTCGAATTCGATCCGGGCACGCGCGCCGTCCGCTACCGCGGTCAGCGCATCGAACTCACCGCGCGCGAAGCGGGTGTGCTGGAAGTGCTGCTGCTCAATCCGGGCCGCGTGCTGTCCAAGTCGCAAATCGAGGAGAAGCTCTTCGGCTGGGACGAGGACGTCGACAGCAACGCGCTCGAAGTCTGGATTCACAGGCTGCGCCGCAAGATTGCACAGGGTGTCGTGCGCACCGTCCGCGGCGTGGGCTACGTCATCGGGCCGGCTGAAGAACTCACGTGACGCTGCAGCGGCGACTGCTGCTTCTGCTGCTGATCGGCGTGCCACTGATCTGGCTCGTCTCCCTCGGCGCGGCGATCCTCCACGCGCGCAAGGAAATCAACGAACTGTTCGACACGCAGGAAGTCCGGCTTGCGCAGCAGGTGATGGCCCTGCTGCCCGGCGACGCACTCGCCACCGACCCGCCCGTGCTGCGTGGCGACCCAGGCGAAGCCGACCTCGAAACCATGGCGGTCTCCGTCTGGATCGACGGCCAGCGCGTGGCCGCGGACCGCGAGGGCAGCGCGATTCCCTATCCGCCCGGCGCCTCCGGATTCGCGATGCCGCACATCGCGCGCGAGCGCTGGCGCATCTTCTACCTGCCGTCGGCCGACGGCCGCCGCGTCGTCGCGGTTGGACAAAGCATGAACGAGCGCCGCAACCTTCTCGGCGGACTGATCATGAGCCAGCTGTTGCCCTGGCTGCTGTCGCTGCCGGTCCTTGCGCTGGTCATGACCTGGGCGGTGCGCCACGCGCTTGGACCGGTGCGACAGCTGGCCCAGCAGATCGAGCGCCGCCGCGCGGATGATCTGTCGCCGCTCGATCGCGGCACGGCGCCTGCGGAACTGCAGCCGCTGGTGGATTCGACCAATGCGCTGTTCGCGCGGCTGCAGCGCATGCTCGACAACGAACGGCGCCTGACGGCCGATGCTGCACACGAACTGCGCACACCACTGGCAGCGCTGCGAGCGCAGTGGGATGCCGCCAGGCTCGCGCCGGACACCACGGCCCGCACGCACGCGATGGAGCGCATCGGTACGGGGCTCGATCGCCTGACCCGGCTGGTCGAGCAGCTGCTGTCGCTGGCTCGCGCAGATGGAGCCGCGCTCGCCGCGAACGCGCATCCGGTCGACTGGCGCGCGGTTGCTGAACAAGCGGTGTCGGCGTGCCTGCCGCTGATCGATTCGACCGGCAGCGAGATCGAGGTCGAGTGGCCCGAAACGGGTGTGCCGCTGCCGCTACGCGGCGACGAAGCCTTGCTGGCGACGCTGATTCGCAACCTGATCGACAACGCGTTGCGCTACTCGCCGCCGCAGTCGCAGGTCACGATCCGCTTCGAAAACGACCGGCTGCTCGTGCAGGATCGCGGGCCCGGCATCGACGACCGCATTCGCAGTCAGCTCGGCGAGCGTTTCGTGCGTTCGCCTGGCGCGGGAAATCCCGGCAGCGGGCTCGGCATTTCGATCGTACGTCGCATCGCCGAACTGCATCGGCTCGACGTCGGGTTCGCGGCGCGCCCCGGTGGCGGATTGCAGGTGACTCTGCGGCCCTCCGCGACTTCCTGAGTCCGCACGTCGCCCGTTGCTCTGGCGTCTGCCATCAGACGCGACGCGAGTTCATGCATCGACCCGAAGCAACGTCACGCAAGCATGCGGCGAAATCGCGTGGCCTTCGCGCTACGCTTGGCGCATGGCTGCAGTCGATGCCACGCCGATGACGCGGCGCTGTCCTTTGTGTGGCGCGATGTTCGCCTGCGGCGCGAACACCGACACTTGCTGGTGCGCGACCCTGCCGCCCCTGCCCGCGGAGCAACGGCTGCCGACGTCCGCCTGTTTCTGCCCGGCCTGCCTCACGGCACGGCTCCGGACCGGAGAGCTGCGTCCCCCAGCGCAATGAACGCCGTCGTTGTCTCGATCGACCAGCTGCGCGAACGCGTCGGCCGCGAAGTCGCGGTCAGCGAATGGATCGAAATACCGCAGACGGTCATCGACGAGTTCGCGGAGGCGACGCGCGACGCGCAGTGGATCCACGTCGACAGCGAGCGCGCCGCGCGTGAATCGCCGTTTCGCGACAGCAACGGGCGGCGCTGCACCGTCGCCCACGGCTTTCTGACGCTGTCGCTGCTCACGCACTTCATCGAAAGCTGTCTGCGCATCACCGGCGCGCGCGCTGGCATCAATGTCGGATTCGATCGCGTGCGCTTCGTCACGCCAGTACCGTCCGGAAGCCTGTTGCGCGGGCGTTTTGCGCTCGCGCGATTCAAGGACCTTCGCGGCGGCGTCCAGCTGTCCTGGCTGGTGACGATCGAACGCCGTGGCGAAGAGCGGCCCGCGCTGACGGCCGAGTGGGTGACCCGGCTCATGCTCTGAAGCGGGGGTGCGCGCGGCCGGATTCGATCGCGCGCACCCGGGAACGTTCGACGGCGCGCGCGTCCGCGAGCGGGTCGCGCCAGGTTCTGCCGGCGCTCAACGCGTTGCGCCGGTCGCGTCGTTCGCCTTCGCGGTCGTCGACGGCCGCTTCAGCTGCGGCGTGGCGCCGAGCTCGTCGTAGGTGAAGTCCGAGAGCCGAGCGGGCACGGTCTTGGCAGTCGCGGCATTGCCGGCTGCCGCATTGGCATCCTTGGCGACCGGCGTCGCAGCGGCGGGCTTGGCCGAGGATTGCCGCTGCGGCAGGCGGATCGACGGCGTCGCTCCAAGCGCTTCCCAGACGAACGCGCTGGTGTCGGACTCCATGCGGACCTGGGCGTGTGCCCCGGTGGCCGCCAGCGCGGCCGCAAGCAGCGCGGGGACCAGTGTGTGGCGCAGTGTCATCTCTTTCTCCTTCCGGTTGCGAAGCAGCTGTGCGCTGCTCTCGATGGGCGTATCGTGCGTTCTCCGGTACGAAGAAAAAGGCTGCTTTAACCTCTTTTTATGTCGAAACGTTCAGGATCGAGTGCCTCCGGGCGCAGCAGGTCGCGCAGTGTGATCTCCGCGCCGCGCTTCGACGTGCTGACCGATGTCATCGACCAAGTGCATCTCGAAGGCATGGTGTATTTCTGCGCCGAGCTGCACGCACCATGGGGTATCGCGATCGCGCGCCGCGGCCGCACGCCGTTCTATCTCGTACGCGAAGGACGCGCCGAGCTCCAGGTCGACGGCCGCGGGCGCGTGTATCGCCTCGACGCCGGGGACTTCGTGCTGCTGCCCAACGCGGCGCCTCATGTCGTGCGCTCGGGGCCCGGTGCACAGGTGGTTCCCTTCGACGACTGGATGGCACTGCACCCGATGGATGCGGAGGGCCGCTCGCTGCATGCGGGGCGGGGGCCGATCACGCGCGTCATCGGCGGCTTCTTTTCGTCTGGCGGCAGCGCCGCGAATCCGCTGTTCGCGGCACTGCCGCCGATCATCGTGCAGCGCGGATCCGATCCGCGCGTACGCCGCTGGCTCGAGCCGACGCTGGCCTTCATCGAAGCGGAGATCGACTCGGGCGCCCAGGGCGGCAAGGCGGTCCTGCAGCGCATGGCCGACGTGCTCTTCATCCAGGCGGTGCGTGCGCACGCCGCGCAGGCCAACGGCGCCACCGGCTGGCTGCGCGGCATGTCGGATCGCCGCATCGCGCACGCGCTCGCGCTGCTGCACGAGCACTACGACGAGACCTGGACGCTCGATCGCCTCGCGCGCGAGTCGGGCATGTCACGAACCGCGCTGGCGGTCCGCTTCCGCGAACTCGTCGGCGAGGCCCCGATGGCCTACCTGACGCGGTGGCGCATCACACGTGCGGCAAACCTGCTGCGCTCACAAGGTCTCGACCTCGAACGCGCGGCGTCGCTTGTAGGCTATGGTTCGGGAACGGTGTTCGCCAAGGCGTTCAAGCGTGTCACCGGCGAAGCGCCGGGCCGCTATCGGCGCAGCGCCGACGCGGCGCCCGCCCTGCAGTGAATCCGATCTCGCCACCGACGGAGTGATCCATGCCGCTCAACATCCTGTACACCACCCACGCCATTGCCGTGGGCGGCCGCAACGGCCACACGCGCAACCACGATGGACTGATCGACCTCGATCTATCGGTACCGAAATCGATGGGCGGCCCGGGCAAGCCCAACACGACCACGCCGGAAGACCTGTTTGCCGCCGGCTATGCCGCCTGCTTCGGCAGCGCCTGCGACTTCGTCGCGAAGTCGATGCTCAAGCTCAATCCGACAAAGATCACAGTCGACTGCGCCGTCGGCATCGGCCGCGACGAGGCGCAGCGCTTCGGGCTGAAGGTCGATCTCACCGCGACGCTGGAAGGCCTGACCCAGGCCGACGCCGACCGCCTCGTCGCCGAGGCGCACAAGGTCTGTCCCTACAGCAACGCGACGCGCAACAACGTCGAGGTGACGTTGAAAGCCAGGGCTGCGTAGCGCTCCTCTGGCGCGAGCGCCGCGCGCTCGCACCTGTACTCGTCGGAACGGAGAGCCGGTCGATGCCACTCCGCAACGCGGCGCGCACTCCGTCAGTCACTTCACCCGCAGACGCGAGATGTACTCGATCAGCGCCAGGGTCCGGGCACGGACTAAGGCATTCGGGTCATACGGCGTGTCGGCATCGGGGTGGGCGCAATGGGTACGGGAAGAGTGCTCGCCTTTGTACTTCGGCGAAGCGCGCGGCTGCTCCGGAGCGGAGCCGACTCTTCAGTCTCGAACGTGCACGCAGTGCGCGTAACCGTCGCCACTGCACGCTGCACTGGCCGACGCTGTCGGCCATGGCGTACACGAGCGACGAACTGCGAGGAGCGCTATCTCTTTCGCGCCAACGTCAGCCCGTCGCCGAGAGGCAACAGTGCGAGGTCCACTCGCTCGTCACGCACGAGCTTGGCGTTCAGCGCCTGGAGGGCCGCGGTGTCGGCATCCTGGGCCGGATCGACGGGCTGCGCGACGCGACCGCTCCACAGCACGTTGTCGATCGCGATCAGCCCGCCGGTGCGCAGTAGCTGCAGGCAGCGCTCATAGTAGGCGTCATAACCGCTCTTGTCGGCGTCGATGAACGCGAAGTCGTAGCGGCCCGCCTCGCCCGCGGCGAGGCGCGCGTCGATGGTCTGCACCGCCGGCTGCAGCACGAGCTCGATCTTGCCGGCAACGCCCCCGCGGTCCCAGTAGGGACGACCGATGCGCGTGAACTCGTCACTGATGTCGCAGGCGAGGATGCGGCCATCGGCCGGCAGCGCCAGCGCCACGGCGAGCGCGCTGTAGCCGGTGAAGACGCCGATCTCGATCGTGCGGCGAGCGCCGATCAGCTTGACCAGCATCTGCAGCGCCGCGCCCTGCTCCGGGGAGATCTGCATCTGCGCGCGCGGGTGCGATGCCGTCGCCTCCCGCAGTTTCGCAAGCTCGGGGTGCTCGCGGTTGTGCTTCAGCACGTAGTCGTGCAGCTTGTCGTCGATCGTCAGCGTGCGTCGGCTCACTCGACATCCTTCCTCGGTTGATATTCGGCACCCGGCATCAAGGGGCGCCGGTCGTGCCGCTACTTGCCGTAGCGCTGACGCGCAAGCTCGACACCCTTGCCGAGTGCGGCGAGCTTGGCCAGCGCGACCTCGCGCTTCATCGGCGCCATCCCGCAGTTGGTGCAGGCGAGCAGGTGCTCCCGGCCGACGAACTGCAGCGCCTTGCCGATCGTATCGGCCACCTGCTCCGGCGTTTCGACGACGTCGGACGCGACATCGATGACGCCGACCAGCACGTCCTTGCCTTCGAGCAGCTTCATCAACTCCATCGGCACTTTCGAGTTCATGCACTCGAGCGACACCGCCTGGATCGTGCTCTTCGCGAGCGCCGGGAAGATTTCCTCGTACTGCCGCCACTCGGAGCCCAGCGTCGCCTTCCAGTCGACATTGGCCTTGATGCCGTAGCCGTAGCAGATGTGCACGACCGTGCGGCAGGTGAGTCCCTGCGCCGCGCGATCGAGCGCGCGGATGCCCCAAGCCTTCACGTCGTCCATGTAGACGTTGAAGGCCGGCTCGTCGAACTGGATCACGTCGACGCCATCGGCCTGCAGCGCGCGCGCCTCCTGGTTCAGCAACTCGGCGAAGGCCATCGCCATCTTGGCGCGGTCACCGTAGTAGCGGTCGGCGACCGTGTCGACGATCGTCATCGGGCCGGGCAGCGTGATCTTCAGTTTCTTCTTCGTGTGCTGGCGCGCGAGCTTCGCCTCGACCTGGTGCACCCGTCCCTTGAGCTTCAACGGGCCGACGACCTGCGGCACCATCGCCTTGTAGCGCTCCTTGCGGATGCCCATCTCGACCTTGTGCTCGAAGTCGATGCCGTCAACGGACTCAAGAAAGCCGTGCACGAAGTGCTGGCGCGACTGCTCACCGTCGCCAACGATGTCGAGACCGGCGTCTTCCTGCTCTTTCAGCCACAGCAGCGTCGCATCGCGCTTCGCAGCGGCGAGTTCGGCACCGGAAAGCTTCCACTGCGGCCAGAGCTTGTCGGTTTCGGCGAGCCAGCCGGGCTTGGGCAGGCTGCCGGCGATCGTGGCTTCGAACATCGTTTGCTCCCGGATTGAGGAGCAAACGATACAGGCCCGGAACGATCAGGCCGCGCCCTGCAGCTCACCGATCAGTTCGTCCTTCTGCTCCCACAGGGTGTTGATCCACGCCTGCATGCCATTCCGGAACGCCGCATCTCCGGCATAGTCGCCCGCGAGCAGCGCCTGCGGAATCTCGCGCTGCTGCACGCGCACGGTGACCCGGCGCAGCCGCCCCGACAGCAGCGTCCAGAAGGTCGGCGCGCCATCCGGGTAGACGATCGTCACGTCGAGCAGCCGATGGAACTGGCTGCCGAGCGTCGTCAGCGCGGTGGCGATGCCACCGACCTTCGGCTTCAGCAGGTGCGCGTAGGGGGAACGCTGGGCGTCGTGCTTCGCCGGCGTGAAGCGCGTGCCCTCGAGGAAACTGATCACCGAGGTCGGCACGGTACGGAACTTCTCGCAGGCCTTGCGCGCGCGCTCGAGGTCCTGGGCACCCGCAAGGCCGCCGCGGCGCCGCATGAACGGGAAGTCGAGCGCCCACCACGCCAGCCCGATGACCGGCACCCAGATCAGTTCGCGCTTGAGAAAGAACTTCAGCAGCGGAATGCGGCGATTGAAGATTCTCTGCAGCACCAGGATATCGGCCCAGCTCTGGTGATTGCTCGACACCAGGTACCAGCCGCGCGGCTCGAGCCCGTCGACACCCCGCACGTCCCAATGCGCGGTAGCGGGCGCGACCCAGGCGTTGTTGACCGAGATCCAACTCGTGGCGATCGCATTCATCGCCCGGTCAGTCACCTGCCGCACCGCGTGAAATGGCAGCGCGATCTTCAGCAGGACAAACGGGACCATGCAGACCACGCCCGCCAGCGTGTTCAGCATCAGTACCAGCGTGGCCAGTACGCCGCGCATCGTCTGCAGCATGGTCCGCGAAGGGTACGTGAAGGGTACGCGGAAACCCGAGCGCCGGTCATGCGGACGGTTGAGGCAGCGCAATGCCTGGCGTCGTCGCCGCCGCGGGTGCGAGCCACCAC
The DNA here is from genome assembly GCA_035498175.1 of Burkholderiaceae bacterium. Taxonomy (GTDB): domain Bacteria; phylum Pseudomonadota; class Gammaproteobacteria; order Burkholderiales; family Burkholderiaceae_F; genus JALORV01. Next base: position 21,433 of record DATKAJ010000105.1, read on the forward strand.
TTCAAAAAAGGCCGCTCCCGCCCGCCCTTTTTGCAGGTTGGGGCTTCGCCTACCCACGCGAACATGCGATCTCGAATGATTCCGTTCGGCGGGAACGGACCGCGGCGCAAGCGCCGGCCGGGCCCCCGGGCAGGACGCAGGATGCAGCAAGTGTCTTCCGCCGTGGCCGAGCCTTCGAGCCCTCCGCTCGAGGTGCCTCTGCGCTATCGCCATACGGTCACCTACGGCGACAAGGTGCGGTGGCTGCCACCGTACCGCCTGATTCCCTCGTTCGCCAGCGCCGACGGGCAAAGTGCCGTGTACCGGCGCCGGTCGCAGGTCGTGCTGACCAGTGACAGCGAGAACGATTCCGGCGGGCAGGCGACGAGCTTTGCGCTGCCTGACAGCGAAATGAAGGTGCGCATCGACCAGTACGGCTATGCGCGCTTGATCCGGCCCACGCGCTCGTCCCAGCATGTCGATCCGCTTTCGAACCTCGTCGACGGCGCGGCCGACATGGAGCGCGAAGCCGCGCTCGCGGTCTGCGCGCACCTGAATGAGCACGTCGATGCGATGGCGCTGCCCCAGCGCTGGACGCCGACGCCCGACATGCAGCTGGTGCCGCTTTCCGTGCGGCCGTTTGCCGAGACGGCCCCCGAAATGCCGAAGCCGATCGGCACGCGGGCGGGCAAGCACGTCTACGACCAGCAGGCGATGACCGACTACCTCGACGATCGTGCGCGCTGGACCAAGCGCAAGTTCGCATGGGAATCCGGGCAGAAGGATCTGCAGGCGCACAGCCAGCGCGCCGCCGCGGGCGACCTGCAGGCGATGCACGATCACCTGCTCACCTGCCTGAAGGACATCCTGTGGCCGCTGCCGGCCACTGTCAGCTTCCAGTTCGACGACGTCACCGGCGTGCGCATGGACGTGCAGCTGCCACTGCTGCCGACGCTGCCGGATCGCGAAGCCGCGATCGACTACGGCAACCGCGTGATCGTGCGCCGCATGTCAGAGGTGATTCACACCAAGCTGCACAACCGCCACGCGCTCGGCCTGATGCTGCGGCTGACCGGCGAGGCCTTCGCCGCACTTCCGACCGTGCAGCAGGTGACGATCTCCGGGCGGCAGCAGCCACCGGACCGTCGCCCGCCACGCTACGTCGTCACGGCACGCGTGCAGCGCAAGACCTGGCACACGCTATTCCAGCGCGGCGTTGCCACCGGCGATGCGGCCCAGTGCCTCGAGCAGATCGAGTCGCGCGTAAACCTCACGGGCCTCGGCGCCTTCCTGCCGATCGAAGCTTTCGACTGAGGGCGGCAGCGCCCAGGCGCAGCGCCCGGCCACTCCGGTATTCGATTCGACCGCCCTCTGCGGTCCACTCGCTCGGCTGCTCACGCACTCGGCTTGGTGGCGGTCACAACGCTCAGCACAGTCTTGTCCAGAATGGGCGGCATGAACCCGCCCAGAACTCCACAGGCTCCGCAGGCGCGCATGGTTACAGCCCTGGCCGCTGTGGGACATCTGATCGAGACGCACATCTCGTACGTCGTCCTGACGGGCACGCGCGCGTACAAGATCAAGAAGGCGATCCGGCTGCCCTTTCTGGACTTCACGAGCCTCGAAGCACGCCGCAAGTACTGCGAGCAGGAGCTGCTGCTGAACCGCCGACTCGCACCGTCGATCTATCTCGACGTCGTCCCGGTCACAGGCACCGTCGACGATCCCGAGCTGAACGGCACGGGCCCGATCCTCGACTACGCGGTGAGGATGCGCGAGTTTCCGCAGTCGGCGCTGCTGAGCAGCACGCTCGGCAGGCGCGAGCTCACCCCGGCGCACGTTGACGCATTGGCGCGCCGGGTCGCGAACTTTCACCTCGGGATTCCCGCTGCAGCGGCCGATTCACCCTACGGCGACCCCGACGACCTGCTTCGTCTCGCGCTCGACAACTTCGACGAGATCCGGTCATCGACCCGGGGGGCACTTGAGCGCGGCGAGGTCGCGGAGCTCGAACGCTGGACCCGGCGACAGCATGCCGCCCTGCGCAGGATCCTTGAATGCAGACGTGAAAGCGGGTTCGTTCGCGAAGGCCACGGCGACCTGCATCTGGGCAACATGGCACTGGTCGACGACTCGATCACGATCTTCGATTGCATCGACTTCAACGATCGACTGCGGTGGATCGACGTCATGAACGACGCGGCGTTCACCGTGATGGATCTGGTCGACCGGCGCCGGCCGGACTTCGCCAACCGGTTTCTCAACGAATACCTCGAAGTCACCGGCGACCACGGCGGGTTGCCGCTGCTGCCGTTCTATCTCGTCTACCGCGCGATGGTCCGGGCCAAGGTGGCCTGCGAGCGGGCCATGCAACTGCCCGCGGGCGCTGCCCGGGGGCAGGTGCTCGACGAATATCGCGACCATCTGCAACTCGCGGCCGGCTTCGCGAGCGCGCGCCGCCCCGGGCTGATCCTGATGCACGGCTACTCGGGCTCCGGCAAGACGACGCTCGCGCGGGCGTTGCGCGAGCGCCTCGGCGCCATCCACCTGCGCTCCGATATCGAGCGCAAGCGACTGCACGGGCTGCGCAGCGGGGCGCGCACGGAAAGCGCCATCGAAAATGGCCCGTACTCGGCGGCGTCGACGCGTGCGACGTACGAACGGCTGCTCGATCTCGCGTTGCAGGTCACCGCCGCCGGCCTCGTCGCGCTGGTCGATGCCGCCTTCCTCCAGCGATGGCAACGCGACCTGTTCCGGCAACGGGCCGCGCAGGAGCATCTGCGGATCTGCATCGTCTCGGTCCGCGTCCCGGAGCCGACACTGCGCGCGCGCGTCGCGCAGCGCTCGCTACGTCAGGACGATGCCTCCGAGGCCAACGTCGACGTGCTCGCGCACCAGCTGCGAACGGCTGATCCCATCGGTACCGAAGAGGCCGCGAACGTTGTCGTGCACGATGGGTGCACCGATTGCGCGGACTCTCGCCTGACCGAGCTCTCGCAGACGCTGTCCGAGCGACTGTTCCTCGGCGGTGCGAGCATCTTTGCGCGGAGCGACGGCGGCGTCGGCTGACTCGGCGCCGAGAGGATCACGCCCGGGTCGGCCCGTTGACTCCGGTCAACAGCACCGTGGCGGCGGCTCCTAGGCTGGAATCGGGAATTGTCTCCGGCCCAGGGAGGTGCCCATGAAGGTCGGAACCGTGGCAAGCCGTGTGGTGATCACCGCGCCTCGCAACATGCCGGTCGCATCTGCGGCGCGATTGATGCGCGAGCATCACCTCGGAACGCTGGTCGTCATCGACGAGTCCGGATCAACGGTCCAGCCGGTCGGTCTCGTGACCGACCGCGATTTCATGATGGAGGTGCTGGCGCAGGGCGTGGACCCGGACGTTGTCACCGTCGGTGACCTGCTCAGCCGTCCGCTGGTGACCGTCGCCGAGGAAGCTTCACTGGTCGAGGCCATCCACCTGATGAACCGCAACGGCATCCGACGGCTGGTCGTCGTCGACGCAGCCGGCAACCTGGCTGCACTGCTGTCAATGGACGACATCGTCGGTGTACTGGCGGAGGAACTGACCGGTATCTCGCAGGCCATCGAGAGCGAGCAGCGCACCGAGCGTCGTCAGCGTCCGGCCACCGACAGAAGAGCCATGCGAAGCGAGGTGAGAACATGACGCGCAAGATGCACAAAGCTGATTCAGTGGAGCCGGCACCGCCGGCCGATGCCGAGCCGTCGCGCGTCGTTGCGCGGCCCGATGGGTACTACTGGGTTGCGGATGACGGCAGGCAGGAATTCGGGCCGTTCGCGACAGCGGCCATGGCGCTGCTGGCGATGAGGGAGGGTCTGGAAACCGCGCTGGAAGCCGGCGAATCCGTCGCCGAGGCTGAAGCAGAGATCGGCATCGCCGACTGGGGCGATCCCGAGACCGGCGAGCCCGCCGAGGACAGCATCACGCGCATCGAAGAGCATTAGCGGGCGCGGTCCCGCCATGCTGTTCCTCCCGACGGCGAAGCGTGCGGCTTCCGCACCGCGATCGAGCAATGAACGGGCCGTGCGCGTCGGCGCTCACGACTGACCTGTACCAGCTGACGATGTTGCAGGCCTACTGGCACCATCGGATGGATGGCGTCGCCGTGTTCGAACTCTTCGTGCGCAAGCTTCCAAGCGAGCGCGCGTTCCTGGTCGCGGCGGGACTCGAACAGGCGCTCGACTTCATCGAGCAGGCGCGCTTCGACGCCGAGGAGCTCGCATGGATCGAGCACTGCGGCACGTTCGCGCCGGGATTCGCCGAGTGGCTCGCCTCGATGCACTTTCGAGGTGACGTCTGGGCGATGCCCGAGGGCACGGTGTTCTTCCCCAACGAGCCCATCCTGCGCGTGGTCGCGCCGATCGCCGAGGCGCAGTGGCTCGAGACGCGCATCCTCAACCTGATCCACTTCCAGACCGTCGTCGCGAGCAAAGCGGCGCGCGCGGTGCTTGCTGCTGACGGCCATGGCCTCATCGATTTCGGCCTGCGACGCGCGCACGGCGCCGAGGCCGGCGTGCTGGCCGCGCGTGCCTCGTACCTGGCGGGATTCGACGGAACCGCCACCGCCTGTGCCGGGCCGCGCTTCGGGATCCCGGTGTTCGGCACGATGGCGCATTCGTTCGTGCAGGCACACGACGACGAGGCGGCGGCGTTCAGCGATTTTGCCGAATCCTTTCCCGCCAATGCGGTGTTGCTGATCGACACCTATGACACGGTTGCAGGCGCGCGCCGCGTCGCCGAACTTGCGCCGCGGCTCGCCGCACGCGGTATCCATGTCAAGGGCGTGCGTCTCGACAGCGGTGACCTCAATGCGCTGTCACGCCAGGTGCGCGCTGTGCTCGACGATGCCGGGCTCAGCGACGCCATCATCTTCGCGAGCGGCAACCTCGACGAGCATCGCGTCGGCGCGCTGATCGCAGCCGACGCGCCGATCACAAGCTACGGCATCGGCACCAGCCTGACCACGAGCAGCGATGCGCCCTACCTCGATGCAGTCTACAAGCTGCAGGAATACGCGGGCCGCGCGCGGCGCAAGCGCTCGTCGGGCAAGGCGACCTGGCCGGGCCGCAAGCAGGTATTCCGCCGCATCGGTGCCGATGGCCGCTGCGCAGACGACACCGTGGCGCTCGATTCCGAGCGCCTGCCAGGCGAGCCACTGCTGGTGCAGGTGATGCGCGGCGGCGTGCGCGTGACGATGCCAACCTTGCCGGAGGCACGCGCACACTGCAAAGCGCAGCTCGCGACGTTGCCGGCCGAACTGCGAAGGCTCGACCCGCCGTGGCCCGTGTACCCGGTTGCAATCTCCGCGGCGATCGCGGCGCTCGCCGACGAGGTCGACCGCGCCACGTCCGCGCGGTGAATTCGCGTTGGGGAGAGAATGGCGCAGGATCTTCCGCGATGCCCGCCGGGCTGCCTCGCTACGACTACTTCGACCACGATGCCGACACCGGCGTGATCGGCCGCGGTGAATCGGTGCCACAAGCCTTCTTGCGCGCGGCCGAGGCGACGTTTGCGCTGATGTGCGACCCGCTGACGATCGAGCCGCGTGAGCGGATCGACGTCGACTTCGATGAGGACGATGTGGAGCTTGCGCTCGTCACCTGGCTCAACCTGCTCCTCGCGCATGCCAGCGCGCGCGGGCTCGCACTCGGTCGCTTCGAGTTGCAGAAAGAGAACAACCATTGGCGCGGCAGCGCCTGGGGTGAGCCCTGGCGCTGCGGGATGGATCGTGGCACGCAGGTCAAGGGCGCGACGCTGACCGCGCTGCGGGTCACGCGGCAGGGGCGCGGCTGGGAAGCGCGCTGCGTCGTCGACCTCTAGGACCATGGATATCCAGCGGCTGCATCGCATCGACGACACAACCTGGACCGTGCCGTCGGCGGCGGCCGAGCGACGCCACGAAGCGCGCTTGTACGGCAGCCGCCCGCTGCTCGAAGCGATGGACGACAAGGTGCTCGAACAGATCACCAACGTCGCGCGGCTGCCGGGATTGGTGGGCGCGGCGCTCGCGATGCCGGACGCACACTGGGGGTATGGCTTCCCCATCGGCGGCGTGGCGGCGTTCGATCCGGACCAGGGCGGAATCATCAGCGCCGGCGGCGTCGGTTTTGACATCTCCTGCGGCATCCGCTGCCTGCGCTCCAACCTCACCGCAGAAGACATTGCGCCGAAGGCCGAGAAGCTTGCGGATGCGCTGCACCGTGACATCCCGGCCGGTGTCGGTGTCGAGGGCGGACTGCGCCTGGAGGCCGACGAACTCGACGCCGTGATGCGCGGTGGCGCACGCTGGGCGGTCGAGCAGGGCTACGGCGATGCCGAGGACCTGCCCTTCATCGAGGAGCACGGGCGTGTCGACGGCGCGGTTCCGACGAACGTCTCGGTGCTCGCGAAGAAGCGCCAGCGCGGCGAGATGGGCACCCTCGGCTCGGGCAATCACTATCTCGAGGTGCAGCGCGTGGCGCGGATCCACGACGCGCGGGCCGCGGCCGCGTATGGTCTGCGGGAGAATCAGATCCTCGTGTCGATTCACTGCGGCTCGCGCGGGCTCGGGCACCAGATCGGCACCGAGTTCCTGGTCAGCCTCGCCAAGGCGGCGTCCCGGCTCGGCATCGCGCTGCCCGACCGCGAGCTCGCCTGCGCGCCGATCCGCTCGCCCGAGGGCCAGCAATACCTCGGGGCCATGAATGCTGCGATCAACTGCGCGCTGGCCAATCGGCAGATCCTCGCGCATCTGGCGCGCGACACCTTCGACCGCCGCTTTCACGGCGTACGGCTCGAGACGCTGTACGACGTGTCGCACAACACCTGCAAGGTGGAGCGCCATCAGGTCGACGGCCGTGACCGCCTGCTGTACGTACATCGCAAGGGAGCGACGCGTGCCTTCGGCCCGGGCCATCCGAGCCTGCCGGCCGCGTACCGCGAGGTCGGACAGCCCGTGATCATCGGCGGCAGCATGGGCACGGGGTCCTACATCCTCGCTGGCGTTGCCGAAAGCGAGGCCCGCTCGTGGAGTTCGGCCAGCCACGGCGCCGGCCGCGCAATGAGCCGCAACCAGGCACTGAAGCGCTGGCGCGGCCAAGCGGTCGTCGACGAACTCGGCGCGCGCGGGATCATCATCCGCTCGCACTCGATGCGCGGCGTGGCCGAAGAAGCGCCCGGCGCCTACAAGGACATCGAGGAAGTCGCAGAGGCGACCGAGCGCGCCGGACTCGCGCGCCGCGTCGCCGCGCTGCGACCCGTCATCTGCGTCAAGGGCTGATGCGGCCGTTCAGGCAGGCGGGTCGCGATCGCGCACCGGCAGGCCGTGCCGCGCGGCCCAGGCTTCGGCGCGGGCAATCCCGATGCGTATCGCGCGGCCTTCTTCCATGCCTTCGTCGAGCAGCGCGTTGGCGATGTCGATCGCCTTGGCGCGCGTCACCTCGCTCAGGTGGCGCATCGACGAGGGGAAGCGCTCCAGGGTCCAGGGCATGACACCTCACTCGCAGTCCAGGTCGCGCCATGAAGGTGCTGGCAGCCGGTCGATAAATCGGTCCGGGTCAGCGCGGGTCAGCAAGCAGATTCCCGCCGCTGCGACACACGAGAATCATCTGTTCGCCGATCAGGCCGGCAGCATCGCCCGCGGCGTGGACGCGCGCACTGTCGTGCCGCTGCACTTTTCTCACTGCGACTAGCGCCGGGCGGACGACGTGACCGGGGAACTGAACGCGGCCCGGCGGTGCTCAGTCACTTCGGTACTTCATTGAATACCGTCGCGCGGATGCGCGGTCGGTTCAGGCGGCGTGCTCTTCCGGTGCCGTCGAGGTCTTCAGCATCGCGAGCGAATGCTCGGCGCGATACAGCTGCGACTTGATCGTGACCACGCGCTCGGGCACGTGCCGGCGCGCGAGCGACAGCGCGTCGCCGAGGCGCTCGACCGCATGCGGCAGCAGCGAAGGCTTGTGCCGCTCCGCCAGAGTCAGCAGCGTGCTGCCATACATGTAGTTCAGCTTCGCGCGCTCGATAGGGTCGCTGGCAGGCGCAGCTTCGTGCCGGTCGTTCAGCAGCGCTGCGAGCTGCTCGCACATATTCGCAAGCTCTTCGGCCATCACGGCGGCGGAGCGGCGCGGCCAGTTCCACAGCGCGTCTTCGTCGCGCGCGATCAGTTCCGCATGAAACGAATGAAGTTCAGAACTCATGCTGCCTCGTCCTGATCCGGTGTCGCTGCCCCATCGCGGCGTGCTGCTGAAGTGTGGGGCTGGAGTGCTTCTGCTTGATGACTGCAGAGCGACAGTAACGGGCGCGCCTCGATCGCGCATCCCCAATATGCGCAACTCAAGATGTGAATCGAATGCACGATGGAGCCCGCGCATCCGCTTGCGCCGCCGCGCCGCAACAAATACGCAAGCGCTTAACCCGGCAGCAACAGATGAACCCTGTGCGCCGCGCCGCCAACCCTGCGACGCAGCGCGCGTGCTGTCCGCGCGCACTCGGTATCCTCGCGCCTCGTGCGGTCGCGCAAGAACGACTCAACACTGCGGCCGTATCCGTGAAACCAGAGAGGGAATTGCATGTCCTTGCCGCCATTGCTGCGCGACCACCTGCGCCTGCCCGTCATCGGCGCACCGATGTTCATCGTCAGCGGGCCCGAACTCGTGCTGGCGCAGTGCCGCGCAGGAATCGTCGGCAGCTTCCCCGCGCTGAACGCGCGGCCGCCGGAACTGCTCGATACATGGCTCACGCGCATAAGCAAAGAACTGGAGGTCATGAAGGCCACGTATCCCGCCGCGCGCATCGCGCCCTTCGCGGTCAACCAGATCGTGCACACCAGCAATGTCCGGTTGCAGCACGACATCGACCTCTGCGTGAAGCATCGAGTGCCGATCATGATCACCAGCCTGCGCGCGCCGGATGCGGTGGTCGCGGCCGCGCATTCCTATGGCGGACTCGTGTTCCACGATGTGACCACGCTCGCGCATGCGAAGCGCGCGCTTGCAGCTGGCGTCGACGGATTGATTCTCGTTGCGACCGGCGCCGGCGGCCACGCGGGCCGGCTCTCGCCGTTCGCCTTCGTGCCCGAGGTGCGTGCGTTCTATGACGGCACCATCATCCTGTCCGGCAGCATCGCGAGCGGCGGCGCGATCCTCGCGGCGCTGGCGCTCGGTGCCGACCTCGCGTACGTCGGCACGCGCTTTATCGCCAGCGAAGAGGCCAACGCACCGGCAGCCTACAAGGAGATGATCATCGACAGCCGCGCCGAAGACATCGTCTACACCAACCTCTTCACCGGCGTGCACGGCAACTACCTGAAGGGCAGCATCGTTGCTGCGGGCATGGACCCCGACAACCTGCCCGAGAGCGACAAGAGCAAGATGGACTTCGGTTCCGGCAGCGCAAAGGCCAAGGCGTGGCGCGACATCTGGGGCGCGGGCCAGGGCGTGGGCCAGGTGACGAGCGCACCGCCCGCCGGCGAGATCGTCGACCAGTTCGAGCGCGAATACACCGCCGCGCGCACCGCGCTGAGGTAGCGCGCAGCGCGCCGGGCGATTCGTGAAGAGCGCGGAATGACGGCCGCTTCGATCGCGCGCGCGGAGCCGTGGATCGACTTCCTCACGGCCGGCGCGTTCGATTACGCATGGCTGCTCGCCGCGGTAGCGCTGCTGCTGCTGGCGATCGGATTCGTGCTGAGTGCCCTCTTCGCACTGCTGCGGCTGCGCCCGTTCTCGTTCGTGTTTCGCGTCGTCTTCGGCGCCGCGCTGCTCGTGGCGGGCGCGCTGGCAGCAGTGGTCGCGGTCGGCACTGCCGGCTACCAGGCGCTGACCCACGAGGAAGTCGCGGCGACGATCCGCGTCGAGCCCTCCGGCCCACAGCGCTTCACCGCGATCGTGCGGCTGCCTGACGGCCGCAGCGAGCGCTTCGATCTCGCCGGTGACGAGATCTACGTCGATGCGCACATCCTGAAGTGGAAGTCGATCGCCAACCGCTTCGGCCTGCACACCGCCTACGAACTCGACCGCATCGCCGGCCGCTACCAGGCGCTGAAGGACGAACAGTCGCAGCCACGCACCGTGCACGCGCTCGCTGCGCCGAAGCCGCTGGATCTCTTCACCCTGCGGCGCCGCTACGTCGCGCTGGCGCCGCTGCTCGACGCCGATTACGGCTCGGCCTCCTTCGTGACAGTGACGCACCCGGTCGACCTCGAGGTCCGGGTTTCGAACACCGGCTTGCTGATCCGCGAGCGGCCGAAGCAGTGAGGTCCGGGGCTGGCGTTCGCGGGCGCCCGGGTGTTCAATTCCGCCACCAACCACTCCAGCGCGGGGGCAGGGAGATGCGGTTGCGGGTTTCCCTTCTGGTCGTTGGTTTCTGCGGAGTCGCCGGGCGAGTGCTCGCGCAGGAGGCGTCGCCATCGATCGGCAGTCATGCCTCGCTGCTCGCCGCCCTGCCACTTGGGCCGCTGCTGACCGTCATCGTCGCCTTCGGAGTGCTGTTCAAGGTGTTTTCGCGTTGGCCCGAGCTGGAGCGCTGGCTCGTCGGCGGGTCGCTTCTGATGCTGCCACCGGTGGCAACGTACGTGATGCGTTGGTTCTTCTTCGCCGGCAGTGACTCTCCGGTGCGCGACACCGGGATCTTCTGGGCCGTCGTCGCACTGCTGCTCGCGATTGCATGGTGGGCGCTGAAGCACCAGACCACTCTGCTGGCCACGCCGGCCGTGGAGCCCACGCCAGCGAATGTCGCCGCTCCGCGGCCGGCTCCCCAGGCGGAACGGCGCGAGCCGCCGCCCCCGGCTCGCGAGCCACCACCGGAGTCGAAGCCTGCCTCGGTCGCGAGCCCCAGCGACGCGATCTTCATCTCGTACCGCCGCCAGGACAGCGCGGACGCGACCGGCCGCATCTACGACCGCCTGATCCAGCACTTCGGCCGCGGGCAGGTGTTCAAGGACGTCGACTCGATTCCGCTCGGAGTGGACTTCCGCGAACACCTCGGCAACGTGGTCGGCCGCTGCACGACGCTGATCGCAGTGATCGGGCCGCAGTGGGCATCAGTTGTCGGCGCGAACGGACGCCGCCTCGACGACAAGTCCGACTTCGTGCGGGTCGAGATCGAGGCCGCGCTCGCGCGCAACATCCCGGTGATTCCGGTGCTGGTCGGCGGCGCCGCGCTGCCTGCGGATACCGATCTGCCGCCGAGCCTCGGCGCGATCACTTACCGAAACGGCATCAGTGTGCGTCCGGACCCGGACTTTCACCGCGACATGGACCGGCTGATCGCCGGGCTGGAGCAGCGCGGCCGCGGCTGACTTTCGCTGCACCCCGCGGCTATGTCTCGCGCGCCGCGCCATCCGCTCTGCTTCGGGCCTTGCGCAGCACGGCCGCGTGCAGGGCTTCACCATCCCGTAGCCGCGCGCTGGAACCGGCCAGCACGCGAGCGCATAGTGCAGGCGGCCGATGGCTTGGCCATCCAACCCGGGCTGCAACGTCTTCGAGCAACCGGCCCGGACTCCAGCAACCGACGCGTTCCGCGCACGGCAGCTCGGATTCCGCGAGCGATCGCGGAGCGCGTATCCGGGGAGGCGCCATGTCCAGGTTTATCGCCCTGCTCTGCTCGCTCGTGCCGCTCGCCTGCGTCGTCGTGCCGGTGCCGCCCAACCTCGGCACCGAATCCGATGTTCCCAGCACCGGCGCGCAGGAGGCGCCGGCCGCGTTCGACGACCAGACCAACGGCTTCGTCGAGCAGGCCACCTTCGACGGCGACCAGGCCGTCTTCAACGACGTCGAGGTGATCTCGGACGGACTCGGCCCGCTCTTCAACGCGGCTTCGTGCCTGGCCTGCCACCAGAACCCCGTGTCCGGTGGCGGCAGCCAGGTCTCCGAGCTGCGCGCTGGCAAGCGTGACGCGTACGGACACTTCGAGCCGGCGCGCGTGCCGATCGCGCGCGGGACGGTCATCATCGAAGGCCGCACGCTGATCAACGATCGCGCGATCTGCCCGAACGGCGCGTTCCCTGACCAGGAGATCCAGGAGCACGTCCCCGACAGCGCCAACATCCGCACCTTCCGCCTGTCGGTGAGCGTGCTCGGCGACGGGTTCGTCGAGGCGGTTGCCGACGAATCGCTGCGAACGTACGCAGCGCGCCAGTGCAAGGAGACGCAGGGCCAGATCTGCGGCCACGCGTTCGAGGTGCCGGTGCTCGAGGCGCCGGGCATGAACCGCGTCGGCCGCTTCGGCTGGAAAGGACAGCAGGCGAGCCTGCTGTCGTTCTCCGCCGACGCATATCTGAACGAGATGGGGATCACGAGCCGGCTGCTGCCCGACGAAGTGACGAAGCTCTGCGACACCGTCCCCGATCCTGAGGACAAGCCCGAGAGCCCGGCGGTCGCACGCCGGGCGCAGGCGCGCTCGCGGGCGGCCGTCGCGCGCGCACCGGCCCCGCCGACGCCCGCGGAGTTCGCCGACATCGACCGCTTTGCGCGCTTCATGCGCGCAACCAAGGCACCACCGCGCGACGTAGTACTCGCGCAGACCGATGCCGCGCGCAAGGGCTCGGGCCTCTTCGACTCGATCGGCTGCGCAACCTGTCACGCGCGCAACCTGGTCACCGCCCCGGCGGGGACGAAGATCAACGGCGGCACGTTCACCGTCCCGCCCGCACTCGGCAACCGGCTCTTCCATCCGTTCAGCGACTTCCTGATGCATGACGTCGGCACCGGCGACGGCATCGAGATAGCGACGGCCGAGCACTTCGGCAAGCGCTTTGCACACATGCAGCAGCAGATGTCGCCGACAGCCGACCGCATCCGCACCGCGCCGCTTTGGGGCGTACGCACGCGCAGCCGGCTGATGCACGACGGCGCGTCGCTGACGCTGCGCGACGCAATCGACCGCCATGCGGGCGAAGCGAAAAGCGCGCGCAACCGCTACACGTCGCTAAGTGCGGAAGAGCAGGAGACCCTGCTGACCTTCCTGCGATCGCTCTAGCGGCACGGTGCCACAAAGAGCAACCGCGCCGCACGTGGCGTGGCTCGATCGCCGCTGGCGCAGCCGCGACCAAAGGTGTTCAATTCCGCCTCCAGCGAATTGCGGAGGTGCGGTTTTCGCGCCTCCGGGCACCGGGGGCACGCGGCGGCATTGTTGCCACGCGCGCGCACGCACACGATGAAGCACCTGCTCGACAACATCGTCTGGCACTCGCTGTCCGGCCCGCAGGCGATGTTCTCCGCCGGCAACGACAGCGCACGCCGCTATGCGCCGGGCTTCTCGCCGATCGTCGGCTTCCCCGATCAGGCGCAACCCGACTTCGCCGCGCTCGAGCCGTTCTGCCAGCCCGACGAACGTCTCTATTCAGACGGTTGGTCCGGCGCCGCGCCGAGCGGCTGGCAGATCGAAGTCGAAACAACGATGTTCAAGATGATCTGGGAAGCCGAGACGCCGGCATCCGACGAGGCACCCGACGCGGTCCCGCTCGGGGCCGAGCACGCGGCGCAGGCACTGGAGCTCGCGCAGCTCACGCGCCCCGGCCCGTTCGGGCTGCGCACGATCGAGCTCGGCGACTACTTCGGCTACTTCCGCGGCAACCGCCTCGTCGCGATGGCGGGCGAGCGCATGCAGGCCGGCCCGCTGCGCGAGATCAGCGGCGTGTGCACGCATCCGGACTACCAGGGCCGCGGCCTGGCGAAGAAGCTGATGCTGAAGCTCGTGCGCCGCCAGCTGCTGCGCAACGAAACTCCATTCCTGCACGTGATGAGCGCCAACACCGGCGCGCGCGGGCTGTACGAGCGGATGGGCTTCCGCAACTACAGGGAATCGGTCGTGCGCGTCATCTCGCGCCACTGAGATGATCTGCGCAATCACCGGCCGCGCAATCGCGATCGGGCGGCAACGATGGTGACGAGGATGAGCAACGCGAAGCGCTCTTTGCTGTACGACACCGCCCGTTCGATCGCGCGCAGGATCGGCGGCTGATGATGCGGAGGACACCATGCGACTGAAAGGCTCATGCCATTGCCGCGCCGTGCGCTTCACACTCGAATCGGACTCGCCGGTGCCGTTCATGCACTGTCACTGCTCGGTCTGCGTCAAGACTGCCGGATCCGGCGGCTACGCGATCAACCTCGGCGGCGACGCCGCGAGCATGAAGGTGACAGGCAGCAAGAACGTCACGCGCTTCCATGCGCTGATCCGCGAACCCGGCCAGCGCACCACGCGCTCGACCGCGTGGCGCCACTTCTGCAAGAAGTGCGGCAGCCCTCTCTGGCTCTGGGACAAGCGCTGGCCCGAGCTGGTCCACCCCCACGCCTCGGCGATCGACACGCCGCTGCCGAAGCCGCCCGAAGTGGTCGAGGCCGCGCTCGCTTATGCACCGGGCTGGGTCGACGTGCCGGGCGGCAAGGGGCATGCGCACTGTGAGACGTGGCCGAAGGAGTCGCTGCGCGAGTGGCATGTCCGCCACGGGCTGCTGGCGAGCCGGACCACCTCGGCGCGGAAGCGAAGGAGTGCGCAGCCGGCATAGGGTTTTCGGGCATTACCGCAGGATGAAATTGAACACGCCTTGTTCAGCTTTCATGGTTCCCGCACACACACGGAGCGCGCGGTGTGGCGCTGCGCGCGCGCCCGGAGGGCACCCCTGCACTCGTAGCCGCGCAGCAAGCATGCAAAGCCCGGTTTTGGCCGGGCTTTCGTTTCCTGCGGCAGGCAGCGGCGCGGTGGCACACGAACCGGGGTCGCGCGAGGGCTGACCTCGCGCCGAGGTCGCGGCACCGCGGCCGGTCCAGATCTGTGCCGGATCAATGCGCACTCCGGGGCAAGGTCTAGGGTGGGGAACAAATGGCTCGCCTGTTTGCGCCGAGCCCCGCCTGCGAGGAGGTCGCGATGAAACTCAAGCCCATGTCCCCCGGGGATGCCGCGTGGTTCCACATGGACGGGCCCGCCAACACGGCAGTGATCACCAGCATCATGCTCACCCGCACGCCGGTCGACTTCGAGGCGGTCAAGCGCCTCTACAAGGAGCGGCTGCCGCGCTTCGAACGCTTCACCCAGCGCGTGGTCGAGCGTGGCCTGCCGTTCGCGACGCCGCACTGGGAGGCGATGCCTGACTTCTCGGTTGAGCAGCAGATGCATCACGTGGCGTTGCCGCCGCCGGGCGACGACGCTGCGCTGGTCGAGCTGATCAGCGACCTCGCCAGCACGCCGATAGACCGCACGCGCCCGCTGTGGGATGTGCACCTGGTCGATGGCGTGGGTGGCGGCAGCGCACTGATCACGCGCATGCATCACTGCATTGCCGACGGCACCGCCACCAAACTGATCACCGACGCGCTGTTCGGCAATGGGATCAACACCTCGAACGTGCCGGCGCGGGAAGCACCCGCCGCCGGCCGCGCAGAGAACTCGCCGGGCGTGGTCGAACAATTACTGGCGCCGGTGCTCGACACCGCGCAGCGTTCGGTCGGGCAACTGCGCGACGCGCTCAGCGCCACCGTCGAGGCCGCCTCGCACCCGCAGGAGTCGCTGCGCAAGGCGGGCTTCGCACTCGCGGGCGCCGGCATGTTGGCCGGCGAACTACTGCGCACGGACGACCCGCCCTCGCCGCTGAAAGGCGAGTTCGGGCTGAAGAAGCGCGTGGCGTGGTCCGCGCCGGTGGCGCTCGCTGACGTGAAGGCGATCGGCGCGCCGCTGGGCGCGAAGATCAACGATGTGCTGGTTGCCGGCATGACCGGGGCCCTGCGTACCTATCTGCGCCGGCGCGGCGAGGACGTCGACCACACGACGGTGCGCGCGATGGTCCCTGTGGACCTGCGCCCGCCCGAGCGCGCGAACGAGCTCGGCAACTACTTCGGCATCGTGCTGCTGGATCTCGCTATTCGCAGCAGGCAACGGCTGCAGCGCGTGCGGGCCACCAAGGCCAACATGAGCGCGCTGAAACAATCGCCCGAGCCGCTGGCCGCGCTGATGCTGTTCAACGTGATGGGCCGCGTGCCCAAGGCGCTTGAAGACCTGTCGGGGCGGATGTTCCAGCGCAAGGCGAGCGTGGTCATGACCAACGTCGCCGGGGCCACTGAGCCGCTGCACCTGGTCGGCGTGCCGATCGAGCGCGTGATGTTCTGGGTACCGCACCCTGGCACGGAGCTGGGCGTGGGCATCAGCATCCTGAGCTACTGCGGTAGCGCCACGCTGGGGGTGATCTCCGATGCACGGCTCCTGCCGGACCCGGAAGCGATCACGCAGGAGTTCAACCGCGAATTCGCGGCAATGCTCAAGGCGGTGCGGGAGAAGCAGGAGACCACGAACAAGGCAGCGAGCCGCGGTGAGCCCGCGATCAGAAAGCGCGCCGCGCGAACGACGCCAGTCGCCCAGCGCACGAAGCCTGCGCGGCCGCGTCAGCGCGCCGCAGCCTGACGCACGTGTGCCCGTCAGTGGGGTCGTACATCGGACCGTCGATCAGCGCGCCCGTCGGAAAGGATGACACTGCCGACCTCGCAATAGGCGCCGCCACTTCAGCGCCGTGCCGCAGGCATCGAGCGGAGCGCGTACCGAGGCGCCGCCAGGCTGAGCCGCTCGTCGAGCGGCCGAGGAACGTCTTAGTGTGATTCGAGTGATGCCTCAATTGACCGTTCGGAGGGTGAGGATGCGAGGTACGCTTGATCAGTCCGATCAGGGACCTGGAACCAGATGACGAAGAGACAGACCTACGTCGGCAAGCCGCGCCTGCTGCACCAGGTGATCGAGCCGCGTGCCCTTCTCGAGGTGGCAGCGCTGCCATGGAACCTTCCCATGCTCGCGCGGACGCCGCGCGGCGACGGCCACCCGGTGCTGCTGTTGCCCGGCTTCATGGCGGACGAGGGCACGCTGATCGTGCTCAAGCTCTTTCTGCAGAACCGCGGCTACGAGGTCCAGACGTGGGGCTTCGGGCGCAACGTCGGATTCAGCAGCAGGCACGCCAGCGCGCTCGAGCAGAAGATCCGCTACATGCACTACAAGAGCGGCCGCAAGGTGAGCCTCGTGGGCTGGAGCCTGGGCGGCATGTTCGGCCTGTACGCCGCGCATCAGGCCGCGGAGTGCGTCCGTTCCGTGATCACGCTCGGCAGTCCGGTGAGCCATGACCGCGGCGGCAGCCAGTCGCCGTCGCTCGTCAAGGCACTTTATCGGCTCATTTCTCATCCGATGGGAACATCGGCACACCTGGCGCAGGCGCGCGCCAAATATCTCCATCAGCCGAAGACGCTGCCGGTGCCGATCTCGTGCATCTACTCCCTGACAGACGGCGTCGTGCCGCCACAGGAGGCGACCATCGACGGCAACCCAGCGCTGCACGAAAACATCCGTGTGCCGGGCAGCCACCTCGGTCTGGGGTTCAACCCGCTCGTGCTCTGGGTCGTCGCTGACCGACTCGCGCAGCCCGAGGACCAGTGGCGGCCGTTCGCGCCACCGGCCGGGCTGCTCGGGCGGATCTACCGCCTGACGACTTCTTCGCTCCGCGCCGCACCCGGCTAGCAGCTGGCCTGGCGGCCGCCTTCGACCGCGCACGCTTGCGGGCAAGGGCCAGGTACTCCTGGAAGCAGTCGCGCACGCACTGCGCGAAGGCCTCCGGATCCGGCATCTGCTCGCGGCACGACGTGGGCGATACGATGATCTTCCCGTCGTAGCTCGTCACCGCGAAGACCAGGCCGAGTCCGTCGTTGATCGGCATGATCGCGGAGAAGTACGTCATGCGGGCGCCGTTGAGGTAGAGCGGAACAGACGGGCCCGGCACGTTGGTAAACGCGCAGTTCGCGATTGGCGCGCGCCGACCCGCCCCGAGCAGCGCGCTGCCGAGCAATTTGCCCGTGATCGCCAGCGTGGCCGCCGGTGCCTGCGTTCCGATGTCGGTGAGCTCGCGCGCGCCGATCGCTCGCGCGATGAGCGCTGAAGACGCGGTCTGCCCCTTGATGAACGCCAGTCGCTTCACCGGGTCGACGATGTTCATGCCCAGCATCACGTGCTCCCACTGCACTCCGGGTCGGCTGCCGGGCGCGGCCTCCGGGTCGGGCACGTAGAAGGGAATCAGCGTCGACAGATCCTTCGCCGGCAGCTCGTCGTTGGCTTCGAGGTACCGGCGCAGCCCGCCTGCGCATACGGCGAGAACGGCATCGTTGATCTTGGCGCCGGGGACGAGCCGGCGAATCTCGCGGAACTCGCTGAGCAGGAAGCGCCGGGTCTCGAACACCCGGTAGGGCGACACGATGGCATTGAAGCGCGTCACCGGCAGCGCTTCGTGCCTTTGCAGCAACTCGGCGGCGAACGAACGGGCGGCCGGAGCCAGGCTCCCGAGCACATTCGCGAACGGGCGCACCAGCCGTTGCGGCGAGGTCACCGTGTGCATGACGCCACGGCAGACGAGCTCGAGCGCACCCGGCGATGACTCCGGGAACCACGGCTCGGGCGGCTCCGACTTCGGCGGCTGCGCCGTCGTGTCGTGCAGCAGCGTGATGATCGCGGTGCCGCGCCTGACATCGATCGCCGCGTGGTGCAGTTTGGTCAGCAACGCGAAGCTGTCCTTCGGCAGGTCGAGCAGGCTGTCGAGGCCTTCGATCAGGTAGATCTCCCACAGAGGCCGCTTGAGGTCGAGCGGCCGCGCGTGGATGCGCGAGGTCTGGATGCAGAACTGGCGCCAGTCACCCGGCTTCGGCAGCGCGACGTGGCGCACGTGATATTCGAGGTCGAAGTTCTCGTCCTCGATCCAGTAAGGCTCGTCGAGCCCGAACGGCACGTTGCGAAGTTTCTGCCGGAAGACCGGCGAGCGGTGCAGCCGGCTCTGCACGAGCGCCAGCAGGCTCTTGAACTGGAGCCTGCCGCCGGGTGCCGTCGACGGGTCGTAGATCTGGATGAGACTGACGTTCGAATTGGCATGGGCGCTCTCGGAAGCGACGAAGAGCGCATCGTCATGGCTGAGCTGGCGCATGTGGGCGGGTTCCTGCTGCGGCCGGCCGGCGCCGCACTGTCGAGGTGTCGATTATCAATGCCGGGAGGTTACGCAAAGCCCGGAGAAAGCCGCCCCGGACGCCCGGCGGCGGGCCGGCGGGCACTGCGAGGCTTCGCCATGTGGGATTTCCCGATCAGTTCGTCAAAGGTCACTGCGAGCGCGTGCGACAACTCGCGCGCATCGGGCACTGCGCTGCGTGCCGTCGTGAACCCGAAATCCATCGCTCCGGCATAACTCATCATCGTGATATTGAGCCCCACGCCATGTTCGACGATCGACATCGGCCAGTAAGTGCGCATGCGCGCGCCAGCCGCGTACAGCGGAACCTGCGGCCCCGGGATATTGGAGACGACCACGTTGGCGAGCGGCGGCATCACTCCGCTGATTCTCGAGCGCTCGAACAGCGTGGCGAGTCCCTGCAATGCCCACGGCGTCGCGATCGACGGAAAGTCCGTCGGCATGACGCCCTTGGCACGCTGCACCATCGCCTTGACCGCACCGGCCGAGTCGCGGATTGCGCGCAGGCGCCGTACCGGATCGGCGATGTTCGAGTGCAGATTCACCACCGGCATCGTGGCCTGGGTGGTGTATTCGGTGTTGTCGGCCGCGCGTAGCGAGATCGGCATCGCCGCGGTCAGCGGCTTCTCCGGGATGCCGCCGTGATGCGCGAGGTAGCGCCGCAGCGTACCGCTGCACAGCGCGAGCATGATGTCGTTGAGCTTAGCGTCGTGAGCCGCTGCGAGCTGCTTGAGGACGTCGAGCGGCAGCGAGAGCCCGGCGAAACCGCGCTCAGCCGTGATCGGCACGTTCAGTGGCGTGCGCGGGCCGAACGCGAAGTTCTGCCCCAGTGGCCCTTTGCCAGCGTCACCCGGTCCCGACGCGCCGAACATGCCGGCCAGCGTGCGCACGACATCGGGCAGGTGGCGCACGAGCTTCACGTACTGGCCGGCATCGTGCCGGAGCGCGGCGGCGGCGAGTTCGGCCATCCCCGGGTGCTCGCCGTGGCCCGCGTCGGTGCGTTGCGGGCGCGACACGGCACGCGGCCGCGGCGTCAGGTCATACATTGCGCGCGCCAGCAGCACGGCGGCCTGACCGTCGAGCGCGGCGTGGTGCGCCTTCATGTAATAGCCGACCTGCCCGCTCTGCAACCCGTCGATCACGTGCACGCGCCACAGCGGCCGGCTGCGATCCATCAGTTCGGAGTGCAGGCGCGCCGCGCAGTCCTCGAACTGCGCCAGCGTGCCCGGCGGCGGCAGCGTCACGCGCTGCACGTGATAGTCGAGGTCGACGTCATCGTCATGGATCCACACCGGGCCGGCGAACTGCAACGGCATCGGCGCGAGCTTGCGCTGGAAAAGCGGCACCAGATGCAGGCGCCTGGCGAGCTGCCGTTTGATCCTTGCCTGAAAGTCGCCGCGGTAGCCCCGCGGCAGGTCAAACAGGTGCAGCGAAGCGACGTGCATCGGTGTCGCGGGTGTTTCCAGGTACAGAAACGCGCTGTCGATACCGCTCAAGGATTTCATCAGCCTCGACTCCTCCCGGGGTCCGCGGCAAGCCTGTTGCGGGCTTGCCCGCTCGGCACTCACCGGGCAGATGATCATGCTGCTCGCCCCTGACGTTGAGGCCATGAGGACGGTCAAGCGCAGGCGACTGTTACGGACATCGGCCGTAGCCGCGGCGCGTTGTCCGTGTATGCGGCGCAAAGCCCGCCGTGCGCTGAGCCAGATCAAGGCCAGCCGCCGAAGCTGCCCGGCCTCGGCCTCCCGGGCGCGCGACCGCGCGCCACAATCGCCGCATGGCCGCACGCCTCGTGTTCCTGGTGCCGGGCTTCTTTGGTTTCACTTCGGTCGGCGCGGTGAGTTATTTCGAGGACGTGGAGCAGACACTCGGCCGCGCGCTGAAGCTGCGCGGTGCCGAGGCGCGCATCGTGCGCTGCCAGACCCAGCCGACTGCCTCGATTCCGCGCCGTGCGGACGCCCTGCGGCGCCAGGTGCTGCGCAGCGGCGGCCTGGCCGCCAGGGAACTGCACTTCATCGGCCACTCCACCGGCGGGCTCGACGTGCGCATGCTGCTGGCCCCGGGCGTGAAGATCGCGAGCGATGGCGCCGAGCGCATCGCCCGCCTCACGCGGACCGCGATCTCGGTGGCCACGCCCCACCACGGCACGCCGCTCGCCAACGACTTCGTCACCGTGCAGGGGCAGCGGCTGCTGCTGGTGCTCAGCGCGCTGGCGACCTCCGGCGAGGGGCGCGGGATCATCCTCGCCGCGGCCCGGGCGCTCGCGGCGATCGCGCGGCTCGATGACTGGTTCGGGCGCGGCGAAGGCCCGCTCGATCGCATCGCCGAGGCGCTGCTGCGCAAGATCCGCCTCGGCCGCGGCAGCGCGTTGTGGCGGTACCTGGACGAGATCAAGCGCGACCAGGGGGCCGTGCTGCAGCTAACGCCCGAGGGCATAGCGCTCTTCGATGCCGCGGTGGTCGACCGCAGCGCCATCGACTACGCCTGCGTCGTCGCCGGCGTGCCCAAGCCGCGCATAGAGCTGGCGCCCGCGCAGTTGCTCGACCCGGAGTACATCGCGCTGCGCGCGCTGTTCAGGGTGCTGCACGCGCTGACCGCGCTTCCGCACCCGCACTACCCTTACCCGAAGCCGGGCGCGCCCGTACAGCGGCGGCTCGACCGTGCGCTGGGCTTTGCGGTGACGCAGGCCACCAATGACGGCATCGTGCCGACGCTGAGCCAGCTCCAAGGCCGCCTGCTGCACGCGGCACGCGCCGACCACCTCGACGTGGTGGGGCACTACACGCTGGCCAGCGGACGCACCGCGGACTGGCTGCCCTCCGGCGCCGGCTTCACGCCGGAGAAATTCAGCGCCACCTGGGAGGCCGTCGCCGCCGCGATCGCGGCCAACCGCCGCAAGACGCGCTGACCGATAGGCAAGACCAGCACCAGGCGGTGAGGGCGGCGTGAGCTTGCGCCGCGCCGGCCGTGATCCGGGTTACTCATCTGGACCCCGGGGTACCACTCCTCATTGCTTACCGACAGAACGATCCCGTTCGCGGCCCAGTACTATCGCGCGCGGCATCTGAGAGGGAGCCGGCCCGGATGGCAACGGCCGAACAGCGCGCGCGGGTCAACATCGACAGGCTTCTGCAGCAGGCCGGCTGGTCAGTTCAGGATTTCAAAGCGGCCGACATCCATGCCGCGCGCGGTGTGGCGCTGCGCGAGTTCCTGCTGAACGAGGGCTTCGGCAAGGCTGATTACCTGCTGTACGTCGACGGCAAAGCCGCGGGCGTAATAGAAGCCAAGAAGGCGGGAGCGACGCTCACCGGCGTCGAAGTCCAATCCGGCAAGTACGCACAAGGCCTGCCCGCGAGTCTGCCGGCGTGGCGCCGCCCGTTGCCCTTCATCTACGAGAGCACCGGCGCCGAGACCCACTTCACCAACGCGCTCGACCCCGAGCCGCGCGCCCGTAAACGTCTTCGCTTTCCACAAGCCCGAAACGCTGGCCGAGTGGCTGAATGAACTGCCGCAGGCCACCGTCCTGACGACAGGCAGCGGCCCGGCGGCCAATCAAGCCGAGTTCGCTCCCGCCACGTTCCTCGCCCGCGTCCGCGCGATGCCCGAGTTGGTGACCGAATGGGGCGGCCACCATCTCTGGCCTGCCCAGATCACCGCGATCCGCAACCTGGAGAAGAGCCTCGCGCAGGGTCGCCCGCGTGCGCTGATCCAGATGGCCACCGGCTCCGGCAAGACCTTCACCGCCATCAGCTTCATCTACCGACTCATCAAGTACGCCGGCGCGCGGCGCGTGCTATTCCTGGTGGACCGCGGCAACCTCGGCCGCCAGACCAAGAAGGAGTTCGACCAGTACGTCTCGCCCGTCAACAACTTCAAGTTCGGCGAGGAGTACATCGTCCAGCACCTGAGCGACAACAATCTGGACAAGACCGCACGCGTGGTCATCAGCACCATTCAGCGCATGTTCAGCATGCTCAAGGGCCGCGAGTTGCCCGAAGACCTGGACGAAGCCTCAGGCTCCGCACTCGACAGCCTGGTGTCCGCGCAAGAGCCCATCGACTACAACCCCGCCATCCCGATCGAAACCTTCGACATCATCGTCACCGACGAAGCGCACCGCTCCATCTACAACCTGTGGCGGCAGGTGCTTGAGTATTTCGACGCCAGCCTGATCGGTCTCACCGCCACGCCCAGCAAGCAGACCTTCGGCTTCTTCAACCAGAACCTGGTGATGGAGTACGGCCACGAGCAGGCTGTGGCCGACGGCGTCAACGTCAACTATGACGTCTACCGCATCCGCACCCAGGTGAGCGAGGCCGGCGGCAAAGTCGACGCCGGCTTCTTCATCGACTACCGCGACAAGCTCACCCGCAAGACCCGTTGGGAAGAACTCGACGAGGAGTTCGCCTACGACCCCAACCAGCTCGACCACGACGTGGTGGCAGTGGACCAGATCCGCACGTTGGTGCGCACCTTTCGCGGCAGACTGCCCACCGAGATCTTTCCCGGCCGCACCGAGGTGCCCAAGACGCTGATCTTCGCCAAGGACGACAGTCACGCAGAAGACATCGTCAAGATCGTGCGCGAAGAGTTCGGCAAGGGCAACGAGTTCGCGCAGAAGATCACCTACCGCACCACGGGCGAAACGCCCGAGCGCCTGATCGCTGCCTTCCGCAACAGCTAGCACCCGAGAGTCGCCGTCACCGTCGACATGATCGCCACCGGCACCGACATCAAGCCGCTGGAGATCGTGATGTTCATGCGCGCGGTGAAGAGCCGCACCTTCTTCGAGCAGATGAAGGGCCGCGGCGTGCGCGTGATCAACCCGGCCGATCTGCAAAGCGTCACGCCCGACGCCAAGGCCAAGGATCACTTCGTCATCGTGGACTGCGTGGGCGTGTGCGAGCGGGACATGACCGACTCCCGCCCGATGGACCAGCAGAAGTCCGTGCCGCTGGAAAAGCTGCTGCAGGCCGTCGCACTCGGCAACACCGAGCCCGACGTGCTCTCCTCGGTGGCCGCCCGCCTCGCCCGCCTGGAGAAAGACTTGCCCGCCACCGCCCAGGCCCGCATCGCCCAGGGCCACAGTGGCGACGCGAAACAGTCTGGGCGCTATCGCCACGCTCCTTCAACTTCCGCCTGACGCGGCGGAGGAGATCGAGCGCTTGCTTTCCGGCCAGCCGCCACTGAAGGGTGTAATCGCGCCGCCCCATGAGGAGGATGAAACACAGGTCGACCTCCTCTACAAGGACGTTCAGGGGAAGGCATTCGAGTTCATGAAGGACAAGGTGAGCAAGCTTCAATGGGACGAATTGCAGGAGCTGGTTGCAGGCCTGCTGCGCGCGATGGGCTACAAGACACGCGTTTCGCCCAGCGGCCCTGACCGGGGCAAAGACATCGTTGCTTCCCCCGACGGGTTTGGGTTCGAAAGCCCGCGCATCATCGTCGAGGTGAAGCACCGTACCGGCAGCGCGATGGGCTCACAGGAAGTCCGGAGCTTTCTCGGAGGCCGGCACAAGGACGACAAAGGTCTGTACGTCAGTACGGGTGGGTTCTCGAAAGACGCACGCTACGAAGCCGAACGCGCGAGTATCCCGCTGACGTTGATGGATCTCGATGATCTGGTCACGGCCGTTCTTGAGCACTACGAGCAGATGGACGCTGATGCTCAAAGGCTCTTAGCGCTCCGCAAGATCTACTGGCCGGGCTGACCAGACATCCCGACCGCCAGACTTGCTGGTTGATCTCAATTTGAGTACATTTGCTCTCAAACTGAGATCACATGAAGCCTCTTGCCTCTGAACTTCTGGGTGCGTCGCGGGCGGCGATTCTCGCCACGCTGTTCCTTCGCCCTGAGCGAGAGCTCCATGCGCGGGAACTCGCGCGCGTCACGGGGGTGTCCATCGGAACCCTGATCCGCGAGCTTCGCACTCTCCACGCGTTGGGTCTGGTCAAGCGCCGGGAAGTCGGACGGCAAGTCTTTTTCTCCGCAGAGACAGCCTCGCCGACGTTCGACGATCTTGCCAGCCTGCTGCGCAAGACCGTAGGCCTGGGGGATCGGCTGCGCGAGGCGCTGCTGCCTCTCGCGGAGAAGATGGCGGTCGGATTCATCTATGGGTCGATGGCTGCCGGAACCGCGGGCCCCCACAGTGACGTGGATGTGATGGTCATCGGCGACGCTTCGTTTTCTGATGTCGCGCGCGCACTGCATCCGGCACAGTCGGCGCTCGGCCGGGAAATCAACCCAACCGTGATGAGCGCGGCCGAGTTCAAATCGCGGCGGCGGGCACGTGATGGGTTTGTGCAGGCGGTGATCAAGGGGCCGAAGATCTGGCTCTACGGGGGCGAGGATGAGTTTGCAGAACTTGTCAAAGATCGGCCAACTGCATCCGCACGAGGCGCGGGCCGATGAAGTCGCGCGATTGCTTGCCGCTGCGAATCGCAACCTGACGGACGCCCGCCGCGGCGAAAACAGCGCGGAGACGCGCTTCGATTGCGCTTACAAAGCGATCATGCAGTGTGCATTGATCGCGCTGATGGCGGCCGGATACCGGCCCGCGAGCAATGCTCCTGGCCATCATCAGACGATGATCCAGTCATTGCCGCTGACTCTCGGAATCAGCGATGCCACGTGGATCACCCTGGATGGGTTTCGCAAGAAACGAAACCAGAACGATTACTTGGGAGTGGCGATTTCCCAGGCGGAAGCCCAGGAGGTGATTGCTCAGGCGACGAGCCTGCTTGATGTCGTTCGGTCGCACTTGAAGTCACACCATCCGCGCGTGCTGGGATAACTCATCGCTCTGAGGAGATCACGTGCTCAGTCTGGACGGCAAGGTCGCGCTGGTGACTGGTTGCAGCTCGATCGGCGCGGGCTGGGGTAACGGCAAGGCGACTGCCGTCCTGCTTGCCAGGCAGGGCGCCAGCGTCTTCGGCCGACGGGCGAGTTCGTCTGGGACGAGCAGATGGACGTGGGGCGCGGCGACGGGTCGCGCCCTGTGGACGCGAAGCCCGCCGCTGCGGCGCTACTCGCCGAATCGTCCCGCGCGCAGGCGCGGCACGGCCCAGTCGACGAACGCGCGCACGTTGGCCGAGAGCAGGCGGGCCTGCGGATAGACGACATGGATCGGGACGGCGGGCGGTTCGTACGCCTGCAGCACGCGCTTCAGCTTTCCCGCGGCAAGCAGCGCCTGCGCCTGGTAGCCGAGCAACTGGGCGGGCCCGACACCACGCAGGCAGGCGTCGATCCCGGCCTCGATCTGGTTGGTCACCAGCGCCGGCGTGATCGCCTGCTGAACGGGGCGATCGCCGCCAAAGCTCCACAGGTTGCCGGCGCCGAGACCGGTGAAGTTCACGACACGATGTGACTCCAGGTCCTTGGGGTGCTTCGGCGTGCCGCAGCGTTTCAGGTAGGCGGGCGACGCGCAGACGACGCGGCGCGTCTCGCCGACGCGGACCGCGACCAGGCTCGAATCCGGCAGCTGGCCGATGCGCACGCCGGCATCGATGCCTTCTTCGACGAGATCGATGACGCGATCGAGCAGCAGCAGTTCGATCTGCAGCGCCGGGTGCCTGAGCATGAACTCCGTGACGAGCGGCGCGACGTGCAGCCGACCGAACATCACCGGCGCGGTCAGGCGCAGCCGACCCTTGGGTTGGACGCGTCGCGCGGAGAGCGCGGCCTCGGCTTCATCGATCTCGGCCAGCACGCGCCGGCAGCGCTCGAGGTAATCACGGCCTTCGTCGGTCAGTGACAGGCGCCGCGTCGTGCGGTTCAGCAGCCGGACGTCGAGCTCGGCCTCGAGCGCAGCCAGCGTGCGGACCACCGACGGCAGCGACATCGAAAGCGAGTCGGCCGCCGCGGTCAGGCTGCCGCTGTCGACGATGCGGACGAAGGTTTCCATCGCGCGCAGCTTGTCCATGTGGTGACATTACTCCATTTGACACAGTAATTTCCTGCTGCGTGCGGCATTTATTTACGCCTGAGAAGCAATCAAGCTTCGCTCCCTGCTGCCGTCGAACCGGCGCTGCCGATCCCCAACTGAAGGAACTCACCATGTCACGCATCCCAGCCATCGATCCCAAAACCGCCAGCGGCGCCGCAAAGCCTCTGCTCGACGCTGTGCAGTCCGCGCTCGGTGTCACG
Source organism: Burkholderiaceae bacterium (assembly GCA_035498175.1). Taxonomy (GTDB): domain Bacteria; phylum Pseudomonadota; class Gammaproteobacteria; order Burkholderiales; family Burkholderiaceae_F; genus JALORV01. The sequence continues at coordinate 48,532 of DATKAJ010000105.1, forward strand.
CCGAATCTGTTTCGCGTGCTGGCGCAATCGCCGAAGGCTCTCGAAGGCTTCCTCGGCCTGTACGGCGCGGCGGCCGGCTTCACGCTCGACAAGGCGACGCAGGAGCGCATCGCGCTCGCGGTCGCGGAATCCAACGCCTGCGACTACTGCCTCGCCGCGCATACCGCGATCGGGCGGGGCGCGGGACTCTCGAGCGAGGAAGTGCGGCTCAACCGCCGTGGCACGTCCGCCGATTCCCGCGCGGCCGCGTTCGTCGCGCTCGCGAAGGCCGTCAACGACAAGGTCGGAGCCGTAAGCGAAGCCGAGTTCGACGCCGCCCGCGCCTCCGGCATCTCGGATGCGGAGATGGTCGAGGTCGTCGCCGCGGTCGCGATCAACGTGTTCACGAATGCGCTGAACAAGCTTGCGCGCACCGACATCGACTTCCCGCGTGTCGCGCCGCTCGCGGCGCTGCGCGCGGCCTGAACTCCGCACTCACGGCCGGCCCGAGCGGCCGGCCGTCGCAACTCTCCCGGAGGCAACGATGAGCCAATTCGCCGACATCGCATTCACGCCCGCGGTGCAGGAACTGCAGCAGCGCCACGGCTCGCGCGCGCAGTACGCACGCCTGCAGCAGCGCGCGCGGGATGACGCCGAGCTAAGTTCGCTCGAAGCCGGGTTCCTGGCGGACGCCGACAGCTTCTTCCTCGCGACCGTCAGCGAGACCGGCTGGCCCTATGTGCAGCATCGCGGCGGTCCACGCGGCTTCGTGAAGATCGTCTCGCCGGGCCGGATCGCCTTCGCGGACTTTCGCGGCAACCGCCAGTACGTCAGCGCCGGCAATGTGGTTCACAACGATCGCGCGGCGCTGATCTTCGTCGACTACGCCGAGCGCCGGCGGCTGAAGCTGTTCGGCCACCTGCGATTCATCGACGTGGCCGATGCCGCCCCCGCACTGCTACGCCAGGTCGAGCTGCCCGGATACCGCGCGCACATCGAGTGGGTCGCGCTCATCGACGTCGTGGCGTTCGACTGGAACTGTCCGCAGCACATCCCGCAGCGGTTCGCGCTCGAGGACGTCGCCGCCGCGAGCGCGCGCTGACGCGCACCAGAAGCCGATCAATGGAGCCCATGAGCCCGGGCTTGGCCGCTGCGTCTCGCGCTTCTTTCTGGGGCACGCTGCCGGCTTCCGGTTCTGCTAAAGTAAGGAATCCTTGTTTCCTTGTATTCGCCATGCTCGCCAAGATCACCTCGAAGAACCAGCTCACCCTGCCCAAGGCCGCGGTGCAGGCAGTGGGGGCTGCGGAGTATTTCGATGTCACCGTGCGCGCAGGGCAGATCGTGCTGACGCCGGTGCGCATCCAGCGCGGCGAGGCGGTGCGCGCCAAGCTGGCCGAGCTCGGCCTGGCCGAGGCCGACGTGGGGGACGCCGTGCGCTGGGCACGGTCGGCGCCGGCAGGAAAAGCAGCGCCCAAGGCAGCTGAGCCCGCCGCGGGATATAAGGCGCGCGGCGCCACACCGGCGAAGGGCAAAAAGCCTGCGCGCCGCGCATGACGGCCAAGGCGCCGCCGCGCGTGGTGCTGGACACCAACGTTGTGTTGTCGGCGCTGCTGTTCGGCGCTGGGCCGGCGGCACGCCTACGTGCGGGCTGGCAGTCCGGGCGCTTCGTGCCCCTGGCAAGCAGGGCCACGGCGCAGGAACTGGTGCGGGTGCTCGGCTACCCGAAGTTCAAGTTGTCCGCCGCCGAGCAGGAGGAACTGCTCGCAGATCTCATGCCTTGGGTCGAGGTCGTACGCCTTCCCGATCCGCCGCCGGTCGCGCCCGCTTGCCGCGACCCGTTCGACCTACCGTTCCTGCACCTGGCCATTGCCGGCCGCGCGCGGGCACTCGTGTCGGGCGACCGCGATTTACTCGCGCTGGCCGGCACGCCGAGGCTATGCCCGGTGCTCGGCATCGACGCCTTCTGCCGGCAGTTCCTGGGCGACTGACGGGCGCCGCGATGAACGCCCCTCTTCGTCCGGAAGTCCGAGTCCTGGTGCAGTGTGCGTCGCGACGGACCTTCTCCGCGCAGGTGCCCATGGCACCCGAGGGCCGAGGCCGAAGGCGCGCTTTCTCAGGAGCGGGCCGAGGCACGCTTGGCCAAATGGGTCGAAGTAGGATGGTCGCCGGAGGCGATTTAGGAGACTGTACGAAGACCTTCGCTCACAACCGGACGATCGCAGCCTGATGCGCTTCGAAGGCAAGCTCGAGAAGTGGAACGAAGACCGCGGGTTCGGGTTCATCATGCCCACGCGGGGTGGCGACACGGTGTTCGTGCACATCTCCGCGTTCCCGCGCGACAGCGGGCGGCCGAAGGTGGGCGAGCCGTTGTCGTTCGAGGTGGAGCCCGCAGGAGACGGCAGGCGGCGCGCGATCAACGTGCAGCGGCCCGGACAGCGGCCGGTATCGCGGCCGTCGGCGGTCACTCGGGATGCGCCACCCAATGTGCGTGAAGGCCGCGGCGGGTCGGGCTTCCTCGGCCGCCTGATCCCGGTCGTGCTCGTGGCCGCGCTCGGCGTGTACGGCTACACGGTTTACTCCGACAAGCGCGCGCAGGCCACGAGGGCGGTCGCGGACGAGGCGCCCGCCGCGCCGGCGGCGCTGCCCGTTGCGCCCGCTGCAAGCCCATACCGGTGCGACGGCCGCACGCATTGCTCGCAGATGACCTCGTGCGAAGAAGCGATCTTCTTCCTCCGCAACTGCCCCAACGCGCAGATGGACGGCGACGGCAACGGCATCCCGTGCGAGCGCCAGTGGTGCAAGGGGCCGTCGCGCCGCTGACTCAGGACGGGCGCGCAGCGGGCCCGGCTTCACGACCCGCACCACAAGCGGCGGCGCCGCAGCCAACGGTCACCGCCGGCAGTCTCAACCGCTATCAGCAGGCGGACTGGTGCCATCGAGAGTGATGATGGCACCGACCAGTTTCGAGGCCGACACAAGCGCTGGCCCTCCGGCGGCAACCGCCGCGATGTTCGCCGCCGCGATGGCCATGCCGCCCACATTCCATATCGCTTCTTGAATTTCTTGTAGGTCTGCTGGGTCCAGAGGACGGTTCCGCCCCTTGGCACCGAGCACACCTCCTCGATGGCATTGTTCACATGCCGCATGAACGTCGCCTCGGCAAAATGCGGCCATTCACGCAGCAGCTTGCTGTCCTGGAAGGCGGTCAGCAAATCGTCGGCCGCCCCCTCGGTGAGCTTGAAGGCGCCGAGCAGCCCGCGCTCGAATTTCAGAATCGTTTCGATGTCGGCTCGGATGACGTCGATCGACACCTTTCCGCCCTTCAGCTCCTTTTCTACGTCACCCGCCAGCGCCTTGAACAGGCCGCGCCGGTTGATCTCGCGCAGAGCCTCGCACAGGTCGGACGCCATCAGCGCCACGTCACCTGCTTTCTGTGCATCCGAGCGTTTTGGGTCCTGCAAATTGTGCGCGACCTGATTGAGTCGACCGAAGAGCCGGTTCGCTTCATCGCGCAACCATTCGACGTCCTGCTCGAGTCCCATGGTTTGCTCCAGTCAGTGCGGGGCGATATGTTCGGCGAAATACCGCTGCAGCAACCCGGCCTGCAACCGCGTGCCGGCGAGGCCGATGTACCCGTCCGGCCGCAGCAGAAAGTAGCTCGGCCCGCGAATGCCCGCGCGCGCGAGCGCGGCGATGGTGGCGGGAACGTTCGGAATCTCGAGGACGCTGATCGGCAGCCCGGACGGGACCTCTTCGGCCGACTGGTCGATGAGGATCAGCGTGAACCGCGTGTCGTCGAGCTTCACGAACAGATCCTCGGCCGGCGCATTCGGTGTGAAGCTGAGCTTCATCCACGGGAAGCGATCGCCGGCGCGCGGCGAATCGTCGGGCAGGCCGGCATTCGTCTGCGAGACCGGGCTCTGCCGATAGTTGATGCCCAGTTGCGAGATCGCGCCGAAGGCGGCCTTGCGCGCGGCGTCGAAGCGCATCGCGAGTGCAGGGACGTGTGCGATCACGCGCGTACGCAGGATCGTGCTCACCCAGTTGTCGGACACGGCGAACGAGAACAGGCGGTCAGTGGTCGCGAGCAGACGCTCGGCCACCGGCTCGCGCTCGGCGGCGTAGCTGTCGAGCAGCTTGTCGCCCGCCTTGCCGTTGAGGACGTACGCAAGCTTCCACGCGAGGTTGTAGGCGTCCTGCAGGCCGGTGTTCATGCCCTGCGCGCCGACCGGGCTGTGGATGTGCGCGGCGTCGCCGAGCACGAAGCAGCGGCCGGCCCGGAAGGGCGCTGCCTTGCGGTGGTGGATGCGATAAGTGGAAAACCAGCGGCACTCGCCGAACGCCAGGTCCTGCACCGCCTGCGCACGCAGCCTCGGCACCAGTTGCTCGAACGTCAGGCCGTCACGCTCGCGCAGGTCTTCCGGCAGGATGCCGACCAGGCGCCAGTGGTCCTGCCTGCGCATCGGAAAGAACAGGTGAAAGCCGTCGACGAGCAGGAAGATGTTGATCTCGTCGGGCGTCATCGCCCCGGTGACGGTGACGTCAGCGACGAAGAACACGTGCTCGTAAGGCGCACCGGGAAAGGCGATGCGGTTGAGCTCGCGCACCGCGCTCTTGGCGCCGTCGCAGCCGGCGACGTAGCGCGCGGTGACGACCTGCTCGCCGCCCGGCGTACGGATCGTGGCGCGCACGCCGTCGGGCTGCGGGTAGAGCGCGCTCAGCTCGTGCTGCCACTGCACGTCGCGCCCGTGGGTGCGCAGCGCGTCGCCGAGGAGTTTCTCGTTGTCGTCCTGGCCGAGGATCAGCAGGAACGGATACGCGGAAAGGTTGCGTCCGATGTCGCCGAGCGGGATGCGCACGGTGCGCCGCCCGCGCGCCCACATGTTGGCGCCGGTGGCGACCTTGCCGAGCGCCAGCGCGCGCTCCATCAGCCCGAGGTGGGCGTAGATCTCCATCGTGCGCGCCTGCACGCCGAGCGCGCGCGACTCGCGCGCCGGGCCGGCATGGCGGTCGATGATCAGCGCATCGGTGCCGTGGCGCGCGAGCTGGTTGGCGAGCATCAGCCCGCTCGGGCCGGCACCGACGATCAGGACGTCGCACTGCGCGGGCAGGGCTGCCATGGCGGACTCCCGGGTGCGCTGCGGTGGCAGATTGTGATCTCAGACCAGCGCGGATGGGACTCGCTGCATGCCCGGGCGATTATCGGGAAGTCCATCCTTTCCCTTGGGCTATTTTAGGAAACGGGCTTATCGTGAAATAAGGGCGTTCGTTATTTCAGGATTCCTCGCCCATGCTCCGCCCACCGCCCGGCCGTTAGGCGATGATCGAGTGCTTTTCGGCGCTGCGCGAGCGTTGGCGCAACGACATCAGCGAGTCGCTCGAGTTTCTCGACATCGGCACCGGCGTCGCCACCGGCACGGTGACGCTGTGCACGCTGGGCAGTGAGCAGGTGCGCGAATTCACCGCGGTCGGCCGTGCGGTCAACCTCGCTTCGGTGCTGGTGCACAACGCGCGTAAAGGCAAGCAGCTGCTGACGGACCACCAGACCTTCCGCAACGCGGCCGCGGTGATCGAGCAGTGGAAGGAGCCGTTCAAGATTCAGATCGAGAGCGTCGGCGAAAGCGGCCCCGATTACGATGTCTATCAGGTCTTGCGGCTGCGGGCTGATGGCACGGAACCGTCGCCGGCGGCAGCGCCGTCGACGCCGGTCGCTCCGCCGATGCCGGCCTCGCGGCCACAGGTCTTCATCAGCTACGCGCACGCGGACCGCGACTGGCTGGACCAGCTGCACACGCACCTGCGCCCGTTCTTGAAGCGCGAGGACTTCGAGCTGTGGGACGACACGCGCATCGCGGCCGGGCAGATGTGGCGCAGCGAGATCGAGACCGCGCTCGCCCATGCGGGCGCCGCGGTGCTGCCGGTGACGCCGAAGTTCCTGTCGTCGGAGTTCATAGACCGGCACGAGCTGCCGCCGCTGTTCGAGGCGGCGCGCAAGCGCGGCCTGCGCATTTTCTGGCTGCCGGTATCGGCCTCGGCATACGAAGTGACCGAAATTGCCGGCTTCCAGGCGCTGCACGATCCGCGCACGCCGCTGGACCAGATCGGCCCCGCCGAGCGCAACGCGGCGCTGGTGGAGGTGTGCCGGCAGATCGCCGGGGCGCTGAAGAGGAGCGGCTAGCGCCGCGACGTCGCGAAAACGCGACTTATCCATTAGAAGGTTCTACCTCGAATGGAACGCGCCTGACGCAGCACAGGGCGGTTCTGCGCTCCTGACCCAGTATGGAAGCGTCCGATGAAGGTGGTCGGATGCAGCTGGAAAGGAGGTCCCAATGGTCAGGCGTCAAGTCAAGACAAAAGGCACGGGAGTCCGGCGGCAGGTCACCGAGGCGGCCCGGCACGCGCCGACCGCCCTTGCGGTACCGCCGAAGACGAAGGCGATGATGAAGGCCAGGCTCGAGACTGCGGGGCGCAAGCTCCAGGCCACGGGCAACGCTGCCGGCAAAGTCGCGCGCAGTTCGATGCGCGAGATGACCGTCGCGGTGAAGGCCTCGCGTGAGCCGATGGCGATGCTCTGGCGCAATGTCAGGCTCGCAGGCCGCCACATCGCGCGCAGCGCCGCCGAGGCGTGGAATGAAGTCGCGCCCGCGCGCAAAGAGGTGATGAAACTGCCTGTTGCGCGTCCGGCTCGTCGACCGGCTGCGTAGTGGCGCAGTAGCTCGGCGCCGGCGGCACCCTCCCTTCGCAGCCAGAAGGCGGGCGCCGGCGGCGCCGTTGTTTTCACAACGACGCTGCGCCGCCCAGGGCCGTCACGGCACTGGATCGGCGACCGGCTGCAGTGGAGAATCAGCCGCCCGCGCGCGAACCCGCAGTTCGGCCCGATCGCGGCCACTCCACTGGCAGGATGACCTCATGTCGCTGACCCATATCCTCGTCGACTTCGACAACGTCAAGCCGAGCGCGTCTGACATCGCGCTGGCACACGGCGCCAGCCTGCGGCTGGCCATCGTGCGCGGCCCGCAGCCGACACGCTACGAAGCCGATCTGGCCGAAACGCTGCACGCGATGGGCGATCACGTGAGTTTCAGCCGCTGTGCCAAGGCGGGCAAGAACGCGGCCGACATGCAGATCGCGTTCCATATCGGCGAGATCGTCGCCGCGCTGGATTCGGGTGCGGAGAGAACGACGCGCTTCATCGTCATCTCGCGCGACAAGGGCTTCGAGCCGCTGATGGCCTATCTGCGCGGCAAGGGCTTCAGCGCTGCGCTGGCGCCGAGCTTCAAGGCCGCACTCGGCGGGGCAGTCGCTGCGGAGAAGGTCGCGCACAAACCGGCGAAGAAGCGCGCAGCCAAGACACCGGCAGCTAAAGCCGCAGCACCGGTGAAGGCCCCCGCACCCAGGGCGCCAGCCGCGAAGAAGGCGGTGAAGAAGAAGGCTGAGGCACCGGCCAAGGCCGCGCCGCCGCCCAAGAAGAGCGCGCACGCCGCCAAGCCGGCGGATGACCAGCTCGCGCGCGTGATCGAGAGCCTGCAGCGCATGGGCGACAACAAGCGCCCGGCCAAGCGCAAGGGGCTGGTGCGGCACATTGAATCGCATCTCGGCCGCACGCTGACGCCGCAGCAGCTCGAGGCGCTGGTCGATCGCCTCGCCCACGACGGCGTGCTGGCCTTTGACGGCAACAAGGTCGACTACCGGCTGCCGAAGGCGAGACGCTAGGCTGTTACCGAAGGTTACGAACTGCCGTCGGCTGCGCACCAGCGCGGACCGTTGGATCGACATGGGCGCGCTTCGCGCCGCTCAAGGAGTCGTCGATGCCAGGCAAGTTCATGACCATCACCCTCGCTGCCGCCGGCGCGGCCCTGCTTTCAGCCTGTGTCGTGGTACCCGCGCCCGGGCCCGGACCCTACGCATACCGCCCCGCGCCGGTTTATGCGGGCGTGGTGGTGCCGCCGGCCGCGGTCGTCGTCGCGACACCGCCGCCCCGCTGGGGCTGGTATGGCCGGCACTGGTGATCGGGCCTTCGTGAGAACGAAAGGGTCTGAGGAGGTATCCATCGCGCGGACGCTGTCGAGCACATGAAGGAAGGCCGGTGTAGATTCGCTCGGTAGCGGCTTCCGCAGCGATGAGCACACGGCCTTTCGATCTGGTGTTGTACGGCGCGACCGGTTTCGTCGGTCGCCGCGCGGCCGCGTATCTCGCGACGCGTCGCCTGCGCCGGAAACTGCGCTGGGCGATTGCCGGCCGCGACCCGGCGAAGCTGGCCGCACTGCGCGATGAGATCTCCCGCGACAAGGGCACGCTGCAGCCGCCGGGGATTGTCCTCGCCGACAGCGGTGATGTCGCGGCAGTCGAGGCGATGGCGGCGTCGACCCGCGTGCTGATCACAACGGCCGGGCCGTTCGCGCTCTATGGCGACGCGATCGTCGATGCCTGCGCGCAGCACCGCACACATTACGCCGACATCACCGGCGAGACGACCTGGGTGCGACGCGTGATCGATCGCCTGCATGCACGCGCGGCGCGCGACGGCACGCGCATCGTGCCGTTCTGTGGCTTCGACTCGGTGCCCTCGGATCTCGGCGCGCTGCTGCTCGCGCGCTACATCGAGTCGGAATACAGCGCGCCCTGCGTCGAAGTCAGGGGCTATTTCCGCATGATGGGCGGGTTCAACGGCGGCACGCTGGCAACCAATGCCCATCGCTTCGAGGCCGGCGAAGTCGAAACCGGCCGGGATCCGTTCCTGCTGAATCCGCGTTCCCGCCATTCGGCGAGCGAGCTGGTGGCCAACCAGGACGTGCGCACACCGCACTACGACGAGGCGGTCGGCGGGTGGGTCGCGCCGTTCATCATGGGCTCGATCAACACCCGCGTGGTCCGGCGCAGCGCTGCGTTGAATGCCGCTTACGGCACGCCGTACGGACCGCACTTCAGCTACCAGGAGTACATGCGGATGGGCGGGTCGCTCGCCGGTGCGAAGGCGGTTGCGTTCACCGTCGGCCTGCGCACGTTCGAGCGCGTGATGGAACACCGGAGCGCGCGCACGGTGCTCGGCGCGATGCTGCCGCGGCCGGGAGAGGGACCGTCCGAGGAGGCCATGGCGCGCGGCTGGTTCAAGACCGATCTCGTGGGTCGCACGGCCGACGGCCGCAGCGCGTGGGCGCGGATCGGGTACGACGGCGATCCGGGCAATCGCGCGACGCTGCGCATCCTGTGCGAGGGCGGGCTGGCGCTGGCCTTCGACGGAGCGAAGCTGCCCGGCGGACCGAAGCGCGGCGGCGTGCTGACGCCTGCGACCGCGATCGGCGAAACGCTGGTGCCACGGCTGCGCGCAGCCGGATTCGAAATCAGCGTCGGGCGCGAACCGATCGCCGGACGACGGCGTCAGGACACTTCGCGCGCGAGCGCACCCATCACGTAGCGCACCCACGACTTTGGTGCCGACCGCGTCGCGAGCACCGTCGCTCGATTCAGGATGCCCGGCACCACGATGTCGTCGCCACGCAGGCAGGCCCGGTAGCCTTGCGCTGCCACCTCGTCGACGTCGCTGACGAGCAGACCTGGAATGCGATCGAGCCCCGCCTGCTTGCGCCGTGCGGTGGCGAGCATGTTGGTCGCGGTGATGCCCGGGCAGAGCGCGGTCACGGTCACGCCACTGCCGCGCAGTTCCTCGCGCAGTGATTCCGACAGCGACAGCACGTACGCCTTGGTCGCCGCGTAGGTGGCGAGCATCGGCACCGGCTGGAACGAAGCGATCGAAGCGACGTTCAGCACTCGGCCGTGGCCGCGTTTGACCATCGCCGGCACGAACTGCGCCAGCATCGCCGTCAGGCCGGCGACGTTGAGGTCGATCAGCGCCCGATGGGTCGCCGCGGTCATGCGGACGAAGCGGCCCGACTCCAGCACGCCGGCGTTGTTCACGAGGACGTCGATCGCAAAGCGGTGCCGGCTAAGCTGAGCGGCGAGGCGGCCCGCGGCCAGAGGCTGCGCGAGGTCCGCAGGCAGCACCAGGACCTGCGCGCCGGTTGCCTTGTGCAGCTCGTCCGCGAGTGCGCGCAGCTTGTCCACGCTGCGGGCCACCAGCACGATGCGATGTCCGTCGCGCGCGAAGCAGCGCGCCAGCGCCGCACCGATGCCCGACGACGCGCCGGTGATCAGCACATTTTCATGCGCTCGCGCGGCTGCGGAGCGCTTCGCGCCGCCGCGCGTTTTTCCCGCCTTCGTGCGTGCCATCGCGCCTCCCCATATTTGTCTTCCGGTGGCGCCCGTCGCCGATCGCTTCGGCCAGCGCCCGCACGCGAGCGGAGGGCGCCTCGCGCCGCCACACCAGCAGCGTACGCGCGCTGCGATAGCGGCCCTGCATCGGGTACACGGAAAGTTGACGGCGCTCAGTGAACGTGTCGAGCACGATCTTCGGCAGCATCGCGATGCCCATGCCGGCCACCGCGCAGCCGAGGATCGCGTGATACGAGCCCATCTCGATGACACGCTCGACCTGCACGCCGTGCTCGGCGAACCACGCCTCGAGCCGCATGCGATGCGGGCAGCCGTGCTCGAACACCAGCAGCGTGCGGCCATGCACATCCTTGGGCGTGCGGATCGGCGGATGGTCGGGGCCGGCCACAATCACGTAGTCCTCGATCCACGCGACCTCGGATGCAAGGCGCTCGTCACTGACGGGCTCGGCGACCAGCGCTGCATCGAGCTCACCGGAGACTACCGCCGGGACAAGCTCGCGCGGCGCCCCGGTGCGCAACTCGACCGTGATCGCCGGATGGCGCTTCGCCAGCAGTGCCAGCGGGCGCGGCAGGCGCGCCGCCGCGGTGCTTTCCATCGATCCCAGCCGCAGCACGCCGCGCGGGCCAGTTTCCTGCAGCGCCTCGCGCGCCTCGGTCGCGAGTGCGAGCAGTCGGTCGGCGTAGCCGAGCAAAACGTTGCCGGCCGGGGACAGCTGCAGGCGCCGGCCTTGACGCACGAAGAGCTCGACGCCGAGATCCTCCTCGAGCTTGCGCACCCGGGTCGTCACGTTCGACTGCACGCGGTGCAGCCGGTCGGCCGCGCGCGTAACGCCGCCGGCCGATACCACCGTGCGAAAGACAAGCAAGTCAGACAGTTCCATTGATGGTTCCCTTCGCCAAGGCGCGTCGCGCTCTTGCGCTCCAGCCTTGCTTCATCTCGAAACAAGATGAACCTGATCCAAATAATTCATTTTTCAGGAATCGAATCCTTGCATAGATTGCGGCCATCGTCACTCGCCCCTCCAGGAGACAGCGATGAACCCGAGCCCCGTCACAGACAGCACCGCCCTGTACCACTCCGCGCGCCGGGCACGCGCACTGGCGGTCGGCGACGCGTTGGCGCATTTCGCGACCGCCGCAGGGCGCGCCTGGACCCGCGTTGTAGTGCGTGGCCGCCGCCGGCTGCGGCTGCGTGGGGTTGCCGGCGCCTGAGCAGGCATGAAACCCGCGATGCGGCGCACCAAGATGTGCCGCATTTTTTCGGCCGACTGTAATGCCAACCCCGGAATCTCCGACTACGCTGCCGTACCGCCCCGGCCATCGGGCGCGGGACGCCAACCCGACAGGAGATCACCGATGAATCATCGTCATTCACTGGCCGTCACCGCGTTCGCGCTCGCGGCCGTCGTCGCGGGCGCCGTCATGGCCCAGGAAAAGGGCCCGGTCAAGCCGCAAACCGACAAGGAGAAGTGCTACGGCGTGGCCAAGGCCGGGCAGAACGACTGCGAGGCCGGGCCGGGCACCACCTGCGCCGGGACCTCGAAGACAGACTACCAGGGCAACTCGTGGAAGTACGTGGCGAAGGGCACGTGCACGTCGATGACGACGCCGAAGGGCAAGGGATCGCTCACCCCCGTCAAGATGTGATCGCCTGATTGAGAGAGCGCCGCGGCCGCCCACACGGACGGCCGCGGAATGATGCTGATGTCGACCCACGCCATGCTGACCGGCGGTCTCGGACTCAAGCCGCAGCACTTCGAAGCGGCGGACGCCTGCGCTGCGCCGGGGCTGTGGTTCGAGGTCCACGCCGAGAACTACATGGTCGACGGCGGGCCGCGGCTCGCGTGGCTCGAACGCATCCGCGCATCGCATCCGCTGTCGCTGCACGGCGTCTCGCTGTCGCTCGCGGCCGATGCGCCGCCGGACCCACGACAGCTCGAGCGTCTCGCGGCGCTGGTCGATCGCGTCGAGCCCGCGCTGGTGTCCGAGCACCTCGCCTGGAGCACGTGGCGCGGCGCCTATCGGCCGGACCTCCTGCCCGTCCCGCGCAGCCGCGAAGTTCTGCAGCGCGTGGTCGACAACATCACCTGCGTGCAGCAGCGACTAAGGCGCCGAATCGCTCTCGAGAACCCGTCGCATTACCTGCGCTTCGATGCGCACGAGTATGGCGAAATCGAATTCCTGGTCGAGATCGCGCGCCGCAGCGGCTGCGCGCTGCTGCTCGACGTCAACAACGTGCACGTCAGTGCCAACAACCTAGAATACTCGGCCGCGGAGACCCTCGATGCGGTGCCCGCAGAATGGGTCGAGGAGATCCACCTGGCCGGCCACAGCGCTGACCCGAACCTCGGAGACGTGCTGCTGATCGACTCCCACGACGCTCCGGTTGCGGCCGCCGTATGGGCGCTGTACGAGCGCTTGATCAACCGCATCGGCCCGCGCCCGACGCTGGTCGAGCGCGACGAGAACGTGCCCGGCTTCGATGAACTGCTGAGCGAGCGCGATCACGCGCACTCGCTGCTGTCGCTGCATCAGCCGCTCGCGCAGGCCGCCTGATGCAGCTCGCCCTGCACGCCTATCAGGACGCGTTCGCGGCCGCGTTGCTCGCCGACGATCCTGCGGCCGACGCACCGGAGGAGCTGCGATCGTTGCTGGCGCAGCCCGGCTTTGCCGTCTACCGCAATACGGTGCTGAAAGGCTGCATCGACGCGCTGCAGGCGAACTTCCCGACGGTCGATCGGCTGGTCGGTGACGAGTGGTTCCGCGCCGCGGCGGCGATCCACGCGCGCGCGACGCTGCCGTCGCAGGTGTCACTGCTGGTCTACGGCGAGTCGTTCCCGGACTTCCTCGCCGCGTTCGAACCGGCGCAGGAGCTGCCGTACCTCGCGGATGTCGCGCGCGTCGACCGCGCGTGGACCGAGTCGCATGTTGCCGCGGACGATCCGCTGCTCGAACCCCCGGCGGTCGTGGCGCTCTCGCCCGCGCAGATGGCCACGACCGGCCTGCAGCTGCATGCCGCGACGCGCTGGCACTGGAGCGACGCCTGGCCGATCCACGCACTGTGGAGCCGCAATCGCAGCGAGTCGAGCGAAGAGCCCGCCGAGATTGTCTGGGCCGGCGAAGGCGTGCTGCTGACGCGACCGTACGGCGCGGTGCACTGCGCCGCGCTGTCGGGCGCCGGTGCCGCGTTTCTGGCCGCGTGCGCCACGGGTGCGAGCATCGAGCAGGCCGTGCTGGCCGCGCTGAGCGCCGAACCCGCGGCGGATATCGCTGCACTGATCCATCAACTGCTGGATGCCGGCGCGTTCAGCGCGCTGCAGCCCGCACAGCGCGACACCGCGCGCAAGGAGGAGGAATGAACACGATGCCTGCCGATGCCGCATTCGCGACGCGCGGCCCACGCGCGCTGTACAACCGCGCGGCCGAGCACCTCGAAGCGTGGATCGGCGCCGACCTGATCGCGCTGGCGGCCCGTTTCGGCATCGGCGCGGTATTCTGGCTGTCGGGCCGCACGAAGGTCGAGGGCTGGCTCAGCGTCAGCGAAAACGCTGTCGCCCTGTTTGCCGACGAGTACCGGCTGCCGCTGCTGTCACCCGATCTTGCGGCCCATCTTGCCGCGTATGCCGAGCACCTGTTTCCGATCCTGCTGGTGCTTGGGCTCTTCACCCGCGGCGCGGCGCTCGCCCTGCTCGGCATGACCGCCGTGATCGAGATCTTCGTCTACCCGCTCGCGTGGCCCACACATCTGGTCTGGGCGGCGTGCCTGCTGTATCTCGCGGGACGCGGGGCAGGGCGGTTCTCGCTGGACCGTGTTTTGGGCCTGCGCTGAGGCCGGGTCAGCGCGCCGGACGCAACTGCGGCCACATCAGCCGCAGCGTGTTGTCGCGCATCAGGTAGTGGTGCACCAGCGCGGCGGCGGCATGCAGGCCGACCAGCGCGTAGCCGAAATTGGCGAGCACCTGATGCACTTCCTTGATGGAATGCGCCAGCGCCTTGTCCGGTGACAGCAGCGTCGGCAGCTGCACACCGAACCAGACGACCTCCTTGCCACTGGCATTGAACATCAGCCAGCCGGAAAGCGGCAGCAGGAACATCAGGCCATAGAGCGCGATGTGCACGACCGTCGCCGCGAGCGCCTGCCAACGCGGCGGCTCGGGCCGGATTGCCGGCGCGCGGCTGAATGCTCGCACGAGCAGGCGGAGTGCCACGAGGCCAAGCACGCTGATGCCAAGAATCGTGTGCCATGTCGTCAATGCGGTCCGACTGGCACTGCCCTTGGGGAAAACATCGTGCAGTTCGATCGCCAGGCAGGCGGTACCCATTAGCAGCAGCGTTACCCAGTGCAGGGTGATCAGCAGCCAGTTGAAGCGGGGTGACGGCATCGCGTCCACAGGGATGGCCAACTCTGTAAAAGAACGCCGGAAGCAGCGACTGGCGTTGCTCCCGGCGGCTAATTGAACTACGACGTCAGACGGCGATTATGCCGGCACCGTTCCCTTGGGCGCTGTCGCCTTGCGCAGCTCGCGCCGCAGGATCTTGCCGATGTTGGTCTTCGGCAGCGGCTCGGTGCGGAACTCGACCAGCTTCGGCATCTTGTAGGCCGTCAGATTCTTCCTGCAGTGCTCGAGCAGTGCCTCGGCGGAAAGCGCCTCGTCCTTCTTCACGACGACGATTTTCACGGCCTCACCCGAACGCTCGTCGGGCTCGCCAATCGCCGCGACCTCGAGCACGCCGGGATGCATCATCACGACGTCTTCGATCTCGTTCGGGAATACCTTGAACCCGGACACGATGATCATGTCCTTCTTGCGGTCGGTGATCTTGACCCGGCCGTCCTCATCCATGAAGCCCATGTCGCCGGTCCGCAGCCAGCCGTCGCGCGTGAACACCTTCGCGGTCTCGTCCGGCCGCTGCCAGTAGCCCTTCATCACCTGCGGGCCGCGGATCACGATTTCGCCCACTTCACCGACAGGCAGGAGCGCCCCGTTGTCGTCGAAGATCGCGGCGTCGGTCGAAGGAATCGGCACACCGATGTTGCCGGTCCAGTCCTTGATGTTGAGCGGGTTGGAGATGACAACCGGTGCGGTCTCGGTCAGGCCGTAGCCTTCGATGATCGGCACCCCGGTCGCCTGCTTCCAGCGCTCCGCAACCGCGCGCTGCACGGCCATGCCGCCCGCCGACGTCACTTTCAGCCGGTGCAGGTTGAGCTCGCTGAAACCGGGCGCGTTGAGCAGCGCGTTATACAGCGTGTTCACGCCGATCATCGTCGTAAACGGCACCTTCTTAAGCGTTGCGATGAAGGCAGGAACGTCGCGCGGGTTGGTGATCAGCTCGACGCGTGCGCCAATCTTCATGTACACGAGACTGCAGGTCAGCGCGAAGATGTGATACAGCGGCAATGGAACGACCGCGACTTCCTTGCCGTCCAGGAGGTCGCGCGCGATCCAGGCAGCCACCTGCTGGACGTTGGCGACCATGTTGGCCTGCGTCAGCATCGC
Organism: Burkholderiaceae bacterium; assembly: GCA_035498175.1. Lineage (GTDB taxonomy): Bacteria > Pseudomonadota > Gammaproteobacteria > Burkholderiales > Burkholderiaceae_F > JALORV01. The sequence goes on from DATKAJ010000105.1 coordinate 64,241, forward strand.
GCCTTTGGCCACACCAGTCGTACCGCCGGTGTACTGCAGGAACGCCAGGTCCTCGTGCTCCACCGGCACGTCGTCGAGCGTCTCGGCGTGTCCGGCCGCGAGCGCATCACTGAACGTGATGGTCTGCGCCAGGTGCCATTCGGGCACCATCTTCTTGACGTGCTTGACCACGAGATTGGTCAGCATCCGTTTGAAGGCCGGCATCATGTCGCCGATCTGCGTCGTGATCACAGTGCGCACCGACGTGCGGGCGATGACCTGCTCGAGCGTGTGCGCGAAGTTCTCGAGCACGACGATCGCTGCCGCGCCGGAGTCCTTGAGCTGATGCTCGAGTTCGCGTGGCGTATACAGCGGGTTGGTGTTGACGACGACGACGCCCGCCCGCTGCGCGCCGAAGAGCGCAATCGGGTACTGGATCAGATTCGGCAGCATGATCGCCAGCCGGTCGCCTTTCGCCAGCCCGGCGACTTTCCGCAGGTAAGCGGCAAAGTCGCGGGACAGTTCATCGAGTTCGCGGTACGTGATCGTCTGACCCATGTTCCCGTAGGCCGGCAGGTCCGCAAAGCGCACGCAGCTCGATTCGAGGATGCTCTTCAGGGACCGGAACGCGGTCGTATCCACTTCCGCCGGGATTCCTTCTGGGTAGAGCTTCAACCAGGGTCGTTGCATAACTTCTCCTTCGCTTTTCGCATCTCTGGGGATGTTGTAGGCCGCCGGCAGCCGCGCGGAATGTCCAAGGTCAAACGGGCCTGCCGCTCGAGCGCCAGGCCACGGGTGCGCGAGCCGAGGGTTATCCTCGGCGGCGGAATTCACGCCCGCCGCCCCAGACTTTCAGACCCGATGAATACCCCCGCGCCGGCCCTCGGATGGCCACCGGACGAACGCGAGCGCCTGGTGGCGATCGAAACCTTTGCGCTGATCGCCCGGCCGGCAGCCGAGGTGTTCGATTTCGTGACGAACGCCTCGCTCTGGCACCACTGGCACCCTGCCACGGAGTCCGTTACAGCGGCCCCTCGACCGCTGAAGCTGGGCGACCAGGCGACGGCGGCGATACGCGCAGGCCGCCGCCGCTTCAGCGCCACCTGGACCGTGCTCGCGTGTGAACCACCGGCACTCTGGGTCATAGGTGCGTCGCCGCCGGGCGGCGACGCGCGCATCGTCTACGAACTGCGCAGCGACGGCGGCGAACTGACGCGCTTCTTCCGGACGCTGTCGTACCGGTCGCGGCGTTGGCCCTGGACGATGTTCGACCGCAACCTGACGCGATCGATCCTGACGAAGCAGTCGGAACGCGCGCTCGCCAACCTCAAGCGCGTGCTGGAAGCCGACCGCCGGCGCTGAAACGGCGGCGCGCCGCGGCGTGCTGCAAGGGCGTCATCCGATCAGACCGCTGCGAGCGCGCGCTCGACCGCGCGCCACAGCGCCTCGCCCGGCTCGCAACCGACCGAGACGCGGATGAAGCCCTCGGCGACTGCGTCGCCCCAGCGCGCACGACGTTCGGCGCTGGTGTGCACGCCGCCGAAGCTGGTCGACGCCCGCATCAGGTCACAGCGTTCGATGAAGCGCTCGGCGGCCGCGCGGTCGGCCAGCGTCAGCGCGATCAGGCTGCCGCCGGTACTCATCTGCGCGCGCGCCAGCGCGTGCGCCGGGTGCGACGCGAGCCCCGGATACCCCAGCGCGCGCACCTTCGGATGCGCGCTCAGCCGTTCGGCGAGCAGCAGGGCGTTGGCGCTGGCGCGCGCGAAGCGCACTTCGAGCGTTTCCAGGCCGCGGTGCACGAGCCACGCTTCGAACGGCCCCGGAATCGCACCGGCGACGCGGCGCCAGTCACGCACCGCGCCGATCAGCTCCGTCTTGCGCGAACTGACATGGCCGAACAGCACGTCCGAGTGACCGTTGAGCGCTTTGGTGTCGGCCGAGACGATGAGGTCGGCGCCGAGGTCGAGCGGCCGCTGCCCGAGCGGCGTCATCGTCGTGTTGTCCACGACGAGCAGTGCGCCCGCCGCCTTTGCGTTGCGCGCGATCGCGACGATGTCTGCCAGATCGAGGCCCGGATTCGACGGCGTCTCGACCCACACCATGCGGTAGCCGTCGAGCGCGCGGCTGGCCGCGCCGGCAGTCCCAACCTGATCCACCGCGACGCCGAACGACGCAAGGAACTTCTCCGCGAACACCCGCACCGTGTAGTAGCCGTCCGAAGGCAGCAGCACGCGGTCGCCGGGCTTGAGCAGCGCGTAGAAGACCGCGGCGATCGCCGCCATGCCCGACGGAAAGGTGACCGTCTCGGCATCCTCGAGCAGCGCGAGCGTCTCCTCGAGCGCGGTCCACGTCGGATTGCCCCAGCGCGCGTACTGATAGGGGCCGCTAGGATCGGCTTGCAGCCGGTAGACGCTGGTGTTGACGATCGGCGGCGTAAAGGCCTCGCCGAAAGCCGTCGATTGACTCGCGTGATGCAGCGCGCGCGCGAAGCGCTCTTCGAGGTCGGACATGCGAGGCTCCCGGCGTTAGCCGACACATTATCCGCGCCGCGTGCCGACAGGCGCTGTTAGCGCGGCACCGTGCGGTTCGCCCTACCTCTTCGCGTATGCCTCGAGCAGCAGGCTGCGATCGGGCATGTCCTGCAGCACCAGACGGCCGAGCGAGGTGTCAGCCTGCAGTCGTCCCGACGACTGGGGTTGAGCGTCGTCGCCGTTGGCGCGAGTCACTTCTTCGTCATCGACTCACGCCTAGCAGATCCATCCTTTGTTGCGTTGCGGCTCCATCTCGAAGCTCGTGTAGTCCCCGCTCTTGTCGTCGCTCACCGACTGCGCGTGCAGGTAGAGCGGCTTGCGCCCGGCGAGCGTGACGCGATAGATGCGCGAACCGCCCGACGCCTCGCCCGGACATGCACCGCGGACCTGCTCGAACTTCGTGTTCGCCGGAAACTGCGACGTCACCGCCTGCTGGATCTTCGGCAGCTCGATCTTCTTCTGCACGCCCGCCGTTGCCGAGGTGACGTTCTTCTGCGTGCCGACAAGGGCCAACTCTCCGGTGCCAAGCCCGTCGAGCGGCAGATTTGCGTTCCAGTAGTACTGGTTGCCGCCGCGCTGCGGCGCCTTGCCCTTCCACTGCGTGCCTTTGAGTTTGGAGAAGGCGGACCAGTCGTTGGTGGGCTGCGGTGAGGCCGCCGGCGCGGCCAGCGCCGCAGCAATTTCGCCGAGCGTCGCGGCCGTGGCGCAGGGCGCCACAAGCACAGCAGTACACGCGGCCACCGCCGCGACAATGAGCCTCTTCATGTCGCTCCCCCTGCCCTGTGTGTAGGTGATCCGGACGGCTACCCCTGCCGCCATTGCTTCTTCCACAGCGCGCTCAGTTCGGTCGCCACCGCGCCCGGCGGATCACCGATCAGCGTCGTCTTGCCTCTCTCGTAGATCGTGCCGTAAACGACCTTCTTCTCGGGCGAGTACAAAATCACCGCGTTGTTGTCGCCGCAGTCGTGGTCCTTGCAGAACGCGCTCAGCACATAGCGCTGACCCGCGACGGTGACAAAGGTGTCTTCGGGCGCCGGTCCGTTGCGCCTGGCGATCCATGGCGTGTTGGCCCGCGGGCCAATCGCCTTCATGTAGGCCGACTTGAACGCCGGCTCCTTCAGGTACTCCCAGGCCTGCTTCTGCTTCTGCGCGCTCGCAGGCGCGACGAGCGCCACGAGCATCAGGCCGAAGCAAGCGCCTGCGATCCCGATCCACCTCGACATCACGCCCCCGCTCCGCCGCGATTCGCTCGCATTCAGAACTTCGGCGGCGGCAGGCTGTTCGGGTCCGCCTTCTCGCAGCGCATCCTGAAGGTCGCCAGGATCGTGTCGTCGGCGTTGCGGTAATCGCCCTCGAGATTGCCGGTCTGGCGATCGATCGACACGCGGATGTACGCGAGGCGCTTCAGACTCGGATCCCAGGCAAACAGCGCGCCACGATACCAGTCGTAGTACAGCTGCGTGCGCGCCTGCGGCGAGCGATAGGTCATGCTGTACGCCGCGGGCGAGACCTCGTACTTCATCTTGTCGCCGACCGGCAGAACATTCGAGCGCTGGATCAGCGCGGTCTGATTGTTGTCACGCAGCGCGAGGTCGAGATTGGCCGGCGCCCTTCCCTTGGGCGACGACACCTCGCCGTCGCACTTCACGTACAGCGAGAAATAGTCCGCCGAGGCGCTGATCGGCAGCGCCAGCACTGCGATGCCGATCAGCACATCGAAGCCGCGATGGGGTTTCATCGGGCTACTGCTTCACTTCGCGCGAGGCATCGGTGCTGCCGCCCTGCACGCCGAGCCGACCTCCCGTGCCCAGGCCGCCACGCACCGTCTGCGCCTTGTAGTTGCGCAGCGCGCGGACCATCTTGTTGTACGAATCTGTAAACGCCGCAAAGATGACCTTGCCCTGCGGCGTGCTGGTGTAGGCGCCCGCGCCGCCGGCTGCGCCCCCACCGAAGAAGCCGCCCATGCCGGCAAAGTCGACATTCTTCGAGTAGCCCTCGGCCGCGGCCAGTTGCACCGTGGAACGGTTGTCGATCAGCGTCAGGATCGCGCCGGCTTCATTGGTCGACATCGACCCGGCGATGCCGCCGACCACCGCGCCGACACCGGTACGCCCGAGCAACCCGCCGAGACCGCCACCGGCACGCTGGCCGCCGCGGTCCGACAGGATCACTTCGGGGATCATCGTGTAGTCGGCCGCAGCGATCTGGCCCTTGCCCATGTTGCTGCCCGCACGGCCTTCTTCGCCGCGAATCAGATCGGCTTCACGATTACGCGCCGCGAGGCCGCGGCCGCGGTCGACGATCACGAAGCAATTCGACTGCTGGATGATCAGCCGCAGCGCGGGGACCGTCGAGCCCATCTTGTACTGGCTCTGATACGCCGAGTACCAGCCGGCGTTTGTTTGCTCGTCGATCATGATCGTGCCGAGCGTTTCGGGACAGGTCTCGAGTCCGGGATTGGACTCGGTGGTGCTGCCGCCGGCCGCTGCACCCTGCGCCTGCGTGGCATGTCCGCCACCTGGCTGCGGGTCTGCGGCGAGGCAGTTCCAGGGCGCAAGCGCCGCCCCGCCCAGCAGCAGAACGGGGGCGAGCCAGCGGGCGCCGACCGCCGCACCGATTGCCTTTGCGTTCATCGCACTCTCCTCCTCGAAAGCCGCCGCGCGGCACGCCTGCAACGTAGCGAGCAGGGCGTTACCGAGCCGTTACTACAGACGCGTCGCCGCTGTCAGGACACCCCGGTGGACCGGATTACGGTCCAGGAAACTGTCGCGAAACGCCTCCGGGACCTGGCTCGCGGCCTGGCGCAGCCAGGCCACCGCGGGCGCCAGCGCCGCCGCGGCCCGCTCGTGCTCGCCGGCAGCCCGCAGCACCTCGAAGCCAACGGCCGCCGCGAAGACCGGAGAACAATCGGCCGCCTGCTGCGATGCCAGCGACGGTTGCAGCGCGGCCCAGCGCGCGGCCGCCGCCCCGACATCTCCACCATGCAACGTGGAGCGCACGGCGAGCAGCCGCGCCTTGAGCGCGATCCCGCCGTATTCGCGCTGCTCGGCATCGCCGGCGATCGCATCGCACGTTCGCAGCGCCTCGTGGGCATCGAGCATCTCAGTCCGCTCGAGGCCGAGCAGCGCACCGATGTAAAAGTCCTCGCTCAGCGCAAGCTCGTCCGCCGCTCGCGCCAGGTCCGTCGCCGGAGAAGATCCCAGCAGCCGCGCGATACGTCCCGACAGCAGCGCGCCGCGCGCGGCGACGTGGCTCACCGAGGGCGACTGGTACTCAAGCGCACGGCGCGCGCGCGTGTACTGCCCGAGCTCGATCAGCGTCATCGCGAGGTTGTTGCTGCAGACGGCGATCCAGAGCGTCTGTCCGTCGCGCCGGAAGCACTCGAGTGCGCTGTCGAACGCCTGCAGGCTGATCGAGTAATGCCCGCGCGCCGCGGCATACAGCGCAACGTGCGCCTCGATGACGCCAGCAATCGGCCCGGCCGCGCCGCCGAGCTCGACCTGCAGGGCGCGCGCGCGCAGAGCGTGCTCGTACGCCTGATCGGCGTGGCCGAGGTTGCCGTAGACGGTGGCCAGATTGGTCGTCAGCATCGCGAGCTCCGCCAGATCGCCGAGTTCGCGCGCGCACTCGATCGCACGCGTCAACGCCGCGGCCGTGCGCCGCAGTCGCCGTTCCGAATTCAACACGTACGCCAGATCCGACCAGTAGTGCCCGCGCTGTTGCAGCGATCCCTCGTTCTCGATCATCGACTCGAACGGCGCCAGGACGGCCTCGGCTTCGGTCGTCTTTCCCTGCTGCGCGAGGCCAACCGCGATCAAGCGCGCTGCCTCGAACCGCAGCGCGGGCTGCCCGAGCGCCTCCGCCAACGCCAGCGCCTCGCGCGCGCTGGCGATTCCAGTGACGTGGTCGGCTGCCATCAGCGCCGCATTGGCGCGCGCGGTCAGCGCGGCCGCCTTCTGCGCATCCGTGCGTGCGACCGCGATCATGCCTTCGATCACCGTCTGCGCATGCTCGACGCCGCGCACCAGGATAAGACCCTCGATGCTTGCCGCACGCGCCTCGAACGCGGCGTCGGCGTCGCCTGCGCGATCGAAGCAGTGCGTCGCCGCCTCGCGCTGCTCGACTTCCTCGCCGCGTCGCGACGCGCGCCGCGCTGCCTCGGCGGCGCGCACGTGGCAGCGCGCAGCCAGCAGCCACGCTCCGGACTCTGCGAAATGCTGTGCAACTCGCGCCGGTGGTGCCGACTGTGCATCGAGATACTCGGCGATACCACGGTGGAGCAGGCGGCCGATTGGCCCCGGCACGCCACGCAGCGCCACGTCGCGCACCAGATCGTGTGCAAAGCCGTCGCCCTGCAGCACGTGCGCGCGCTCGAGTTCGGACCAGGCCTCGGCCAAGTCGAGCGGATGGGCCTGCAGCACATGCGCCGCGAGCGCAGCGCTGAATTCGGGGCCTGCGAGCGCCGCGATCCGCGCCAGCCGCAGCGCTGCGGGGCTCAACTGCGCCAGGCGGCGCTCGATCAGCGCGCCGACACTGGGCGCCGTCGGCAGCGGCCCGCGCAGCGCGTCAGGCTGCACCACCATGGCTCCCAACGTTTCAAGCACGAAGTACGGATTGCCCCCGGTGTGACGGGTGAGCGGCCCGGCGATCGCCGCCGAATCGATTCCAGCCAGCGCGAGCGTATCCAGCAGCTGCCGCACGTCGGCCTCGCTCAGCGCCGGCAGCGCGATCTCGATCAGCGTGGTTCCGGTCTCGACCCCTTCCCAGGCGGCGAGGGCGGGCGGCATCTCCGCCCCGCGCACCGCGAGCGCGAAGCGCAGGCCCGATGTCACGAGCGCGGGCAGCAGCTCGAGCGAGGCCGAGTCCGCGAAGTGCAGGTCGTCCAGCGCCACGCCGGCCAGCCCGCCGGCGGCCTGCGCGGCGCAGGCCTGCGCGACAGCCTGGCGGAAGCGCGCTTCGTTCAGCGGCTCCGACGGCGCCGACCCGATCTCCGGCAGCACGCGCGCAAGTTCGGCACGCAGCGGGTCGACAACCGTCTTGGCGACACCGGTGTCGCCACCGAGGAGGGAACGCAGCAGGCGCGCGAGCAGCGCATACGGAACGCGCTCATCCCCGGGGCGTGCACCGACCAGGGGAATGCCGCGCGTCTGCGCGAAGTCGCCGAGCAGGCGTGTCTTGCCCATCCCTGCGTCGGCAATCACGACGGCGACACGCTGCTGTTCCCACGCCTCTTCGAGTGCACGGAACTGCCGCTCGCGCCCGACTCGCACCGGCGGGCGTGCAATCGCCGTCGGCAGGCGCCGCGCGGCACTGCCTGGCAGTTCGCCCGAGCGCTCGATCAACTGGGCCAGCTCACGCGTCTCGGTGCTCGGTTCGGCGTCGAGCTCGCGCCGCAGCCATTGCTCGCAGCGCGCGTAGGCGGCAAGCGCCGCCGAGCGATCGCCGCGCCGGTAGTGCAGCCGCATCACCATGCGATGCGCCTGCTCGGACAGCGGCTCGTCGACAACCAGGCGGTCCGCGTAGACGAGCGCGCGCGCGATGTGTCCGCCGGCTTCCTCGGCCGCCGCGGCTGCTGCGATGGCGTCGCGCCGCTGTGCGCGAAAGCGCTCGCGCGCGGCGCGAACCCAGTCGTCGAGCTCGGCGCAGTCCTCATAGCCGAAACTGCCGAGCAGCTCGCCGGCGGCCGCCGTCGGATCCTGCGCCAGCTGGGCGCGCACCGAGAGGTCGTGCATGACCCCGGCCGCGAGCGCAAGCGCCGCGCTTTCGTCGACGACGTCGCGATCGGCGGCGCGGCGCAGCCGGAACAGGCGTTGCCGCAGGCTGTTGCGGGCCTTCTGCGATTCCGAATCGGGCCAGAGCAGCGCCGCCGCGTGCTGCCGTGAGGTCGGTCCGTCGAGCGCCAGCAGGGCGAGCAGCGCAGCGTCCTTGCGTTCGAGAGCGACGAGCCCACCGTCGGCGCGCAGCAGCGCCGGCGCCGCCAGCAGGCGCAGATGGATGACGGCAGCAGCTGTCGAGGGTTCGTGCACCGCCAGCTCCGCGGGCCGCAACCAGCGATGCAGCCCGGTCGCTGCAGGCCTACGGCGCGCCTCGATCCCGTGCACGACGAACTCCGTCGAAAGGTCGACGGAGCAATGGTTCGACGTGCAGCGTTACCGGGACGTTATAGAGAGCGAAACAGGCCGTCCAGCGCAGCGCGTCAGCTGCGGGCCACACGAATGGCTCGCCAGACCCGCTCGGGCGTCGCTGGCATGGCGATATCGGTCACTCCCAGCGGGCGCAAGGCATCAACCACCGCATTGATCACGGTTGGCGTCGCGCCGACCGTGCCGAGTTCGCCGACGCCCTTCGCGCCCAGCGGATTGATCTTGCACGGCTGCGACTCGTCCGTATGTGTCGCGAACGCCGGCAGGTCCTCCGCCCGCGGCAGGCCGTAGTCCATGAAGGAGCCCGTCAGCAACTGGCCGTCCGCGTCGTAGACGACCCGCTCATGCAGCGCCTGGCCGACGGCCTGCGCGATGCCGCCATGGACCTGCCCGGCGACGATCAGCGGGTTGATGACGCGCCCGACGTCGTCGTAGGTGGTGTAGTGCACGATCTCGACCTGGCCGGTTTCGGGTTCGACCTCGACCTCGCAGACGTGGCAGCCGTTCGGCCACGAGGGGCCTCCGACCTTCTGCACGGTCGTCACCGCGATGCGCTTCTCGGGCTGCTGCCGCGCCAGCGCAGCGAGGTCGACCCCGAGGTCGGTACCGACAACGCTGTAGCGGCCGTTGGCGTAGGCCAGATCCGCCGCGGGCGCTTCGAGCGCCTTCGCGGCGAGGTCGCGACCCTGATCGATTGCCTGCTGCGAGGCCGTCTGCATCGCCGACCCGCCAATGTAGAGCGACCGGCTGCCCATGCTGCCGATGCCCTGCGCCACATCGCTGTCGCCCTGGACGATCTCGATGCGGTCCGGGTCGAGCTGCAGCGTCTCCGCAAGAATCTGCAGATAGCTGGTCTCGATGCCCTGCCCCATCGCCTGCATCGCAGTGAACACGCGCACGCGACCATCGCCCTCGACGTGCAGCCGCACGGTCTCTTCGTGCACGACGCCGGTCCATTCGAGGAACGTGGAAACGGCGCGCCCCCGCAGCCGGCCGCGCGCCGCGGATTCGCGCCGGCGCGCTTCGAAGCCGGTCCAGTCGGCGGCCGCCAGCGTCTTGCTGAGCAGGTTCGGAAAGTCGCCGCTGTCGAACGATTCGCCCATCGCGTTGCGGTAGGGCATCTGCTCCGGCCGGATCAGGTTGCGACGGCGCAGTTCGGCCGGGTCCATCCGCAGCTCGACGGCGGCGCGGTCCATCAACCGCTCGATCAGGTAGATCGCTTCCGGCCGGCCGGCGCCGCGATACGCACCGATCACGTTGGTGTGTGTCAGCACGACCTTCGACTGCAGGTCGAGCACCGGGATGTCGTACACGCCGGTCGTGATCTTCGGACCGATCGCCAGGTGGATGATCCCGCCCGCGCCGTGGCCGTAGGCGCCGATCGAACCGGCGATGCGGACCCGCATCGCGAGGATGCGTCCTTCGGCATCGAGCGCGAGCTCGCCTTCGGCGCGCTGGTCCCGGCCGTGGCTCGATGCCTGGAATTCCTCGAGTCGCGTCGCGCGCCAGCGTACCGGCCGCCCGAGCTTGCGCGCCACATGCGCGCAAACAACCTCCTCGGGATGAACCAGCGCCTTCATGCCGAAGCCGCCGCCGACGTCGCCCACGACCACACGCACCTTCTCCGGCGCGAGGCCGAGCAGACTGGCGAGCGTGCCCTGATAGCCGGCCGGGTTCTGCGACGTCGCATGAAACGTCAGGCGCCCCGACGCAGCATCGAACTCGGCGACGCAGCCGCGTGGCTCGAGCGTCACCGGCGCCAGGCGTTGGTTATCGATAGCGATCCGTACCCGATGCGCCGCGGACTGGAACGCGCGCTCGCACGCGGCGCTGTCGCCGTAGCTGGCGCTGCCGGCCACATTGGCGGGTGCCGTCGACCAGACCAGCGGCGCACCCGCGGCCAGCGCCGCGTCGATGCTCGCCACCGCCGGCAGCGCCTCATAGTCGACGGACAGCAGATTCGCGGCGCGCTCGGCCGCCTCGCGCGACTCGGCGATGACCACTGCCACCGGCTGGCCGACAAAGCGCACGACGTCGAGCGCCAGCGGAGGGTACGGTCCGGTCGAAGGCTGTCCGGCCGCCGACCTCAGCATCGGATTGGGCGGAAAGGCCCCGACCTTGTCCGCCTGCAGGTCCGTCCCAGTCAGTATTGCGACCACGCCTTCCGAGGCACGGGCAGCCTCCGGATCGATCGCCGCGATCCGCGCGTGCGCGTGCGGCGAGCGCGCGAACATCGCATGCAGCACACCGGGGATCCGGATGTCGTCGACGAAGCGTCCGCGCCCCGTCAGCAGCCGATCGTCCTCGCGTCGCGTGATCGCCTGTCCGATGCCGAATCTCATGGCTGTCGCTGCCTCCGCAATGCTGAACGTCAAAGTCTAGTGGAGGTCGGAGCGTCGGCCGGCAGGCGACGTCGCTAAAGGATCCGGTTGAACCAGAGCATCGACAGCAGGGCGCCGACGACCAGCAGCACCGCACCGACGCCGGCGAATATCGCGGTGATCTCGGTCGGGCGCTGCTTCTCGAAAGCGATCTTGGAGCCGAGCGTGCGGTAGACCTTCTTCAGCTCGCTGGCATTGGCAGCGCGGAAGTACTCACCGTGAGTCGTGGACGCGATCTTCTGCAGCGCGTCTTCGTCAAGCCGTGTGCGCATCGACCAGCCGTCGACCTTGACGACCACGCCCTCGGGCGTGCCCATGCCAACCGTGTAGACGCGCACGCCATACTTCGCGGCGAGTTCGGCCGCCTTCTGTGGGTCAGGGCCGACGTTGCTTTGCCCGTCGGAGAGCAGCACGATCGCCACCGCGGTGTTCTCGCCCGGCGCCATCGATGCATCCTCGGGCTCCTGCGTCCGCAGCGGCGTCGGGCGGTCCTTGCGCGGATTGATGAAGCCGTCGACGTCGATGTGGGCCGCGGGCAGCGCCGTGTCGAGCGAGATCACCATCCCGCTGCCGAGTGCCGTGCCACGCTGGGGCTCGAGCCGCTCGATTGCCGAGAGGATGTCCTCGCGCGACGTGGTCGGCGACTGCACGACCGCCGCGGCAGCCGCGATCGCAACGACACCGATCCGCACCTGGTCGGGCTGTTCGCCGACGAACGCCGCCGCGGCCTCGCGCGCCGCCACCATCCGTGTCGGCACGATGTCGGTG
>DATKAJ010000106.1:0-16385 GCA_035498175.1 Burkholderiaceae bacterium
TGGCGATTTCGGCGAGCGACATCGCCTCGACGACCTGGTCGCGGATGTACTTGTCGCGATACGTCGGAATCGCCATCAGGGCGAGGATGGCGATGATCGCCAGGACCACCATCATCTCGATCAGCGTAAAGCCACGAGACAGGTGCGCCGCGTTTCTCGTCGGCTCGTTCACGTGAACTTCTGACCCTGGCGTCCGGTGTCTCTTGCTCCGCTCGTCCGCCCCGGACAGCACGGGGTCGCTGGCCGGCATCGCGTCCGAGCTGAAGCAGCGACGCGCGAGCGCTGCGCGGCCATGATCGCGCCTACTTCACGCATTGAAGGCCGTACGTCTTCGCCTGGCCGGTCACGTGTTCGCTGACGACGCAGGTCGCCTGTCCGCACTGACAGTGAACAAGGTTGGTCGCGATCGCCGTCACCGTGGTAAAGGGCGCGCAGACGCAGGCCGGCGGTGACTGCTGGGCGGCGGCTTTGCCGCCGCCGGTGTACAGCGCTGCAGCTCCGACAACAGCGAGGACTAGGGTGCCCGCTAGGGTTGCTGCAATCCTGGAAGTCGTCATCTGCAACTCCTTTCCCTGGTGAAGTGCTGCGGGTGATGGACCGCGGCCGGGTCCGGCGATCCGCGCGGCGGCGTCCGAGAAGCGCCAGCAATGCTACGACCCATCAACCCGAATGGGTCGGTCCTCGCGACTCGCCCGCGGGGCGGCATGGCCAGCCATGTTGCGCGCTGGAGGCCTTCAGCGTGCGACGCCCGCCGGTTCCGTCCCGGATGTCCGGTTTAGCCGCCCGACCGCGTCCCTACCAGCAAGAGACAGCGAATCGCTGCTCGGACGGAAGGAAATAAAGGAAATCCTTCCCGTCGGACCCAGATCGATACCGAGGACACCATGATCACATTGATCCGCAAGAGCGTTGCCGCCGCCGCCGCTGTTGTCACGACGCTGACGCTGTTTTCCGCCGTCGCCTCGCTGGCTGACAAGGACAAGGCCGCACTCGTGGCGGCCAAGAGCAAGCCGATGCAGATGGCGCAGGTCGCCTCTCGCTGACGAGACTCCGGATTCAGACGTCGACGTAGATGTCGATGCCTGCGGTTTCGACGAACCCAAGCCGGGCGTACAGACGCGCCGCCGCGTCGCTATCCGGGTTGAGGTGCGCCAGGGACGCGCCAGACCGAAAGGCTCGATCGAGCAGCCACGATGTGATCGCGCCGCCGATGCCGCGGCCGCGCACGGCCGTGTCGACTCCGACGCCGTAGACGCCCACACAGGCTCCGGCGCGACCATTGGAGCGGACCGCGGTCGCGATGCCGACGGGCTCACCATCGAACAGAGCCAGGGTCACCGATACATCAGCCGCTTCCAGCGACGGCTCGATCCACCGCCGCGTAAGTTCGCTGGATTCCCCAAACGCCTCCGCATCGATACGGGTGACGACCGCGACGTCGGCAAGATCGACGCGTCGGAGGGTGACGCGGTCTGGTGCGGAAACCGGCCGAAAGTCAGCGGCAGGCAGCGCCATGCAGCGCTTGCGAAAGAGGCGGCGTCCGCGATCCAGCGACTGATCAATCGGTACTCGCACACCCCAGGGCACGCCGGCACCGCCTGCGCGCGCCGCATACCACGCGCGCACCTCGTCCCAGGGCACGCGCTCCGGTTCGTTCACGTCGCCGTTGTTCCACTGACGGTGTGGTAGCCCGGAGGCCATCAGGCGAATGCCGGGCATCTCGGTGGCGCCGCCGCCATGCCGCTCGCGCAGCCGGCCCTGGAGCTGACCGGCGTCGCTCTGCGCATCCCAGACACGACGGTCGAGCGCCTGAATGCGCGCGGAGGCAGGCATCAGTCGAGCCCGACGATCACGTTGCCGATCAGACGGCCCGACTCGACCTCTTCGTGTGCGCGCGCGATCTCCGCCAGCGGCAGACGCTCGGCGATGTTGTGCTGCAGGCGCCCGGACTCGAGCAGGTGGTTCAGCGTGACCTCGGCCCGGTCGCGGTCTGCGGGGCTCAGGTGGTAGACGATGAAGAAGTGCAGGCTCAGGTTGCGCGCGATCAGCGGGAGAAAGGGCAGCGAGAATTCGCGCGCCCCGCTGCCGTACACGACGGCCTCGCCGCCGGGCTTCAGCAGTTCCGTGTCGAGTGCACCGTTGGCTGCAATGTCCACCTCGATGATGCGATCCACGCCGCCATCGGTCAGCGCCCGGACCCGGTCGACCACGCCTTCGCGCCGGTAGTCGATCACCACGTCGGCACCCGCGCGTCGTGCCAGTTCGCCCTTCTCGGGGCCGCTGACCGTGGCAAGGACCTGGCGCGCGCCCAGAAGATGCGCAAACTGCACCGCGTAGTGGCCAACCGCGCCGGCACCGCCCGCGACCAGGACGGAGCGGCCCGCGACGCCACCATAGCCCTGCACCGCGTGCAGCGCCGTCAGCGCGGGGATGCCGAAGCAGGCCGCCGCCTCGAGGTCGACCGATTCCGGCAGCCGCACTGCCTGCCGTGCCGGGAGGACGACATATTCGGCGGCCGTGCCGTTTGCTCGGCCCCACGCCGCGTTCCAGACCCAGACGCGCTCGCCCACGCGCGACTGCGGCACGCCGGTGCCGACACGGTCGATGAGTCCGGCGCCATCGCTGTGCGGCACGATGCGGGGGAAGGGCATCGGGCCGGGCCGATAGCCGCTGCGCGATTTCACGTCCGACGGATTGACGCCGGACCATCGCAGCCGGACCCGGACCTCGCCGGCACTAGGCTGCGGGTCCGGCAGCTCGCCGAGGACCAGCACCTCGCGCGCGGGTCCGGTGCGCTCGTAATACGCAGCTTTCATGCTGGCCTCAAGTCGTTGCGAACGCCGGGTCCGTCGGCCGGAAGAGGATCCGATTCTCGTACATGTGCGACTCGAAGATATACGGCTTCGCGCCGATGTCGCGGAAGCCAACCGCGCGATAGAAATCCAGCGCCCTGCGGTTCTCCGACCACGCGGTGAGCCACAGCGGCAGCCCCAGCGACCGCGCCTGCGCCGCCGTGTCGGTCAGCAGCAGTCGTCCGAGGCCATGGCGCTGGAACGCGGGATGCACGTAGAGGCGGACGAGTTCGAGCCCGGTAGGCACCGCCTCGGTGGCCCGTGTCGCCACGAGGCTGAGCTGCGAAAAGGCGAGCAGATGACCCTCGGACTCCGCCAGGGTCAGGCGCTGTCGGGGATCCGCGAGTGCGTCGGCAACGTGCGCAACCCCGCACGTCGTCAGTGCTTCGCGCGCGAGATCGGCGCGCATCCCGTCGGCTGCATAGGTCGTCAGGAAGACGAGAATCGACAACCCGGAAACGCAGTCAGCATCCGCGGGCAGGGCGGTGCGCAGGTGATATTGCGCTCGGCGGCCGCTCACAGGCGCGGTGTCCATCAGCGGACCAGGCGCTTGTACATCACGTGGGCATCCACGTCGCCGAACTGCGCATGGTGGTAAGCGCCGGGCAGTGTTCCGACGATGGCAAAGCCCAGCCGCTGCCACAGCCTGACCGCGCGCACGTTCGTCGCGACCACGAGGTTGAACTGCATCGCGCGGAATCCCAGTGCTCGCGCTTCCTGCTGCGAGTGTTCGCACATGGCGGCGGCGATGCCCTGGCCCTGTGCGGCCGGCGCGACGACGTAGCCGCAGTTGCAGACGTGCGCGCCGAGCCCCGGCTGATTGGCTTTCAGGTAGTACGTGCCGAGCACGGTACCGGCCGCATCGCAGGCGACGAACGCAGCACTGGGCAGTTCGATCCACACGCGGTGGATCTCGGCCTCCGTGCTGTCGGGAGCGAAGACATAGGTATCGCCGCGGCTGAAGGTCGCGCGCAGCATCGCCCATACGGCGGGCCAGTCGCCCGCCTCGTGGCGGCGGATCAGCAACTGCATCGTGTGCCTGAAGTGACCGGATACCGATCCGTGGGAGATTTCCGGGCGAGACACCCCGCCATTGCCTGCCCAGCATACCGGCGCGCGGTTGATTTTCGCCGCCGGCGCACTGATATGCCGGCCATGGATTCCATTCCTCCTGCCGGATCGGAGTGGGTGGCACTCGCCGACGAGGACGCGCTGCCGGTCACGCCGCCCACCGCGTCCGCGGACGATGGCCCGCTGCTCGACGCCTATTCCTCGGCCATCGTGCGCGCCGTCGAGCGTGTCGGGCCAGCCGTGGCGCTGGTATCGGTGCGCCACCGTGGCTCGCGCTCGAATCGCGGTGGCACGGGTTCGGGGTTCGCGTTCACGCCCGATGGCTACCTGCTGACCAACAGTCACGTAGTTCGTGGCGCCAGCGCGATCCGGGTGGCCTTCGCCAACGGCCGCGAGTACGACGGCGACCTGATCGGTGAGGACAGCGAGACCGACGTGGCGGTGGTGCGGATCGGCGCCGATCGCCTGCCGGTCGCCGCCCTGGGGCGCTCCTCGTCACTGCGGGTCGGCCAGATCGCCATCGCGATCGGCAATCCGCTCGGGTTCCAGAACACGGTGACCGCGGGCGTCGTCTCGGCTCTCGGCCGCTCGCTGCGCGCGGCCAGCGGACGGCGCATGGACGACATCATCCAGACCGACGCTGCGTTGAATCCCGGCAACTCCGGCGGGCCGCTGGTCGATTCGCGCGGTGATGTGATCGGTCTGAACACCGCAATGATCGCGGGCGCCCAGGCGATCTGCTTCGCCACCGGGGTCGACACCGTGCGCTGGGTCATGGGCCAGTTGCTGGCCCATGGACGCGTCCGGCGGGCGTTCATCGGCGTCAGCGGTGCGACCGTGGCCATCGATCGGCGGCTGCAGCGCGCATTCGATCTGCGCGAGGGCACGGGCGTGCGCGTGATCGAAGTGCAGCCGGATTCTCCGGCCAGGCGCGCCGGTCTCGAGGACGGAGACCTGATGGTGATGGCGGTTGGTCAGCCGCTGACCGGCATCGAGGTGCTGCAGCGTTTGCTCGACGCCGAGCGGATCGGCCGCGCCACTCCGATTCGGGTGATTCGCCGTGGCCGCCTGCTCGACCTGACGATCACGCCGCTCGAATCGAAATAGGCTGTCTATCGGCCCGCCGGACCGCGCTCAGCGAATCTCGGCGGAGCCAGGAACGCGGTCTGCGCGCGGATGATGCGAAGATCCGTGGGTGGATCTTCGGTTTCCGCTCTCACTGCGGGTACTGCTCGCTGCGACGCTGGCGCTGTGCGGGCTGTCGTGCGCTAGCGCGGCGGTTCGTGAAAGCGTCGAGAAGCTCACCGTCGAAGACTCGAGCGAGCGGGCCTTGTTCGTCGTGGATGATGCACAGCCCGTCGCCCAGGTGCTGCTCGTATTTCCCGGCGGTGACGGAAGTCTCGGCCTCGGCGACTCGCCGCCCGCGGTGTCCCCCGGCGCGGGATTCATCGGGGCGCTGCGCAAGGACTTCGTGCGTCCCGGCACGGCGATCGTGCTGATGGATTCGCCGACGGCGCACCGAAGCATGCCCGTGGAATATCGCGAAACGCCCGAGCATCGCGCCTGGCTCGCCGCGCTGGTCGCGCGCATGCGCGAGAGATTTCCGAAAGCCCGATTGATCGCGGTCGGCTACAGCAACGGCGCGGTCTCAGCCCTGATCGCAGGGCGCGAGCCCGGCGTCAGTGGTGTCGTCCTGCTCGCCGGGATCTTTCGCCGCTATGCCGATCTCGGGGCGTTCGGCGTCGAGGTGCCGATGCTCGTCGTTCATCACGAGGTAGACCGTTGCGTGCCGCCGGACTTCGACGAGCCATTCCGCCGCGTGCTGAAACCGACGATGGTCCGGAACGTCGCGCAGCAGTACGGGTCGGAACTGTGCGGCCCGGTCAGCGCGCACCAGTTCTACGGTCAGGAAACGACCGTCGCCGCGGTCGTCCTCGAGTGGCTCGATACCGGGAGAGCACCACTGCGCGCGCGCTGAGGTCCGCGTCGCGTCGCGGCCCGCCCGCCGCGGACTCAGCGCACGCTTCGCTTCAGCGTTGCGGGACCATGGGCTCGACGCCCGGCAGCTGGCTCACATGGTCGACCGGCACGTCATAGGTGAACACCACCCGCGCGCGCGAGTTCGAGTCAATGTTGAGGCGCCGCTGCTGCAGCATTCCGCGGTGCGTTGCTTCGACGTCGTACCGTCCCGGCGCCAGCTGGACCAGCAGGTAGGGCCCGTACAACTGGGTGTCGAGGACGGATTGACCGCGTGCATCAAGCACCCGGACGTGCGTGTCCGCAAGGTAGGCGCCCGTCGTCGCCGCGATCACGACCGTCAGCGAGAAGCCGTGCGCCATTGATTTGAGCGGCTCGGATTCTTCAAGGCCGATGCCGCCGGCGATGAAGGGGCGATCCTGCGCGGTGCGGCCTTCGTTCAGATTCTGGGCCAGCGCTGCGGTGAGCACCGAGGCCTGCGCGGCAACGGTCGCGCCGACTACCCATTTGCGCCATGGGGTTTGTTTCATGGGCACCTCCTTTTGTACGGGAGGCGAGCAGACGGCGTTCCCGGCTCGACGCCACGGGGAAGGGGACGCACCCCCTTGTTCGCGGACCGGCCCGATCAGGCGCGTGCTGCTACTGGATCTTGGCAGTTTTCGTCAGATTCTGGACGTAAGCCTGCACCTTCTGCTGCTGCAGCGACTCGCGGATCTGCGGCGCGACCTGTTCGAGCGGCGGAAACTGCGTGTCGCGCACGTCGTCGAGGCGGATCACGTGCCAGCCGAACTGCGTCTGGACCGGCGCCTCGGTGGTCTCGCCCTTCTTCAGCTTCTGCAGCGCCTCTGAGAACGGCGCGACGTATGTATCCGGCGGTGCCCAGTCCAGGTCGCCGCCGTTTGCCGCGGAGCCGGTGTCCTTCGACTTCTTGGCGAGTTCCTCGAACTTGGCACCCTTCTTCAACTGCTCGATGATCACAACGGCGTCCGCCTGGTTCTCGACCAGGATATGGTGCGCGCGGTATTCCTTGCTGCCGACCGAGGCCTTCTGCTTGTCGTATTCGGCCTTGATCTGCGCGTCAGTGATCGGATTCTTCGCCATCTCGTCGCGCAGCAGCGCCTGGATTAGCGTGTTCTGCCGCTGCACGTCGAGCATGAATTTCACTTCGGCCTGCTCAGGAATGCCGCGCTTGGTGGCTTCCTGCAGCAGCACCTCGTTCTGGATCAGGCGCTCCTTGACCATCTTGCGCAGCTCGGGTGAGTCCGCCTGCCCTTGCTTGGTGAGTTCCTTGACCCACGCGTCTTCGCGTGCTTTGGGAATCGGCTTGTTGTTGACGACGGCGACGTTCTGGGCGAAAGCGATGCCGCTGGCAAGCGCCAGGACCGCGAACAGGGCGGATCGTTGCATGTAGATCAATGTCCGGAAGTTTGGGAAACGGGAGCGGGAGACGACGGGGCCTCACCAGGCGCCAGCAGGGTCATCGCGAGAGCATGGATCTCGCGCCGCATCAAATCGGCGAGGGCATCATACACAAGGCGGTGACGCGCCACTCGCGGCTGACCCGCGAATGCGGCACTGACGAGGGTCATCCTGTAGTGACCGCCGCCACTCGCGGCGCCCGCGTGGCCCACGTGCAGCGCGCTTTCATCCTCGATCTTCAGTTCCAGCGGCGCCAGAACAGCCAGTCGTTCGCGCATCACGGCGATGGTGCGTTCAGCCATCCGGGGCTTCCTTCATGTGCCGGGCGAGGTAGACGCCGATGCCGAGCGTGAACGCCATCGTCAGTCCGAAGAGGCCGAACAGCTTGAAGTTCACCCAGGTGTCGGTCGGCACGCTGAACGCAACCGCGAGGTTGACCGTCCCCATCAGGGCGAAGAACACGATCCAGGCCCAGAGCAGCCGCTGCCAGACCGCGGGCGGCACCTCGAGCTGGGTTCCGAGGAGCGATTGCAGCAGGTTGCGCTTCCAGATGAGTTGGCCGCCGAGCAGCGTGGCGCCGAACAGCCAGTACAGGATGCTCGGTTTCCACTTGATGAAAGTCTCGTCGTGGAACCAGATCGTGGCGCCGCCGAACACGATGATCACACCCAGGCTGACCCAGAGCATCGCGTCGACCTTGCGTCCGCGCGCCAGCTGGACCCCAACCTGTAGCAGAGACGCGACGATTGCCACCGCGGTGGCGAGCAGGATCGGCGCCTGGTCGGCAGGCACCGAGCCGTCGCCGATCATCCAGCCGAGCGTGCTGCCGGCCAGCGCCAGCGATTGCTGCGGATACGCGCCCGCGAGCTTGAATGCCGCGAAGAACAGGATGACGGGCAGCAGGTCGAACAGCAACTTCATTCGGGATCCGCGTTCTGCTGCGGCTCGAAGTTCAGCACGGCCGAGTTGATGCAGTAGCGCAAACCGGTCGGCGGCGGGCCATCGGGGAACACGTGGCCGAGATGCGCGTCGCAGACGTTGCACAGGATCTCGGTGCGGACCATCCCGTGGCTCGTATCGCGCTCCTCGCGCACGTTCGCCGGATCGATTGCGCGGAAATAGCTGGGCCAGCCGCAGCCCGAGTCGAACTTGGTGTCCGACGCGAAGAGTGCCGTGCCGCAGCCGACACAGCGATAGATCCCCGGCTCATGGTGGTCCCAGTACTGGCCGGTGAAGGGGCGCTCGGTGGCCTTCTCGCGCGCGACGCTGTAGGACATCGGCGAGAGCTGCTTGCGCCACTCGGCTTCGGACTTCACGACTTTCTTCATGCGCGCTCCTACGACGAACACGACAGGTGCAGCGATTGCGCCCAGTCGGGGGGCTCGGCGGCATAGGCCTCATGCTCGGGCTGCTCGTCGTATGGGCGCGATAGCAGCGCGTGCAGGCGCGCGACCTCGTCGAAGCCGCGCGGGCCGTCGTCGCCGCGCGCCCTGCGGATCGCGGCTTCCGCGAGGTGGTTGCGCAGCACGTATTTCGGATTGACCCGATTCATCCGCGCCGCACGCTCGGCGTCGACGCTACCTTCCTGCTCAAGTCGGGTGCGATAGCGCGCCGCCCAGGCGTCGAACGCGCCGCGATCGATCACGAGGTCGCGCACGGCAGCATCGTCCGCCGAGGCGTCCCGACGCAGCAATGCCAGACGGCGCCAGAACCTCGTCCAGTCGGTGCGGTTGGAGTCGAGCAGTCCGATCAGGTCGTCGATCAGCGGCCCGTCGCCCTGCTGCCGCGTCAGCAGGCCGAGCTTGGCATGGAACACGTCCTCGATCGCCCGCGAGTACTCGTCGAGGTAGGTGTCGATCGCCGCTTTGGCAGCGTCGACGTCGTCGACCAGCGGAATCAGCGCCTGACCAAGGGCATACAGGTTCCAGTGGCCGATCTCCGGCTGCATGCTGTAGGCATAACGCCCTTGCTCATCGCTGTGGTTGCAGACATGTCCGGCATGGAAGGCGTCGATGAATCCGTAGGGGCCGTAATCGATCGTCAGCCCGAGGATCGACATGTTGTCGGTGTTGAGCACGCCGTGGCAGAAGCCCACGCCCTGCCACTGCGCCACCAGACGCGCCGTGCGGCGCGCCACCGCCTCGAGAAACGCGAGGTAGGGCTGCGGTGCGGCGCGCGCCTCCGGGTAGAAGCGGTCGATGATGAAATCAGCCAGCAGGCGCAGCGCATCATGCTGTCCGGTCCAGTAGAAGAACTCGAAGGACCCGAAGCGGACGAAGCTCGGCGCGAGCCGGGTGACCACTGCGGCTGTCTCGACGCTTTCCCGGATCACCGGGTAGTCGGATCCGGTGACGGCCAGTGCGCGTGTGGTCGGAATCCCGAGTCCATGCATGGCCTCCGAAGCGAGGAACTCGCGGATCGACGAGCGGAGCACCGCGCGGCCGTCACCCATCCGCGAATAGGGCGTCTGGCCGGAACCCTTGAGCTGGACCTCCCATGACACTCCGTCGGGCCCTACTGCGTCGCCGAGCAGCAGCGCGCGGCCATCACCGAGGCGGGGCACATACACGCCGAACTGGTGGCCGGAATAGACGGCTGCAAGCGGCTCAGCCCCCGCAAGCGGCAGGTTGCCGGTCAAGGCTTCGACCATGCGGGTGTCGGCGAAGCAGTCAGCCTTCAGGCCGATCAGCCGCGCGGCGGCCTCGGACCGCGCGACCAGATAGGGCTCGGGCAACGCGGCGGGCTCGACGCGCGAGTAAAAGACCTCGGGCAGCCGGGCGAAGCGATTCTCGAAGCGCAGGCCGCAGTCCACCACGGCACGGGGCTTGGCGGCGCCTGGCGGAGCAGGGGGCGATACGCGGGCGTCCAAGGGATTCTCCGGAGTCGATTCTATCCAGCCGTTTGAAGGGGAACCCCGCGGCTCCGGCGACTTGACTCCGGGGGTTCAACTCTTGAGCATGTGGGGCTGCCGGAGCGGTTCGCAAGAACTGGGCCGCAGAGGCCGGCGCCACACTGGCAGACCATCGAACCACAGATGGATTATCAAGGAGACACGCCATGCTGCAGGGCCTGATGATGCGCTCGCCGCTGCTGATTTCATCGCTGATCACGCACGCGGACCGCCATCATGGCGACGCGGAGGTCGTTTCGCGTCGCGTCGAGGGGGACATCCACCGCACCAACTACCGCGAACTGCATCGCCGCTCGCGCCAGCTCGCGAACGCGCTCGAGGGCCTCGGCATACGAACCAGCGACAGAGTCGCGACGCTGGCCTGGAACGGCTACCGCCACCTGGAACTGTATTTCGCCGTTTCGGGCTCGGGTGCGGTGCTGCACACGATCAATCCGCGCCTGCATCCGGAGCAGATCGCGTGGATCGTCAACCATGCCGAGGATCGGGCGCTGTTTTTCGACCTCACCTTCCTGCCACTGATCGAAGCGGTTGCGCCTCACTGCCGGACCGTGCAGCACTGGGTCGCGATGTGCGACCGACCCCACATGCCGGCGAACAGCAAGCTCGCGAACCTGCTCTGCTACGAGGAGGTGCTGGGGAGCCACTCGGACCGCTATCAGTGGCCGGAGTTCGACGAGAACGCCGCCTCCTCGATGTGCTACACGTCGGGGACGACCGGGAACCCCAAGGGCGTGCTGTACAGCCATCGCTCGACGGTGCTGCATTCGCTGGCCGCGGCGATGCCGGATGCGCTCAACGTTTCCGGGCGCGACGTGATCCTTCCGGTCGTGCCGATGTTCCACGTCAACGCGTGGGGCCTGCCGTATGTCGCCCCGATGGTCGGCTGCAAGATCGTGTTTCCCGGACCGCACCTCGACGGCAAGTCGCTGTACGAGCTTTTCGAGAACGAGAAGGTGAGCTGTTCCGCCGGTGTGCCGACGGTATGGCAGGGGCTGCTGACCTACACCGAAAGCAACGGTCTGCGCTTCTCGACGATGAACCGCACCGTGATCGGCGGCTCGGCCTGCCCGCCGGCGATGACGCGCCTCTTCGAGGAGAAGTACGGCGTCCACGTGCTGCATGCCTGGGGCATGACCGAGATGAGCCCGCTGGGCACGGCCTGCACCTTCAAGCAGAAGCACCTGTCGCTGCCGTTCGAGGAACGGCTCAAGCTGCAGCAGAAGCAGGGGCGGGTGCTGTACGGCGTCGACATGAAGATCATCGGCGACGACGGCGGCGACCTGCCGTGGGACGGCACGTCATTCGGCGACCTGCTGGTGCGCGGTCCCTGGGTCGTGCGCGAGTACTACAAGGCCGACGGCGGCAACCCGCTGAAGACCGACGAGTCCGGTGCCGCATGGTTTCCGACCGGCGACGTCGCGACGATCGACGCCGACGGCTACATGCACATCACCGATCGCAGCAAGGACGTGATCAAGTCGGGCGGCGAATGGATCAGCTCGATCGAGATCGAGAATATCGCGGTCTCGCACCCTGCAGTGGCGATGGCCGCGTGCATCGCGGTCCCGCATCCGAAGTGGGACGAGCGCCCGCTGCTGGTGGTCGTGCGCAAGCCGAACGCCGAGGTCTCCAAAGAAGAGATGCTGGCGCACTTCGAGGGCCGGGTGGCCAAGTGGCAGGTGCCGGACGATGTCGCGTTCGTCGACAACATCCCGCTTGGGGCGACCGGCAAGATGCTGAAGACGCGACTGCGCGAGCAGTTTTCGGGCTATCGGCTGCCTACGGCCTGAGCGACTCACAAGAGGATCGCCGGAACTGCAACGGCACAGCGGCGCGGCTTTACCACGCACAGGGGCGCCAGTATTCTCGCGCCCGAATCGAATCGCCGCAGCAGCGGCGGCACAAGGAGACCACTGATGATTCGACGTCACGCGATCGCGTTCGTTGCGGCCGTGCTCACCGTGTTTGGTTCCGG
The DNA here is from genome assembly GCA_035498175.1 of Burkholderiaceae bacterium. Taxonomy (GTDB): domain Bacteria; phylum Pseudomonadota; class Gammaproteobacteria; order Burkholderiales; family Burkholderiaceae_F; genus JALORV01. The sequence continues at coordinate 12,209 of DATKAJ010000106.1, forward strand.
TGGTGCGCTCGCGCAGGGAAAGGGCGCTCCAGCGGCCGCGCCGGCAGCACCGCCCCAGACGGTGAAGATCGCCTTTATCGATCCGCTGTCCGGACCCTTCGCGGGGGTCGGCACCAACCTGCTGCATCATTTCCAGTTCATGGCCGAGCTGGTCAACGCGCAGCAGCTCGCAGGACCCGGGATCCGTTTCGAGATCGTGCCCTTCGACAACAAGGCTTCGCCGCAGGAGTCGCTGACCGTGCTCAAGCAGGTCATCGACCAGGGGATCCGCTTTGTCGCGCAGGGCAACGGCTCGGGCGCCGCGCTGGCGCTGATCGACGCGATCGAGAAGCACAACGAGCGCAACCCGTCCCAGTCGATCGTGTTCCTGAACTACGCGGCGGTCGACCCGGACCTCACGAACAGCAAGTGCAGCTTCTGGCACTTCCGCTTCGACGCCAACACGGACATGAAGATGGAAGCGCTGACGGCCTACATCAAGGACCGGCCGGAGGTGAAGAACGTCTTCCTGATCAACCAGAACTACTCGCACGGCCAGCAGGTATCGCGCGTGGCCAAGGAGTTGCTTGCGCAGAAGAGGCCCGACATCAAGATCGTGGGCGATGACCTGCATCCGCTGGGTCAGGTGCGCGACTTCTCGCCGTACATCGCGAAGATGCGTGCCGCAAATGCCGACACGATCATCACCGGCAACTGGGGGCCTGACCTGGCGCTGCTGGTGCGCGCTGCGCGCGATGCCGGACTCACTGCCAACTTCTACACGTACTACGCCGGGGTGATCGGAACGCCGACCGCGATCGGCGCCGCCGGCGAAAACCGCATCCGGCAGGTTTCGTACTGGCACCCGAACATCACTCCGGACTATCCGTACGAGAAGATGGCGCAGGAATTCAAGAAGCGCTTCAACGAGGAGTGGTACACCGTCGCCTCGTTCACTTCGCTGACCGTGCTGGCCGAGGGCATCAAGCGCGCGAAGTCGACCGATCCGCTGAAGGTGGCCTATGCGATGGAAGGCGTGAAGCTCACTGTGCCGCACGGTGAGATCGAAATGCGCGCGACGGACCACCAGCTGCTGCAGCCGCTGTGGATTTCATCGTGGACCAAGGTCGGCGGTCCCAACCGCAACGACGTCGAGAAGACCGGCTATACCTGGAAAACCGAGGTGGCGTACCCCACCTATGTTGCGACCCAGCCCACCAGCTGCCAGATGAAGCGGCCGTCGCGGGCGCAGTAAGCTGCCACAGGTAGAGTAGCCGGCCCGGTGTACCGGGCCGGTTTTTTTTGACGATCCGCGATGTTCGAGGCGACCCTCAGCCAGGCGCTCTACGGCGTGAGCTACGGCCTGCTGCTGTTCATGCTGGCCGCGGGGCTGACGCTGATCTTCTCGATGATGGGCGTATTGAACTTTGCCCATGCGAGCTTCTACATGCTCGGTGCGTATTTCGCCTACCAGCTGAGCGTCTGGCTGGGCTACTGGGCCGCACTGATCGTCGCCCCCGCGCTGCTCTTCGTGATCGGTGTGCTCGTCGAGCGCTTCGGCCTGCGCCGCGTGCACAAGTGGGGCCATGTGCCGGAGCTGCTGTTCACGTTCGGCCTTTCTTACATCATCGTCGAACTGGTGCAGGTGATCTGGGGCCGCGCGGCCGTGCCGTACCGCGTGCCGGAAGAGCTCGACGGGCCGGTCGCATGGCTGCAGCGATTCGGCGTGACCTTTCCGGAATACAGGATGTTCATGATGGTGGTCGCCGTGGGCATGCTGGCGGCGATCTGGCTGGTGCTGACCCGCACGCGCACCGGCCTCGTGATCCAGGCGGCGCTGACCCATCCGGACCAGGTCGAAGCGCTGGGCCACAACGTGCCGCGCGTGTTCATGCTGGTCTTCGGCGGCGGCTCCGCGCTGGCCGGGCTGGCCGGCGTGATCGGCGGCAATGCCTTCGTCACCGAACCGGCGATGGCGGGCACGGTCGGGGCGATTGTCTTCGTCGTCATCGTCGTCGGCGGGATGGGCTCGCTCGCGGGCGCATTCATTGCGGCCCTGCTGATCGGCCTGCTTGAGAACTTCGGCAAGGCTTCGGACTATACGGGGCTGAAGCTGCTCGGCTCGCTGGGCCTGCACGTGACGCCGGACGCTGCGCTCTATCCGGTGCTGAAGCTCACGATGGCGCAGGTGGCGCCGGTGCTGCCGTACCTGCTGCTGGTCGTGATCCTCATCGTGCGGCCTAAGGGCCTGCTCGGCACACGCGAAGACTAGGGCGCGACCCGTGGAACTGCGCGAACTCCATTTTCGCCCGCTCAACTTTGGTCGCTGGCTGATCTGGGGCTCGACCGCACTGCTGTTCGCGCTGCTGCCGGTCGCCTTCGAGAAAGGATTCGCGCTGACGCTGATGTCGCAGATGGGCGTCATGATCATCTTCGCGCTCAGCTACAACATGCTGCTCGGCCAGAACGGCATGCTGAGCTTCGGCCACGCCGTGTATTCGGGGCTGGGCGCCTTTTTCGCGATCCATGCGATGAACTGGATCGCCTCGGGCAAGCTGGCCTGGCCGATCTCGCTGCTGCCGGTCATCGGCGGCCTGGCGGGCGCGTTCTTCGGGGTGATCTTCGGCTATCTCACGACGCGCAGGGCAGGCACGCCGTTCGCGATGATCACGCTGGGCATCGGCGAGATGATGTACGCCGCGTCGCTGATGTTCCCGGGTTTCTTCGGCGGCGAGGGCGGGATCACCGGCAACCGCACCGCCGGTCCACCACTGTTCGGCATCCCGTCGCTGACGTTCGGGCCGCAGATGCAGGTCTACCTGCTGATCGCGGTCTGGTGCTTCGCCTGCATGGTGGCGATGTTCGCGCTGACGCAGACACCGCTCGGCCGAATCGCAAACGCGGTGCGCGACAACCCGGAGCGCGCCGAGTTCATCGGGTACAACACACAGCGCGTGCGTTGGCTGATGCTGATCCTGTCGAGCTTCTTTGCAGGAATCGCCGGCGCACTTACGGCGATCAACTTCGAGATCGTCGGCTCCGAGTTCTTCCACGCCGCGCGGTCGGGTGGAGTGCTGCTGGCGGCGTTCATGGGCGGTATCGGCTTCTTTTTCGGACCGATCATCGGCGCCGTCGTGTTCACGTTCTTTGCGGTCGCCCTGTCGGAGTTCACGAAGGCCTGGCAGTTCTACCTCGGGGCCTTCTTCGTCCTGCTGGTCATGTTCGCGCCCGGAGGCCTGTCGAGCCTGCTGCTGATGAACCTGCGCGTGATGAAGTTCCGCAGGTTTGCGCGGCTGCGCGACCCGTATGTCGGCGTGCTCCTGACCGCGATGGTGCTGGCGCTCGGGACGATCCTGCTGATCGAGCTCACCTACCATGTGACGCTCGACACCGGACTCGGGCCGGTGACACGGCTCTTCGGCATTCCCATGGACACCTCGACGCCGGGCCCGTGGGTGCTGGCGACCTTCGTGCTGGTGTCAGGGGCGGTCTCCTTCGATTACTACCGCCGACGCTTCGGCGAGCGCTGGAGCGAGATTCAGATCGAGATTGAGGACTGGATCCGGGACAACCCGACATGAAACCGGACCGCCCACTGCATCCCGCAACGCGCGCAGACGCCGCGAACGCACCGGCACTCGAACTTGCCGGCGTGCACAAAAGATTCGGTCGCACCGAAATCATCCGCGGCATCGACCTCGCGATCGCGGCCGGCGAGCGGCACGCGATCATTGGCCCCAACGGCGCCGGCAAGTCGACGCTCTTCAACCTGATCAGCGGACGCTTCGGAGTCTCGGCGGGACGCATACTGCTCAGTGGGCAGGACATCACGAACCGGAAGCCCTACCAGATCAACCGCCTCGGCCTCGCACGCAGTTTCCAGATCACCAACATCTTCCATCGGCTGACGGTGTTCGAGAACCTGCGTTGCGCTGCGCTGTGGTCGCTCGGACACCGCTACGCGTTCTGGAAGAACCTGAACAAGCTGAAGGACGCCGAGGACCGCGCGGAGGATCTGTTGCGGCGCGTGGGGCTGAAGCGTCGGCGCGACACGGTCGGCGGCCTGCTGACCTACGCGGAACAGCGGGCGCTCGAGATCGGCATCACGATTGCCGGCGGCGCCGACGTGATCCTGCTCGACGAGCCGACCGCCGGAATGAGCCACAGCGAGACGCGCGACGCAGTGGAGTTGATCCGC
>DATKAJ010000107.1:0-25170 GCA_035498175.1 Burkholderiaceae bacterium
TCGGGCTTCCACGAAGCCGCGCTCGCGGCGTTCGGCGCGACGCGCTACATATTCCCGGAACGCAAGGTCCACCTGCAGTACACGACCACTAGCCCCAAGCTGCACAAGATCCTCGGGGTCGAGTCGCCGGTTTTCGACTAGCAGCGATCAGGTCAAGGGCAGCGCGCGGTACCAGCCGACCGCGGCCCGCCATAGTGGAGATTGCCACACGGCGACGCCGACCAGGTCGAAAGCGACGTACCAAGCCAGCATCACGGCAAAAGCGCGGCGCCCATTTGGGGCACCGCGTACCCACAGTGCGAGCAGAGCCAGGTCCGACAGCGCGAATCCGATCACGGGATACCAGAAGTCTGCGGGCAAAGGCGGCAGATTGAATCCAATCAGCCGGGCGGTTACCGGGTCGATCAGCGCCACCGCGGTGCAGGCCATGTAACGCGCATGCAACGGCGTGCGCCGACGATGGAACATGGCGAGCCCATAGGCGACCGTGAACAGCACCGTCGACCGAAGCGGCAAATAGAAGGAGTGCCCTTCGGCAGCGAAATTTGCGTGACTCATGGTCGCTGCACGCAGGTGCACGACTGAGAGCGCGACCAGCACGATCAGCGGCACGACGACGAACGACACGCGCCCCAGCACACGATGCGCAGCGCGGGTGGCCCGCGCGGATAAGCAGCGGCTGGACGATCAGCAACGCGAACCAGGTGGCCATCAGGCCGGCGTGCAGATGCGTCAGGATATCGGTGGCACTGGCTGGTTTCGCCAGATAGCTGGGCCAGAATGCGATCAACGACAGTCCGAACAGCCCGGCCATCGCGAGCGGCATCGCGCGCGTCATCGGCGCCTCACAGGTTGCCGTAGAGTATGCCGTGCCCGTAGCACGAGCCAGCTCTCGCGTTTCTCAGTCGGTCTGCGGGGTGCGGATGAATCCGAAACGCTGCGGCAGCGTCTCGGCGCGCAGTCGTCCGGCTTCGACGTCTCCAGTGAGTCCGATCCCTGCGCCGTGCATGCGCACAAGCCTCTGTGCGCCATCGAGCCATGCGCTCACAGCCTCGTCGGTCGGCACCTGCCCATCGGCCGCGCGCAGGCACTCCTGGATGCGCTCTACACTGCCAGAGTCGACCAGGCCGAAGCCCAGTTCGCTGCTGATGTAGCAACGCCCGGCCTCGTCGAACCACACCCCCTCGAGGCGACGCACCGGAAGGTCGGTGTGGGTCACGATGCCCGCGTCTGGCCGCTGCGGATCGAGACGCCAGATCCACGGCGTGACCTCCAGTTCCACGTAGACGCGCTGCGGACCGTTCTGGAAGAACCAGCGGCCACGCTCGTCGGCCGCGTAATTGCGCCCGATGAACGCGCAGATCGCGATGTTGCGGATCGGCTCGCCGCGCAGTCGCCATTCGCCTCGCGCCGTGAGCGACAGCCAGCCGAACACCGCCGGCACATTCGGCCACTTCGCGATCGCAGCGATGACGCTTGCGTCCATCTGTACAGGATAGTGCGCGTCGCCGTGGCGCGCTGCCTCAGATGCCGCGGGTGTAGAAATCGAAGAGCCGCTGCGGCAGGAAGTCGAGTCGGCCCGGCACCGGCCCGCGCAGGAAGCCGATGTGGCCGCCACCGGCGGGCTGCTCGAGTTGCACGAAGCGCGACACCTCGCGCCGCTGCGGCAGGCTGGCTGCCGGCACGAACGGATCGTTCAGCGCGTTGAGTACGAGGTGCGGCACGCGCACGCCGCCGAGCCACGGCTTGCCTGAGGCGCGCCGCCAGTAGTCTTCGGTATCGCGAAAACCATGCACTGGCGCGGTGTATTCGTTGTCGAACTCGTACAGGTTGCGGCTCGCGCGCAGCCGCCCGGCGTCGGCGATGCCGGGGAAGCGTTCGACCTTGGCCAGCGCCTTCGGCTTCAGCGACGCCAGGAACATGCGCGTGTACAGACGGTTGAGGCCGCGTCCCAGCGCCGCGCCGCCGGCCGCGAGATCGAGCGGCGAGCCGACCGATGCCGCGGCCGTGACGAACTGCGCATCCTCCGCCCGCTCGCCGAGCCACTTGGCGAGCATGTTGCCGCCGAGCGAGACCCCGACGACATGGAGCGGAGCCTGCGGCCAGTGCGCGCTGATCCGCCGCAGGATCCAGTCACCTTCCTCCGAATCGCCCGAGTGATACGCGCGCGGCAGCCGGTTGACCTCGCCGGAACAGCCGCGAAAATGGACCACGAGCCCGCGCCAGCCGCGGTCCGCGGCGGCGCGCATCAGCACACGCGAATAATGGCTGCGCGAATCGCCTTCGAGCCCGTGGAAGAGCGCGAGCAGCGGGGCGGCGGGATCGCGCGGCTCCGGCAGCGCATAGTCGATATCGATGAAGTCTTCATCGGGTGTCGTCCAGCGCTCGCGTCGATACGCGACCTGCGGCAGCCGAACCAGCTTCGCCGGAACGATCGTCTGCAGGTGGCCGCCCGGCAACCATGGCGGCGCGACGTAGGCACCCGCGCTCAATGCAGGATCGCGTGAGACTCCGACGTGCTGACGACCTCACCACCGCTCGCCTGCGATGCGTGATGCAGCACCATCTTCCAGCCGGCCGAGGTCTTCACGTAGGCGTTCGTGGCCACCACGCTGACCACCTGCTGTGCCTTGCCCTCACCGACCACCACTTCCTCGATCACGTTGTGAACCGCCACGGTCGGCGTGTCGAGCGACTTGCGCGATGTCCCGCGCACGTTCAGCGGCCCGTTGGCGAGAATCGCGACCCACGATGCCCTGACCGCTGCAAACCCGAGCAGGCGCGGTCCGTTCGGATGCACGCAGACGACGTCGTCGTCTTCGAGCCAGAGGTCGATGACCGCCTCGGCGTCGGCAGCCTCAAGCGCCTCGTAGAACGCGCGCTCGCATTCCTCGGGCGAGGCGAAGAGCAGCGGCTTCGTCAGTCGGGACATGGCCGGACGCACGCGGGTAATGGGCCAGTGGATGCCTGGTGCAGGCCCTAGTGGCCCGCGGCGACTTCGCCTGGCTTGAGTCGATACACAGTGCCGCAATAGGGGCACATCGCCTCTCCGGTGCTGGCGACGTCGAGGAACACACGCGGGTGATGGTTCCACACCGGCATCGCCGGGCTGGGGCAGAAGGCCGGCAGGTCGCGCGCCGAGAGCAGCACGACATGCGGCTCTTTGCGCTCTGCGGCCGCGGCGTTCCCGGCGCTCATGCGAGGGTCAGCCAGTGCCGGTATTTTTCAGCACGGCCGTTGACGACGTCGAAGAACAGCGATTGGATCTTCGCGGTGACCGGGCCCCGCTGCCCCGCGCCGATCACGCGCCCGTCGAGTTCGCGGATCGGCGTCACCTCGGCGGCGGTACCGGTGAAGAACGCCTCGTCGGCCAGATAGACGTCATCGCGCGTCATCGGCATCTGCGCGACCTCGTAACCGAGATCGCGCGCAAGTTCGATCACCGTCGCGCGCGTGATGCCGGTCAGCCCGGAGACCATCTGGGGCTCGAACACCCGGCCGTTCCTGACGATGAACAGATTCTCTCCGGCACCCTCGGCGACGAACCCCTGCGTGTCGAGCAGCAGCGCCTCGTCATAGCCGTCGCGCACCGCTTCCTGGTTGGCGAGGATCGAGTTGACGTAGTGCCCCGCGGTCTTGCTGCGCACCATCGAGACGTTGATGTGATGGCGCTGGTACGACGAGGTCTTGACGCGGATACCTTTCTGCAGCCCCTCCTCGCCGAGGTACGCGCCCCAGGGCCATGCCGCGATCGCCACATGCACGGCCGCGCCCTTCGGGCTCACGCCCATCTTTTCCGAGCCGTAGAACGCCAGCGGCCGCAGGTAGCACGACTCGAGCTTGTTCGCGCGCACGACTTCGCGCTGCGCCTCAAAAAGCTGTTCGCGGCCATACGGGATCTCCATCAGGAAGATCTTCGCCGAGTTGAACAGCCGGTCGGTATGCTCCTTCAGCCGGAAGATTGCAGGACCACGCTCGGTCTTGTAGGCGCGCACGCCCTCGAAGACGGCGAGGCCGTAGTGCAGCGAATGGGTCAGCACGTGCGTGGTGGCGTCGCGCCACGGCACGAGCTTGCCGTCGTACCAGATGAAGCCGTCGCGATCGGCCATCGACATAGCCGCTCTCCTTCTCTCGCTCTCTCGGATGCGTCGATTCTAGCGAACGATGCCCGCCCTTCCGCCAGGGCGCCGGCTCGAGGCACACCCAGCAGCGAGTACAGGCTCGAGCGTCCGGCCCCGGCGCCGACCCCGAAGTACAGCGGCCCGAGTAACGTGTCGACACCGAGGAAGGCTGAAGCCGACCAGACGGTTCCGGGCGACGAGAGCCCATCGCCGCGGTCACTGATGCGGCGACTCTTGCCGGCCGACATGCGCCAGGCGGCGCGCGCCACCGCCGGACATTGCGAGCCCGATGCGCGGCGTGGAGGAGCATGACCTCTCCAGGAGCGGGCGCAACTCGAGCGGGCCGCGCTGTCGCGAGTGTCTGAACCACACGGATTCAGCGACGCGCCTTTGACGCGTGCCGCCACTGCCCGCGGCTGCCGCCGCGACGAATCGCGTTAGGCTTGTCCCATGTCGAAAAGCATTCCATCTCCGCGCAATCTTCTGTCGCTCGAGCCCGTGCGACGCGCGGCGTTTGTGGCCGGCCTGCGACGCGGGACGCCGCTGCTTATTCCGACCGCGATCTGGGGGCTGGTCGCCGGCGTCGCCATGGTCAAGACGGGTCTCACCACGCTGCAAGCGCTGGCGATGACCCTGTTCGTTTACGCGGGCAGCGCGCAGATGGCGGTTCTGCCTCTGATCGCCGCCGGCGCGCCGGTCTGGATCGCGCTGCTGACCGCCACGATCGTGAACCTGCGCTTCGTGATCTTCTCGGCAACGCTGTGGCCGTACTTCGGTCATTTATCCCTCGCGCGCAGGCTGCTGCTGGGATTCTTCGCCGTTGACATGACGGTCGCGATCTTCGTCGCACATCAGGATTCGGCGGCGGAGCCGCTCAGTCCCGGGATGCGCTGGTTCTACCTCGGCATCGCCGTGGCGACCTGGGTGACGTGGCAGTCGTCCTCGATCGCCGGCATCCTGCTCGCGGGTCTCGTGCCGGCACGCTGGGGCCTGGAGTTCGCCGCCATCCTTGCGCTGATCGTGATGACTGCACCGATGTTCCAGGGACGGCCCGCGATCGCTGGGTGCATCGCGGCCGGCACCGTCGCCGTGCTCGCCGCGGCGCTGCCGCTGAAGCTGGGACTCGTGCTCGCAGTCATCGCAGGGGTCGCCGTCGCGATGGCCACGGACCTTGTTACCGAGCAGCGCGCCGGGGAACCGCGATGATGACCGCGGCAGAGATCTGGTTGACGATCGCCGGGCTCACGGCAGTGACGATCGTGACACGCAACGTGTTCCTAGTCCTCGGCCACCGGGTGACGCTGCCGGAACGCGTGCAGCACGCGCTGCGCTATGCGCCGGCGTGTGCGCTCGTGGCACTGATCGCGCCTGAACTTCTACTGACCCCGGGCACGTTTGTCGTCGACCTCGTCAACCCCAAGCTGGCCGCAAGTATCGCGACCATCGCGATACTGCTGCTGACGCGGCGCGCGGTCCTTGCGATCGTCGCCGGCATGCTGGCCTTCACGCTGCTGCGACTCCTCTGAGCCGGGCCCCTCCCGGGCCGCGGAGGCCCCGTCAGCTCACGCGTCGCGTCCGCAGCGCAGGCAACACCCATGCCGCGAGCAGCACGGTCGCCAGCGCCACGATCGACGCGGCGGTCACGAACGCCGCCGCCGGGCCGGCGCCGTGCCAGATCCAGCCGAAGATCGCCGAAGCGGGCAGCAGCAACAGCCCCTTGATCAAGTAGTACCAGCCGTAGGCACTGCCGAGCGAACTCGCCCCGACGAGATCCGCCGTCAGTGCCCGTTCCGCACCCTCGGTGGCCGCCATGTAGATGCCGAGCAACACCGCAATCGGCCAGAGCAGCGACGGCTCGCCGACGAGAGCCAGCGCCACGAAAACCAGCGCATGAACGCTCCAGCCGCCGATCAGCAGCGGCAGGCGCCCCACGTGATCGGACCACGCCGACAGCGGCACCGCGAGCAGTGTCGAGACGCCGGCGACCACAGCCCATAGCAGTGCCACCTGGGTCGGCGGCATGCCGAGTTCGTTTGCGCGCAGCAGGATGAATGCGTTCGATGCCTGCCCGAGCGTGAAGATTGCCAGCACCATCAGCATCCGCCGGAACGCAAGCGGCAGCGTGCCGAAGGTCCACTCCGGCCGCTGCGCGCCAGACGCCTCGAGCTGCCCGGGCTCGCGCAGCGACAGCGTAAGCGCGAAGCAGATCGCGCCGGGGAGCGCGGACCAGAGCAGGATGTCGCGGATCGGGATGTGAAGAGCGAGCAGTCCCGCCGCCAGCAACGGACCCACGACGGCCCCGGCGTTGTCGAAGGCGCGGTGCAGGCCGAAGGCGAGCCCGCGCTGGCCCGCGGGTACCGCGTGCGCGAGCAGCGCGTCGCGCGGCGAGGAACGCAGCCCCTTGCCAAGCCGGTCCAGCACGCGTAACAGCAGCAGAACCGGCCACAGCGTCACGAACGCGATCGCCGGACGCGCGACCGCGGCCAGGCCGTAGCCGACCACGACAAAGCCCTTGGCGCGCCGCACGCGGTCGTACCAGACGCCGGACACGAGTTTCAGGAGTGCCGCGGTGGCTTCCGCCGCACCTTCGACCAGACCGAGCGCGCGCGGCCCCGCACCGAGCACCGTGGCGAGATACAGCGGGATCAGCGGATAGACCAGCTCCGAGGCGGCGTCGTTCAGCAGACTGATCGCGCCAAGCAGCCAGACCGTCGAAGGCAGCGAGCGCAGGCCGCGGATCACGGGACGACTTCGAACACCGCGCCCCACAGGCGGCGGACCGCATCAGCCTCACACCGCACCTCGCCCGGATCGACCCGCGCACGCTCGGCGCCATTGAGTCGGAGTCGATGCTGGATCTGACGAAAGCTGCGGTAGGCATCCGAGACCAGGCGCGCGAGACCCGCATCGATGAAGCCCATCGCACCGGCCATCTTCAGCAGCGCGATGTTGCCAAGGTTGCGGATCAGTTCCGGCTGCTCGTGCGCATGGGCCAGCACCAGGTACTGGACAATGAACTCGATGTCGACCATGCCGCCGCGGTCGTGCTTCAGGTCGAACAGCGCGCTGGGATTCGGGTGACCGTCGAGCATCCGCACCCGCATCGCCAGCACCTCCTCACGCAGCTTCGGCAGGTCGCGCGGACACGCCAGGATTGAGGCTCGCTCTTCCTCGAAGCGCCGTCCCAGGCCGGCGTCGCCGCAGGAGAACCGTGCGCGTGTCAGGGCCTGGGTTTCCCACACCCACGCCCCGAGGCCATCTTCGTTGCGCTGGTAGCGCGAGAAGGCGTCGAACGACGACACCATCAGCCCGGCATTGCCGTTGGGCCTCAGGCGCAGGTCGATGTCGAACAGGATTCCGGAGGAGGTCTGCGTCGTCAGCCAGAGCATCAGGCGCCGCGCCAGGGTCGAATAGACCTCGGCAGCGTCGGAATGCTCGTCCTCGTAGAGGAAGATCAGGTCGAGGTCCGAGGCATACCCGAGCTCCTTGCCGCCGAGCTTGCCGTATGCGATCACCGCGAAGGACGGAACCGCGCGATGCCGCTTCGCGACCGACTGCCACGCGCACTCGAGCGTCAGCGCCAGCGTCGCATCGGCCAGCGCCGACAGATGGTCGGCGAGTCGCTCGACCGTGAGGCGCCCGTCGAGATCGGCGACGAGCAGGCGGAAGACCTGCGCATGATGGGCGTCGCGCAGCACGTTCATCTGGACTTCCTGATCGCCATCCGCCTCAAACAGACGCGCGCGTACGCCCTCGGCCCAGGTAAGCCAGTCGGGCGTGTGCTCGTTGTCGAAGAGTTCGACACGTTCGTCCAGCAGCTCGTCGAGCAGGATCGGATGGCGGACCAGGTAATCAGTCGCCCACCGGCTCGCCGCCAGCAGACGCATCACGCGATCGAGCGCCGTCGGAAACTGGTGCAGCAGCGACACGTAGGTGCTGCGCCCGGCGATGACGTCGATCAGCTGCCCAAAGCGGGCGAAGAGTTCATCGGGGCCGATGTCGTGCGACGCCCCGGTGCCGCGCGCCCGCTCCACCGCAGCGCGCAGTCCGGATGCGAGCAGCTGCTCGATGCGCGTTCGCGCGGCCGCCTGCACCATCTGCACGCGGCGCGACGCGAGCAGGCCGCGCAGGCGCTGCGCCGTCGCCGCCGGATCACGGTAACCGGTGAGCTCGAGATGCTCGAGCAGCGCGGCATCGCTGCCTGCCGCGTCGCCCGGTCCGCTGGCGAGCGGCAGCGTCGCGGGCTGTGTCGCCGGCTCGACGAACACCGCATCGAAGGCGGACGCGACGAACTCGCGCACTGCGAGATAGCGCTCCATCAGCGCCGCGGTCCCTGGCGTTCCCATCAGCGCGGCCACACGCGCACGCGCCGCTGCGTCGGCGGGCAGGAGGTGGGTTTGGGCATCGTCGACATACTGCAGAGCGTGTTCGAGGTCGCGCAGGAACTCGTAGCAGGAAGCGAGCCGCGCAGCAGTGTCCTGTGGCAGCGAGCCGAGTTCGGCCAGGCACGACAGCGTCGCGAGCGTCGAGCGTGACCGCAGCCGCGGCTCGCGCCCGCCGCGAATGATCTGGAAGGTCTGGGCGAGGAACTCGATCTCGCGGATGCCGCCGCGGCCGAGCTTCACGTTGTCTCCCGCGTCGTCGCGGCCGGCACTGCGCCGGCCGGTCTCGGCGCGGATGCGTGCATGCAGCTCGCGCAGAGACGCGATGGCACCGTAGTCCAGGTACTTGCGGAACACGAACGGGCGCACGATGTCCTCGAGCGCCGCGCGTTGCCGCGCAAACTGTTCACCGGAGGCGAAAACGGGCATCGACACGACACGACCCTTGAGCCAGGCAAAGCGTTCCCATTCGCGACCGAGAGCGACCAGGTATTCCTCGAGCATCTCGTTCGACACGACGAGCGGGCCCGAATCACCGTTGGGCCGGAGCCGCATGTCGACGCGGAAGACGAAGCCCTCGGCGGTGACCTCGGCCAGTGCCGCGATCACACGCCGGCCGAGCCTCTCGAAGAATTCCGGGTTGGACAGCGGGCGCGATGCCTCGGCGTACTCGCCAACAGCTCTCGTCGTGCCGTCCTCGTCGAAGACGAACACGAGGTCGATGTCGGACGAGACGTTCAGTTCGACCCCGCCGAGCTTGCCCATGCCGACGATCAGCAGGTCCTGCGGCACGCCATCTGCGCTGCACGGCACGCCATGCACTCGGGCCAGGTCCCGCGCATGCAGCGACAGCGCCGCATTCAATGCCAGCTCCGCCAGCGCGGTCGTCGTCTGCATCACTTCCGCCAGCGCCGCGACCCCGGTGACGTCGCGGGCGATCAATCCCAGCAGCACGCGGCGACGCAGGCGTCGCAGCGCGGCGGCGAGCTGTTCCGCGGTTGCATCCGCAGACAGTTCGCGGGCCAGTTCCGAGCGCATGCGCTCCGCCGTCCAGGCGGATTCGGCCTGAGCGCGCAGACAGCCGAGGCGGTCCGCCGCTGCGCCGGTACCAGCCTCGCGATCGAGCGCGCGCGCGACGAAATGAGAAAGCTCCGGCAGGGCGGTGATTTCGACCGGCTGATCGCGGCCCAGCGCGCGCAAAATCCGATCGGTGTCGTTCACGGGTTGGGGGCGCGCCCAGGACTGGTACGGATCCACCGGCGTGCGATCTGCGAATGCGGCGCCGTCTCGGGCAGGAGCGGGAATGCCATGTGTTAGAGTCGACGCGCCCAGTCGCCGGCGCGCGCAGATGGCCGCCTACTGCAGGTGCGCGGCCGACCAGATTGTAGAACCTCACCCGCCGCGCGGACCCGTTGTTCCATGAAAACTGACCGCGGCCTGCTCACCTGCGCCGGGGCACGCGCCCGATCGAACGGCTTCGCGGATTCATCGTCCAACCCAGCTGACCGAATGCGATGAACCCCCCCACCGACCGACCTGCGACGCTCGCGCGCGAACTCGGCGCCCGTGCGTCGCAGATCGAGCAGGCGCTCGAGCGCGCTGTCGGCGAAAAACTGGAACACCGACTGCAGGCCGCGGAGGCTTCGGTCGCGCGCCGCTTCGGAGCACGCGCGCTGCATGGCCTGCGCTGGACGATGCGCGCCCTGATCGTGGCGGTCGTTGGGGGATTCTTCGCCTTCGGACTGCTGCTGCTCGCGCTGCGTTACTGGATCCTGCCCGACATCGACGCGATGCGGCCCCGCATCGAGTCGATCGCCAGTGCGGTGTTGAGGGCGCCGGTGACCATCGGTCGCATCGAGGCCAGATGGCAGGGCGTCAATCCGGCGCTGGCGCTCACCGACGTGCGCATCATGGGGCGGCATGGCGCCGCGCTCATGCTGCCGCAGATCCGCGGCACGTTGTCGTGGTCCAGCCTGCCGGCGCTGCAGCCGCGCTTCGCGCGACTGCGCGTCGAGGCGCCGGAGCTGGAGATCGTCCTGCTCGAAGGCGGCGCGATTTCGGTCGCCGGGATCGTGATCGACCCGAACGAAGGAGGCGGAGACAATCAGCTGCTCGACTGGGTGCTGGCGCAGGGCGAGGTGGTGGTCATGGACGCGCGTGTGCAGCTGCGCGACGAGCGCGTGACGCCTGCGCGCGAGCTGCTGTTTTCGGACGCCGACCTGCTGCTCGAGGGCGGACTGACCGGCAACCGCTTCGGCCTGCACCTCGCGCCGCCATCCGACGTTGCGGGTCCCGTGGATCTGCGCGGCGAATTTCACACCGGGCCGTTCGCCAGGCGCTCGGACTTCCGCCTTTGGACCGGGCAGCTCTTCGCGCAGGTCGACTACATCGACCTTGCCAGCGTCAACCAGTGGGTTCAAGCGCCGTTCAATGTCGGGCGCGCAAGCGGCGCGCTGCGCGCGTGGGCGCGATTCGATGCGTTCGAGATCGTCGGCACGACCGCCGATCTCGCCCTGAAGGATGTCGATGCGCGCCTGGCGCCGGATCTGCAGCCGCTGCGGATGAGTTCGTTTCAGGGCCGGGTGACGCAGAGCCGCTGGGGCGACGAGGAGCGTGGCGGGCAGCAGCTGGGTCTGGTCGGCGTGACTTTCGTGCTGGCCGATGGTGCGCGCTTTCCGCCACTCGACCTCAGCTACCGCTACACGCGTGCCAGCGGCGATCGCTCGCAGCAATTCGAGGTCGAGGGTTCGCGCATCGATCTCGCGAGCCTCGCCGGCATCGTCACGCATGTGCCGCTCGGCGCCTCGCTGCGACAGACGATTGCGCGCTATGCGCCGCGCGGCCAGTTGTCCGAGGTCGCCATGCGCTGGGAGGGTGCCGAGCCCGAATGGAACACGCTGACGGCCAAGGCCCGCTTCGATCAGCTCTCGCTGGCTGCGCAACCGGCGGCCGATGGTCCGGGTGTCGGGACGCCGGGATTCGAGCGGCTGAGCGGCAGCGTGCAACTCGACCGGGGCGCGGCCGCGCTGCACTTGGCGTCGCGGGATGTCGTCGTCGAGTTGCCCGGCGTGTTCCAGGAACCACGGCTGGCTTTCAGTCAGCTGCGGGCCGACGTCAAGTGGAAACCGGGTGAGCGGGCCGAGGCGCGCATCGACTCGCTCTCGCTCGAGAGTCCGGACATCGCAATCAGCGCCAGCGGAACCTGGCGACCTTCGGCGTCCGGCAAGGGCAGCGGATCGATCGACATCAGCGGGCGGATTCCGCGCCTTGCTGCGAAGTCTGCGCACCGCTACGTGCCTCTTGTAGCGGGCGCCGGCACCGTTGCGTGGCTGCAGAGCGCCATCCTCGATGGGCGCGTCGAGGATGGCGCGTTCCGGCTGCGCGGCGACCTGGCCAGATTTCCTTTCCCAGCAGCAGCTGACGGCGAGTTCCGCGTGACGGCACGGCTGCGCGGCGGCGTGCTCGACGTCGCACCGCAGGCCGCTGCCGACGGGCAGCTTGCACCGGGGGCCGTCTGGCCGCTGCTGCGGGACATCGATGCCGACCTGCTGTTCGAGCGCCAGGGCATGACCATCACGGCGCAGCGCGGCACGATGAGCGGCGCGCGCATCACGGAGGCGGTGGCCCGCGTCCCGGACCTCGGCCACGACGCGACGCTGGAGGTCAAGGGCCAGCTCGCGGGCGAGCTGGCCGACCTGATCGGCGGCATCAATGCGAGCCCGGTGGCGCGCTGGATCGGCGAAGTCACGCGTGGTGCCGAGGCGCGCGGCAGCGCGCGCACCGATCTGCAGCTGACGGTTCCGCTGCTGCACGCCGGCGACGCACGCGTCAAAGGCTCGCTGCAGTTCCAGAACAACGATCTCACCCTGGCCGACGTGGCGCCGTTCACGCGGGTCAGCGGCGTGATGAACTTCAGCGAGCGCGGGGTCCGCTTCAGCAATGTTGCCGCCGGATTCCTCGGCGGACAGGTCCGCCTCGATGCGACGACGCGCGGCGACGGCGCGCTGGTGCTGAGCACAGCCGGCAGCGCGACCGCCGCAGGCTTGAAGCGCGCGTTCGACATTGACGTGGTGCAGCGCCTGCTTGAGCGCTCGCAGGGAACGACGCGCTACACCAGCACGCTGACCGTGCACAGCGGTGGCCTGCAGCTGGTGGTCGACAGCGACCTCACCGGATTTGCGATCGACGGCGTCGCGCCGATCCGCAAGACGGCGGCGGAGGCGCTGCAGTTCAGGCTCGAGCGGTCGAGCCGCGACGGCAACGAGAACCTGCGCATCAGCGCCGGGCGGCTCTTCGGCCTGATCTTCGAGCACCGACGCGACCGCGGCGTCGCGCGGCTGGTGCACGGAGTCGTTGCGATCAACGAAACACCGAACCTGCCCGAAAGCGGTTTGCTGGTGCAGGTCAACGCCCCGCGCTTCGACGTCGAGGCCTGGGCCCAGTGGCTCGGCCTCGATCTCGCCGGGGGGGCGGCAACGTCCGCTCGGCCGGCATCGAGCGATGACGCGCTCCGCGTCGACTACTTTGCGCTGCGCACGCCGGAACTCGTGATCGAACGCCGCGTCTTCCGCAACGTCACGCTGGGCGCATCGCGCGCCGACGGCGGCGGCTTCGACGTGAACGTGGTCTCGGATGGCGTGATCGGCTACATCGGGTGGCGCCCCGGCGCGCTCGGTACCACGGGCGGCGCAAGCATGGGACACGTCACGGCGCGCCTGTCGAAGCTTGTGATCCCGTCGAGCAAGAAGGACGACATCGTCGGCGCCCTGCAGGCGCCGACTCGCCAGCTGCCGGCGTTCGAGGTTACTGCCGAGAACTTCGAACTAGGCCCGACCAAGTACGGCCGGCTCGAACTCGTCGCCAGCAACGCGGGCGCGGGCGCGGCCGCCAACTGGAAGCTGAGCCGGCTCGAGATCACCAACCCCGACATGAAGGCCTCGGCCAGCGGCGAGTGGTCGGGCATGGGAAGTGCGCGGCGCATGCGGATCGCATTCACGCTCGACACCTCGGACGTTGGCGCGACCCTTGGGCGCTTCGGTACGCCCGGCGCAGTCGCGCGCGGGCACGGCAAGCTCGACGGCAGGCTCGACTGGGCCGGGTCGCCGTTCGACATCGACTACGCGTCGCTCGGCGGTACGCTGGCGCTGCGCATCGAGGACGGGCGATTCCTGAAGGTCGACAGCCGCGGCGCCGGACGCCTGCTGACACTGCTGTCGCTGCAGTCGCTTTCGCGCACATTGCTTGCAGACACGCGCGAGACCTTCGGCGAAGGCTTCTCGTTCAGCGTGATCAAGGCGGATGCCGCGATCAACCGCGGGGTGATGTCGACCGAGAACTTCAGCATGACCGGGACCGGAGCGGCCGCCTTGATTTCGGGCAGCGTCGACCTGCGCAACGAGACGCAGCAGTTGCATCTGGTTGTGCTGCCTGAGATCGATGCCTCGACCGCGGCCCTCGCGCTGGGAGTCGCCAACCCGATCCTTGGCCTCGGCGCGTTGCTCGCCAACACGGTGCTGAGGGCGCCCCTGTCCCGGGCTTTCGCGCTGGACTACGACATCACCGGCACCTGGAACGATCCGATCGTCACGCGTCGCGCCCGTATCGCCGCCAATCCTTCGGAGAACCCGCGATGAATTCCGCGCCCCCGCTCCCCGGAACCGTGCGCGTGGCCGCCGTGCAGATGGTGTCAACGCCACGCGTCGCAGACAACCTTGAAGCCGCCGCGAGGCTGATCGATCAGGCCGCCGGCACTGGCGCGAAGCTGGTCGCGCTGCCCGAGTACTTCTGTCTTATGGGCCTGCGCGACACAGACAAGGTCGCGGTGCGAGAGGCGCTCGGGCATGGTCCGATCCAGGACTTCCTCGCAGCTCAGGCGCTCCGCCACGGCATCTGGCTCGTCGGCGGAACGCTGCCGCTGGAGGCGCCGGAGGCCGATCGGGTGCTCAACAGCTCGCTGGTGTTCGACCCCGCCGGCCAGCGCGTCGCGCGCTACGACAAGGTCCACCTGTTCCGGTTCACCCGCGGTGCCGAAAGCTACGACGAGGCCGTCACCATCGCCCCGGGTCGCGGGGTCGCGGGCTTCACACTGAATCCGCCCGGGGGTCCAGCGCTCAAGGTGGGGCTCTCGGTGTGCTATGACCTGCGCTTCCCGGAGCTTTATCGGGCGATGGCGCAGCCGGACCTGATCCTGGTGCCGGCCGCCTTCACTGCGACGACCGGGCGCGCGCACTGGGAGACGCTGCTGCGCGCCCGCGCGATCGAGAACCTCTGTTACGTGCTGGCGCCCGCGCAGGGCGGCCGGCACGAGAACGGACGGGCCACCTTCGGCCACTCGATGCTGATCGGTCCGTGGGGCGACGTGATATCAGATCGCCCTGAGGGCCCAGGGGTTGTGTTCGGCGACGTCGACCCGCAGGTGATCGCCCAGTGTCGCGCTTCCCTGCCCGCCCTCGCACATCGCGTTATGTAAGCCCTGCCGCACGCGGCGCCCTTACACTTGCGTTCCGCATCGGTTCGGGGCGAATGTCCTACGTGCCTGTGCTGCCCTTCCTCCACGACCCTGCCGCATGAAACTGTCCGATCCCGCGCTCGACCGCCTCGCCACTGCCAAGGCACTGCTTCTCGACCCGTATGGCCTCGACGAAGGCCGCCTGCAGAAGGTGCTGGCGACGATCTTCGAGCACCGGACCGATTACGCGGATCTGTATTTCCAGTACACGCGCAACGAGTCGTTCTCGCTCGAGGAAGGCATCGTCAAGAGCGGGAGTTTCGACATCGAGCAGGGCGTCGGCGTGCGTGCCGTCGCGGGCGACCGCACCGCGTTTGCGTACTCGGACGACATCTCGCCGGATTCGCTGGCCGAAGCAGCGCTGACAGCGCGTGCGATCGCGCGCCACGGCAACGGCCGCGTCCGCGTCGTTCCGAACGTGGCTCCGCGCAAACAGTTCGCCTTGTACGGCATGGACGATCCGGTGGCCTCGCTCGACGCTGCAACGAAGATCCGGATGCTCGAGCGCGTGGAACTGCTGGCGCGCGCGCGCGATCCGCGCGTCAGGCAGGTCATGGCAAATCTCGGCGCCGAATACGATGTGGTGCTGGTCGCGCGCAGCGACGGCGTGCTTGCGGCCGACGTGCGCCCGCTGGTGCAGCTTTCCGTCACCGTCATCGTCGAGGAAGCCGGCCGGCGCGAACAGGGCTTCTCGGGTGGCGGCGGCCGCCACGGCCTGGCCTTCTTCTCCGAGGAGCGCCTCGCCGAGCATGCGCACCGCGCGGTCGATCAGGCGCTCGCCAACCTCGATGCACGGCCCGCACCGGCGGGCGTGATGCCGGTCGTGCTTGGCCCCGGCTGGCCCGGCATCCTGCTGCACGAAGCGGTCGGGCACGGACTCGAAGGCGACTTCAACCGCAAGGGCTCGAGCGCGTTCGCGGGACGGGTCGGTGAGCGGGTCGCGTCTGCCGGAGTGACGGTGGTGGACGACGGTACGCTGCCGGACCGGCGCGGCTCGTTGAACATCGACGACGAGGGCAATCCGACGCAGCGCACGGTGCTGATCGAGGATGGCGTACTGCGCGGCTACATCCAGGACTCGCTGAATGCACGGCTCATGAAGGTCGCTCCAACCGGCAACGGCCGGCGCGAATCCTTCGCGCACCTGCCCATGCCGCGCATGACCAACACGTACATGCTCGCGGGCGGTCACGAACCGGAGGAGATCATCCGCTCGGTGAAGTCCGGCCTGTACGCCTCGAACTTCCGCGGCGGGCAGGTCGACATCACAAACGGCAAGTTCGTCTTCGGCATGGCCGAGGCCTATCTGATCGAAGACGGCCGCCTCACTGCGCCAGTCAAGGGTGCGACGCTGATCGGCAACGGCCCGGATGCGCTGACGCGCGTCACGATGGTCGGCAACGATATGTCGCTCGACCTCGGCATCGGCACCTGCGGCAAGGATGGGCAGAGCGTTCCCGTCGGCGTTGGGCAGCCGACGCTGCGCATCGAGGGGCTGACGGTCGGCGGAACCGCGTAGCCGCGCTCGCACGAGGCGTTGTCGTCAGTCGCCCCGCGGGCCCTGAAGCGCACGCCGATCCGGGACAACGCTGCGCGCAGCGCTGCTTGGCATAATTTCGCGACAACAAGCACAAGCATTCCGGGGAGATCCGCTGAAGTTCCTGCCGCCGATCGTGTGGCTGACCCGCCTGCTTGTCGGCGCGTACCCCCGCTGGATTGGTTCTGCGCCGACGGCCGCGCAGCGCATTTATTTCGGCAATCACACCAGCCACATGGACACCGTGGTGCTGTGGGCGGCACTGCCGGAGGAACTGCGCTCGAACACGCGACCGGTCGCGGCGAAGGACTACTGGGACAGGCCGGGCATCCGCGGGCTGATTGCGCGCGACGAACTCAATGTCGTGATGATCGACCGCAGCCGCGAGGACCCGAATGCCGATCCGCTTGACCCGCTGAAGGACGCGCTCGAGCACGGTTTCTCGCTGATCATCTTTCCCGAGGGCACGCGCACCGCGCAACCGCTGCCCGGTCCGTTCAAGAGCGGGCTCTATCACCTCGCCACCGAGTTCCCGCAGATCGAACTGATCCCGGTCTACATCGAGAACCTGCACCGGAGCATGCCCAAGGGCGCGCTGTTGCCGGTGCCGATCATCTGCACGGTGCGCTTCGGCGCGCCGCTCGCGCTCGCGCCGGGCGAGGACAAGGACGTGTTCCTCGAGCGCGCGCGCGCGGCAGTCATCCGCCTGGCAAGTTGAAGACGCTGCGATGAATCTGACATTGAATGAGACCTTCCTGGCGGTGTTCTGCTCGCTGGCGGTCCTGTCGGCGGTCGCCACCGGCGCCGGCCAGTGGGCGGCCCGCCACACGATCGACCCGGCCCGCCTTGCCCGGATCGGCATCCTGAATTCACGCATTCACAGCAGTTGGTCGGTGCTTGCGGTCTTCACGATCGCGTTCGCGCTCGGGCCTGCCGCACTGCTGGTCGTGTTTGCGCTGGCTTCGTTCTTCGCCCTGCGCGAGTTCGTTTCGTTGACACCGATCAAGCCGTCCGACCACTGGGCGCTGGTGGTGGCGTTCTACGTGGTGATCCCGGCGCAGTACATCCTGCTTGGCTTCGGCCGGGCGAGCGTGTTCGCGACATTCATCCCGGTGTACGTCTTCCTGCTGCTGCCGGTGATCGCCGCAATCCGCCAGGACAACGAGCGCTTCCTCGAGCGCGTCGCCAAGGTGCAATGGGGCATGATGATCAGCGTCTATTGCATCAGCCACGCACCGGCCATCGCCACCCTGCCGATCCGCGGCTACGAGGGGCGCGGCCCGCTGCTGCTGCTGTTCTTCCTGCTGGTGCTGTTCCTGACCGACCTGCTGCAGATCGTCTTCAGTGCGGTCCTCGGTGGACGCGCTCTGCGGTCGAATCCGAACAAGACGGTGCATGGCGTTCTCGCGGG
Organism: Burkholderiaceae bacterium; assembly: GCA_035498175.1. Classification (GTDB taxonomy): domain Bacteria; phylum Pseudomonadota; class Gammaproteobacteria; order Burkholderiales; family Burkholderiaceae_F; genus JALORV01. The sequence continues at coordinate 17,960 of DATKAJ010000107.1, forward strand.
CAGCATTTGCGGCGCGTTGATTGGCTGGGCGCTCTGGTGGATGACGCCGTTCGCGCCGTGGCAGGCGCTAGTGATGTCGCTGGTGATCGTCGGCACGGGCTACCTCGGCAGCGTCGTGCTGTCCGCGGTCAAGCAGAGCCTCGGCGCACGCCATTGGGACACCGAGTTCGAACTGACCCGCGGCGTGCTCGAGCGCCTCGACGCACTGACCTTTGCCGCCCCGCTGTTCTGGCAGATCACGCGCTACTTCTGGGTAATCCGCGCCGACGTATGATCCGCGTCAACCGGTACCCGCTTGCGGCCCGGGCGCAATCTCGGGTATCTTGCAGCAGTGCGCTGCCTCCGCGCGGCGCGATTCCACGATGAACACGACGGCGCGTTTCGGCTTTTTCTGCTTTTATGGCTTTTTCCGGCCTCTGGCGGAGAGAGTCGAGCGGCGCGCGTAAGAAGACACCGAATCGACCCAACCGCCAGGCCAAACCCCTGGCGGTTTTTTTTCGCCGGTGGTGCGGCCGAGCCCCAAGGACCCACGATGGACGGAGCACGACATATGCGCTACATGACCGATGACCTGCGCATCCGCGAGATCAAGGAGCTTTCGCCGCCAGCCCACCTGATCCGGGAATTTCCGTGCGAGGACGTGGCCTCGGTCACAGTGCACGAATCGCGCGAGGCGATCCACCGCATCCTGCACGGCATGGACAACCGGCTGGTGGTCGTCATCGGCCCCTGCTCGATCCACGACCCTGCGGCAGCGCTCGACTATGCGCGCAAACTCAAGGCCGTGCGCGATCGCCTTGCGGCCGACCTCGAAATCGTGATGCGCGTGTATTTCGAGAAGCCACGCACGACGGTCGGCTGGAAGGGGCTGATCAACGATCCCGACATGGACGGCAGCTTCCGCATCAACCACGGCCTGCGCGTCGCGCGCGAGCTGCTAATGGAGATCAATACTGGTGGCCTGCCGGCCGGCTGCGAGTATCTCGACATGATCACGCCGCAGTACATCGCCGACTTCGTGTCCTGGGGCGCAATCGGGGCGCGCACGACCGAGAGCCAGGTCCACCGCGAACTCTCGTCGGGCCTGTCCTGCCCGGTCGGTTTCAAGAACGGCACCGACGGCAACATCAGGATCGCGGCCGATGCAATCAAGGCCGCCCAGCAGCCGCATCACTTCCTGTCAGTGACCAAGGGCGGCCATTCGGCGATTGTGTCGACGCGCGGCAACGAGGACTGCCACATCATCCTGCGTGGCGGCAAGCAGCCCAACTTCGACGCGGCGAGTGTCGAGGCGGCGTGCGCCGAGCTCGGCAAGGCAGGACTCGCACAGCGTCTGATGATCGATGCGAGCCACGCCAACAGCCAGAAGAATCACGCCAACCAGATCGGCGTGTGCAAGGCGATCGGCGAACAGCTGGCTGCCGGAGACACGCGCATCATCGGGGTGATGGTCGAAAGCCACCTCATGGCCGGACGACAGGACCTCGTTCCGGGCAAGCCGCTCGTCTACGGCCAGTCGGTCACCGATGCCTGCATCGGCTGGGACGACAGCGTGGCCGTGCTCCAAGGCCTGGCCGAATCGGTTCGCCGCCGGCGCCTGCGTGCCGCCGACGTCACGGCAAGGTAGTGGCTACTTGACCAGGTCGCGGTACGCGTGCCAGCTCGCGTGCCCGAGCAGCGGGAAGATCACCAGCAGCCCGATCATCAGCGTTGCAAAGCCGATTGCGGTCAACACCGCGATCAGGATCGCCCAAACGATGATTGCGCCCGGGTTCGTGATGCAGCACTTGAGGCTCGTCAGCATCGCGGTGACGACGTCGACGTCGCGGTCGAGCAGCATCGGTGCCGTCACGAGGCCGAAGACGTACACGGTGAATGCGACGAGCGCGCCGGCGCCGAGGTAGATCACCATCAGCGGGATATACCGGCCCGAGAACAGGATCTCGGAGCCGAGCGCCTTTAGATCGCCGACGTCGCCCTGCAGGAACTGGGCAACGATGATCGCCGCGATGCGCTCCCAGAAGATCATCGCGAGCACCAGCACCAGGCCCCAGAGCGCGATCGACCCGCCGTTGCGGCGCCAGGCGAAGACGGCTTCGGCGCCATCCACCGGCTTGCCCTGCTCGATCTGGCGCGACAGCGCGTAGAAGATGATCGCGACGAATGGAGCGACGAGCAGGAAACCGCCCACGAGCGCGGGGACGAGATACGCAAAGCGCCACGCAACGACCAGCAGCGAGAATCCGAAGGCGGCCACCCAGGCGCCGTAGATCAGGCTCGGAAGCGCCGCCCGCTTGAAGTCGGCCCAGCCGCGCTCCAGCCAGATGACCGGCCGGCCCGCGTCAACCTTCCTGATCTGCGGTGCCGCGTCCGCATCGCGGCGGTCAATCGCGTCGTCCATGGGGCCTCCTGTCGGCGACAAGCCGTCTTGGCACGCCGATCATAACCACCGGCTGCCGCCGTGCGCCACTCCGTCGTACGCAGATCGGGTTCGCGCTAGTGCGCCTTCTCCGGCGCCTGGACGCTGGGCGAGAAGAACTCGCCGCGGGTCAGATAGGTGTAGCTGGCCTCGAATGCTCCGATGCTCATCAGCACCAGCAGCAGCAGCGGCGGCACCACGATCACGTAAACCAGTGCGAGGCGCTCCCACAGCATGTGCATGAAGACCGAGACGATCAGGCCGGCCTTCAGCAGCATGAAGATCACGATCAGCGACCAGCGCAGCATGCCCTGCAGGTGGAAGTAGTCGACGAGGTAGGACGCGACGCTGAGTACGAACAGCAGCCCCCAGATCTTGAAATAGATGCCGAGCGGATGCTGCTGGCCCTTCTCATGCACGATCGGCGCTGCCGCCGCATGCTCCATGTGATGCCCGCTTGCGTGTGCCACGGATCAGCCCTCCAGCGCTTTGCGATGGTCTACCAGAGATAGAAGAACGCGAAGATGAACACCCAGACCAGATCGACGAAGTGCCAGTACAGGCCCATGATTTCGACGATCTCGTAGTTGCCGCGCCGGCCCGTCATGAATCCGGGCCGCTGATGGTCGAGGTCGCCACGCCGGACCTTGGTCGCGACGATGATTAGGAAGATCACCCCGATGGTCACGTGCGTGCCGTGGAATCCGGTGATCATGAAGAACGCCGAGCCGAACTGTGCCGCGCCCCACGGGTTGCCCCAGGGCCGCACGCCCTCGAGGATCAGCTTGGTCCATTCGAAGGCCTGCATGCCGACGAACGTCGCGCCGAGCAGCGCGGTCGCAAGCAGCAGCCAGAAGGTAGTCTTGCGGTCCTTGCGGTAGCCGTAGTTCACCGCCAGCGCCATCGTGCCGGAGCTGCTGATCAGCACGAAGGTCATGATCGCGATCAGCAGCAGTGGCACGCTCCTGCCGCCGATCTCCAGGGCGAACACGACGCTCGGGTTCGGCCACGGCACCGTGGTCGAACCGCGCACCGTCATGTAGGAGATCAGGAAGCTGCCGAAGATGAAAGTGTCGCTGAGCAGGAAGATCCACATCATCGGCTTGCCCCAGGGAACGCCCTTGAACGCGCGCTGGTCCGACGAGAAATCCGCGACGATGCTCTCGAGCCCCTGGGGTTCGGCGCTGACCGCCGTGCCGGCGGCTGGATTGGCCATGGGTTCCGGTCTCCCTTGCGTTGCTCGGCTACATCCGTCTCATAGCGACTGCGTCGGCGTGCACACCGACAGCCCGAGGTAGTTTGACACCAGTACCGCGAACAGCACGATCCATACGATCAGCAGGAAATGCCAGTAGATCGCGCACAATTCGACGCTCAGGCGCACGCGCCCCGCGGCCTCGCCGCGGCGCACGCGCCCGACCGTGCGGGTCCAGGCCACCAGACCACCGAGCACATGCACACCGTGCACGGCCGTGAGCAGGTAGAAGAACGCCGTGGCTGCGCTGCTGGCCAGGAAATAGCCCGCGTCGCCGAGTTGTTTCCACACTACGAGCTGCCCGGCCAGGAAGACAATGGTCAGCGCGCCGGCGGCGAGCAGCCCCTTGCGCACGCGCTCGGCATCACCGCGCCGCGCTGCAAACACGGTCCACTCCATCGTGAGGCTCGCGACAATCAGGACCGCGGTGTTTGCCATCAGCAGACGCGGTTGCGGCAGTGGCGCCCAGTCGAGATAGTTGAGCCGCATCGCGTACGCGCTGATGAACAGCGCAAAGAGCGCGGTGGCAACGCCGAGGAACACCCACAGCGCCGTCTTGGCGGCCGGACGCGCCAGCACAGCGGGGTGTGCGTCCTGCACCGCCAGCTGCGCGTTCCAGGGCTGGACGTTGACAGTCTGGCGCAGCAACCACCAAACGATGGCGCCCATCAGCAGCGCCAGAACGACGAGGGTCAGCGTCACGGAGTGCCCAGTGTCGACTTGATCCACTTGCCCGCCGCGACCTCGTTCGGCGGAACGTTCTGCGGAATGAAGTCCTCCTTGACACCCGGCACGCCATAGTCGTAGGCCCAGCGGTACACGACCGGCAGTTCCTTGCCGAAATTGCCGTGCGTCGGCGGCGTATCCGGGGTCTGCCATTCGAGTGACGTGGCGTTCCACGGATTGCCACCCGCCGGCCGACCGCGGAAGTAGCTCGAGATCAGGTTGTATAGAAACAGGATCTGCGCCGCGCCGACAATCAGCGCCGCGACGGTGATCGCGACGTTCAGCGAGTGCGCGGAATCCGGAATGAAATTCGTTCCCTGGATCGCGTAGTAGCGCCGCGGCACACCCATGAATCCGAGGTAGTGCATCGGGTAGTAGATGGCGTAGCTGCCGACGAAGGTAATCCAGAAGTGGATCTTGCCCATCTTGTCGTCGAGCATCCGGCCGGTGATCTTCGGATACCAGTGATAGATCGCGCCGAAGACGACCAGGATCGGCGCGATCGCCATCACCATGTGGAAGTGCGCGACGACGAACATCGTGTCCGAAAGCGGCAGGTCGATCGTGACGTTGCCGAGGAACAGCCCGGTCAGTCCGCCGTTGATGAACGTGAAGATGAAGCCGATCGCGAACAGCATCGGCACGGTCAGGTGAATGTTGCCGCGCCAGAGCGTCAGCACCCAGTTGTAGACCTTGATCGCCGTCGGGATCGCGATGATCAGCGTCGTCGTGGCGAAGAAGAACCCGAAGTACGGATTCATGCCGCTGACGTACATGTGGTGCGCCCAGACGATGAACGACAGGCCGCCGATGATCACAATCGCCCACACCATCATGCGGTAGCCGAAGATGTTCTTGCGCGCGTGAACCGAGATCAGGTCCGAAACGATACCGAAGGCCGGCAACGCAACGATGTACACCTCGGGATGGCCGAAGAACCAGAACAGGTGCTGGAACAGAATCGGGCTGCCGCCGCTATAGCCGAGCTGCTGGCCGCGCGACACCAGCGCCGGCATGAAGAAGCTGGTGCCTAGCAGCAGATCGAGCAGCATCATGATCGCGGAGACGAACAGCGCCGGGAACGCCAGCAGCGCCAGGACCGTCGCCATGAAGATGCCCCAGATCGTCAGTGGCAGACGCATCATCGTCATTCCCCGCGTCCGCGCCTGCAGCACAGTGACGATGTAGTTCAGTCCACCCATCGTGAAGCCGATGATGAAGAAGGCCAGCGACAGCAGCATCAGGATGATGCCGCCGTGAGACCCGGGCGTGCCGTCGAGGATCGCCTGTGGGGGATACAGCGTCCAGCCGGCACCGGTCGGGCCGCTGGTCAGGAAGAAACTCGCGACCAGCAGCAGCACCGCGAACAGGTAGACCCAGTAGCTCAGCATGTTGACGTACGGGAACACCATGTCGCGCGCGCCAACCATCAGCGGGATCAGGTAGTTGCCGAAGCCGCCCAGGAACAGCGCCGTCAGCAGGTAGATCACCATGATCATGCCGTGCATGGTGATGAACTGCAGATAATCGCTGGGGTTGATGAACGAGAAGGTCGTCGGGAATCCAAGCTGCAGCCGCATCAGTCCCGACAGCACCAGGGCCACGAGGCCGACGGCAATGGCGGTGACGGCATACTGAATAGCTATGACCTTGTGGTCCTGGCTCCAGATGTACTTGGTGACAAAGGTCTGCGGGTCGTGCAGGTGGACGTCCCGGTCGGCAATTGCAACATAGGCCATCAGCTGATCCTCTTCGAACCTATCTTTGTGCAACCCGTTGCGTGTCGGGCAACGGGCGATCCGACGCCTGCATTGGCGCCTTGGACTTCAGCGTATCGATATAGGCCATGACGTCGGCAACGGCATGTTCGTCCTTCAGGCTGTTTGCCAGGAATGCCATCTGGGCGCCGTAGAAATCGTGCGGGTTCTTGCCGCGGATCCCCTGCCTGAAATTCTTCAGCTGCCGCTCGAGGTACCAGTCGCTCATGTGCGCGAGCCGCGGTGCGCTGGTGGTCCAGATGCCTTCGCCATCCTGCCCGTGGCAGCCCGCGCAGGTGCGGTACAGAGATTCGCCGCGGGCGGCGTCGCCTGCGAGGGTGGGCGTGGGGCGCGAATCCGGCAACGTCTGCAGGTACGCGATGAGATTCCTCGTGGCGGTGTCATCCAGCATTCCGGCAAAGCCGACCATCTGCTGGCCGAACGTGTCCTCGCTGCTGGATCCGCGTATGCCCTGCTTGAAGTTGTGCAGCTGCCGCGCGATGTACCACCCGGGCTGGCCGGCCAGTTTTGGAGCATTGAGCGTCGGATTGCCTTCACCCTGGGCGCCGTGACAGGCCATGCACGTGGCGAAAGTGGCCTGGCCTGCGGCGGCATCACCGGCAACGCGTGCCACGGTGTCGCCGAAAGTGGCCTGGCTGGCGACCCAGTTCCCGAAGTCCGCCGGTTCGTCGACGACCACGCGGCCTCGCATCGCGAAATGGGCCAGTCCGCACAGCTCCTCGCACATGATTTCGTAGGCGCCGGCCTTCGTCGGCGTGATCCACACGTGGGTGACCATGCCCGGCACGAGGTCCATTTTCACCCGGAACTGGGGCACCGTGAAATCGTGAAGCACGTCTGTCGAGCGCAGCAGTATCTTGACCGGCTTGCCGATCGGCAGGTGCAACTCCTGCCCGGGGATCAGGACGTCATCGCGGCCCTTGGGATCCGTGGGATCGATGCCGAACGGATTGTCCGGCGTGGTGAGCGCCGCGCTGGTGACGCCGAGCACGCCGTCCTTGCCGGGCAGGCGAAAACTCCAGTTCCACTGGCG
>DATKAJ010000108.1:0-20376 GCA_035498175.1 Burkholderiaceae bacterium
GCTGCAGCGCGCGATCTTCGTTGATCAGCAGGTAGGCGAGTCCTGCGCTGAGTGCCACCACCAGGGCAATCGCGATCAGCGGCGCGAAGCGGGCCAGATCGACCCGCTCCACCTGCGCCCGCGCCATGCGGTCGAACGCCAGGTGCACCGCATCGGGCGGTGGCCAGGATGCGGGGGGCGATGCGTCGGCGGGCGGCACGGTTTTGGGGGCGCAGCATCTCCCCGCAACGCGGGGCGCGACATATTATCGACAGGCGTACAACGCGCTCTCGACGCCGGAAGCGCAGAGCCAATTGAAGTTCACATAATGAAATTGAATACCGTATTTTGAAAATCAGCTGGAAAGCTGATATCGTGTTTTTTCCCAGAAGGAACCCGCGCCCATGTCGCGCGGGCCGTGGTTCGAACCACGTCAGGAGACAACGATGTCCGCGATTCCCCAGGCAGCGAACGACCCCGACACGCTCGAGACCCAGGAATGGATCGACGCGCTCGAGACCGTACTCGAACGTGAAGGCGCGCAGCGTGCCCACTTTCTGCTTGAGGCGCTGATCGACAAGGCGCGCCGTTCCGGCGCGCACATCCCGTACTCGGCCAATACCGCGTACATCAACACGATCCCGCCGCACCTCGAGGAGCATTCGCCCGGCGATCCGGTGCTCGAGGAGCGTCTGCGCTCGTACGTACGCTGGAACGCGATGGCGATGGTGGTGCGCGCCAACCGCGGCGAGGGTGACCTGGGCGGTCATATCGCCAGCTACGCCTCGGTCAACACGCTGATGGAAGTGGGCTTCAACCATTTCTGGCGCGGCCCGAGCGCGGACTTTGGCGGCGACCTGATTTACTTCCAGGGACACTCGGCGCCTGGCATCTATGCGCGCGCCTACCTCGAAGGTCGGCTGAATGAGGAGCAGCTCAACAACTTCCGCCGCGACGTCGACGGCAAGGGCGTCACGTCGTATCCGCATCCGAAACTGATGCCGGAGTTCTGGCAGTTTCCGACGGTGTCGATGGGTCTGGGTCCGATCCAGGCGATCTACCAGGCGCGCTTCCTCAAGTACCTGCATGCGCGCGGCATCGCGAACACCGAGGGGCGCAAGGTTTGGGTGTTCTGTGGCGACGGGGAGATGGACGAGCCCGAGTCGCTCGGCGCGATCTCGCTCGCCTCGCGCGAAAAGCTGGACAACCTGATCTTCGTCGTCAACTGCAACCTGCAGCGGCTCGACGGGCCCGTGCGCGGCAACGGCAAGATCATCCAGGAACTCGAGGGCAGCTTCCGTGGTGACGGCTGGAATGTGATCAAGGTGCTGTGGGGTTCGTACTGGGACCCGCTGCTGGCGCGCGACAGCGAAGGCCGGCTGCTGCGCGTGATGGAGGAGACCGTCGACGGCGAGTACCAGAACTTCAAAGCCAACGACGGCGCCTTCGTGCGCAAACACTTCTTTGGCAAGGACCCGAAGCTGCTCGAGATGGTCTCGCGCATGACCGACGACGACATCTGGCGGCTGAACCGTGGCGGCCACGATCCGCACAAGATCTATGCCGCTTTCGCGGCGGCCACGAAGCACACCGGACAGCCGAGCGTGATCCTCGCCAAGACGGTGAAGGGCTACGGCATGGGCAAGGTGGGCGAGGGCAAGAATCCGACCCATCAGCTGAAGAAACTCGACACCGCAGCGATCCGCGAGTACCGCGACCGCTTCGCGATTCCGGTGCCGGACGACAAGCTCGAGGAGGTGCCGTTCTTCAAGCCGTCGGAGGAATCGGCGGAGATGAAGTATCTGCACGAGCGTCGGCGCGCACTCGGAGGCTTTGTGCCGCAACGCCGTCGCACCGCCAGCGAGAAGATCGCCGCGCCGGCGCTCGACGCCTTCGCGCCGGTGCTCGAGGCGACTGCGGAGGGCCGCGAGATCTCGACCACGCAGGCGTTCGTGCGCTCGCTCAACCAGCTGCTGCGCGACAAGAGCATCGGCCCGCGCGTCGTGCCGATCATCCCCGACGAAGCGCGCACTTTCGGCATGGAAGGCATGTTCCGTCAGCTCGGCATCTACTCGTCGCAGGGGCAGCTGTACGAGCCGGTCGATCGCGACCAGGTGATGTACTACCGCGAGGACAAGCAGGGGCAGATCCTCGAGGAGGGCATCAACGAGGCGGGCGCGATGTGCTCATGGATCGCGGCGGCGACGTCGTACTCGACGAACGACCGCATCATGGTGCCGTTCTACATCTTCTATTCGATGTTCGGCTTCCAGCGCATCGGTGATCTTGCCTGGGCCGCCGGCGACATGCAGGCGCGCGGATTCCTGCTCGGGGCGACGTCCGGACGCACAACGCTAAATGGCGAGGGCCTGCAGCACCAGGACGGGCATTCGCACCTGATGAGCGCGACGATCCCGAACTGCGTGAGCTACGACCCGACCTTCGCGCACGAGCTCGCGGTGATCATGCAGAACGGCCTCAAGCGCATGGTGGAGAACCAGGAAAACGTCTGGTACTACATCACGGTGATGAACGAGAACTACCCGCATCCGGGCCTGAAGAAGGGCCAGGAGGAGGGCATCCTGCGCGGCATGTACAAGCTGCGCGAGGGACCCGCCGGCAGCGGCATGGGGGCGTCGATCCCGCGCGTGCAGCTGCTGGGCAGCGGCACGATCCTGCGCGAAGCGATCGCCGCCGCCGAGATGCTGGAGAAGGACTGGGGTGTCTCCGGCGACGTGTGGAGCGTGACGAGCTTCACCGAATTACGCCGTGACGGCATCGATGCCGAACGCTGGAACCTGCTGCATCCGGCAGAGAAGCCGCACAAGGCGTACGCGACCCAGCAGCTCGAGAAGACCGCCGGCCCGATCGTCGCGACCACAGACTATATGCGGCTGTTCGCGGACCAGATCCGTCCGTACATCCCGCGCGGCCGCAGCTACACGGTGCTCGGGACCGACGGCTTCGGACGCTCGGACACGCGCGCCAAGCTCCGCGAATTCTTCGAGGTTGATCGACGCTATGTCGTGATCGCCGCACTGCGTGCGCTCGCCGACGAAGGCGTCGTGCCGGCGACGAAGGTGGCGGAAGCGATCCGCAAGTACGGCATCGACGCCGACAGACGCAATCCGGCGACGGTCTAGCTCCCTGGCGGGCGGATTCGCACCGCCCGCCGCGTCGACAACGCATACGAAAGGGCCGAGGAGATGGGCCAACGCGTCGAAGTGCAGGTCCCAGATATCGGCGACTTCAAGGACGTCGAGGTGATCGAGGTCCTGGTAAAGCCCGGCGACGTCGTGAAGCCGGAGCAGTCGCTGATTACGGTCGAGAGCGACAAGGCGTCGATGGAAATTCCTTCGTCGGCCGGCGGCGTGGTCAAGGAAATGAAGGTCAAGCTCGGCGACAAGGTGTCGCAGGGCAGTCCGGTGCTTGTCCTCGAAGCGGACGCGGCTCAGTCGGCTGCGAAGCCGGCGGCCGCAGCGAAACCACCGGCCCCTGGGCCTGCACCCGCATCCGCGGTCGCTCCACCGGCTGCTGCTGCGGGCGGCACGGTGGAGGTCGCGGTCCCGGACATCGGCGACTTCAAGGACGTCGAGGTGATCGAGGTGCTGGTGAAGCCGGGCGACACCGTCGCGCTCGAACAGTCGCTGATCACCGTCGAGAGCGACAAGGCGTCGATGGAGATCCCCTCGTCGGCCGCCGGTGTGGTGAAGGAGCTGAAGGTCAAGCTCGGCGACAAGGTGTCGCAGGGTAGTCGGATCGCGGTGCTGAGTTCGTCGGGCGGTCCCGTCGCCGCTGCGGCTCCCGTCGCGGCACCGGCGCCGGCCGCCGCGTCCGCGGAGGCGCCGCCGACCAAGTCGACGGCCTACGCGACCGAGATGGGTGCCCGCCCGCAGCCGGTCGACCTCGGTCCTTCGGGCGCGAAACCGCACGCCTCGCCGTCGGTGCGCAAGTTTGCACGCGAACTCGGTGTTGACCTTGGCCAGGTGCGCGGCAGCGGCGCGAAGGGTCGCATCACCGCAGACGACGTACGCGACCACGTGAAGGCGGTGATGGCCGGGGGTGCGCGGTCCGTGGCCGCACCCGCAGCTGCGGCAGGCGCGGGGCTCGGGCTCAACCTGCCGGCGTGGCCCGCAGTCGACTTCGCCAAGTTCGGCCCGGTTGAGCGCGTCGAGATGTCGCGCATCCGCAAGATTTCCGGGCCGGCGCTGACGCGCAACGCGATGCTGATTCCGCACGTCACGAACCACGAGGATGCCGACATCACGGACCTCGAGGCCTTCCGTGTACAGCTCAACAACGAGAACGCGAAGAACAAGGATGCGCCGAAACTGACGATGCTGGCGTTCCTGATCAAGGCCTGCGTCGCAGTGCTGAAGAAGTTCCCGGACTTCAATGGCTCGATCGACCCGGAAGGCGGCGCGATCATTCGCAAGAACTACTGGCACATCGGCTTCGCGGCCGACACGCCGCAGGGCCTGGTGGTGCCGGTCATCAGGGACGCCGACAGGAAGGGCATCTTCGAGATCGCCCAGGAAACGGGGGCGCTGGCCGCGAAGGCGCGCGACGGCAAGCTCACGCCCGGCGACATGCAGGGTGGCACGTTCTCGATTTCTTCGCTCGGGGGCATCGGTGGCACCTACTTCACGCCGATCATCAATGCGCCCGAGGTGGCGATCCTCGGCGTGTGCCGCTCGGTGACGAAGCCGGTGTGGGACGGCAAGCAATTCGTGCCACGGCTGATCCTGCCGCTGTCGCTGTCCTGGGACCACCGCGTGGTCGACGGCGCCGGCGCGGCGCGCTTCAACACGACGCTGGCGCAGATCCTGGCCGACTTCCGGCGCGTGCTGCTGTAAACGTCGGTGCAGCCGGCATGCCGACCGACGGCCTATGACGACCATCGTCGTCGTCAAGAAGGGCGATGAGATCGCGATCGCTTCAGATGCGCTCGTCACCTTCGGCGAGACGCGGCTGCCGCACGGCTACGAGATGAACGAAAAGATCTTCAGGGTGCGGGATTCGTACATTGGCCTCGCGGGCAGTACCGCGCACTTCTCCGTGTTCGCGCAGGCACTGACGCACCTCGGCGACGAAGTGCAGCTGAACAGTCGGCAGGAGATCTTCAACACCTTCCAGCGGCTGCATCCGGTGCTGAAGGAGCGCTTCTTCCTGAACCCGAAGGAGGAGGACAGCGATCCGTACGAATCGTCGCAGATCACGGCGCTGATCGCCAACGCGAGCGGAATCTACGGCGTGTACTCGTACCGCGAGGTCTTCAGCTTCGATCGCTTCTGGGGGATCGGCTCCGGCCGCAACTTTGCGCTCGGCGCCATGTACGCGGCCTACGAGCGCGCGGGTTCTGCGCGCCGCGTCGCCGAGATCGGCGTCCGGGCCGGCGCGGAATTCGACAAGAGCTCGGCGCTGCCTGCACGCGTGTTCAGCATCGACATCGCAGCGGGCCGCGACGGCAGCGGATCATGAGACGGCATTTGCGCGCGCGCGATGGAACCGACGCGCCCGGCATACCGGGCGCCAAGAGGACGATATGACATCACAGATCGACGTCGTGGTACCCGACATCGGCGACTTCAAGGACGTCGAGGTGATCGAGGTCCTGGTCAAGCCCGGCGACACTGTCACCATGGAGCAGTCGCTGATCACGGTCGAAAGCGACAAGGCTTCGATGGAGATTCCGTCCTCGGCGGCCGGCGTCGTGAAGGTGATGAAGGTCAAGCTCGGCGACAAGGTGTCGCAGGGCAGCCCGATCCTTGTGCTGGAAGCTGCCGCCGCTTCTGCGGGGCCCTCTGCGGCGGGCGGCAAGGGCTCCGCGGCGCCCGCGCCGGCGCCAGTGGCGGCAGCCGCCCCAGCCGTGGCGACGTCGGCAGGCAAGGCCGACCTCGAATGCGACGTCCTCGTGCTCGGGGCTGGCCCGGGCGGGTATTCCGCGGCCTTCCGCGCCGCGGACCTCGGGCAGAAGGTCGTCCTGGTCGAGCGCTACGCGACGCTCGGAGGCGTCTGCCTGAACGTCGGCTGCATTCCGTCCAAGGCGCTGCTGCACGTGGCGGCAGTCATGGACGAGGTGTCGCACTTCGCCGATCTCGGCGTCGCATTCGGCGCGCCGAAGCTCGACCTCGACAGGCTGCGCGCGCACAAGGACAAGGTCGTGGGCAAGTTGACCGGTGGCCTGTCATCGATGGCCAAACTGCGCAAGGTCACGGTCGTACGCGGCTACGGCAGCTTCGTCGGACCCAGTCAGATCGAGGTGGAGCTCACGAGCGGAGATGGGCAGGACAAGACCGGGCAGAAGCAGGTTGTTCGCTTCGCCAGCGCGATCATCGCGGCCGGCTCGGCCGCGGTGCGCCTCCCGTTCCTGCCGGACGATCCGCGCATTGTCGACTCCACTGGCGCCCTCGAACTCAGGCAGGTGCCGAAGCGCATGCTTGTCATCGGCGGCGGCATCATCGGCCTCGAGATGGCCACGGTGTACTCGACGCTGGGAGCGCGCGTCGACGTGGTCGAGATGCTCGACGGCCTGATGACCGGCGCCGACCGCGACCTCGTCCGGGTCTGGCAGAAGTTCAACGCCGGCCGCTTCGACAAGGTGATGCTGAAGACCAAGACCGTCGCAGTCGAAGCCTCGAAGGCGGGGTTGAAGGTGCGCTTCGAGGGCGACGCGGCGCCGGCGGAGGCGCAGTCGTACGACCTGATCCTGCAGTCGGTCGGACGGACGCCGAACGGACGCAAGATCGGCGCCGAACGCGCCGGCGTCAAAGTCGACGAGCGCGGCTACATCCCGGTCGATGCGCAGCTGCGCACCAACGTACCGCACATCTACGCGATCGGCGACGTCGTTGGCCAGCCGATGCTGGCTCACAAGGCCGTGCACGAAGGCCACGTCGCGGCCGAAGCCGCTGCGGGCCACAAGGCCTTCTTCGATGCGCGCGTCATTCCTTCGGTCGCGTATACCGACCCAGAGGTCGCCTGGGTCGGCGTGACGGAGGACGAAGCGAAGAAGCAGGGCCGCAAGGTGAGCAAAGGGCATTTCCCATGGTCGGCCTCCGGCCGCGCGATCGCCAACGGCCGCGACGAAGGCTTCACCAAGCTGCTGTTCGACGCTGAGACGCACCGGGTGATCGGAGGCGGCATTGTCGGCACGCACGCCGGCGATCTGATCAACGAGATCGCGCTAGCGGTCGAAATGGGCGCCGACGCGGTCGACATCGGGCGCACGATCCACCCGCATCCGACGCTCGGCGAGTCGGTCGGCATGGCGGCGGAAGTGGCCGAAGGGACCTGCACCGACCTGCCGCCGCCGCGGCGCTAGATTCGCGCACTTTCCAGCGCATCACGCAGGGCCGGCGAGCACGACGAGCGCGAGGCGCCGCGCGGTTCATCCTTCCGGATGCAGCCGGCGCGATTGACGCATGGCCGTGCTGTCGTACCCTTCGCCATACGCTCGGCGCAGTGTCATCTACCGGGCGCCGAGGTCAATTCACTGCGATGGGCTATCTCGAATTCCTGGCTGCCGGGGCTGCTCCGGCTCCGGCCCCCGCGTTCCCCGAAGGAGCGCGGCGCTGGTCGGACGAGGCGAGTTGGGATGATGGGGTCCCGGACGCGGGAGCGCGCGTCCGCATCGAAGCGGGTCGCACGGTCGTGCTCGATCAGGACGTCGACGTGGCCAGTCTCGAGATCGAGGGCACGTTGCTGGTCGAGGCGCGCGACACGCGCGTGCGTGCCGGCTGGATCCTCGTGCACAAGGGAGGGCGCCTTGCGGTGGGCAGCCCGGAGCAGCCGTTCCGTGATCGCCTGACCATCACGCTTTGTGCGCGTGATGGGGTGGTGCCGCATTCGGACCTCGGAACGAAGTTCCTGGCTGCACTGGACGGCGGGACCATCGACCTGCACGGCCAGCAGCGGACCTCGTGGGTCCAGCTCGGCTCCACCGTCGCGCCAGGACATTCCAACGTGCGTCTGGCGCAACCCGTCGACTGGCGCGCGGGGGAGCGGATCGCGATCGTTTCCGGACAGGACCATGCACTGGTCGAGGAACGGACGATCCGGGACATCGGGGCGGACTGCATGTCGCTAACGCTCGACCAGGCGGTGGCGCATCGGCACCACGGCCAGCAGGGGGCGCTGCGTGTGCAGCCGGGTTCGATGGCCAAGGCGCTGCTGCTCGAACGCAACATCGTCGTCGAAGGCTGCGAGGACTCGGCACGCGAAAGCGTCGGCGGTTTCTGCATGATCGCCGGGTCGACGAAACAGGGCGAGATCGCGCGGCGCGCTATCGGCCGCTTCTCGGGCATCGAATTCCGTCGCATGGGCCAGTTCAACCGGCCCGGGCGCTATCCGCTGCACTGGCACAACAACGGCGACGCGGCCGAAAGCTGCGTCAGCGGCTGCCTGGTGCAGGACTCCTACCAGCGCGGCATCGTGACGGTGGGCTCGCGTCATGTCCGCATCAGTGGCAACGTCGTGATGAAGCCTTACGGCCACGGCTACATCGTCGAGAGCGAGGACAACTCGCCTCAGCTCGTGACCACGAATCTCGCCGTGCGGCCTCGCGTCGCACGCTTTGCCGACACGGCAATGCGCCGCTACTGCGAGCTGCGTCCGCGCGCGTTCTGGATCGTGCGCTCGGCCCAGGAACGCCCAGCGGCGCACTGAAGGTAGGCGGCGCTCCCCGCCGCTATGATCGCGGTCCCCTCCAGGACCGACGATGGCAACCCAGGACGATTTGAAGCGCGCCGTGGCGCGCGCCGCGCTCGGCTTCGTGCCGCGCGGCGAGATCATCGGAGTCGGCACCGGCTCGACCGCGGATTTCTTCATCGACGAGCTTGCCGCCATGCGCTACTCGATCCGGGGCGCGGTGGCAAGTTCGGAACGCAGCGCACAGCGACTGGCGGCAGCCGGCGTCCCGCTCTTCGATCTCAACGACGTCGACGCACTGGCGGTCTACATCGATGGCGCCGACGAGATCGACGCGGGATTCTCGATGATCAAGGGCGGCGGCGGCGCGCTGACGCGCGAGAAGATCGTGGCCGCCGTGGCGCGCACATTCATCTGCATTGCGGATCACAGCAAACGGGTCGAAATGCTGGGACACTTTCCGCTGCCGGTCGAGGTGATCCCGATGGCGCGAGCGCACGTTGCGCGCCAGCTCGCGGCGCTCGGCGGATCGCCGCGCCTGCGTAGCGGCTTCCAGACTGACAACGGCAACGTGATCCTCGACGTGCACGGGCTGCGCATCGTCGATGCGCCGGCGCTCGAGCGCCGCGTCGACGCGATCGTCGGCGTCGTCACCAACGGCCTGTTCGCGTGCCGCGGGGCCGACGTGCTGCTGCTCGGGACGCCGGATGGCGTGAAGGAAGCGCGACGACCATGAGGCGCGGATGGCGCGCCGCCGGCCTGCTGGTCGCCGCGCTGCTCGCACCCTTCGCGATCTATCTGCTCTGCGCGCTGGTGCTGGGGGTGCTCCCGCGCAACGCCGACTTCAGGGAGGACCCGCAGGGCGTTGCCATCTACGTGCGGACCAATGGCGTACACGCCGACCTCGTCGTGCCGACACGGCATGGCGCGATCGACTGGAGCCTCGACTTTCCTGCGGCGAGAATGCGATCGCGCGCCGCGCCTTCGGACTGGATCGCTTTCGGCTGGGGCGATCGCGGCTTCATGCTGCAGACGCCGACCTGGGCTGACCTGAAATCCGGCACGGCCTTCGTCGCGCTGACCGGAAGTGGCTCCGGCGCGATGCACGTCGAGTACGTCGAGACGCCGGCGGCGTACAGGGTCGTGCGCGTCAGCGCGTCCGAAGCGCAGTACGCGCAGCTCGCGGCCTACATCCGCGCCGCTTTCGAGCGGGATGCCGCCGGCCGGGCGCGGCGCATCGACGCGCCGGGATACTTCGACAGCGATGCGTTCTACGAGGCACTGCCGCGCTATTCCGCCTGGCACACCTGCAACGAGTGGACGCGTCGCGGGCTCACTCTGGCAGGCGTGCGCACACCGGTCTGGTCGCCGTTCGATACGGCGATCTTCTTCCAGCTGGGCCGCATCAAAAGTGCGTCCGCGGCGGAGCCGCCCTGACTTACGCCGTTGGCGGAACGTAGCCGGACGCGGAATCTGCGCCTTCGCCGAAGAAGTGCTTTTCCATCTGCGTCAGCAGATATTTGCGGGCGCGTGCGTCGGCCAGATTCAGCCGGTTCTCGTTGACGAGCATCGTCTGGTGCTTGAGCCATCCGGCCCAAGCCTCTTTCGAGACGTTCTCCCAGATGCGCTTGCCAAGTTCGCCGGGTACGGGCGGAAAGTCGAGTCCTTCGGCTTCGCGGCCGAGCTTCACGCAGTGAACCATGCGTGCCATGAAGCATTCTCCTAGAGGGATTTGATCAGCACCTGCGAGCGGCGCTGCCAGTTGTACATGTACTGCCGCGCCGGTGGCAGGTCATCGACGCCAGCCGGCTTGAAGCCGCGCTTGATGAAGAAATGCGCGGTCCGCGTCGTCAGGACGAACAGCCGTTCGATCCCGGTGGCCTTGGCCTTGGCCTCGATGCGCTTCATCAGTCGCTCGCCGTCGCCGTAGCCCTGGTACTGCGGATGCACCGTGAGGCAGGCGAGTTCGGCCGCGTGATCCTGCGGGAACGGGTAAAGCGCGGCGCAGCCGAAGAGGTAGCCATCGTGCTCGAGCACCGTAAAGCGGTCGATCTCGCGCTCGATCAGTTCGCGCGGCCGCTTGACGAGCGTGCCGTCGGCCTCGAGCGGCTCGATCAGCTTGATGATGCCGCCGACGTCGTCGGCGGTTGCGTCGCGCATCTTCTCGAGATTCTCGGGCGCGACCATGGTCCCCACGCCATCGTGGGTGAAGAGCTCAACCAGGATGCCGCCGTCGAGCGCATACGGCAGGATGTGAGCGCGGGCGACGCCGCCGCGACAGGCCTTGACCGCGTAGCGCAGGTTGAACGCAGCATCGCCGGTGACCTGTCCGGCAGTCAGCATGCCTTCGGCATCCTCCATCGAGATCTCGCTCAGCAGCGCGCCGTCGGGTCCGGCGATGCCCGGGGTTTCGGTGAGCAGGACCAGCTTGTCCGCCTTGAGCGCCGTCGCGACGCTGCAGGCGACATCTTCCATCGTCAGGTTGAAGGCCTCGCCGGTCGGCGAGAACCCGAGCGGCGAGAGCAGCACCAGTCCGCCGTTGGCCAGCACGAAGCGCAGCGCATCGGTGTCGACCTTGCGCACGACTCCGGTCAACTGCAGGTCGACGCCGTCGATGATGCCCATCGGCCGCGCGGTCACGAAGTTGCCACTGACCACGCGGACCTTGGAGTGCGCCATCGGCGTCGATGGCAGCCCCTGCGAGAACGCCGCCTCGATGTCGAGCCGGATCTCTCCGGCAGCCTCCTTCGCGCACTCCAGCGCCGCCGCGTCCGTGATGCGGACGTCGTTGTGAAACAGCGAATCGACGCCGCGCAACGCCAGTTGCGCCTGAACCTGCGGGCGCGACCCGTGCACGAGCACGATGCGGATGCCCATTGCGCTCAGCAGCGACACGTCCTGCACCAGCGCGGTCAGCTGTCCGCTGGCGATCAGGCTGCCCGAGAACGCGACGACAAAGGTGCGGCCGCGATGCGCGTGCACGTAGGGAGCAACCTGGCGCAGCCACGTGACGAACTGCGCGTGATCCGCGATCTGAGCGAGCGGCGGCGTCATGGCGGCGTCATTCATCGGCGAAAGTATACTTTTGCGCCTGCAGCACACCGCTGCGTATTCGCAACCGAACCGGAATCCCGATGGCGCGCTAGCACCCCGGGGTGCGACGCGAGCCGATGCAGCCTCCTCCGCCCAGCCCGCCTCCCGTGAGGAGGCCACGGGTTCGCGCGCCGCTGCCGGCTATCACCTTTCCCGAGCAACTGCCGGTCTCGGCCCGGCGCGACGACATCGCTCGCGCCGTCGAAGCGCACCAGGTCGTCATCGTCAGCGGCGAGACCGGCTCGGGCAAGACGACGCAGCTGCCGAAGATCTGCCTTGCGCTCGGGCGTGGCGAGCGCGGATTGATCGGCCATACCCAGCCGCGTCGGATCGCGGCGTCGAGCATCGCGAAGCGCATCGCCCACGAGTTAGGCACGCCGCTCGGCGATGTCGTCGGCTTCAAGATCCGCTTCACGGACCAGACCCGACCCGGTGCGTCGGTCAAGCTGATGACCGACGGCATCCTGCTCGCCGAATCGCAGTCGGATCCGCTGCTGTCGCAGTACGACACGCTGATCATCGACGAGGCGCACGAGCGCAGCCTGAATATCGACTTCCTGCTCGGTTACCTGCGGCAGCTGCTGCCGCGGCGGGCGGATCTCAGGCTGATTATCACGTCGGCGACGATCGACGCCGAGCGCTTCGCCCGCCACTTCGGCAGCGCAGAGCAGCCTGCGCCGGTCATCGAAGTCTCCGGGCGCCTGTATCCGGTGGAAATCCGCTACCGGCCGGTGGCCGACGTCGACGACGCAGACGATCGGACGCTGATGGGGGCGCTGGTCGACGCGGTCGACGAATGCGCGGGCGCAGGGCGCGGCGATGTGCTCGTGTTCCTGCCCGGCGAGCGTGAGATCCGCGAGGCTGCGGAGGCGCTGCGCAAGCATCACCCGCCAGCGACCGAAATTCTGCCGCTTTATGCGCGGCTCTCGGCGGAGGAGCAGGACCGCGTGTTCCGGCCGTCGGGTTCCGGCCGTCGCATCGTGCTGGCGACCAACGTCGCGGAAACATCGCTGACGGTGCCGGGCATCCGCTACGTCGTCGACTCCGGGCTCGCGCGCGTCAAGCGCTACTCGTATCGCAACAAGGTGGAGCAGTTGCAGGTCGAGCCGATTTCGCAAGCGGCTGCCAACCAGCGTGCGGGACGGTGCGGGCGCGTATCGGATGGCATCTGCGTCCGCCTCTACGACGAGGATGACTACGCCAGGCGGCCACGCTTCACCGATCCGGAAATCCTGCGCTCGTCGCTGGCCGGCGTCATCCTGCGGATGAAGTCACTCGGCCTCGGTGACATCGGGAAGTTCCCGTTCGTGGAGCCGCCGAGCGGGCGCGCGATTGCGGACGGCCTGCAGCTGCTCGCGGAGCTGAATGCAGTCGATGGCGATCAGGAACTCACGCAGACCGGAAAGGCGCTGGCCCGACTGCCGCTCGATCCTCGCGTGGCGCGCATGCTGCTGGCGGCGCGCGACCAGCAGGCGCTCTCCGAGGTGATGGTGATCGCCGCCGCGCTGTCCGTGCAGGACCCGCGCGAGCGCCCGCTCGAAGCGCAGCAGGCCGCGGACCAGGCGCACCGGCGTCATGCCGACGACAAAAGCGATTTCCTGTCGCTGCTGAAACTCTGGGCCTTCGTGCAGGAAGCGATCGGTCACAAGAAGTCGAACCGCAAACTGACCGAGGAACTGCGCAGCGAGTACCTCAGTCCGCGCCGCGTGCGCGAGTGGATCGACGTGCACAGCCAGCTCGCCGCACTGGTGGGCGAGCAGGGCTGGCGCACGAACGCAACGCCGGCGACGTTCGAGCAGGTCCACCTTGCGTTGCTCGCCGGGCTGCTCGGCAACATCGGGTGCCGCGTGCTCGACGCGGACCGTGGCGAGCCTCCGTACGCGGGTGCACGTGGCATCAAGTTCCACGTCTGGCCCGGTTCGGCGCTTCTCAAGAAGGCGGGCCGCTGGATCATGGCGGCCGAACTGGTCGAAACCTCGCGGCTGTTCGCGCGGACGATCGCCAATATCGAGCCGGCCTGGCTGGAACGCGTCGGCGCCCACCTGCTGAAGAAGTCGTGGAGCGATCCGCATTGGGAGAAGCGTCCGGCGCAGGTCATGGCCTTCGAGCGCGCGACGCTCTATGGGCTGCTCGTCTATCAGCAGCGGCGCGTCAGTTTCGGCCCGATGGATCCCGCGCACGCGCGCGAGATCTTCATCCGCGAAGCGCTGGTGGCCGGCGAGTTCGACACCCGCGCGCCATTCTTTTCCCACAACCAGCGGCTGCTGTGCGAGATCCGGGAACTCGAGCACCGTTCACGGCGGCTCGACGTGCTGGTCGACGATGAACTGATCTACGCGTTCTACGATCGCGTGATCCCCGCCGACATATGCAGTGGCGCTACGTTCGAGAAGTGGCGTGCGATCGCCGAACGTGACCAGCCGAAGCTGCTCTACCTGGTGCGCGACGAGCTGATGCGCCATGAGGCCGCGGGCATCACCACCGAACTCTTCCCGAAGCAGATCGAACTCACGTCGCGCGCGGGCCCGGCGCAGTCATTCGCGCTGTCGTACCACTTCGAGCCCGGAAGCCCGCGCGATGGCGTCACGATGACGGTGCCGCTCGTCGCGCTGAACCAGATCGATCCGGCGCAATGCGACTGGGTCGTCCCGGGTGTCCTGAAGGAAAAGGTGCAGTTGCTCTACAAGTCCCTGCCGCAGAAGCTACGGCGTCATCTCGTGCCGCTGCCTGCCGCGGCGGCCGAATTCGCCGAGCGCGCGGCGACGCGACCGGAGTGGCACCTCGAGCCTCTCGTCAAGGTCCTGATCGAAGACCTGCGGTCCGAGCGTGGCCTGGTGGTCACTGCCGGCGACTTCAAGATCGAGACCCTGCCGCCGCATCTGCTGATGAACTTCAAGGTCGTCGATGAGCATGCTCGCCAGCTGGGGATGGGCCGGAATCTGGCGCTGCTCAAGGCGGAACTGGGCGCCGAGGCGCAGAAGTCGTTCCAGGCCGTCGCGGCCCGGGGCGCTCGCCTGGAAGAAGCGCTGCAGGGTCGGATCACCGACTGGGACTTTGGCACGCTGCCGGAGCTTGTCGAACTCACGAGGGACGGCAAGGCGCTGGCGGGCTTCCCGGCACTCGTCGACCAAGGCGACAGTTGCACGATCGAGGTGTTCGACGAACCGGAAGTTGCGCGCGATCGGCATCGTGCCGGCCTGCGCCGGCTATTTCGCCTGCAACTCAGGGAGCAGGTCCGCTTCCTTGAGAAGAGCCTGGCCTCGCTGCAGGCGGCACAGATGCAGGCCGTCGCCGCCGGCCCGCTGCTGGCCGCCGCGTTTCCCGGTTTCGAGGAACTGCGCGATCAGGTTGTGACCGCCGCGATCGACCGAACCTGCATGGACGAACCCTGGCCGGACAATCGCGAGTCGTTCACGAGTCGCAAGGACGAGGGGCGCGCCAGGCTCAGCCTGATCGCGCAGGAACTGGCCAGGCTGCTCGGCACGATCGCGCAGCAGGTGTCACCACTGCCGCGCAGGCTCTCCGGAATGAAAGGCGCTCCACAGGTCGTTGCGGACATCGAAGCGCAGCTGCGGCGGCTGTTTCCGCCGCGCTTCGTCGTGACCGTTCCCGCCAGCGCGCTGACGCACTACCCGCGTTATCTGAATGCGATCGCGGCCCGGCTCGACAAGTTCAAGGACAACCCCGCACGCGACGCGAGCAGGATGGCGGAGGTTGCAGCGCTCGAAACGCCGTACTGGCGCGAAGTCGCCGCGCGCAAGGGTGTCGCCGATCCACGCCTCGACGAGTTTCGCTGGCTGCTCGAGGAACTGCGCGTGTCGCTGTTCGCGCAGGAGCTGCGGACGCCGATGCCGGTCAGCAGCAAGCGGCTCCAGAAGGTGTGGGAGAGCGTAAGAAGGTAGGAGCTGGCGCGCGGCGGCTCTTCGCTCGGCTGAATGAGCATCCGGTCCAGAGCGTCGGATTGCTGCGCGTGATCTTTCAGACCGCGCTGGCGCTGAACTATGCGTTGGCCCTGTCGGGCGTGCGCCTGCGCAGCTACCCGATCGGCACGCCGCTCGGACTGCCGCTTCCGACCGCGCTGTATTGCGTGTTTCTCGAGGCGCTGGCGCACTGGATTAACTGGCCCATGCCACAAGCGACGCACCGATCCGGCCAGGCGCAGGGAGGTGAGGCCATCCGGGTACAGGCGATATCGACTGCGGCGTCATCTTGTCGGGTCATGGGATCGGCCAGCGGAGGGGCCGGGCTGCAGACCGTAAAACGCTGCTTCACACGCTCGTCATACAAAGTGTCGTCCTCGCCGATGCAGACGGCCGGAGGACACTACAGGTGGATCGCCAATCGGTATGGACAGCGTCAACTGCAAGGGCACCGGCTCGCGCGCGGTCACAGGAACCGCTTCAACTCGGGAAGAGCGATCCGCTCTCTCGCGGCCAGGCGCCCGCGCAGAACGTCTTGCGCGACGCGGTGTACGTTGCGGCGAGCGGCGATCTGCGCGATCAGATAGAGAGGAGCGTCCGCCGCGCGCGGGCGCAGCGGGCGACCGACCTCGGCGCCCTGATCGGGGCAGGAACCGCAGCGGTCTGGCGCATTCTGGCCGGCGTTGTCAGCCGCGCCGCGAGTCGTGCCGGGCTGCTGTCGACCCGGCGCGAGACCGGGCCGTCGAGGGGCTAGACGTGTTGCGGCTCCTCACCGCCAAGGCGCGCATGGTCTGCATGCGATGGCAGCAAAGCCGGAGGGCGCGCGTCACCTACGTGTGCCTCCGTGGACTGGACGAGCACACGCTGCGCGATCTCGGCCTGACTCCGGGGGAGCTGATGTCGGTGGCGGCCGAGCTTGCGGGCACGGCGGCCGTATCTCGCGTCCAGTGCGCGATCCCGCTTCAATCCAAGGCTTCGGCCGACAGCTCGGAGTGACCGCCCGGCGTGTCCAGTCGTGCCGCGAGCGGGCGGGCCGCCCGCGGGTCGGCTAGGCGTATAGCGCCAGGCGAGTGAGCGAGGGGCTGTCGATATCGCTCGCCAGTGCCCGGGCTGCGGTGGCGTTCGCCGTGCTTCCCAGGGCTGCGCGATGGAGATGCCCGCGCGCGAGCAGTTCGCGCATGCCAGCCTTGCCGGCCATCGTCATCAGTTGATCGACAAACGCCGACGCGCGCGGCTGGCCCTTGGCAACCGCGCAGCGGCAAAGCGCCTCGAGCGCGTAGGCCCGACCCCATTGGTACGCGTCGGGCAGGCGTCCGTTGCGCCGTACAGCGTCCTCGAGTATGTCGGCGGCCCGATCGTTCTGCCCGCGGGCGGCAGCGACGCAGCCGAGCCCGCGGCCCGATACGCCCTCCCAGCAAGGATCGCCGAGCTGGCAGGCGAGGGCAAAGGCCTGCTCGAAGCGTTCGGCGGCCCGCTCGAGCCGGCCCTGCAGCAGATCGAGCTCGGCGCGAAAGGATTGTGGCCACGGCAGATAGGCGGTCCAGAGCTGCCGCGAGCGCGCCACTGCAGGCTCGAGCGTCGCGGCAGCCGCGTCGAGTTCTCCGCGCAGCAGGAACGCCCTGCCGCGCATCGAAGCCGCCTGGATGGACTGTCGCTCGTCGCCGACCTCCTCTGCAAGCATGTGAGCCTCGCCCAGCCGGCTGAGTGCAGCCCCGTACTGGGCAGTGTCGCTCAGGATCGCGCCGTGAACGGTTGCAATGCGGGCTCGTTCCGCACGGTCGCCCACCGCGAGCGCTTCGGCCTGGTCGAGCCACGTCAGGGCGCGATCGTAGGCACTGCGCAGGAACTCGATGTAGCCGAGTTCGCGGCACGCCGCAGCGGCGAGGACCGGTGCGGCCTCGCGGCCGATCGCGAGCGCCTCATGCAGCGAAGCCGAACCCTCTTCGTCCCGGCCGCGGGCAGCGTGTACGAGCGCTGCACCCAACGCTACGCGCGCGCGGGCGCGTAGTGCCGGGTCGCCAGCGCTGTCCGCATCGACGATTGCTCGGCGCAGGCACTGCAGGCCGGCCTCGAGCACTCCGGCGCCGATCGCCGCCTCCCCTGCTTCCAGCTGCGCCATCGCCGCAGGTCGCCCCATGGCGGGGCGCGACGTCGCCGTGGCGGTCGTGGTCGTCAGGGCGGCACCGAGTGCAGGCCCCGGTTCGACGCCGAGTTCGCGCGCGAAGAGGCTGCGGCACGCCGCGGCCTGCCGCGCAGCGCCCAGGCCGTCGCCGGCGGCAGCGAGGCATCGCACCAGCAGCACCTGATAGTTTTCGTCGAGAGGATTGAGCGCGACCAGGCGGGAAGCCAGGGCTGCGGCATCGTCGGCTTCGTTGGTCGCGAGGTGCGACAGCGCGGCCTCACGCAGGACGGCCTGGGCCGTCGCATGCATGCGCCGTCGCTCTGTGTTCAACCAGACCTCGAACGCAGGGCTGGCTGCAAAGCCAAGGCCCTCCAGCAAATCACGGCCGAGGCCCGGCACCGCCAATGCATCCTGCCAGCGACCTCGTGCCACCACGTGCACATCCAGGTAGCCTGCGTCCACCGTGGCGAAGTCCAGTGTGTCGCCGCGCAGGACCTGATCGCCGAGCGCGCGACGGATCTCGCTGAGATTCCAGCGTAGCGCTGCAAGCGGATCTTCGGCTTCCTCGAACAACAGCGACGACAGGCGCTGCCGCGCCACCGCGCCGCGATTCAGCGCAAGATAGGCAAGCAGTCCCCACGCCTTGTGCCCGCGCAGTGCCACCGCAGAGCCGTCGCGAACCACGCGCGGAACACCGAGAAGGTAGATGGACGGACCCATGCGAGGAACTCCTCGTCGCAGCCTTACGCGACAGCGGCCTGGGACTCGGCGGTCGTTGGATCGATCGTAAGGACGACGCGCGCAACCTCGTTGGCGCGGAAGCCGCCGCGCCGTGCATGCTCGCGAATCAGCTCTTCCCGTGCAGCATGGTAGACGCAGTAGATCTTGTCGTCAGCCACGTAGCTGTGGATCCACTGTATGTCGGGCCCGAGTTCCCGCAGCACACCACACGACTTCTGCGCCATCGCCTGCAGTGCGGCGGTGCTCGCAGCGCCGACGCCGGGCACATTCCGTTCGATCACAAACCTGGGCATCGCGTACTCCCGCAATGGTTGAGGGAGCCGCACGGTAGGTCGCCGCCGTTTGAGTCGACGTGTGATTGGCGGACGAGTCCGCCGAACGAGTCCAAAGTGTTTCGACGCGCCGCTGTACACCCATGGTGCGAGTGTGGGCAGCGAACGTCGGCAGCATTTCCTCTGGCATCCGTGTACAGAGACGAATGCAAACTGGCTACGAGTCGCTGCGTTCAGTCGCTAGATCCCGCCCTCACGCGAATCTGAGAGTCCCCTGGGCCGAGTCGTAACACGCTGGTTCACACGCCTGTCGCCGAGATTGCCGTCCGCAATGCATCGCTGTGGTCCTGGAGCACGGGAGCAGCAAGTTGCGAACTCGACATACCCCTGAGCGACCGACGTGGAGAAGCGGATGAACCCTGCCTTCGAAGCTTCCTCCAAGCGGGCGCGTGGCGTGTTCGCACTGACCGCGGCGATCACTGCCATCGCGGTTCTGGGATCGGTCGAGGGCCTGGCTCGGCACTACGGCTTGCAGGGACAGGCCAGCAGTCTGGTGACCGCAGCCCAACAGATTCCGCGCGATGAAGCGGACCCCGGCCGCTTCCCGAGGCGGGCAGCCCTGGCCGAGATGCCGTCGCCCAGGCGGTCAGCGAACCCTGCAGCGACGCTGTCGTGCGCCCAGATCTCAGGTTGCAGACGACGCCCTGCCGTTGATTCGGTATCTGAACCTTGCTACCGGACCGGATGCGTCAGCTCGGCGAATTTCCAACGAGCTAGCGCAAGTTCCCCGTGTGGCCGAGCGAGTAACGACCTGGCTGCGGCCACACCGTCAGGCCATGGGGCTCGCGACCCACGGGGATCTTGTCGACCGCGCCCGTCTCCGTATTGAAGCGGTAGACCACGTTGTCGTAGCGGCCCGACAGCCACAGGTACTTGCCGTCGGCACTGACGTTGCCCATGTCGGGGCTCCCGCCGCCGGGGATCGGCCACGTCTGCGTAACCTTCATCGTTGCGAAGTCGATCACCGAGACGCTGCCTTTGCCGCGTGGCTTGCCCTGCACGGTATTGCTGCCGCGGTTGGCGACATAGAGGCTCTTGCCGTCCCGGCTCGGGTAAAGCCCGTGCGCACCGACTCCGGTCGGGATGAAACCAATCTGCTTGAACGAAGCGCCGTCGACGACGTGCACGCCATCGGCCATCATGTCCGCGACGAAGAACGTTTTGCCGTCGGGCGAAACGCGCACGTCCTGCGGCATTCCCGGCGTGGCGCAGATCTCGGCCCCCAGATTCGCCGGATCGGGAATCTTGGCCGACTTTGTCCCGGACTTGGCGATCGCGGCGAGGGCGTCGGGCCGGTTGTAGTACTGGCTGAGCTTGATCGTGTCGACGACGCTACGGTTGACGAGGTCGATCTTGGTCAGCGCTCCGTTGAACTCGCAGGTGAAGAGGGCGTAACGGCCGTCGATCGAGAAGTCCGCATGATTGATCCCGGCGCACTTGGGCGTCGGGATCGAATATGCGAGCTTCATCGTGCGCGGATCGCGATAGTCGAGCCGCTTGTGGGCCTCGGCGACGACGATCGCGTATTGACCGTCGGGCG
>DATKAJ010000109.1:0-22461 GCA_035498175.1 Burkholderiaceae bacterium
TCGACCTGTTGCACTTTCAGGAAGAGGCGCCGGGACTCATCTTCTGGCATCCGAAGGGCTGGGCCATCTGGCAGGCGGTCGAGCAGTACATGCGCGGCGTCTACCGCGACAACGGCTACCAGGAGGTCAGAGCCCCGCAGATCCTCGACCGTTCGCTGTGGGAGAAGTCGGGGCATTGGGAGAAGTACCGCGAGAACATGTTCACGACCGAGTCGGAGAACCGGTACTACGCGCTGAAGCCGATGAACTGCCCGGGGCACATCCAGATTTACAACGCGAATCTGCACAGCTACCGCGAACTGCCGCTGCGCTACGGCGAGTTCGGCGCCTGCCACCGCAACGAGCCGTCAGGCGCGCTGCACGGCATGATGCGCGTGCGCGGCTTCACCCAGGACGATGGCCACATCTTCTGCTCCGAGGAGCAGATCCTGGACGAGTGCGTGGCCTACACGGCACTGCTGCAGAGGGTCTACCGCGACTTCGGTTTCGAGCACATCCTCTACAAGGTCTCGACGCGGCCGGCGCAGCGGATCGGCTCGGACGAAAGCTGGGACAAGGCCGAACATGCGCTGATGGAGTCGCTGAAGCGCTCGGGCGTCGAGTTCACGATTTCGCCGGGCGACGGCGCGTTCTACGGCCCCAAGATCGAGTACACGCTAAAGGATGCGATCGGCCGCGAGTGGCAATGCGGCACGATGCAGGTGGACTTCTTCATGACTGGCCGCCTGGGCGCTGAATACGTGGCTGAGGACAACAGCCGCAAGACGCCCGTGATGCTGCACCGGGCCATCATCGGATCGATGGAGCGTTTCATCGGCATGCTGATCGAGAACTACGCTGGCGCGATGCCCCCGTGGCTGGCGCCGGTGCAGGTCGCCATCGCCAACATCTCTGAAGGGCAGGCCGACTACGCGAAGGCTGTTGCGCAAACGCTGAAAAAACAAGGCTTTAGAGTTGACGGCGATTTGCGCAACGAAAAGATCACCTATAAAATCCGCCAGCTTAGCCTGCAGAAAATTCCCTATGTCCTCGTTGTCGGGGACAAGGAGAAGCAGGCTGGGATGAATGAGATGCGGGTGGCCGTACGTGCCCGCGGCGGAGCCGACCTCGGCGTGATGCCGTTGTCCGCCTTTGCGCAGCGTCTTGCAGAAGACGTTGCCAAGCGCCGCAACGTGGGTGGTACGGCTGGATTATTTTGAAACCAGGAGAAGCCAACCATCGCTCAGGATCGCTCGCACCGGATCAACGGTGAAATCAGCGCCCCGGAAGTCCGCCTGACCGGAATCGACGGCGAGGCACTCGGGGTCGTGAAGCTGGCCGAGGCGTTTCGCCTCGCAGAAGAAGCCCAGGTTGATCTGGTCGAAATTGCTCCCACGGCTGTGCCGCCGGTCTGTCGCCTGATGGACTACGGCAAGTTCAAGTACCAGGAGCAGAAGAAGGCGCACGAGGCCAAGCTCAAGCAGAAGCAGGTCATCGTCAAGGAAGTCAAGTTTCGCCCGCAGACGGACGAGAACGACTACCAGACCAAGCTCCGCAACCTCACGCGCTTTCTCGAGGAAGGTGACAAAGCGAAGATCACGCTGCGCTTCCGCGGGCGTGAAATGGCGCATCAGGAGTTCGGTTACAAGCTGCTGGAGCGCGTGCGCGACGATCTGACCACGCTGTCGCAGGTGGAGTCGATGCCGCGACTGGAGGGCCGACAGATGGTGATGATCCTGTCGCCAAGGAAGAAGAAGTAGTGAGGTTTCCGGGCGCGAAGCGCCCGGTGTCGCAGTAACAGCCGCCCTGGCGGCTCAACAAGTGGCGTCAGGCCCGAAGTCCCCGGTGTATGCCGGGGCGCCAACCGCCACAAATGAAAGGGACGGCCACGATGCCGAAGATGAAGACGAAAAAGAGCGCCTCAAAGCGCTTCGAGGTCCGTGCGAGCGGCTCGATCAAGCGGGGACAGGCGTTCAAGCGCCACATCCTCACGAAGAAGACCACCAAGGCGAAGCGTCACTTGCGCGGCCCGGTGCAGATCCACGAGGCCGACGTGAAGTCGGTGCGGCGCATGATGCCGTACGCGTAAGGGAGGAACGACATGCCCCGAGTCAAGCGTGGTGTGACCGCCCGCGCGCGGCACAAGAAAGTCATCGCCCAGGCGGCGGGCTATACGCGTCGCCGCAAGAACGTCTTCCGCGCTGCCAAGCAGGCGGTGATGAAGGCGGGCCAGTACGCCTACCGTGACCGTCGCAACAAGAAGCGTGTGTTCCGCTCGCTGTGGATTGCCCGCATCAATGCGGCGGTGCGCGAGCACGGCATTACCTACAGCGCGTTCATCAACGGGCTGGGCAAGGCCGAGATCGGCATCGACCGCAAGGTTCTCGCCGACATGGCGGTGCTCGACAAGCCGGGTTTCGCGGCGATCGTCGACAAGGTGAAGGCCTCGCTCGCCGCCTAGGCACGCCCTTGCCGGTCCGGTGGACCGGAAGCAAGAAGGAACGGGGCCTCACGCAAGGGCCCCGTCTTTTTTTTGGGTTCGCGAAATGGAACTCGAACAACTGGTCAATGAGGCACGCGCCGCCTTCGCCGCGGCCCGGCTGCCGGCAGCGCTGGAGAACGAGAAGGCGCGCTTCCTCGGCAAGTCGGGCGCCATCACCGAGCGGCTGAAGGGGCTTGGACGGCTCGCGCCCGAACAGAAACGCGAGCAGGGCGCCGCGATCAATCGCGCCAAGGAAGCCATCGAAGCGCTGCTCGAGGTCCGACGCCGCGAAATGGCGGACGATCAGCTCAATGAACGCCTTGCCGACGAGGCGATCGATGTCACGCTTCCGGGACGCAAGTGCAGCGGCGGCGGAATTCATCCGGTGCTGCGCACCTGGATCCGCATCGAAGAGATCTTCGGGTCGGTCGGCTTCGACGTCGCGGACGGTCCCGAGATCGAGAACGACTGGTACAACTTCACAGCGCTGAACAATCCAGAAAACCACCCGGCACGCTCGATGCAGGACACGTTCTATGTGGACGTGAACGACACCGAAGGGCGACCGCTGCTGCTGCGGACCCACACCAGTCCGATGCAGGTGCGCTACGCCCGCATGCATGCGCCGCCGATCAAAGTGATCGCGCTCGGGCGCACCTATCGCGTCGACAGCGATGCGACGCACTCGCCGATGTTTCACCAGGTCGAGGGCCTCTGGATCGACGAGCAGGTGAGCTTTGCGGATCTCAAAGCGGTCTACACCGACTTCCTGCGCTGCTTCTTCGAGACCGATGAACTCGCGGTGCGCTTCCGTCCCTCGTACTTTCCGTTCACCGAGCCGTCGGCCGAGATCGACATGATGTTCACGACCGGGCCGCGCAAAGGCCGCTGGCTCGAGATCTCGGGTGCTGGTCAGGTGCATCCAGACGTCGTCCGCAACTTCGGACTCGATCCCGAGCGCTACATCGGGTTCGCCTTCGGCTCGGGGCTCGAGCGCCTGACGATGCTGCGCTATGGCATCGACGATCTGCGCGTGTTCTTCGAGGGCGATCTGCGTTTCCTGCGCCAGTTCAACTGACCATGGATATCTCCGAACTCTGGCTGCGTCGCTACTGCGATCCCGCGATCGATGGCGAAGAACTCGCAGATCGGCTGACGATGGCCGGGCTCGAAGTCGAAGAGCGGCGCCCGGTGGCGCCGCCGTTCGACGGGGTGGTCGTGGCGGAAGTCCGCTCGGTCGCGCGCCATCCGAATGCGGACAAGCTGACCGTGTGTGAAGTCGATGCCGGCCAGAGAGACTTGCTGCAGATCGTCTGCGGCGCTCCGAACGTTAGTGCTGGCATCCGCGCGCCGTGCGCGCTGCCTGGCGCTTCACTGCCCGGCGGGCCGAAGATCAGCGTGACGAAGATGCGCGGTGTCGAATCGCAGGGCATGCTGTGCTCGGCTCGCGAACTCGGGCTGTCGGACGATCATTCGGGACTGATGCTCCTGGGGTCCGGGGAAATCGGAAGCGATGTGCGTGCCGCACTCGCGCTGGACGATCACGTGCTGGCGATCAAGCTGACGCCGAACCGCGCCGACTGCCTCAGCGTGATCGGCGTAGCGCGCGAAGCTGCGGCGGTCACCGCAACCCCGCTCCGCGTGCCAGCCATCGAGCCCGTCGCGCCGGTCGGCGACGACCGCCTCAAGGTGCGCGTCGATGCGCCGGATCTATGCGGGCGCTTTTCCGGGCGGGTGATCCGCAGCGTCGACGCGCGGGCGAAGACACCAGAGTGGATGCAGCAGCGTCTGCTGCGCAGCGGCCAGCGGCCGATCTCGGCGCTGGTCGACATTTCGAACTACGTCATGCTCGAGTACGGTCGGCCCTCGCATGTGTTCGACCTCGACAAGGTGCATGGGGCGCTGCACGTGCGCTGGGGGCGCCCCGGCGAAACGGTTGAACTGCTAAACGGCCAGACGGTCACGGTCGACGGCGACGTCGGCGTGATCGCCGACGATCGCGGCGTCGAGGCCCTAGCCGGAATCATGGGCGGCGAAGCGACCTCGGTCTCGCTCGACACGCGCAACATCTACGTCGAAGCGGCCTTCTGGTGGCCGGATGCAATCCGCGGCCGCGCGCGGCGCTTCAACTTCACGACCGACGCCGGACATCGCTTCGAGCGTGGCGTCGATTACGCGACGACCGCCGAGCACATCGAGCACATCACACGGCTGATCCTGGACATCTGCGGCGGCGTGCCCGGCCCCGTCGACGACACGGTGGTGGCGCTGCCGCAGCGGCCGCCGGTCACGCTGCGGATCGAGCGCTGCCGCCGTGTGCTCGGCATGCCGCTCACGGCCGACGAGATCGCAGCGGTCTTCGAGCGCTTGGCGCTGCCGTTTGAGCGCTCAGCCGACTCCTTCAAAGTCACGCCACCGAGCTATCGCTTCGACCTCGCGACGGAGGATGACCTGATCGAGGAAGTCGCGCGGCTGCACGGCTACGACCGGATACCTTCGCACCCGCCGCTTGCGCCCGCGCGCATGCGCGGTCCCCGCGAGGAGATCCGCACGGCGCATTCGGTGCGTGAACTGCTGGCGGCGCTGGGATATCAGGAGCTTGTCAACTACTCGTTCGTTGACGCGCATTGGGAAGCCGATTTCTCGGACCATGCACGGCCGATCGCCGTGCTCAATCCGATTGCGG
Source organism: Burkholderiaceae bacterium (assembly GCA_035498175.1). Lineage (GTDB taxonomy): Bacteria > Pseudomonadota > Gammaproteobacteria > Burkholderiales > Burkholderiaceae_F > JALORV01. The sequence continues at coordinate 5,148 of DATKAJ010000109.1, forward strand.
TGCAGATGTCGGTCATGCGCAGCACGCTGCTCGGCGGCCTCATCGACACGCTGGGCTACAACCTGAACCGCAAGGCCACACGCGCGCGGCTGTTTGAGATCGGCCGGGTCTTCCGCCGCGATCCGACGGTCCACGACGGCCCGCTCAGCGTGCAGGGCGTGCAACAGCCGTTGTTGGTGGCCGGGCTGGCGTACGGCTCCACCGAGGACGAACAATGGGCAATGTCCAGCCGCGGCGTCGATTTCTACGACGTGAAGGGCGACGTCGAACGCCTGTTCGCGCCACGCCGTGTCGACTTCGAGCGTGCCGAGCATCCCGCGCTGCACCCGGGGCGTGCCGCACATGTCGTGCTTGACGGCGAGCGCGTCGGCCTTGTCGGCGAATTGCATCCGCGGCTTCAGCAGCGCTATGAATTGCCCAAGCCGGCAACGGTGTTCGAGCTGCTGCTGCAGCCCGTACTGGCGCGACCGCTGCCGGCCGTGCAGCCGGTCTCGAAGTTCCAGCCGCTCCAGCGCGATATCGCGATCGTCGTCGACGAACGCGTACCGTATGCCGACATTGAGGCCGCGATCCGCTGCCGGTCGCGAGCCGATGGCCGGTTGTCGGCGCTGACGGATGTTCGCCTGTTCGACGTGTATCGTCCTCGGCCGGTAGTCCAACCGGACGTAGAAGCGGGCGCTAACGCTTTGTTAAATAAAGAAAAAAGCCTTGCCATCCGGATTGTTCTGCAAGATACTGAAAAGGCTCTCGGCGATACTGACGCCGATGGAGCGGTTGCTGCGGTCGTGGACGAACTGATACAGCGGTTTGGTGCGCGCCTGCGGCAATGAAGACCATGCGAGACGATCGACAGATGACGACGGGGTTCAAGTTTCCTGAGCTGCCGACCGCTGGGGCCGGCGGCCGTGCAGGCGATCGCGGCGTCAAGACGATGACCAAGGCCGAACTCGCCGAGGCGCTGTTTGATCGCCTGGGACTGAACAAGCGCGAGGCCAAGGACATGGTGGACGGTTTCTTCGACGAGATCCGCCAGGCGCTCGAGCGCGGCGAGTCGGTGAAGCTCTCGGGCTTTGGCAACTTTCAGTTGCGCGACAAGCCGACGCGCCCCGGCCGGAACCCGAAGACGGGCGAGGAGATTGCGATCACCGCGCGGCGCGTGGTGACGTTCCACGCGAGCCAGAAGCTCAAGGCAGCCGTGGCGCGCATTGCGGGTTCGCACTGATCGCGTCCGTTAGGTCTGAGCAGTCGAACCGCTCCGCTCGATGCAACGACACGAAGTATCCCAGCTGTTGCCGCCGATCCCGGCGAAGCGGTATTTCACGATCGGCGAGGTGAGTGAACTCTGCGGCGTCAAGCCGCACGTGCTGCGTTACTGGGAGCAGGAGTTCACCCAGCTGCGCCCGGTCAAGCGCCGCGGCAATCGGCGTTATTACCAGCACCATGAGGTCCTGCTGATCCGGCGCATCCGTGAACTGCTCTACGAGCAGGGATTCACCATCAGCGGCGCACGTAACCGACTCGAGGAGGGCGAGCGCCACCCGCGGCACGACGGCAAGAACGGCAACGGCGCGCCGGCGGAACTCGATGCGGTGCAGCTGCTCGACGAACTCGCGGCGATCCGCAGGCTGCTCGCTCCCGAGTGATGCGAGGTCGGGTCGCACCAAAGCTATAATCGCGGCCATTCGGGGCGTAGCGCAGCCTGGTAGCGCACTTGCATGGGGTGCAAGGGGTCGCGAGTTCGAATCCCGCCGCCCCGACCACGACAAGCCGAGGTAGCCGGCGCGCTGATTGCAAGTCTGCGCGACCGGCTATTTCTTTATGCGCATCCTCGTCTCAAATGATGATGGCTACCTCGCGCCGGGGCTGGCGGCACTGGCCACGGTGATGCGCCGCTTCGGCACGGTGACCGTGGTCGCTCCCGAGCAGAACAGCAGCGGTGCCAGCAATTCGCTGACGCTGTCGCGGCCCCTGACGGTCAGCACGGCACCCGACGGCGTGATCTTCATCAACGGCACACCGAGCGACTGCGTTCACATTGCACTCACCGGTCTGCTCGATGAGCGTCCCGACCTCATCGTCTCCGGGATCAACAACGGCCAGAACATGGGCGACGACACCATCTACTCCGGCACCGTGGCCGCCGCGATGGAAGGTTTTCTGTTCGGCATTCCATCGATCGCGTTCTCTCTGACCGACAAGGGCTACGGGCACCTGGACACTGCGGCGACGATGGCGGGCGAGGTCGTGCGCCGGCACATCGAGCAGCCACTGCCGGGCCCGTTCCTGCTGAACGTCAACGTCCCGAATCGTCCGGCCGACGAGATCAAGGGAATCGTCGCCACCCGCCTCGGCAAGCGCCATCCGTCAGAACCCGTCGTGCGCATGCAGAATCCGCGCGGCGAGCCGATCTACTGGATTGGTCCGGCGGGAGCAGCGAAGGAGGGCGGGCCCGGCACCGACTTCCATGCGACCGCGGAGGGCTACGTGTCGGTTACGCCGCTGCAGATCGACCTCACGCACGCGGGCCAGCTCGACGGCGTGCGTGCGTGGCTGGATCCGGCGCGATGAACGGGGTTGCGCGCGATCCCGCAGGCACTCACGCCGGGCTGGCGTCGGCCAAGGTACGTGACCGGATGGTCGATCGCGTGCGTGAGCTCGGGGTGCGTGACAGCCGCGTACTCGATGCAATGCGCGCCGTTCCGCGGCACCTGTTTGTCGACGAAGCGCTGGCGAGCCGCGCCTACGAAGACACGCCGCTGCCGATCGGCCACGGGCAGACGATCTCACAGCCCTATATTGTTGCGCGCACGATCGAGCTGGCGCTCGAGGCAATGCCTGATCCGCAGCGCGCGCGCGTGCTCGAAGTCGGTACGGGCTGCGGCTATGCCGCTGCCGTACTGGCGCAGCTGGTCGGTGAAGTAGTCAGCATCGAACGCGTGCGCGCTTTGCACGAGCGCGCGCGAGAGAACCTGCGGCCGCTGCGATTGCCCAATGTCCGCCTCGTGTTCGGCGACGGTTCGCGCGGTGTCGAGCAGGCGGCGCCCTACGATGCGATCGTTGCGGCCGCGGCGGGCGACGTGATCCCGCCCGCGTGGGTCGAGCAGTTGCGGCCCGGAGGCCGTATCGTCGCGCCGGTGGGCATTGACGAGCAGCAACTCGTGGTCGCGACGAAGGACGAGAGCGGCCAGCTCGTGCGCACCGGCAAGGAAGCTGTCCGTTTCGTGCCGTTGCGGGGCGGGGTCGCATAGGAGAAGGAATGAAGCGGTGTTCGTTCTGGACAGTCCTGTTGATCGTCGCCGCGCTCGCTGCGTGCGGTACGCAGCGCCCCGCGCCGGTCGTCGATCGCTCGGGCTCCGGGACGCGCGCGGAAAAGCCGGCAGCGGGATCGAGCGCCGCGCCGGCGAGGACAGCCAGGGATGGCGTTTACGTTGTCCAGAAGGGCGACACTCTGTACAGCATCGCATCGTCGTTCGGGGTCGACGTGCGCGAACTCGCGCGCTGGAACGGCATGACCGACACCGCGGTGCTTGCAGTTGGACAATCGCTGCGCGTGGTAGCGCCGCCCGCGACAGCTACGGTGACCCCGGTTGCGCCTTCGGGCACCGCCGAGGTACGGCCGCTGCCGCTGCCGGGCACCGAGAGCGCTGTCCCGCCGCCACCTGCACCGGTGACAACAACGCCGCCCGGCTCGGCGCCTCCGACCGCAAAACCCGAGCCCACGAAGCCCGCGGCGCCGGAGTCGGCCGTGCAGTGGCAGTGGCCGGCGCCCGGCAAGGTCATCGAGAACTTCGACGAGACGCGGAACAAGGGAATCGACATCGCCGGCGGCGATGGTGACCCGGTCAGCGCGGCCGCGGACGGCGAGGTGGTGTATGTCGGCAGCGCGCTCCGCGGCTACGGCAACCTGGTGATCGTGAAGCACAACGAGGAATTCATCTCGGCCTACGCGCACAACCGCCAGGTTCTGGTCAAGCAGGGCCAGGGCGTGAAACGCGGCCAGCGCATCGCTGAGTTTGGTCGCAGCGACGCCGACCGCGTCAAGCTGCATTTCGAAATCCGGCGGCAGGGCAAGCCCGTCGATCCGCTGCGTTATCTGCCGGCTCGGAGCTCGCCATGATGATGATGATCGCGCGACGGCTGTCCCCGCCGCCGATGATCCCGGAAATCGAGGATCTGACGCCGCTGTCGGGTGAACTGATCGAACCGCCTCCGCCGGAGACCGCGGCTGCCGCCGGTGTCGAGACTGCGGCGGTGGTCGACGAAGAGTACGAGCCGGATGCGATGCAGCGCTATCTCGCCGACATCGGCGCGCGCCGGCTGATGAGCGCCGAGGAAGAAAGAGACACCGCGACGCGAGCGCGGGCTGGCGACTTCGCGGCCCGGCAGGACATGATCGAGCGCAACCTGCGGCTCGTCGTATCGATTGCCAAGCGCTACACCGGCCGCGGCCTGCCGCTGCTCGACCTGATCGAGGAGGGCAATCTCGGCCTGATTCACGCCCTCGAGAAGTTCGAGCCCGACCGAGGCTTCCGGTTCTCGACCTACGCCACGTGGTGGATCCGGCAGGCGGTCGAGCGGGCGTTGATGAACCAGGCACGCACGATCAGGCTACCGATCCACGTGCTGCGCGAACTGCGGCAGGTTAACCACGCGCGGCGCCATCTCGAGGCCGAGTCCGAATCGCAGCGCGAGGTGCGCATGGAAGACATTGCGCACCTGACCGGCAAGCCGATCGAGGTCGTCTGCGATGTATTGCGCATCGGCGCGATGCCGGCCTCGCTCGATGCGCCGCTCGACGCGGACCCGGAGTCGACGCTCGCCGACCTGCTGTCTGACAGCCGCAGCGAAGTGCCCGAGGTGGCGGCCAGCCGGCACGAGCTCGAACACCGGGTGCAGCACTGGCTGACCCGACTCGACGAACGTCACCGGCACGTGATCCAGCGCCGATTCGGACTCGACAATCTGCCGTATGCGACGCTCGACGATCTCGCCGGCGAACTGAACCTGACCCGCGAGCGGGTCCGCCAGATGCAGCTTGAGGCACTGAAGCAGCTTCGCCAGACGCTCGCGGCCGAGCATATCGGCCGCGACGCGGTGCTCTAGCGGTGATCGCTACTGTCGTCGGCCGATGACGCCGATCCTGGTGTTCGACATCGAGACGGTGCCGGATGTGGCGGGCCTGCGCCGGCTGCGTCCGGCCTGGGGCGCGCTGCCCGATATTGAGATCGCACAGAGGGCGTTTGACGAGCGACGCGAGCGGACCGGATCGGATTTCCTGCCACTGCATCTGCATCGCGTGGTCGCGATCTCGTGCGCATTCCGCGACGATCAGGGATTCCGCGTGCGCTCGATCGGCAACGCGGACGATGACGAGGGCCGGCTGATCCAGTCGTTCTTCGCCACGGTCGAACGCCACAGCCCGCAGCTCGTGAGCTGGAACGGTGGCGGCTTCGACTTGCCGGTGCTGCACTATCGCGGCCTGATGCACGGTGTGCAGGCAGGACGGTACTGGGAGCTCGGCGACGAAGACCGCGACTTCCGCTACAACAACTACATCAACCGCTATCACCTGCGACACCTCGATCTGATGGACGTGCTAGCGATGTATCAGCCGCGGGCGAGCGTTCCGCTCGACGACCTGGCGCGCCTGTGCGGCTTTGCCGGCAAGCTCGGCATGGACGGCAGCAAGGTCTGGGAGGCGTTCCAGGCCGGAGGCATTGAGCAGATCCGCCACTACTGCGAAACCGACGTCGTCAACACCTACCTCGTCTACACGCGATTCCAGCGGATGCGCGCCATTTTCGACGCCGCGGGCTGCGAGGCCGAGGAACGACTCGTCCGGGATACGCTCGTTGCGCTCGACCAGCCTCATTGGCGCGAGTACCTGGCGGCCTGGGGTCCGTGCTGAGTGAAACCCGCAGACGTTTTCCAGGTCGAGATCGAATCGCTCGACCAGGAGGGACGCGGCGTCGGCCGGCGTGACGGCAAGGCCGTTTTCGTTGAAGGCGCGTTGCCGGGCGAGAGAGTGCGCTACGAGCGCCGCCGCAACAAGCCTAACTACGAGGTCGGGCGTGCGTTGACGATCGAGCGCGCATCGGCGCTGCGCACCGAACCGCGTTGCCCGCACTTCGGACTCGGCCCTGGCGCCTGCGGGGGCTGTTCACTGCAGCACCTGGAGGCGCGCGCACAGGTCTCGATCAAGCAGCGGGTGCTCGAGGACAGCCTGTGGCACATCGGCCGCGTGCGTGCCGAGACGATGCTGCGGCCGCTACAGGGTCCAGATTGGCGCTACCGTCACCGCGCGCGCCTGACTGTGCGGTACGTCGCAAAGAAGGGCGGCGTGCTGGTCGGCTTCCACGAGCGCGCCAGCAGCTATGTCGCCGACATGAAGCGCTGCGAGGTGATGCCGGCGCGAATCAGCGACCTGCTGCTGCCCCTGCGCGCGCTGATCGGCGAACTGTCATTGCGGGAACGCCTGCCGCAGATCGAACTCGCGGCCGGCGACGCGGCGGGCCGCCAGCAACTGGTCCTGGTGCTGCGCGTGCTGCAGCCCCCGACCGTCGAGGATTGTCGCCGACTCGACGCGTTTGGGCGGGAGCACGCCGTCGAATTCTGGCTGCAAACGGGCGGGCCGCAGACGGCGGCGCCGTTGACCGCGACGCAGCCCGCTCAACTCGAGATGGCGCTGCCGGAGTTTGGCGTACGTCTGCCGTTTCAACCGACCGACTTCACGCAGGTCAATCACCAGGTGAACGCGGTGCTGGTCAGCCGCGCAGTCCGGTTGCTGGCGCCGGGTCCGGCCGACAGAATCGCGGACTTCTTCTGCGGACTCGGCAACTTCACGCTGCCGCTCGCACGGCGCGCGGCGCGTGTGCTCGGCTACGAGGGCAGCGCAGCGCTGGTCGAGCGCGCCCGCGCGGCGGCCGCTGGGCACGGTCTCGAAGACCGCACGAGCTTTGCGGCGCGCGACCTGTTCGAGTGGAGTGCCGCCGACTGGAAGGCCGCAGTGGCCGAGTGCGGCAGTATTGACAAAGTCCTAATCGATCCGCCGCGCGAAGGCGCGCTCGCAGTGGCCCGGTCCTTTGCAGAGACACCGGATCGTCCTTCACGGATCGTCTATGTGTCCTGCAACCCGGCGACGCTGGCGCGCGACTGCGCCGTGCTGGTCCACGAGGGAGGCTGGACGCTAAAGGCGGCTGGGATCGTCAACATGTTCCCCCATACGTCGCACGTCGAGTCGATCGCAGTCATCGAGCCGGCCTGACAAGGTGGCGTTGCAGGCTGCACGCGGCTTTCGGCGAGGCGCCGCATGCTAGAATTTCGGGCTATCTCGGCTGCTGCAAGTATTTCATTTGTCGAGGTTTTTGGTTCGGTTGGTGGCGTGGCGCCGCGCCGCGGCGCTCCAGAACCGAAAATGTCCCGGGCTGCTGGGAAAACTACGAAAAGGCTGAAGTCATGGCGGTGGAACGCACCCTTTCGATCATCAAACCCGACGCTGTCGCGAAGAACGTTATCGGGAAGATCTATTCGCGCTTCGAAACCAACGGGCTGAAGATCGTTGCAGCACGCATGACCTGGCTGTCGCGCAGCGAAGCCGAGGGCTTCTACGCCGTGCATCGCGAGCGGCCATTTTTCAAGGACCTGGTGGATTTCATGGTGTCGGGACCGGTCGTCATCCAGGTGCTGGAGGGCGAGAACGCGATCGCAAAGAACCGCGAACTGATGGGCGCTACTGACCCAAAGAAGGCCGCGCCGGGGACGATCCGCGCCGACTTTGCCTCCAGCATCGATGCCAATGCGGTGCACGGCTCCGATGGCGCCGATACCGCCCGCACCGAGGTTGCCTACTTCTTCCCGCAAATGGCGGTGTATTCGCGCTGAAGCGCCATGGACGCATGATGGAGCGCGTCAATCTTCTCGGGCTCGACCTCGAAGCGTTGACGGCGTACGTCGCGTCGATCGGTGAGAAACCGTTCCGCGGCCGGCAACTGTCGCACTGGGCGCACCAGAAGGGTGTGGCCGACTTCGACGCGATGACCGAGCTCGCGAAGTCGTTGCGCAGCAAGCTCGCGGAGAGTGCGGTGGTTGCTGCGCCGCCGGTGATCCGCGACTCGCTTTCGGCTGACGGTACGCGCAAGTTCCTTATGGACGTCGGTGCCGGCAATGCCATCGAGGCGGTCTTCATCCCCGAGGAAGACCGCGGAACGCTGTGTGTATCGTCGCAGGCCGGGTGCGCGGTCAACTGCTCGTTCTGCTCGACCGGCGCACAGGGATTCAGCCGTAACCTGACGACGGCGGAGATCATCGGTCAGCTGTGGTGGGCGGAGCACGCGCTGCGGCGCTCGATGGGCCTCGCCGAAGATGGCGCGCGCGTCATCAGCAATGTGGTGATGATGGGGATGGGCGAGCCCCTGCAGAACTACGAGGCGCTCGTTCCCGCACTGCGGTTGATGCTCGACGACCACGCCTATGGACTGTCACGTCGGCGCGTCACGGTGTCGACGTCCGGCATGGTGCCGCAGATCGACCGGCTCGCCGCGGACTGCCCCGTGGCGCTCGCGGTCTCGCTGCACGCACCGAACGACGACCTGCGCGATCGTCTAGTGCCGCTGAACCGCAAGTATCCATTGCGCGAACTGCTGGCGGCGTGCCGCCGATACCTGCGCGTGGCACCCCGCGACTTCATCACTTTCGAGTACGTGATGCTGGACGGCGTCAACGACGATCCGCGGCTCGCGCGCGAACTCGTCGCGCTTGTGCGCGAGGTTCCGTGCAAGTTCAACCTGATCCCGTTCAATCCGTTCCCCGGATCGACGTTGCGGCGAACCCCGGACGCGCGCATCCGCGAGTTCGCCCAGCAGCTCGGCGACGCCGGTATCGTCACGACCGTGCGTCGCACGCGCGGCGACGACATTCACGCTGCCTGCGGGCAGCTCGCCGGCGAGGTTCAGGACCGCACTCGGCGCGCGGAGCGTGCGGCTGCGCCGTCCACCATTCCGATCGCGGAGGTCCGCTAGCATGGCCCGCAGATGTCGGCTTGAACCCGGGTGGGCTCGCTTCGGGCTCTTGGTGTGCGCGCTGCTGCTGGGCGCGTGTACGACGACCACCGTGACACGCACCAACGGCGAGGTGGTCACGACGCAGAAGAACGACCCGGCGAGCAACGCGGCGAGCGCGCGCAACCGGGCGCGGGCCCGTGTCGAGCTCGCCGCGGGGTACTACCGCAACGGACAGATGTCGTTCGCGCTGGAAGAGGCGCGACGCGCGGTGCAGATCGATCCGTCAATGGCCGATGGCTACGGCCTGCTCGGACTGATCTACATGGACATCGACGATCGGCGCGCGGCCGAGGAAAACTTCCAGCGCGCGCTCCAGCTCGACGGCAGCAATCCCGACCTGAACAACAACTACGGCTGGTTCCTGTGCCAGACCGGGCGCGAGCGCGAGTCGATCAGCTACTTTCAGCGGGCCCTGCGCGATCCGCTGTACGCCACGCCCGCGCGTGCGAACCTCAGTGCGGGCGTCTGCCAGATGCGGATCAAGGACTATGCCGGCGCCGAGCCGTTCCTGCGCCGCTCGTTCGAATTGGATGCCGCCAACCCGACCACGAAGTACGAGCTGACGCGGATGTATCTTGCGACCGGCCAGACCGACCGGGCCGCGTTCTACTACGGCCTGCTGGCGAAGTCGACCGATGCGTCGGCCGAAACGCTGTGGCTGGGTCTGCGTGTCGCGCGCGCGCAGGGCGACCTGCGCACCGAGACGCGGCTGGCCTCGGAGCTGCGCACGCGCTTTCCGACCTCGAAGGAAGCGACGCTGCTTGCGCGCGGAGCGTTCGATGAGTGAGGACGCTGGAACAGTGGATCCTGTGCCGCCGGAGGCACCGATCGAGGCGCCGCCGGGCGCGTTCGGCGCGCGGCTGAAATGGGAGCGCGAACGCGCCGGCCTGACAGTGTCCGACGTCGCGGGCCGGCTGCGGCTGCACGTGAACCAGGTGCGTGCGCTTGAGCAGGAATCGCTCGGGGCACTGCCTGAGGCCGCGTATGTCCGCGGGTTCGTCCGCGGCTATGCACGGTTGCTGGGCATCGATCCGGCACCGGTGCTCGAGGACCTCACTGCCAAGATGAGTCCACCGACGGCATCGGTCGTCGATGGCATCGCCCGGCAGCGCGACTATTCGCCGGTGCGCGAGGCGGCGCGCGAGCAGACCTCGCGCCGGCTCGTCATCTTCGGCGCGGTGCTGCTGCTGATCGTGCTCGGTGCCCTGGGGTGGTACGCGACGCGGGAGCGGCCGGCTGCACCCGCGACGGCAAAACAGCTTTCGCCGCCTGAACCGGTGGTGGCTGTGACGCCTGTGCCGGCCCCAGTGCCCGCCGAAGCCGCGGTGCCGGCCGCATCCGCGGTTCCGGCGGCAGCGCCGGCCGCAGAGCCGCAGCAGATCGACGCATTGCCGCCATCACCGACGCTGAAGCTGCATTTCAGCGGCAACTCGTGGGCGGAGGTCAAGGACGCAGAGGGCAAGGTGCTTTACTCGCAGCACAACGCGGCGGGCGCCGAGGCTGTGATCGAAGGCACGCCGCCCCTTTACGTTGTCATCGGCGACACCACCAAGACGGCGGTGGAGGTCCGTGGCGAGCCCTTCGATCTCGCGCCGCATACGCGTCAGAACGTCGCGCGGTTCACCGTCAACTGATGAATCAGCCGGTCGAACCTTTGGGCTGCCTCGAGGCCCCTGCGCGACCCGCCGGGCGTCGTCCGACGCGCCGGGTCGAGGTCCGCTGGGCCAGCCGTGTCGTGCGCCTGGGCGGCGACGCACCGGTGATGGTGCAGTCGATGACCAACACCGACACCGCCGATGCGATCGCGACGGCGATCCAGGTGAAGGAACTCGCGCTGGCCGGATCCGAGGTCGTGCGCATCACGGTGAACTCGCCCGAGGCCGCCGCCGAAGTGGCCGCGATCCGTGATCAGCTCGACAAGATGGGCGTTGATGTTCCGCTGGTCGGCGACTTCCACTACAACGGTCACAAGCTGCTGACGCAGTATCCCGGGTGTGCCGAGGCGCTGTCGAAGTACCGCATCAATCCCGGGAACGTCGGCCGCGGCGCGCGGCGCGAGGACAACTTCGCGCAGATGATCGAGGTGGCGTGCCGCTTCGGCAAGCCGGTTCGCATCGGCGTGAACTGGGGCTCGCTCGACCAGGAACTGCTGGCCCGCATGATGGACGAGAACGCGGTCCGGGCCGAACCGTGGGACGCCGGCGCGGTGCTGCGCGAAGCTCTCGTGCGTTCGGCGATAGACAGCGCGCAGCGCGCCGAAGGGCTCGGTCTGCCGGGCGATCGCATCTGCCTGTCGGCCAAGGTGAGCGGTGTGCAGGATTTGATCGCGGTGTATCGCCAGCTGTCGCGGCGCTGCGATTACCCGCTGCACCTCGGCCTCACCGAGGCGGGCATGGGCAGCAAGGGCATCGTCGCCTCGACTGCCGCGCTTGCCGTGCTGCTGCAGGAAGGCATCGGCGACACGATCCGCGTTTCGCTGACTCCGGCGCCCGGCGAGCCGCGCACGCGCGAGGTCCAGGTGGCGCAGGAGATCCTGCAGACCATGGGACTGCGCGCGTTCACTCCGATGGTCGTGGCGTGCCCCGGGTGCGGCCGGACGACGAGCACGGTATTCCAGGAACTCGCCGACAAGATCCAGAGCTACCTGCGGGCACAGATGCCCGAGTGGCGCTCGCGCCATCCCGGCGTGGAGTCGATGAGCGTCGCGGTCATGGGCTGCGTCGTCAACGGCCCCGGCGAGAGCAAGCACGCCAATATCGGCATCAGCCTGCCGGGATCGGGCGAGGCCCCGGTGGCACCCGTCTTCGTCGACGGCGAACGCACGGTGACGCTGAAGGGCGACCGCATCGCCGAAGAGTTCCAGGCCATCGTCGACGACTACGTGGGCCGGAACTACACATCGGCCGCAGCGCTGCGGGAATAGCCGGCTTCGGAACAAGCGCTTAGATGGCAAAGGCGAAGATCGCCGCGGTGCGCGGCATGAACGACTTGCTGCCGGCGGATGCTCCGCTATGGGAGTGGTTCGAGGCGCGCGTGAGCGACTGGCTGCGCAGCTACGGCTACCAGCAGATCCGCACGCCGATCGTCGAGTACACCGAGCTCTTCGTGAAGGGCATCGGCGAAGTGACCGACATCGTCGAAAAGGAGATGTACTCGTTCGAGGACAAGCTCAACGGCGAGCATCTGACGCTGCGGCCGGAATTCACCGCGGGCGTAGTCCGCGCGATCGTCGAGCACAACCTGACGTACGAGGCGCCGCGCCGGGTCTGGTCGATGGGGCCGGTATTCCGACACGAGCGGCCGCAGCGGGGACGTTATCGGCAGTTCTATCAGGTGAACGTCGAAGCGGTCGGCTTCGCTGGTCCGGACATCGACGCCGAACTGATCGTGATGCTGGCGCGGCTGTGGAAGATCCTCGGCGTCGATCGCATAGGTCGCGTCAGGCTCGAGCTCAACTGCCTGGGTCAGGCTGACGAACGCGCGCGGCACCGGGCTGACCTGATTGCCTATTTTTCGCGGCACGAGGCGCAGCTCGACGCCGACGCGAAGCGCCGGCTCCACACTAATCCATTGCGCATTCTTGATAGCAAGAATCCCGCGCTGGCTGACGTTGTCGCAGGCGCACCCCGCATCACCGACTATCTGGGCGATGCCTCGCGCGCCCACTTCGAGGGTCTGCAGGCGCTGCTGCACGCGGCCGGAGTCGAGTTCGCGATCAATCCACGCATGGTGCGCGGGCTCGACTACTACGCGCTCACCGTGTTCGAGTGGATCACCGACGCGCTTGGTGCCCAGGGCACGATCTGCGGCGGCGGCCGCTATGACCCGCTGATCGAGCGCATGGGCGGCAAGCCGACGCCCGGCATCGGCTTCGGCATGGGCATCGAGCGCGTCATCGAACTGCTGCGCGAGGCCGGCACGGTCGAAGGCGCGGCCGCCACCGACGTCTACGTGCTGCACCAGGGTGGAACGACGCAAACGGCCGCATTCCTGCTGGCCGAGCGGCTGCGCGACGCCGGGCTCGATGCGATCCTGCATGCGGGCGAGGCGAGCCTGAAGTCGCAGATGAAGAAGGCGGACGCGAGCGGCGCCGAATTCGCGGTGATCGTGGGCGAGGCGGAAGCGAAGCAGCGCGCCGCGGCGGTCAAGGCGCTGCGGCCCGATGCCGGCGAAGCCTTCGCGGAGCAGCGTATCGTGCCGCTCGACCAGATTCCGGACGCGCTCGTCGAGGCGCTGAGCCGCAACGACGACGATAACGACCACGACTAGGTATTCAGGAAGCCATGGCTTACGACCTCGAAGAACAGGAACAGCTGGCCCAACTCAGGGCCTGGTGGCAGAAGTACGGCAACCCCATCCTCACGGGCGTCACGGTGGTCCTGCTGGGTTTCGCCGCGTTCAACGGCTGGCGCTGGTATGAGCGCGAGCAGGCGAAGACGGCGGCCGGCATCTACGGGCAGCTGGAACAGGCCGTCGAGGCGCGCGACGCCGCCAAGGTGCAGACGCTGGCGGCGTCGATCCAGGAGCACTACGGGCGCACGGTGTACGCGGCGATCGCCGCGCTGCAGGCCGCCAAAGTCAACGCCGACATGGGGGACCTCGGCAAGTCCGCCGAGCAGCTGCGCTGGGTCATCGACAAGTCCGGCCACGATGAGCTGGCGATGATTGCGCGCGTACGGCTCGCCGGCGTGCTGCTCGACCAGAAGAAGTACGACGACGCGCTGCAGGCACTCAACTTCGAGGTGCCACCTGCCTACCTGCCGACCGTGCTGGACCGGCGGGGCGACGTGCTGGTCGCGCAGAACAAGACGGAGGAAGCGCGCGCTGCGTATCGCGACGCGCTGGCCAAGGCGGAACCCCAGCACCCGCTGCGCGCGGTCATCCAGCTCAAGCTCGACGCGCTGCCAGCCGCCGCGTCCTGATCGTCTGAGCACGCATCCCATGTGCATCACACGCTTGGGGACCGCGACTGTGCTAGCTGCCGCGGTGCTGCTGGGCGGCTGCTCCTCAATGCCCTCGTGGATGCCGTCCTGGCTCGGCGGCTCTTCGAGCAAGTCGGTCGAACCGGCGCCGCTACCCCAGTTTTCGCCGTCGCTCGAGCCGCGCGTCGCCTGGCGTGCCAGCGTCGGCTCCGCGCGCGGCGCGGTGCTGCAACCGGCCGTGCTCGAGAACGCCATCTACGTGGCTGCCGGCAACGGGACTGTCATGCGCCTCGGACCGGGCGGCGAGACGGTCTGGCGCACCGACCTGAACCTCGCGATCTCCGGCGGCGTCGGCAGTGACGGCTTCGTCGTCGCGGTCGGCAGCCCGCGCGGCGACGTGGTTGCGCTCGGCGCCGACGGCAAGGAACTCTGGCGCGCTCAGGTCGGCGCGGCAGTGCAGGCGCCGCCGCTGGTCGGGCGTGGCCTCGTGATCGTGCGCGGCTCGGACTACCGCGTCACGGCGTTCGACGCAAACAACGGGCGCAAGCGCTGGAACTACCAGCGCACGGTGCCACCGCTGACGCTGAACGCAGCGAGCGAGATGGCGTTCGCGGGTGACTTCGTTGCGGTCGGCTACCCCAGCGGCCGGCTGGTCATGCTGGCGATTGGAAACGGCACGGTGCGCTGGGACGCGCCGGTCGCCGAGCCGCGCGGCGCGACCGAGGTGGAGCGGCTCGTCGACGTGCTTGGAGCACCACGCCTGATCGCGAGCGAGGTCTGCGCGGCCGCCTATCAGGGGCGCGTCGCCTGCTTCGAGGTCGTCAACGGCAATCTGCGCTGGGCACGCGAGTTCCCGGCGGGTGCAGGCGTCGGCGCCGATACGCGGCGCGTCTACGGCGTTGACGTGAAGTCGAACGTGGTCGCGTTTTCCGCCGAGAGCGGGACCAACGCCTGGCGCCAGGAGAAGCTGCTGAACCGCGACCTCACGACCCCGCTCGCGCTGCGGCGTGCGGTCCTGGTCGGCGATTACGCCGGCTACCTGCATTTCCTGTCGCCTGACGACGGCGGCTTCCTGGCGCGTGTCGCGCTCGGCAGCGAAATCAACGCCACGCCACGCGCCTTTGGCGGCGGCGCGATCGTCCAGACCAAGGATGGGAGCGTTGCGCTGGTAACAGTCGAGTAGGTCGGCCGAGCGTCCGATGAAGCCGGTCATCGCCATCGTCGGTCGCCCGAACGTCGGCAAGTCGACGCTCTTCAATCGCCTGACGCGCTCGCGTGCCGCGCTGGTGGCGGACTTCCCCGGGCTCACGCGCGACCGTCACTACGGCGACGGGCGGGTCGGGCCGTGCGAATACATCGCCATCGACACCGGCGGGTTCGAGCCGCTGCACGCCGAAGGAATCGCGCGCGCGATGGCCGCGCAGGCGGAGCAGGCGATCGCCGAGAGCGACGCCGTGCTGTTCGTGCTCGACGCGCGCGAAGGCCTGACCGCGCAGGACCGCAGGATCGGTGAGCGGCTGCGCATCGCCGGCCGGCCGGTGCTGCTCGCCGTCAACAAGGCCGAGGGTCTGCCGCCCGAGGCGACGGCGGAGTTCCACGAACTTGGGCTCGGCGAGCCGTGGCCGATCTCTGCCGCACACGGCGACGGTGTGCGCGAGCTGATGGACGCTGCGCTCGAACCGTTTGCCGAACGCGCCGCGGCGACCGAGGAGGCTGCCGCCGAAAGCGGCGGCCGCAGGGTGCGCGTGGCGGTGGTCGGCCGACCGAACGTGGGCAAGTCGACGCTGATCAACGCGCTGCTCGGCGAGGAGCGCCTGATTGCCTACGACGAGCCCGGCACGACGCGCGACGCGATCGAAGTCGAGTTCGAATACGACGGCCGGCCGTACACGTTGGTCGACACCGCGGGCCTGCGCCGTCGCGGCAAGGTCTTCGAGGCCGTCGAAAAGTTCTCTGTGGTGAAAACCCTGCAGGCGATCGCAGACGCAAATGTCGTCGTGCTGCTGCTCGACGCGAGCAGCGAGGTTGCCGACCAGGATGCGCATATCGCCGGCTACGTGCTGGAGAATGGCCGCGCGCTGGTCGTCGCGGTCAACAAGTGGGATGGCCTCGAGACGTACCAACGCGACCGCATCCGCCGCGAGATCGACCGCAAGCTGCACTTCCTGCGGTGGGCGCGGGTCCACACGATCTCGGCGCTGCAACGGACGGGGTTGTCGGCGGTGATGCGCTCGGTTTCGGAGGCCCACGCTGCCGCCTTTGCGAAGCTGCCGACGCCGCGACTGACACGCGCGCTGCAGGCTGCAGTGGCCAGGCAGATGCCGCCGCGCGCGGGCCCGCTGCGACCCAAGCTGCGCTACGCGCACCAGGGCGGGATGAACCCGCCGGTCATCGTGATTCATGGCAATGCGCTGCACCACGTCTCCGACAGCTACCGGCGCTACCTGGAGGGGCGGTTCAGGGATGAATTCGGGCTCGAAGGCACCCCGCTGCGCGTCGAATTCCGCTCCGGCCGCAATCCCTTTGTCGCCTGAGGGCGTTTGTTGGCGACGGCCCGTGTTTTGCTTTACATTGAAACGCATGGCCCCGTCCCCATCTGCAGTTCCGCGACGGTCGGTTCCTCTCCCTGAACCGATGACAACAAGCGGCATTAAGCCGCTGGAGCCAACCGATGAGCAACAAAGGGCAACTACTACAAGACCCGTTTCTTAACGCGCTGCGCAAGGAACACATTCCCGTATCGATCTACCTGGTCAATGGCATCAAGCTGCAAGGCCAGATCGAATCCTTCGACCAGTACGTCGTGCTGCTCAGGAACACCGTGACCCAGATGGTCTACAAGCACGCGATTTCGACCGTGGTGCCGGCGCGTCCGGTGAACCTGGCCGCGGAGACCGAGTCCTGACAGTCTTCCAGGTCGAAGCTGGGCGCGTCGATCGCTCCGAGCGCGCGCTGCTGGTCAGCATTGCGCGGGGACGTCGCGACGATCCAGATGCCGCCGAAGAGATCGCCCAGCTCGCGGTTTCTGCAGGCATCGAGCCCGTCGGCCATCTGCATGTCCGGCGCGACCGGCCCGATCCGGCGCATTTTGTCGGCGCCGGCAAGGTCGAGGAACTCAAGGCGCTCGCCGAAGAGACACTGACGAATGTGGTCGTGTTCGATGACGAACTATCGCCGCGGCATCAACGCGAGCTCGAGAACACGCTGGGCGAGCATGTACGCGTGCTGGACCGGACCGCGCTGATCCTGGATATCTTCGCGCAGCACGCCCACACCGCAGAGGGAATGCTTCAGGTCGAACTGGCGCAGCTGGAATATCGGCTGCCGCGTCTC
>DATKAJ010000110.1:0-26420 GCA_035498175.1 Burkholderiaceae bacterium
CTTGCTCGCCAGGCTGACCACGCTCGACGGTCCGAGGCGAACGATGTCCGCGGGCAACAGGCTGCTGCCTGAATCGGCCCGGCGCGTCTCCAGCAGGGCGCGTTGCTCGCGCGTGAGCAGCGACCCGATCGTCGCTGCGAGCGCCGCGCCGGATGCCGGCGCGGCCGACAGCGCGCGGCGCTCGGATGCGTCGATCCGGCGCGTCAGCGAAACGACGTCGTCGAAGCTGTCGCCATGCAGGTCGGCTTCGCACTTGCCATCCGGCGGCCGCAGCGGCGGGTCGAGCGCCCGGCAATCCTGCCCGGCCGCCTTGAGCGTCAGGTCCGAATTCTTTCCGCTCTCGCGCAGCCGCAGTCGCAATCCCTGGCTTTGGAGCGCGAGCGAGGGCGTGTCGAACAGCCAGACGATCGTCGGCCGGCCCTTCTCGCCAAGCTTGAGTGCATCTTTGACCTCTGATGGCGCCGAACACAGATTGATCTGGATTTCGGCGCGCGGCTCGAGCGCCGCTGCGGGCGGGCCGAAGCAGAGCGCAGCGACGAACGCAGCGGCCGCGCGTGTCATCGGGCGTCGGGCACGTGAACGAGGAATTCCGGGATGTCCGGCAACGCGTCGATGAAGGTGCCCTTCTTCCTGCCATCCCGGCCAAAGCGGCGAACGCGCTGCTCGAAGCGCTCCGCGACGTAGAGGTCGCCGTCCGGCCCGACCGCGAAGCCCGATGGCGCTCTCAGCTTGCCGTCGATCACGACGTGGGCCTTCAGCTTGTCCTGCGCAGGTTCGTCCTGAACCTCGTAAGCAAGGATGCTGCCGCTACCCGCCGCGCCGATGTACAGCGTCTCGCCATGCAGGACGAGATGTACGGGCTTGCGGATGCGCTTGCCCCGGATGCGCGCGACCAGCCGCCCCGTGGCGACCTCGAAGATCTTGACCGCATCGCCCGCCTCATCGGCCACGTACAGCAGGTCGCGATGCACGATGATGCCCCGTACCGAATGGCGTGGTTTGCCGTGCACGTCAAGCACAACCTCGAGCCCTTGCGGTGCGGGCACATTGGGCGGTGGGCGCTCGCCCGCGTCCGGCAGCTTGCCGTCCGCCGAGGCGACCACCGTGCCTGGCAGGAAGCGGCCCTTCGGGAAGGACTTTCGCAGGTGCGGCGCAACGGGCGCGGCTCTACGCGACTGCGGCAGTAGCGCCACGACCGTATTCGTGTCCTGGCACGAGATGTAGAGGCGCCCATCGTCGCCAAGTTCGACATCGAACGGGTGCACCATCGCTGCGACCTGCTTCGTCGTGACCAGGTCTCCTTCGTAGTGGAACGAATCGCCGTGCCGCCGATAGCGTGCGACGTGGCTGTCGTGGCGCCAGGCGCTGGCGATGTAAAGATCGTTGCCGACGAGGGCGAAGCCGCGCGGGATATGCAGGGGATGTGCCTTGGGCGACGGATCGAGCAGCAGCGGGTGATCCGTGTGGACCGAACCGTCATCGTTGAACACGCCGATGTTGTCGAGGCCGTGCTTGCCCTCGCCGCGATAGCTGATCCACCACACAGGTTGTCCTCCCCGGCTTCAGTCGGCTACGCTTTGCCCGTCTCCGTGTCGTCCTTGTGCGGACGGCGTGCCTCGTAGTCGGCCTGCATCGCGCGCAGTTTCACGACGCCGTACCAGACCAGGAAGACCATGCCCAGCATCAGGAGTGCACCCAGCACGCGCTCGACGACATAGGCGCCGGTCCAGTTCGCTGCGTACGCTGCGAGGATCAGTGCGGCGATCGCGAGATTGATGATCCAGTTGGCCTGTCGCGTGACGACGTAGTTCAGTGTGCCGAAGCCGCCCAGCTGGTAGAGCAGGAACGGCACGACGGCCAGGGCCGGCAGGATTTCCGATGCGCCGAGCGGCACTTCGGTCGGCATTGGTCCGCGCGCGTGCAGTACGGTGCTCGTGGCGATCTCGCGGAACAGCGCCGGCACTGCGCAGAGGATCGGCACGGCACACAGCAGCTCCATCACGAGGGAACCGCTCCACACGCCGGTATGCGAAGCGGTGTCGGCACCCTTGCCTTCGGACTGCGATCCGATGAACAGGCCGCCAACCACTGCTGACGCGCTGGCGAGCATCAGCAACTCGATCGAAATGCCGAACGCGGTCGGCTCGCCGGCCTTCAGCAGCAGGATTGCCAGGAAGCCCGGCGTGTAGACCATGACCCGCGCCATCCGCGCCCAGACGCGCGGATCGCGTTCGGGCGGCAGGACCGGCAATGGTCGTCCGTCGCTCCCGATGGTCGGCCTTTCCTTTTCTTTGGACATCTTCGATCTCCTCCTGGACGGGGCGGGACGGGCGTCGCTCGCGTTAGGCGAACGCTACCGAGCCCGACCCGGCATGGGTAGTCAATTCTGGCCAGATGGCCACGATCGGCATGCGTTGACAGGCTCCGATGCAGCGAGCGCAATGATGGCATCCCGCCCGTGATATGCGCTGCCGAATTGGCCACGCGCGACTCTTATACTGCTCGCGGTTGTGACCCGGTGACGCATGGCAATGGTTCGGCAGGAAAGTTTCGACGTCGCGGTCGTCGGCAGCGGCGTGGCCGGCATGGCGGCGGCGCTCGGTATCGCGCAACAGGGCGTCACCGTCGCGCTGATCGGTCCCCGTCCACATGCCCAAGCGCATTCAGCGGCCGCGCCCTTCGACACGCGCATCTATGCGGTTGCACCGGCCACCGTGGATCTGCTTCGGCGGCTCGCGGTCTGGGACCCGATCGATGCGGCGCGCACTGCGCCGGTCGAGACGATGCGCGTGTTCGGGGATCGCGGCGACGCGCTCACGTTCGATGCCTATGGCGCGGCGTGTGAGCGCCTTGCGACGATCGTCGAAGAAAGCGAGTTGCTGCGTGTGCTCGATGCCGCCTGCGGCTTCCAGCCGGCGCTCCGCCGTATTCCGGCAGGCTTCGAGGCCATCGTCGAAAACGACGACCGCCTCCGGCTGCGCCTGAGCGACGGCGCGGAACTGACGACGCGACTGCTGATCGGGGCCGACGGCGCCCGGTCGCCCGTGCGGGCTGCCGGCGGCATTCACGCCAGTATTTCCGAGTACGGACAGACCGCGGTCGTGGCCAACCTCACGTGCGAACGCGCGCACCTGAACACCGCCTGGCAGTGGTTTACCGATGAGGGCGTCGTCGCGCTGCTGCCATTGCCGGACCGGCATGTCTCGCTGGTCTGGTCCGCACCGACCGCCCTCGCAGAAACCCTGGCAGCCTTCCCGCCCACGGCGCTGGCCGAGCGCGTAACGGCGCGTACCGGTGCCGCGCTGGGGAGTTTGCATGCGGCCGGACAGACGGCGAGTTTTCCGCTGCGACTGGTCGTGGTCGACCGCCTGATCGGTCCGCGTCTGGCGCTCGTCGGCGACGCTGCGCACGTCGTGCATCCGCTCGCGGGCCAGGGGCTCAACCTTGGCCTGCAGGACGTGGCGGCATTGCTCAAAGTGTTGCGCGGGTGCGAGCCTTTTCGCGATATCGGCGATGAGGTGCTGTTGCGACGATACGAGCGCGATCGGGCCGAGCCGGTGGCCCTGATGCGCACAGTCACTGACGGACTGGCCCGATTGTTCAGCATCGATGACCCGCTTGCGCGGTTCGTCCGCAATACCGGGATGACGGCAATCGATCGCATCGCTCCGCTGAAGCGCCTGCTGATTCGCCAGGCGCTGGGCTGAACTAGATCGGATCCGGTCGGTCTGAGGGTCTTGCGCTGCGCGGCTACACTCCGCGCCCGAATCAGGAGATGGCAATGAGATTGGAATTACGACGCATCGTCGCGCTCGGGGCGGCACTGATGTGTGCCCTGACGGGCGTCGCCGCGCTGGCACAGAACAAGGAGGCGGCCAAGGCGCCGCCGACCGGAACTCCCGAAGCACAGGTGGCGGCGCGCTTCGCCGAACGCGCCGGCATGAAGCCGGACCAGGTCTTCCGCGGTCCGGCGGGCCTGTACGAAGTGCTCGTGCGCGGCGAGCTGTACTACGTCGACCCCGCAGTGACGGTCGTCATCATGGGGGGGCACATGTTTGACGCCCGCACGCGTGAGGATCTCACGCAGAAGCGGCTCGATACCGCGCTCAAGGTGGACTTCAAGTCGCTGCCGCTCGACCGCGCCGTCAAGCTGGTGCGCGGCAACGGTTCGCGCGTGCTGGTCACGTTCGAGGACCCGAACTGTCCGTACTGCAAGCGGCTGTGGCAGAACTTCCAGCAGCTCAACAACGTCACGATCTACACGTTCCTGTATCCCATCCTGTCGCCGGATTCGCAGGAGAAGGCACGTGCGATCTGGTGCGCGAAGGATCGCGGCGCCGCCTGGGAGGAATACATGGTGCAGGGCAAGCCCCCGGCGGCGGCCGCCCCGGAGTGCAAGGCACCACTTGAGCAGAACCTTGCGCTTGGAAAAGATTTCGGCATCAATGGCACGCCGACGCTGATCTTCGCCGACGGCTCGCGTGGCGCCGGTGCCATGCCGCTTGACGTGCTCGAGCAGCGGCTGACCGCGACGAAGAAGTAGGTCCGGTTCAACGCCGCAGCAGGGACTCGGGCGGCGCGCCCTTGGGCACCAGCAGCCACGCATTGGCGTCGTACTTCTGACGTCCGGCGATCTGCCCGGCCTCTGCGCCGAAGCCCCAGAAGAAATCGAAGCGCAGTGGTCCGCGGATCGCACCGCCGGTGTCCTGCGCGACCATGGGCCGGATCAGCGGATTGCCCGACGCGGGGTCGGTGGTCGACACCACCAGTGGTGCGCCGAGCGGGATGTGGCGCGGATCGGCTG
The DNA here is from genome assembly GCA_035498175.1 of Burkholderiaceae bacterium. Lineage (GTDB taxonomy): Bacteria > Pseudomonadota > Gammaproteobacteria > Burkholderiales > Burkholderiaceae_F > JALORV01. Next base: position 4,805 of record DATKAJ010000110.1, read on the forward strand.
CGACCGAAGCGCCTGCGGTCAACGGCACGCCGAGCGCTCCGATCGGACCCGCCGCCGGGTCGCCCAAAGGCAGTTCGCGGAAGAAAACGAAACTCGGGTTCTGGTCGAGAAGTTCCTGCGCCCGCCCGGGGTTGCGCGCGATCCACGACTTGATTCCGGCCATCGACGTCTCGTCGAGCGTCATCTGGCCCTGATCCACCAGCCAGCGGCCGATCGAGCGATAGGGATGACCGTTCTGGTCCCCGTAGCCGAGGCGGACCATGTTGCCGTCATCGAACTGCACGCGGCCCGAACCCTGGATCTGCAGGAAGAACGCATCGACGGGATCGTCGACCCACAGCAGCTCCTGGCCTGCAAGCAGATCGCCGGCGGCAATCTCGCCGCGGCTGGGGTAGGGCACGACTCGTCGCCCCTGCAGCTTGCCGCGCAACCGCAGGTTGGCGAGTTCGGGATGCACCGCGCCGAGGTCGATCACCAGCAGATCGGGTGGCACGCGGTAGATCGGCGTCGCGTAGCGCTCGCTGCGTGCGCGACTGCCGCGCAGCAGCGGCTCGTAGTAGCCGGTCGCCAGTCCGCTGTCGCGCGTATCGATCTCGCGTTCGCCCTCGAACCGGCGTGCGAGTACACGATAGGCGTCGAAGCGGGTCGAGAAGTACGAACGGATTGCGGCGGCGTCGCGCACGTCCACCTGTTCAGCCGCGCCGCACGCGTCGCGCCACGCGTCGCGCTTGCCCAAGGCTCGGCACGTCTGCAGGAATGCAGGCCACGCCGACAGCCAGTCTTCGGGTCGGGTGCCCGGGAGCATCTCGAAGACGACCGGTTCGTAGAGCGCGCGTGTTTCGATCGGCGCTGCGACGGGAGGCGGCTTCACCGGCGGGGGCGGCGGCGCAGTCGGCCGCACTGCGCAGCCGGCGAGCGCTGTGGCGGCGAGTGCGATGGCGAGGCGCCGTCTAGAATTCGCGGCTAGGCAAGTCGACATGTGGCTGATCCTGCTCGAGGCGGCGCTTGCGCTCGCCCTATTGATCTTCATCGTCTGGTGGACGATGTTCGACAAGCCGCACCGGCGGCGACGCAATCGCTGAAAACGGCCCTGTATCAGCGATCTTGCAGCGGCGCTCGCTAGTGCAGCGACCTCGGCATCGATAACACGAATTCCGGAATCGGCACATCGAATGCGGTGCCGTCGTCAGCAACGCACTGATAGCTGCCCCGCATCGAGCCGACCGGCGTCGGCAGCGGACAGCCGCTCGTGTATTCGAAGGACTCGCCGGGCTTGAGCACGGGTTGCTCGCCGACGACGCCTTCGCCGCGCACTTCCTCGACCTGGTTGTGACCGTCCGTGATGATCCAGTGGCGCGACACCAGCCTGGCGGTGCGTTCACCGGTGTTGCGGATGGTCACGGTGTAGGCGAAGACGAAGTGCTGCTCGTCGGGGTTCGAGTGCGCCTCGAGATACTTCGGCCGGACCTTGATCGAGAATTCGTACGTTGCCATCGTTATCGGCAGGTGCAGCGCTGTGCCAGGCGCCGGCGATGTGGGGACGACCCTTAGAATAGCTGCGAGCGGGTAAGTTTCCGCTGCCATGGAGCCGCCATGTCGTCGAGTTTCCGCATCGCGCCCAGCATCCTTTCCGCCGATTTTGCACGGCTGGGGGAAGAAGTGCGCGCGGTGGTCGCCGCCGGAGCCGACTGGATCCACTTCGACGTGATGGACAACCATTACGTGCCGAACCTGACGATCGGCCCACTGGTGTGCGAAGCGATCCGCCCGCACGTCGAGGTGCCCATCGACGTCCACCTGATGGTGAAGCCGGTCGACCGGATCATCCCCGATTTCGCGCGGGCAGGCGCCGACGTCATCACATTCCATCCCGAAGCTTCGGATCATGTCGACCGGTCGCTCGCGCTGATACGCGAGTCGGGATGCAAGGCGGGCCTGGTCTTCAATCCGGCGACGCCGCTCGACTGGATGGACCACGTGATGGACAAGCTCGACGTGGTGCTGCTGATGTCGGTGAACCCGGGCTTTGGCGGGCAGAAGTTCATCGCCGAGGCGCTCGGCAAGCTAAGGTCCGTGCGCGCGCGTGTCGATGCGCATCGGCGCGAGACCGGACGCACGATCCACGTCGAAGTGGACGGCGGCGTCAAGGTCGAGAACATCCGCGCGATCGCGGAAGCGGGTGCCGACACGTTCGTCGCCGGCAGCGCCGTGTTCGGAGCGCGCGATCCCGACGGCGGCTACCGCAGCGTCATCGCGCGCATGCGCGAGGAACTCGCGACAGTCGCACGTTTTGCATGAGAGCCGTCTGGTCGGCGCGCGCGGCGCTGATCGACCTCGACGGCACGCTGCTCGACACCGTTCCCGACCTCGCTGCAGCGGTCAACGCGATGCGGGCCGAGCTGGGCCGGGCGCCGCTCCCCCTCGCAACGGTGGCTGCCTATATCGGCAAGGGCGCCGAGGTGCTGGTGCATCGCGCGTTGACTGATGCGCTCGACGGACGGGCCGATGAGCCGCTGTTCGCGCGCGGTCGCGAGGCGTTCTACCGCCATTACCGGCGCGTGAATGGCCACGCCGCGGTGGTCTTTCCCGGCGTGCCGGCGGCGCTCGCCGCGCTCCGGCGAAACGGGCTGAAGCTCGCCTGCGTGACCAACAAGCCGCGCGAGTTCACCACGGAGCTGCTGGCACGCGTCGAACTGCTCGCGGCGTTCGATACGGTGATCTCCGGCGACGACACGGTCGAGAAGAAGCCGCACGCGGCGCCGCTGCTCGCGGCCTGCGCGCAGTTGCGGGTCGACGCGACCGAGGCGGTGATGATCGGCGACTCGGAGAACGACCTGCTCGCGGCCCGCGCGGCCGGGTGTCGCGCGATCCTGGTCGAGGGCGGCTACAACGAGGGCCAGCCGGTGGCCGCGCTGCCGGCCGATGCTATAGTCGAAACGCTCGCGGACGCCGTGCTGCTCATTGCGCCGCCTGCGACGACGAAGAGTCTGCAGTGAACTTCTGCGATCGACACGATCTCGTTTCCCTCGGGGCATGGCGCAAGGCCTGGTGCCGCTTCTGGCACGCCCGGGGAGTCTGGTCCTGGCGCCCCTAGGCGCGCAGACCGCCGCGCTTTGCGGCACCCGACGATCGTCATACGCGGGGCTCCGACCGCGCGAACACGCAGAGACAGTTTCGAATGACCGAACTCGAATTCAAGGCCCTTGCCGCGCAGGGTTACAACCGCATCCCGTTGATCGCGGAGAGCTTCGCCGACCTCGAGACCCCGCTTTCGCTGTACCTGAAGCTGGCGAACGAACCGAACACGTTCCTGCTCGAATCGGTCGTTGGTGGCGAGCGCTTCGGGCGCTATTCGTTCATCGGCCTTGCTGCGCGGCGTTCGCTGCGGACCTTCATCCGCCGCGATGGCTGTGCCACCGAGTTCCTCGAGGACGGTGTAGCGCGGGAAACGGTCGCCGGCGACCCGCTGGCGGCGATTGGGCGCTACTTCGACCAGTTCAAGGTCGCGCTGCGGCCCGGCCTGCCGCGCTTTGCCGGCGGGCTCGCGGGCTACTTCGGCTACGACACGGTGCGCGTGATCGAGAAGAAGCTGGCGCACCCGAAGCCCGACGACCTCGGTGTGCCCGACATACTGCTGCTGCTGGCCGAGGAAGTCGCGGTCATCGACAACCTCGCCGGCCGCATCTACCTGATCGTCTACGCCGATCCGCGCACTCCGGAGGCTCACGCCCGCGCCAGGCAGCGGTTGCGCGAACTGAAGACACGACTCGCGCGCCCGATCGAGCCGCCGCACGCGCGTGCCAGCGTGCGCCGCGAGGAGTACCGCGAGTTCGCGAAGGCGGACTACCTGAGGGCAGTGGCGCGCTCGAAGGAATACATCGCGGCCGGCGACGTGATGCAGGTGCAGATCGGCCAGCGCATCCGCAAGCCCTTCGCCGATTCACCGCTATCGCTGTACCGCGCGCTGCGGACGCTCAATCCCTCGCCGTACATGTACTTCTACAACTTCGGCGACTTTCACGTCGTTGGTGCCTCGCCGGAGATCCTCGTGCGCAGCGAGGATCGCGCCGGCAGGCGCATGGTCGCGATCCGGCCGATCGCCGGCACGCGCCCGCGCGGCAGCACGCCGGAGCAGGATGCGATCCTCGCGGCCGAGCTTGCGGCCGACCCGAAGGAGCGCGCAGAGCACCTGATGCTGATCGACCTCGCCCGCAACGACATCGGCCGCATCGCCGAAATCGGCAGCGTCAAGGTGACGGAGCAGTACGTCATCGAGAAGTATTCGCACGTGCAGCACCTGGTGAGCCATGTCGAAGGCGTGCTGAAGCCGGGCATGACCAATCTCGATGTGCTGCGCGCGACCTTCCCGGCCGGAACGCTCTCCGGCGCGCCGAAGGTGCGCGCGATGGAGATCATCGACGAACTCGAACCTGTGAAGCGCGGCATCTACGGGGGCGCCGCCGGCTACCTGTCGTTCAACGGCGACATGGACCTTGCGATCGTCATCCGCACTGGCGTCATCAAGGGCAACGTGCTCTATGCGCAGGCAGCCGCCGGCATCGTCGCCGACTCGGTGCCGGAGAGCGAGTGGAAGGAGACGGAAGTCAAGGCGCGCGCCGTGCTGCGCGCGGCCGAGCAGGTCGAGGACGGTTTCGATGCCGACACTTGATCGGCCCGGCGTGCTGCCTGGTTGCTGCGACCTAGGTCTCGCCGCCTGTCAGACGGCGTGCGTAGTTGATCGCCGGCAGCTCCACGCCGATGTAGGCGAGGGACGCGAGCGCTACCGAGCCTGCCGCGAGCACCAGCAGCAGCGAACCGACGCCGAGCGGAACGGGCACGTGCCAAGCATAGGTCAGCGCCCACACCATTGCATAGAGCACGAGCGGATGCAACAGATAGAGCGAGTAGCTGATTGTTCCGAGCCAGACAATGGCGCGATGCGGACGCGACCACGCGACCACGGTTGTGACGAAGATTGCGATGCCGATCAGATACGAGTAGCCGAAGATCCTGTGCTCGGCATTCCTGCCGAAGACGAGCGACCCGAGCGCGGGCAGTGTCGTCAGTCCGATCGCAAACAGCGCATAGAAGATCGCTTCATGCAGCGCCTTCGGCTCCATGTCGCCCCTGCGGAAGGCATCGTGTGCCTGCCGCACGAGGGAACCGGCGAACATCAGCGACAGGTTGTACGGCAGCAGCTTCCACTGCGCCAGTTCCGGGGATGGCAGCAGACGCGCCTGCATCGACAGCATCAACGCGACCAGCAGGCCCACGATCGCCAGCAGCGCGGTGCGCTGGCGCAGTGCGCCGACGAGGAACAGGCCGACGCACAGCGTGTAGAAGGCAAGTTCGGCCTCGAGCGTCCAGTACAGGCCGATCGTCGCCTCGGCTCCGAAGACAGCCGGCAGCATCGTGGCGTTCGCCAGCACGTCGCCGACGCCAAAGCTTCGACCCCAGGGCAGCCACAGGAACAGGTAGCCGAGCGGAATCGAGATCCAGTACGCCGGGAACAGGCGGAAGAAGCGGCGCACCAGAAAGCTCCGCGTCCCAGAATCGCGCGCGCCCCGCAGCGTCGGCGGAATGACATAGCCGCTGATCATGAAGAACGCCACGACGCCGATGCGGCCGAAATCCACCGCGTGCGCGATCTCGTACCAGATGGCACCGCGCCCGTCGATGCCCGGCAGCCGGACGAACAATTCGGCGCCGTGCAGCCAAACGACCAGCATCGCCGCGATGCCGCGCAGCGCGTCGATGTTTTCGTAGCGGTGACCGGGGATCAAGACGAGGTGAACACCTTGGGGCGCGCCCGTGCGGCGGCCTCGATGAGGGCGCCATGTTACTGATGATCGACAACTACGACTCGTTCACCTACAACCTCGTGCAGTATTTTGGGGAACTCGGCGAGGAAGTGCGGGTGTTCCGCAACGACGAGATCGCTCTGGACGAGATCGAGCGGCTGGCGCCGCAGCGCATCTGCATCTCGCCCGGACCCTGTTCGCCGAACGAGGCGGGCGTGTCGCTCGGCGTCTTCGAGCGCTTTGCCGGACGAACGCCGATCCTCGGCGTCTGCCTCGGCCATCAGGCGCTGGGCCAGGCCTTCGGTGGGCGAGTCGTGCGGGCGAAGTCGCTGATGCATGGCAAGACGTCGCCGATTGCGCACACCGGCGCCGGCGTGTTCGCAGGTGTGCCGACGCCGTTCGAGGCGACCCGTTATCACTCGCTCGCGGTCGAGCGCGGCTCGCTGCCGGACTGCCTCGAAGTGACGGCTTGGACTGCCGACGGTGAAATCATGGGTCTCCGGCACAAGTCGCTGCCGGTCGAGGGCGTGCAGTTCCATCCCGAATCGATCGCGACCGAGCACGGCCATGCGATGCTGAAAAATTTCCTGAGGCGGTGATGATTCGGAAGGACATATATGCCGATCACCCCGAGTGAAGCCCTGGTCCGGTGCATCGAGCACCGGGAAATCTTCCAGGACGAAATGCTGTCGCTGTGGCGGCGGCTGATGCGCGGCGAGCTGACACCGGTGCAGATCGCCGCGCTGATCATGGGGCTGCGCGTTAAAAAAGAGACCATCGGCGAGATTGCCGCCGCCGCGCAGATCATGCGCGAGTTCGCGACACAGGTGGAGCCGGCCGACCGCTCCAACCTCGTCGACCTGTGCGGCACCGGCGGTGATGGCGCGCAGTCCTTCAATATCTCGACCGCGTCGATGTTCGTCGCCGCGGCGGCGGGAGCCCGCGTCGCGAAGCACGGCGGCCGCAGCGTGTCGTCGGGCTCGGGCAGCGCCGACGTGCTGGAATCGCTCGGAGCCAACATCCAGCTGAGCCCGGCCGGTGTCGCGGCCTGCATCACGGAAACGGGCATCGGCTTCATGTTCGCACCGAGCCATCACGCGGCGATGAAGCACGCCGCGCCGGTGCGCAAGGAGCTCGGCGTGCGCACGATCTTCAACATCCTCGGGCCGCTGACGAATCCGGCCGGGGCACTGAACCAGGTGATGGGTGTGTTCCATCCCGATCTGGTCGGCATCCAGGTGCGGGTGCTGAAGCAGCTTGGCGCCAACCACGTGCTGGTGGTGCACGGCAAGGACGGCATGGACGAGGTTTCGCTGGGTGCTGCGACGATGGTCGGCGAGCTGAAGGACGGTGAGGTGCGCGAGTACGAGATCCACCCGGAGGACTTCGGGCTGTCGATGGTGTCGAACCGCACGCTGAGGGTCGCCAGCCCGGCCGAATCGCGCGCGATGCTGCTCGATGCGATCGACGACGTCGCCGGCACGCCGCGCGAGATCGTGATCTTCAACGCAGGCGTCGCGCTCTACGCTGCGAACGTCGCTGATTCGATCGGCGAAGGCATTGCGCAGGCGCGGTCGGCGATCGCCACCGGTGCAGCCCGGCGCAAGCTCGACGCCTTCATCGCCGCAACCCAGAGACTCGCTGCTTGAAGACCCCGACGGGCGTTCGTGGCCCACTGTGCCGCGTGGTTCGCGCACGCATTGGCCGCGTCGTGCTGCGTGCCGCGACCCGACGCGACGTCGCCGGGGTTTCGCGGATGGAATGGGAGGCGACGCTGACCGAACACCGACTGGTCCCGGACATTGCCGGCTGGCGGATCGACCCACGAGTTTCGCGACGGCACTGGCGGCGGACGATCGCGAGCCCGCGCCAACGGCTATTCGTGGCAATGCGAGGCACCGAAGTGCTGGGCGCGATCGGTGTCGACCTGCTCGTCTCGTCGCATCGCCTCGCACATGTGCGGCGCCGCATCTATCTGTATTCGCTGTTCGTGGCGCCTGCGGCCCGGCGAGCGGGACTGGCACGGCGACTGACGCAGCTCGCACTCGACTGGGGTCGCGGGCGCGGCGCGACTCAGGCTCGTCTCGAGATGGCGTGGCCGAACCGGGGCGCGCGTGCGCTGTATGAATCGGTCGGCTTTCGCCCGCGCGAGCTGATGCTCGCACGTCCGCTGTAGGCCGCGGCATGGGCGACATCCTGGGGCGGATCCTGGCAACCAAGCGCGATGAAGTGCGCGCGGCGCGGCAGCGAACCCCGCTTGCCGAGATTGCGGCGAGCGCAGGTACTGCCGAGCCGCCGCGCGACTTCGCCGCCGCACTGCGCAGCCGGATTTCGGCTGGACAAGCCGCAGTCATTGCGGAGGTGAAGAAGGCGAGCCCTTCGCGCGGCGTGCTGCGCGCCGATTTCGACGCGGAGGCGATTGCCCGCAGCTATGTCGCCGGCGGCGCAGCATGCCTCTCGGTACTGACCGACGTGCAGTACTTCCAGGGCCGGCCCGAGTACCTGCAGCAGGCGCGCACAGCGAGCGGCCTGCCGGTGCTGCGCAAGGACTTCATCATCGATGAGTACCAGGTGTTCGAAGCGCGCAGCTGGGGCGCCGATGCGATCCTGCTGATCGTTGCCGCGCTCGACCGCGCGCGACTGCGCGAATTCGAGGCGGCCGCACGGGACCTCGGAATGGCGGTCCTTGTGGAAGTCCACGATGCGCCGGAACTCGAACTCGCTCTCGAACTCGCCACGCCGCTGGTCGGCATCAACAACCGCAACCTGCGCACCTTCGAGACCCGGCTCGAGACCACGTTGGACCTGCTGCCGCGCATCGGATCCGACCGTATCGCAGTCACCGAGAGCGGCATCCTGGCGCCCACCGATGTCGCGCGGATGCGCACCGCAGGCGTGAACGCCTTCCTGGTCGGCGAAGCCTTCATGCGGGCGGCTGACCCCGGCGCGGAGCTCGCGCGCCTGTTCGCGTGATCGACTCTGCCGGGCTCGCACCCGGATGGAGTCCGTGGGTCGACGAGTTCCTCGCGAGCGGCGCAGGCCGGGGCTTGCAGGATTTCCTTTCGCAGCGCGCTGCTGCGGGCGCACGCATCTTCCCGCCGCGGCCGCTGCGTGCGCTCGAAGTGGCGCCCTTCGACGAGGTGCGTGTCGTGATCGTCGGGCAGGATCCCTATCACGGTGCGGGCCAGGCGCACGGCCTGGCATTCTCGGTCCCCGAGGGCCAACGGCTGCCGCCCAGCCTGCGCAACATCTACACCGAAATCGCGCGCGAGTTCGGTGCGGCACCGCGCTGGGGCAATCTCGAACGCTGGGCGCGCCAGGGGGTGCTGCTGCTCAATGCAGTGCTGACGGTGGAGGAGGGTCAGCCCGGGTCCCATGCGGGACGCGGCTGGGAAATCCTGACCACCGCACTGCTGCGCGCGGTCGTGCTCGATTCACGGCCGAAGGTTTTCATGCTCTGGGGCGCACCGGCGCAGCGCAACCGCGAACTCGTCGAGCGCGCGCCGCATCGCGTGCTGCTGGCCAACCATCCCTCGCCGTTGTCGGCGCGGCGGCCGCCGCTGCCCTTCATCGGCTGCGGTCATTTTGCCGCGGCGAATTCGTTTCTCGCGGAAACGGGCCAGAGGCCTATCGACTGGGTTTCGGACTAACCCTGTCCGAGCCACGCACTGCGCATGCGTGTCGGGCTCGCGCCGGCCTTGGGGTCGACGCCGAGCACGGATTTCGAAGGCGGTCGCTGGGCCAGCGTTGCCGTGAAACGCATCAGCTCGTCGCGCCGGAACGCGGCAATCTCGACGCGATCGCCCGGCGCATAGCGCAGCAGGAGCTTGTCGAGGTTGGCCGTCGTAGCGCGCAGACCGCCGATGGCAATGACGATGTCGCCGCCCGACAGTCCGGCGGCCTGGCCCGGTGTGGCGTCGAAGACGTGCGCCAGCCGGCATTCGGCGCCGGCGGCGATCTGCACGCCGAGCATCGCGAACGCCGCGGAGTCGACGGCGGGACGCTGCTGCGCCTCGATGCCGAACGGCTTGAGCAGCCGCGCAAAGTCAGGGTCGCGCGTGCCTTCGGTCCACTCGTGGATCAGGCTAGCGAGCGCCAGACCGGTCGCTTCCTCGGCGACGCGCGCGAACTCGTCTTCCTCGATGCCGCGGTAATCTGAGGCGCGCTTCCACTGCCGCCACATTAGCCGCATCACATCGTCGAGCGAGCGCCGTCCGCGCGTTTCGGCGCGTATCACGAGGTCGAGCGCAAGGCCGATCAACGCGCCCTTCTGGTAGTAGCTGACGACGCTGTTCGGCGCGTTCTCGTCGGCGCGGTAGTACTTGATCCATGCGTCGAAGGAACTCTCGGACACGCTCTGCTTGAGCCGTCCGCTTCGCTGCAGGACCGTGCTCATCGTCTTGCCGACAGTCTCGAGATACTGTGCCTGGGTCAGCAGCCCCGCGCGCACCAGCATCAGGTCGTCGTAGTACGACGTGAAGCCTTCGAACGCCCACAGCAGGCGTGTGTAGTTCTCCTGCGTGAGGTCGTAGGGGACGAAGGCGGCGGGGCGGATGCGCTTGACGTTCCAGGCGTGGAAGTACTCGTGGCTCGCCAGTCCGAGGAAGTTGCGGTAGCCCTCGGTGGAGTCCTTCATGCCGACGAAGGGCAGGTCGTCGCGCTTGCAGATCAATGCAGTCGAATTGCGATGCTCGAGGCCGCCGTAGCCGTCGCCGGCCGCCTGCACGAGGAAGGTGTAGCGCGAAAATGGCGCCTTGCGCCGGCGCGGCTCGAACAGGCGGATCTGCTGCTCGCACATGCGCGCCAGGTCCGTCGTGAGCCGGGGGACATCGAGCTTGGGGACCCGTCCGCTGACCGCAATGTCGTGCGGTACGCCGAGCACGTCGAAACGTGCGTGATCGAATTCGCCGAGCGCAACCGGGCAGTCGATCATTTCGTCGTAGTCGCGCGCGACATACGTGCCGAAGCCCAGGCGGCGCACGCCGCGCTGCGGATCGAGGGCGGTGACCACGCGCCAGGTGTGCTCGCGTCCTGCCGGGGGCAGGATGTCCACGCTGCAGGCATCGTGTTCGTGGCCGATCGGTAGCAGGAACACGCTGGTGCCGTTGAAGAACCCCTGCGTCTCGTCCAGATGCGCCGAGCGGACCGAGTGGTCCCAAGCGTAGACCTCGCAAGCAACTTCGAGCGGGCCGCGACAGGGTGCCGCACGCCAAGTGTGCTTGTCGAGCTTCTCGATCGGAACGCGACGGCGGCCGGCGACCGCGCTGATGCGCACGATGTTGCGGGCGAATTCGCGGATCATGTAGCTGCCGGGAATCCACGCCGGCAGCATGAAAAGCTGCCCGGCCGGGTCGGGTCGCTCCACGCAGCAGATGACATGGAACAGGTGTGCAGCAGGATTCGCCGGGCGGATCGCGTAGCGCAGGGTCATGTCGGAGAAAGCGCGGTTCAGTTGCCGCGGCCCGCATCAGTGGCGCAGCACGTAGAGCACGTCGGAGCGGAATTCGCGCTGATACAGAAGATAGACGATGCCTGCGGTTCCGATGGTGAACGCCAGCGGCGAGAAGAACCACAGGATTACCGCGAAGGCCATGTAGTAGGCGCGAAGTCCGTCATTGGAAGTTTCCGCGGCCATGCCGACGATGCGCCCGGCGCGATCCGCGAAACCGTCGCGTGACGCTGCACCGCTTGCGAAAACTCCCGCCTCCGGCGCCGAGGCGATCAGCAGCGCGCCGAAGGTGTACTGGCGCATCGACCAGGTAAAGCGGAAGAACGCGTAGACATACACCGCAGTCAGCACGAGCAGCTTCAGATCGAACACCAGCGCAGAGGTCCGCGCGGTGAACGGCAGTTCCTTCACCAGCTTCGCCGCCTCGTCGGTAGCCCCGAGCAGCGCCAGCAATCCGCCAATGATCAGTATCGTGGTCGAGGCGAAGAACGATGGGCTGGTCGAGAGGTTCTGTACGACCACGCCGTCGATGACGCGGTTCTCGCGCCATGTCGTCTGCATCATCCACCGCCGCCGGATCGCATTGGTGGTTGCGAGCAGCGAGCCGCTGCTTTCCGCCCGCCGCCGCGCGAATACCGCATAGCCCCACCACGCAGCGATGAAACTGACGAGCGCGACCGCATCGATGACGCTGATCTGTCGCAGGAATTCGAGCATGGTCATGGGCTGTCTGCCGCCAAGCATAGCGACCCTGTATCGCGCGCGTGCGGCTAGCTCGGACTCAGCCGGCGTGCGTTCGACTTCGCGCGACGGCGTATCGGGCGCAGCGCGCGCCGTGCAAGATGCGCCGTGTTCCTCAGCACATCGGCCGCCTGCGCGCTGCTGGAACGCTTGCGCCCGCCGGTGCCCGCCCGCCATGCTTCGAGCCAGGCGCGCTGCTGCGCGGCCAGGGCGTCCTGCCAGATAAGTGCATATGCTTCCTGCAAAGCGTCCAGCTTCTCGGACACCATGCGCACGGCTTCGCGCCGCTCGGCGGATCGCATGGTCTGCGCAGCGAGCAGCCGGGCGCTGCGCTGCCCGATCACGAACGGTGCGGTCCATGCGATCTCGCTCGCGTGTGCAGCGAGCTTCCACCATGCCGCGTACACGTCACGGCGCATCGGACTCCTCCCGCGAGTCCGGCCGGTTCATCACCGCGATTCGCGCCCGATACCCAGGAGGCGCGTCGCGACCCAAGCCACGGCGCCGGCGCCCATCAGGTAGAGCGCCACGTGCACCGCGTTCTGCGACTGCGCATAGACGATGCTCGAATACAGCAGGTAGCCGCAGGTCAGGACGAAGATGATTGGCAGCACCGGGTACATCGGCGCCTTGAACGGCCGCGCGACATGGGGTGCACGGAATCGCAGCACGAAGAGCGCGATGCCCGTCAGCAGGAAGAAGAACCAGAAGACCGGCGCGGTGAACTCAACCATCGCCGAGAAGCCGTCTTTCTGCATCGCGCCGAAGACAATCAGCGCGAGCGCGATAACCGCCTGGACCAGGAAACCCGCCACCGGCACATGGCGCTCGCCGTGCCAGGTGCTCATGAAGCCAAGGATCGGCCAGTCACGCCCGACCGCGTAGTTCGTGCGCGCGCCGACGATCATGGTTGCGTTGATCGATGTCAGAGTGGCGACTCCGACGATGGCCCCGATCAGCTGGCCGCCGGCTGGGCCGAACGCGCGTTCCATCACATCGGCGCCGACTGCGGTGCTCTTCGCGAGTCCGGCGAAGCCGAGGCCCTTGAGCGCGGCGAGCACGAAGAAGACATAAACAACCGTGATCAGCAGCAGCGAGATCACCAGCGCGCGCACGATTGCGCGCGGTCCACCGCGCACCTCGGCCGAGATGTACGCTGCCTCGTTCCAGCCGCCGTAGGTCAGCAGCACGAAGACCATCGCGAGTCCGAACATCGGCGGCATGCCAGGGGACGCCGGGGCCGTCGCCGCGGCGGCCTCGGGCGGTGTGGCCAGCAGGCCCGCGAGCGCCACCAGCAGCAGCCCGCCGACCTCGATCGCGGTGAGCACGTTCTGTGTGCGGGCCGATTCCCGCAGCCCGATCAGGTTGACGATCGTCAGCACCACAACGGTGAGCGCAGCATAGATTGCCGACGACTGTGGGCCGAGCGAGAAGACCCGGCTCACGTAGTCGCCGAAGACGAAGGACAGCAACGCCACCGACCCGGTCGTGATCACCGTCACGCGGGCCCAGGCGAAGAAGAAGCTGGCGTTGCGCCCGTAGGCGCGCGTCAGGAAGTGGTAGTCGCCACCGGCGCTCGGAAACGCGCTGGCGAGTTCGGCGTAGCACAGGGCCCCGATCAGCGACAGGACGCCGCCCGCGACCCACGCAATCAGCATCCAGTCCACCGAGCCCGCGATGCCGGCGACCATCGACGGCGTCTTGAAGATTCCGGCGCCGATTACGATGCCGACCGTGATCATTACGGCGTCGAGCACCGACAGCGCTGGCTGCGGCGCGGCCTCGGCCGTCAGCGCCATATGTCGTTCAGTCGCGCGTGGCTGCGCTGCTTCGCTCATCGAGCGCCCTTCGACATGCAGAGCCGCGCCGCAGCGGGGCCAGGATGTGCAATCGGCAACGCGCTACTTGCCGTAGAAGCGGCCGCACTGCGGCAGCATCTCGGCCCAGGCCGCTGCCCTCAGCGAACCCTGCAGCGCGCCGGTCACTTTCGTTTCCGTGCTTCCGCTCTTCAGCGTGCCGACGAGTTCAGTGCCTTTCACGGTTCCGTTGAACGTTCGCGTGACGCCCTTGTCGTCGTTGAACGCGAACTTCAGCTGGTCGCCGCGCAGCGATGCACCGACCAGCGGCTGTTTGCCGGCGCCGCCGACGACCTCGCCACTGAGTTTCTGGAACGTCTGCGTCAGGTTGACCGTGACCGCGCTGTTGCCGTCCTTCAGCGCCCAGGTGCCGTCGACCCGCGCGGGCACGATCCACAGGTACGCGGTGCGGTATTCGATTTCCGAGGTCTCATCCGCATCCCAGTCGCCCATCGTGAACTGGTGCGACGCGACCCGCGTGCCCGGCTTCATCGCCAGTAAGCGGTGCCTGACGCACAGGTTCAGTTCCGGCAGCAGGTACATCGTGACCACGGTCGCCTTGCTGAAGTCTTCCTTGAAGATGTCGCCCTGGATGATGCGCGTCCTGGCAGCAACGCCCTCAGCGTCGACGAGGCAGCCCGCGAGTTTCGCCATGTCGGGGTTGTATTCGATGCCGACCGAAGTTGCGCCGAGCTTGCCGGCCGCAATCGCGATCTTGCCGTCGCCCGCGCCGAGGTCGTAGACGATGTCCTGCGGCGTGACCTTCGCCATGCGCAGCATGCGCTGCACGAGTTCGTCGGGTGTCGGCACCCACACGACGTCCTTGCCGGCCTGTCCGACCTGGGGCTTGTAGTCGCGCTCGCAATCCTTGCGGTCGCGCGCGGCGGCCGTATCTGCCACTGCAACGGCCAGCATCAACGTCGCGGCGACGGTCAGACGGCGCATGGGAATCCGGGACGTCATGTGAACTCCAGGAACAGGGAAAGGGCGGCCATTCTGCCGAAAGTCGCTGCGCGCGTCAGCCGCAGGACCGAGTAGCGCGCGAGGCAGGATTCGCGCCCACCGAGTCCCGCGCCTCAGCGGTTGACGTCGACGACCACGCGGCCCCGAATCTTGCCGGCGAGAATCTCGCGCGCCACGTCGAACGCGTCGGCCAGCGCGACTTCGCGCGTCATCGCGGCCAGCCGGGCGGCCGGCAAATTGGCCCCCAGCAGCTCCCAGGCGGTCTCGCGGCGCTCAAGCGATGCCGTCACGCTGTCGATGCCGGCGAGGGTCACGCCCCGCAGAATGAATGGCGCCACGGTCGATGGGAAGTCCATCCCACCGGCCAGCCCGCATGCAGCGACCGTGCCGCCAACGCGCGTCTGCGCGCATGCGTTGGCCAGCGTGACGCCGCCGACCGAATCGATCACCCCGGCCCAGCGCTCCTTCTGCAGCGGCTTGCCCGGCGCGGCGAGCGTTGCGCGATCGAGGATCTCGCGCGCGCCGAGCGTCCGGAGGTACTCGGCCTCACTCGACTTGCCGGTCGATCCGGCGACCGCATACCCGAGCGCCGCGAGCAGCGATACAGCCACGGAGCCGACGCCCCCGGTCGCTCCGGTGACGAGAATCTCACCGGAGCCCGGCGTTACGCCATGGGCCTGCAGTGCCAGCACGGCGAGCGCGGCCGTGTAGCCGGCGGTGCCGAGCATCATCGCTTCGCGCGTGTGCAGCGGCGCCGGGATGCGGACCAGCCAGTCGCCTTTGGCGCGCATCCGCTGGCACAGCCCGCCCCAGTGGGTTTCGCCCAGGCCCCAGCCGTTGAGCACGACGCTGTCGCCCGGGCGCCAGCGAGCGTGACTGCTGGTTCGAACAGTGCCGGCCGCGTCGATGCCGGCGACCATCGGCCATTTGCGCACCACCGGCGAGGTGTTGGTCAGCGCGAGCCCATCCTTGTAGTTGATCGTCGAATAGGCGACGTCGATGGCGACGTCATCTCCCGGCGTCGCAGCTTCGAGCTCGGCGTCGTCGACATTGCGAATTTCGGCGTGGAACTGATCATTCGGCTTCGACAGTACGATCGCTCGGTTCATGATCTGCTCGCCGGGGCGTGAGACGGTTCGCGGATCATAGGCCGGGCCCGCGCGGCCTGCCGCCGCCGCGTCCAGGAGGAAAGGAAGCCCGTGTCAGTGGATGTCATCGTCGTCGGTGCAGGACTCACCGGTCTCGTCGCTGCCTATCGGCTGCAGCGTTCCGGTCGCCGAGTGGCCGTGCTCGAGGCGGCGGATCGCGCCGGCGGGGTCATCGGTACCCGGATGCGCGATCAGTGCCTGTTCGAACTGGGGCCCAACAGCGCACTCGACTCCTCGCCCGCGATCGGTGATTTGCTGGAGGACCTTGGCATTCGCGATCAGCGCATCGACGCCCAGCCAGCGGCGCGGCGCCGCTATGTGGTGCGGGGCGGTCAGCTGGTTGCTTTGCCCCATTCGGCGGGCAGCTTCATCACGAGCCCGCTGTTCACCCTGCGCGGCAAGCTGCGTCTGCTGGCGGAACCGTTTGTGCCCGCGGCGACTGCGGTGCCCGAAGAATCGGTGTCGCAGTTCGTGGCGCGGCGGCTCGGACCGGAGCTGCTCGACGCCGTGGTCGAGCCGTTTGTCTCCGGCATCTACGCGGGCGACCCGGCCGAACTCTCGGTGGCGGCGACGTTTCCCCGCCTGTATGTCCTTGAGCAGCGCCACGGCAGTCTCACCCGCGGTGCGATTGCACGCCTGCGCGAGCCCCGCGACCGGCGTCCGGGCCGCATGAAGAGCTTTTCGTTTCGGGGTGGCATGCGGACGCTGACCGATGCGTTGGCTCAAAGGCTGCCCGGCCTCGAGTGTGGAGTGCGGGCCGTGCGCGTCGTGCGCGAAGGCGACGGGTTCGCAGTCGAGACTGCAGGGTCGGCTCCGCAGCAGCGCCGTGCGCGCGCCGTGGTTCTGGCGCTGCCGGCACACCTCGCCGCGCCCTTGGTCGAGCGGCTTGCGTCCGATGCGGCATCCGCGCTGGCAGCGATTCCATATGCACCGATCGCAGTGGTTGCCGTCGCCTATCGGCGGTCCGAGGTGCGACATCCGCTCGACGGATTCGGCTTCTTGGCACCGTCGAGCGAAGGCTCCGCGGTCCTCGGGACGCTGTTCTCCTCGACGATGTTCGAGGGTCGTGCGCCGGCGGACCGCGTGCTGCTGACATCGTTCGTCGGCGGTCGCCGCAACCCGACTTGCGTGGACCGGGCCGATGCCGATCTTGCGGCGCTCGTGAAGGACGAGCTTGCACGCCTGCTGGGCTCCGGCGCGCCGCTATTTCAGGAGATCCAGCGCTGGCCACACGCGATGCCTCAGTACACGTTTGGGCATCGCGAACGCGTGGCGGTGCTGGAGAACACAGAACGTGCACAAGCAGGGCTGCTTTTCTGTGGCAACTATCGTGGCGGCGTGTCGATCGGCGACTGCATCGTCAACGGCGCCGCGACGGCGGAGCGTTTGACGCGGGACTCGACGTGCGGCGTTTGAGCCCTGTCGCGACAAGGGATGTGAGAGAGCCAAAGCGGGGTGCCTTGTGCCTCATTTCGGGCGAATCGACCCCGCCCGAAGGGTGCTTCACATGGCAAAATCGACAGTGGCTTCGCCCGCGAAATCGGGCGTTTCGCACGAGGGCACGCTGAGCTCGACCGTCATTCCGCTCCGGCAATCAGCCGTCGAACGCTCACTCAAGCAGGCGAGCTTCGACACGGCAGGCGTGCCGGTCCTCGCCGTCAACCACAGCGGGCAGATCCTCGCGATCAACGGCGAGGCGACGGCGCTGATCGGCGGCGAATCCGTGGTGGGGCGCAGCGTGGCGGAGCTGCTCGGATTCCTCAGTCATCGGGCGTTCTCACGCCGCTGGCAGCGTTTGTGGGCGCAGCTCGCGACTGAGGGCCGCTGCGAGTTCGAGGCCAAACTGCCGTTGCGCAGCGGCAGCCGGCTCAGCGCCCGGTTTGTCGTACGCCTGTTCCGCTTCGATCAGGACGATTTCGCGTCGATCTCGGTGATCGACACGTCGGCCGAGCGCGCCGCGGGGCGTCGGATGCGAGCGGCCGAGGCGCGTGCGAGGTCGCTGGCGCAGCACCAGAGCGAACTCACGATCGTGCTGAACGCAGACCGGCGCGTGATCTTCGCCAGCGCAGCACTGGAGCCGATCACTGGGGAGCACGAGGGCGACGTGATGGGGTCGCCGTTCGAGTTCATCCTCGATCAGCCATCGCGCATCGAGTTCCGCCGCGCCGTCGACCGGCTGCTGCGCGAGCCGCCCGGCGACCGCCAGGCCATGTCGCTGCACCTGCGTACGCGCGCCGCGCTGGCCGGCAACGGCCGCAACCTGTCCTGCGTGCTTGCAAATCGCCTCGATGACCCGGCCGTGCGCGGACTCGTGCTGACGGCGCGGGATCTCGGGCCGGCCGAGCGGGCACAGGCGCGACGGCTGCGCTTTCGCGAGCGGCTGCTCGAACTCGCGATCCAGCCGAAGTCGGATTTCACTCAGACGCTCGCGACGGTGCTGCGCTCGACCGCCGAGGTGTTGGATGTCTCTTCGGCGAGCTTCTGGCGGCTTTCGCATGGTCCCGACGTGCTGCGCTGTGAGGCTCTGTTCGACCGCACGGTGGACCGGTTCATGCGCGACTGGGTGGGTCGCGAGTTCCCCGCGACGCGCTTCGCTGCCTACTTCGCGCAACTGATGAACCGGCAGCCGGTTGTGGTCAACGACACGCGCACCTCGCGGCTCACGATCATGTTCGCGGGCGACCCGGACTGGGGCGGCGTGCGCGCCCTGCTCGACGTGCCGGTGCTGGTAGAGGGCACGGTCGCCGGCGTGCTGTGCCTGCAGCATCGCGAAACGCGCTACTGGGACGAGGACGACGTCGGCTTCGCCAACACGACCGGGCTGATGCTGGCGCTGTCGATGGAGGCGGCGCAGCGCCAGGAGGCGGAGTCGCGCATTGAGCACCTCGCGTGGTACGACGCGCTGACCGGATTGCCCAACCGCAACCTGCTGCGCGAGACGATGCGCGACATGATCATGACGGCGTCGAACCGCAAGCGCCGCATGGCGGCGATGCTGATCGACCTCGATCGCTTTAAGGACGTCAACGACACGCTCGGGCACCTCGTTGGCGATGCGTTGATCAAGTCGGCTTCCGAGGTGCTGCGCGAGACGGTCGGCGAGGACGGTACAGTGGCGCGGCTCGGCGGCGACGAGTTCGTCGTCCTGATCAGCGAGTTCGTCCATCGACAGGAGGTCGCATTGCTGGCCGCCCGCATCGCGCAGGCACTCCATCGCACCGACCTCGTCCCGAACATCGACACGCAGGTGTCGGCTTCGATCGGCGTCGCCCTGTTCCCGGAACACGGGCGCGACATGAGCACGCTGCTGAAGAACGCCGACGCGGCCATGTACCAGGCCAAGCGCGACGGTCGCAACCAGTTCAGCTTCTTCAATCCGATCCGCTACGAGCGCGCGGCGCGCGAGGTGCAGCTCGGTATCGAGCTCGTCAAGGCGGTGCAGAGCGAGAAGCCGCAGTTCATCTGCGAATACCAGCCGCAGATCGAGATGTCGAGCGGGCGCGTCGTCGGCCTCGAAGCGCTGATCCGCTGGAACCACCCGGTGCTTGGGATGCTGACGCCCGACCGCTTCATCGGCGTGGCCGAGGTCAGCGGGTTGTCCGAACGCATCACGCGTTGGGTGCTTAACGAGGTCTGCGGCCAGATCAACCGCTGGCGCGAGGTCCGGCCGGAGTTCGATGTACCGGTCGCGATCAACGTGGCGGGCCGTGAGATGGGCTCCACCGCACTGCCGATCCTGGTGCGCAGCGCGCTCGTCCGCCACGACATCGAGCCGCGCCTCATCGTGCTGGAGATCACCGAGCGCACGCTGGTGAAGGAAAGCGAGATCAACAACGATGTGCTCGCGGAGCTGGCATCGCTCGGCGTCGGCCTCGTGCTCGACGACTTCGGCACCGGTTATTCGATGCTCGGCTACCTTAAGCGGATGCCGATCCACGCGCTCAAGATCGACCAGTCGTTCATCGAAGGCATCCCGGCCGATGCCGACAGCCGCGCGATCGTGCACGCGATGCTCGCTGTCGCGCGGCACTTCCGCCTCAAGGTCGTCGCGGAGGGTGTCGAGTCGCAGGACCAGGTCGACTACATGCGTGAAATCGGCTGCGAGTTCGCGCAGGGCTTCTTCTACTCCCGCGCGATCTCCGCCGACACGATCCTCGACTACCTGGCACGCGAATCGCCGATCAGTCCGGCCGTGTAGATCGCGGGAGCGCCTCCGCCGCCCGTTAAACTGGGCCGCAAACGCGGGGAGGTGCGCATGGAATTCCAGAACATCCTGGTCGAAAGTCGCGGGCGCGTCGGCCTGATCACGCTCAGCCGGCCAAAGGCGCTGAACGCGCTCAACGACACCTTGATGGACGAACTGGGGGCGGCGCTCCTCGCCTTCGATGCCGACGATGGCATCGGCGCGATCGTCGTCACCGGCAGCGAAAAGGCCTTTGCGGCGGGCGCAGACATCGGGGCGATGAGGGACTGGTCCTACATGGACGTGTTCAAGTCCGACTACATCTCCCGCAACTGGGAAACCCTGCGCCGTGTGCGCAAGCCCGTCATCGCAGCCGTGGCAGGTTATGCGCTGGGCGGCGGCTGCGAACTTGCGATGATGTGCGACTTCATCATCGCCGCCGACACGGCGAAGTTCGGACAGCCGGAGATCAAGCTCGGCATCATTCCCGGCGCCGGGGGCACGCAACGGCTGCCGCGGGCGGTAGGCAAGGCCAAGGCGATGGACCTGGTCCTGACGGCACGGATGATGGACGCGGCCGAGGCCGAGCGCGCCGGGCTCGTGTCGCGGGTCGTGCCGGCCCCGGCGCTTCTCGACGAGGCACTGGCTGCCGCTTCGACCATCGCCGGCCACTCGCTGCCCGCGGTGATGATGGCCAAGGAGGCCGTGAACCGCGCCTATGAAGCGCCGCTGAACGAAGGGATGCTGTTCGAGCGACGCCTGTTCCATTCGCTATTCGCGACCGGCGACCAGAAGGAAGGGATGGCTGCATTCGTCGAGAAGCGGCCGCCGCGGTTTCAGCACAGCTGACCGCTCGAATTCAAGCCATGGGCTAGAGGCCGCCCCCTAGCCGCGTCAGATCTGTGAGTCGAGCGCCCGTGGCGCTACGGTTTTCCCGGCGGGACAGCTACTTGCAGCGGCCTCGATCGGCCCCGGGGTCGCGATTTCAGGCGCTGCCCAGCGTCGCGGCCACGAGTCGGCTTGACACGTTTTGGGCGGGCCTCCATAATTCCGCTTCTTCGCTGCTGCGGTTGCGTCGCAACAACTTTGCCGACGATTTCAAGCCGCCAGCACGCTCTTTAACAACGAAACAGCCGATAAGTGTGGGCGCTTGGTGAAGGCGCAACCGGCACGGAAGGTCGTTCAAGGTCTCACGCCGAGAACGCTCCCGACCGCGCTGGCTGAACTCAAATCATCAGTGCTCACGCAATGGAAGAGGGAATGATGGAAACATCAGATACCTCGATTCCAGCGAGTGAGTCATCAATCGTGCCAAGCACGATTGCGCAAACAGAATCGAACTGAAGAGTTTGATCCTGGCTCAGATTGAACGCTGGCGGCATGCCTTACACATGCAAGTCGAACGGCAGCACGGGGGCAACCCTGGTGGCGAGTGGCGAACGGGTGAGTAATGCATCGGAACGTGCCCAGTAGTG
>DATKAJ010000111.1:0-3033 GCA_035498175.1 Burkholderiaceae bacterium
TACAAGCTCACCTCGACGTGGCGGCTGACGGCGCAGCTGTCCAACGCGTTCCGCGCGCCGAGCTTCAATGACCTGTATTTCCCCGGTTTCGGCAATCCGAACCTCCAGCCGGAACGCGCGGTGAGTGGCGAACTCGGCGTGCAGTGCGCAGCCGGAACCACAAACGTGCGCGCTGGACTGTTCCGCACGGACACGCGCGATCTGATCGTCTTCGACCCCGTCAGCGGGCGCGCCCAGAATGTCGACAAGGCCCAGGCGACGGGGTTCGAGGTCGGCGGGACCCGGCGCTCCGGTCCCTGGTCGATTGCCGCCAACGCCACCGTGCTGCGGGCGATCGACGAAGCGACCGGTGAGCGCCTGTTGCGCCGCGCGCCATGGATCGTGAATGCCTCGGTGTACTGGACGCCGGGGCCGTGGAGCGCGGGATTCGAAGTCACCGCGGTCGGGCCGCGCGACGACCTCGACATCAACACCTTCCAGCGCGTGCAGCTCGCGAGCTACAGCCTCGCGCGTCTGGTTGCGGCGTGGAACGTCGCGACGGGCGTGACACTGCGGGCGCGCATCGAGAACCTGTTCGACGCTGACTACGAAACCATCAGCGGCTACAACACCGCGCCCCGCACGCTGATCGTCGGCGCGGACCTGCGGTTCTGAGCACGACGGAAAATGGCCCGACTCGCACCGTCGACGGCCCTGCTGGTCCTGGCTGCGGCAGCCGCGGCCAGCCTGGCGGCTGCGCTGGCTGTTGGCAGCGTCGAAGTCACATGGCCGGAGTTGATCGGTGTCGTGACGCGTGAGGACGTGCGAGGCAGCCGCGGCGCCGACATCGTGCTCGGCCTGCGTGCGCCGCGCGCATTGTCGGCGTTCGCGGTCGGGGCGCTGCTGGCGCTCGCGGGCGCGCTGCTGCAGGCGTTGCTGCGCAATCCGCTCGCCGACCCTTATGTGCTTGGCATCTCCGGAGGTGCTGCAGTCGCGGCGTTACTCGCCCTGGCTGCAGGTGCTGGCACGGCCGGCGTGCAGGCCGCAGCGGTCGCAGGCGCGCTGGTAACGCTGCTGCTGCTCTTCGTGCTGGCGCGGCGTGCGCTGTATGCCAGCGAGACGAGCAGCGGCGAGCAGGCCACTGGCGCCGTGCTGCTGACCGGCGTGATGCTCGCATCGTTCGCGGCCGCGCTGCTGAGCCTGGTACTCGCATTGGCACCGGACGGACGCCTGCGTTCGCTGGTGTTCTGGCTCCTCGGCGACCTGGCCGGAGCCACCGACCTGGGTGCTGCGCTGATCGCGCTGCTGCTCGCCGCCTTGCTGCTGGCGGTGGCGTGGTCGGAAGCGCGCGCGCTGAACCTGATGCTGCGTGGCGATCTGCAGGCCTACACACAGGGCGTGCGCGTCGCGGCGACGCGCCGCCGGCTCGTGCTGGTCGCTGCGCTCGCGACCGCAAGCGCGGTAACGCTGGGGGGTGCGGTCGGTTTCGTCGGCTTCGTTGCGCCGCACCTCGTGCGCCTCGTCGTCGGCAACGACCAGCGCGTGACGATGCCCGCTGCCGTGCTGCTCGGCGGCGCGCTGGTCGTCGTCGCGGACACGATCGCGCGCAGCGCGGTTGCCCCGCTGCAGCTGCCGGTCGGCGTGCTGACCGCGCTGATTGGCGTGCCGGTCTTTCTGTGGATCCTCGGCCGCCGATGAATGCGCCCATGGTCGTCGAACTGCGCGGAGTGACTTTGCGCGTTTCCAACCGTGTCCTGGTCGACGCGCTTAGCCTGACGCTGCGGGTCGGCGAACGCTGGGCCGTGCTCGGACCCAACGGCGCCGGCAAGTCGACGCTGCTCGGCGCCATTGCGGGCGCGCGCCCGCTCGATGCGGGGGAGGTCGTGTTCGGCGATCGGTCGGTGCTGCGACTGCGCGCGGATGAACTGGCACGGTGCCGGGCGCTGCTGACGGATCGCTGGCTCGATCCGTTCTCGAGCACGGCGCTCGACACGGTGCTGACCGCACGCTACGTGTTTCGCGACGAGGATGCGGCAGCGCCGATCGCGCGCGACTGGCTGGGACGACTCGACTGCGCTGCTCTCGCGGACCGCGACGTGCGCCGCCTGTCGCGCGGCGAGCGTCAGCGCGTGGCGATCGCAACGACGCTCGCGCAGGACACGCCACTGGTGTTGCTGGACGAGCCGACCGCGCACCAGGATCCGCGCCACCAGGCTCACGTAATCCGTGAGCTGTGCGCGCTGGGTAATCGCACGCTGGTGGCAAGCTTGCACGACCTGAATGCGGCGGCGCGGTTTGCCACGCACGCGTTGCTCCTGTGGGGCGACGGCCGCACGCTGGCCGGACCGGCGCAGCAGGTGCTGACCGCAGCTGCGCTGTCTGAGCTGTTTGCGACACCGATCAGCCGGGCGCGGTTTGGCGACGAGGAGTTCTTCCACGTGCACGGCGGTGATCCGGTCAGGGCGCCGGTTCCGGAAGAGGGCGGTCGGCCTGAAGATCAGCAGAGGTTCTAGACTGCGGCGATGCCGATCGTTCTGATCACCAATCCGAAGGGAGGCTGCGGCAAGAGCACCGTGGCCACCAACCTCGCGGGCTACTTTGCACGCGGTGGTCACGCAACGATGCTCGGCGACCTCGATCGCCAGCAGTCGGCACTGGCGTGGCTATCGATCCGGCCGCCCGAACTGCCGCGCATCCAGTCCTGGGACCGGTCCGACGACAAGGTCGCCCGGCCGCCGAAGGGTGTGACGCACGTCGTGCTCGACACCCCGGCCGGGCTGCACGGACACTCCCTGCGCGATGCGTTGAGGCTCGCAGATCGCGTCGTCATCCCGATCCAGCCGTCGATCTTCGACATCTATGCGACCGAGACCTTCCTCGGCAAGCTCGCCGACCGCGATCTGCTCGAAGGGAAGCGCATCGGCGTGCTCGGCATGCGGGTTGACGCACGTACTCGCGCAGCCGATCAGCTGCAGCGATTCGTCGAGGGCCTGCGGCTGCCGGTGCTCGGATTCGTGCGCGATACGCAGAACTACGTGCAGCTGGCCGCGCACG
>DATKAJ010000112.1:0-11261 GCA_035498175.1 Burkholderiaceae bacterium
CGCGCCAAGTCGCCCTGGTCTCTCTGCCGACGCCACCCGCGCCATCGTGTCCTTCATCGCCGCCAACCCCGACTTCGCCGCGCGCGTGCGCGCTTCCTTCGCGCGCCAGGCGGCGATGCGGCTGGTCGGGGCGCGCCTGACCGAGGTCGAGCCCGGCCGCTGTGTCGTCGAACTGCCCGTACTCGACGAGCTCACGCAGCAGCACGGCTTCGTGCACGGCGGCGTGGTCGGCATGATCGCCGACAGCGCCGGCGGCTACGCAGCCTTCACACTGATGCCGGCCGATGCCAGTGTGCTGACCGTCGAGTACAAGATCAACATGCTCGCACCGGCCGCGGGGGACCTGCTGGTGGCCATCGGCGAGGTGCTGAAGCCTGGCCGCACGCTGTCGATCGTCCGTGCGGACGTCTTCGCGGTGCAGGGCGACCGGCGCACGCGTGTGGCCGCGATGCAGCAGACGCTGATGGTCATGCACGGCGTGTCCGACGAGAAGATTTGAGGCCTGACATCGGAGACAGCGATGCAACTGCCCGGACTGAAGTTCGACCTCGGCGCGGACATCGAGGCGTTGCGCGAAGCGGTGCAGGACTTCGCGCAGGCCGAGATCGCGCCGCGCGCGGCCGAGATCGACCGCAGCGACCAGTTTCCGATGGACCTGTGGCGCAAGCTCGGCGACCTCGGCGTGCTCGGCGTCACCGTCGATGAGGAATACGGCGGCACCGCGATGGGCTATCTTGCGCACATCGTCGCGATGGAGGAGATCTCGCGCGCCAGCGCCTCGGTGGGGCTTTCGTACGGCGCCCATTCGAACCTCTGCATCAACCAGATCAAACGCAACGCCAGCCCGGCGCAGAAGAAGAAGTACCTGCCGAAACTCGTCAGCGGCGAGCATGTCGGCGCGCTCGCGATGAGCGAGCCCAACGCCGGTTCTGACGTCGTCAGCATGAGGCTGCGCGCGGACCTGAAGGGTGACCGCTACGTGCTCAATGGCACCAAGATGTGGATCACCAACGGCCCGGACTGCGACACGCTGGTCGTCTACGCCAAGACCGATTCGCAGATGGGCGCGCGCGGCATGACAACCTTCATCGTCGAGAAGGGCATGAAGGGTTTTTCGGTCGCGCAAAAGCTCGACAAGCTCGGCATGCGCGGTTCGCACACCGGCGAACTGGTGTTCGAGAACGTCGAGGTGCCCGCGGAGAACGTGCTCGGCGAGGAAGGTGGCGGCGCCAGGATCCTGATGAGCGGGCTCGACTTCGAGCGCGCGGTGCTGTCCGGTGGACCGCTCGGCATCATGGCCGCGTGCATGGACGCGGTCGTTCCGTACGTGCACGACCGCAAGCAATTCGGCCAGTCGATTGGCGAGTTCCAGCTGATGCAGGGCAAGCTCGCCGACATGTATACGACCATGATGGCCTGCCGCGCCTATGTCTACGAGGTTGGACGTGCATGCGACCGCGCGACACCCGAGACGGTGCGCAACATCCGCAAGGACGCCGCCGGCGCGATCCTCTTTGCGTCGGAGAAGGCGACCTGGATGGCGGGCGAAGCGATCCAGGCGCTCGGCGGCAACGGCTACATCAACGACTACCCCACCGGCCGCCTGTGGCGCGACGCCAAGCTGTATGAAATTGGCGCGGGCACCTCGGAGATCCGCCGGATGCTCATTGGGAGAGAACTCTTTACGGAGACGATGTAACTTTCCCGCGGCAATTCGGCGAGGCTAATGTGAACGCAGCGAGCGTTAAGCGAGCGGCAGCGAGTGGCCGGAGCCAAACCGGAGCCGGAACGCCGGAGATCAGGACAATGCTGATCGGCCGAGAGCTGTTTTCGGAAACGATGTAGGAGCACGAAGCGATGCACCCGTGGCAGCAGCACCTCGAAACGCTGAAGGCGCACTTCCAGCCTCCGGGCTTGGCCGATGCCGGCACGCTGCGTCGGCTGAGCGGGCTGGAGTTCCTGCAGAAGATCATCAACGGCGAACTTCCGGTCGCACCGATCACACAGACGCTGGACTTTCATCTGATCGAGGCCGAGCCCGGTCGCGCGGTATTCCAGGGCCGGCCCGCGCATGCGCACTACAACCCGATCGCCACCGTTCATGGCGGCTATCACGCCACGCTGCTCGATTCGGCGATGGCATGCGCGGTGCAGACACTATGCGAAGCGGGGCGCGCCTACACCACGCTCGAATTCAAGATCCACTGCGTGCGCGCGCTGACCGAGGCCGTGGGCCCGGTCCGTGCCGAAGGCAAGGTAGTGTCCAGCAGCAAGCGCATGGCGACGGCCGAGGGCCGCCTAGTCGACAGCGAGGGCCGTCTTTACTCGCACGGCACGACCACCTGCATGCTGTTCGAGCTGCAGGGCTGAGCCGCGAGCATTGTGGCTTCCTCCGACGCGACCGACCCGCAGCTGCCCGACAATTCGGTGGCGAAGTCGGCCGCCGTTGCGCGCTTCTGGTCCGAGTTCTGCACAGCCACCCGACTCGCGCCGACGACGCCTTATCAGGCGTGGTACTTCGGCGACACGCCGCAGCTGGCGCACGAGCTCGTCGAGCTCGTGCTGCATGGACCCAAGCGTGCGACCGCAGGACTGGCTGAATTCAACGACCGGATGCCGCAGGTGAAGCCGGTGGCCGGCGGCTACTCGGTGCTGACCGAACACGATGGCACTCCGCGCGCGGTCGTGCGGACCACCGTGCTCGAGCGTCGTCGCTTCGAAGACGTCGATGCGGCCTTCGCCTGGGACGAGGGCGAAGGCGACCGCACGCTCGCCGACTGGAAGGACGGGCACCGGAAGTTCTTTACACGCGAACTGGAAGGCCTCGGGCGCCGGTTCGAGGAGTCGATGCCGGTGGATCTGGAGCGCTTCGAACTGCTGTATCCGTTCGAGGCCGCGCTGAATCCGGTCGACTGCGGGCCGCGGCTGCTGCCGGCACTGCTGCCCGGCGCGATGGCGGCCAGCGCGGCACTGCAGAGCCTGTACTACGCGCGCGAGCACCAATTCGGCGTCTACTTCGAAGCCGGCCGCCTCGCGGACATCGGCGCATTCCTGGCGCGTTTCGACTCCGAACGCGACGGAGTGTGGGTCGCGGTTGACGGCGGTGCCATGGTCGGAACGATCGTCATCGACGGCGCTTCGAATGACGAGCCGGACTGCGCACAGTTGCGCTGGTTTGTCATGGCCGACGTATTGCGCGGGCACGGCATGGGCCGTCGCATGATGCAGGCGGCGATGCAGTTCGCCGCCGCGCGCTATCGGCGTGTCGTGCTCGACACATTTTCCGGATTGAACGCGGCACGCCATCTGTACGAGACCTTCGGGTTCCGCAAGACGCTCGAGCGGCCGACCACCGCGTGGGGGCCCGAAGTGCTCGAGCAGCACTGGGAGTGGGCCCCGTGAGCGCGCCCGGCCGCTCCGAAGCGCTGACGCCGGAGCACGCAGTGCGGAGGATCGCCCGATGACCCTCTTCGGGCTGCAACCCGCCCAGCTCGGTCTGTTCGCCCTCGCCGTGCTGCTGCTGGCGCTGACACCGGGTCCCGTGTGGATCTACCTGATCTCGCGCACACTGACCCAGGGGCGTCGCGCCGGCTACTTCTCGCTGATCGGCGTGATGGCCGGCGTGTTCGTGCATCTCTTTGCCGCGGCGATCGGGCTGTCGGCGCTGCTGCTGGCGCTGCCCGCCGCATTCAATGCCGTCAAGCTGGCCGGCGCGGCCTACCTGCTGTGGCTGGCATGGACGACGCTGCGCGGCGGCGGCTTCAGCTTCACACCGCAGCCGCTCGATCCGGTGCCCGACCGCGTGCTGTTCCGCCAGTCGCTGACCGCGTCGGTGGTCAATCCCAAGGTCGCCGTGTTCTACCTGTCGCTCTTCCCTCAGTTCGTCGACCCGGCCGGCGGCTCGGTGCTGCTGCAAAGTCTGGCGCTGGGCGTCGTGCACATCACGGTATCCACGCTGGTCGACGGCTCGCTGGTGACCGTCGCCGGGGCGCTTTCGTCTTGGCTCGCGGTGCGCCCGGGCTGGCTCAGGATGCAGCGCTGGGTGCTCGGCACCGCCTTTGGCGTGCTTGCCGTCTGGCTGGCGCTGACACCCCGGCAGCATTAGCGAGAATACGCAGATGTCCGCCGCTGCCGACGTGATCTTCGACCGCTCGATGCCGTCGCCCGCACGAATTGCGAACGCGATCCTCGAGGGTTTCAACCGGCATTACCGCCTGTTCCGCTACGTCGCGCAGCAGGCCAAGGCCCTGTACGAAAACCGCGAATGGCAGCGGATGCGCGAACGGGCGCGCGAGCGCATCGACTTCTACGACAAGCGCGTGCTCGAGGCCGTCGCGCGGATCGAGAACGAATTCGACCTGGCCTCGCTGGAGGACACCGAGCGCGATGCACTGTGGCAGGCCGTGAAGCAGCACTACGTGACGCTGCTCGCGGAGCACCGGCAGCCCGAGTGCGCCGAGACCTTCTTCAACTCGGTCTGCACCAAGCTGCTGCACCGTGAGTATTACCGCAACCAATTCCTGTTTGTACGACCGGGCGTCGCAACCGACTACATGGACTCGGATCCGCCGTCGTACCGCAGCTACTACCCGGCGCGCGGCCTGCGGCGCACTCTGCGGCAGATCGTGATCGACGCCGGCATCGCCTGCCGCTGGGAGGACGTCGAGCGCGACCTGCGACTGATGGTGCGCGCAGTGTGCGAGGCGCATCGCAGCGGCGAGGCGTTCCGGCGCCCATGGCACATGGAGCCCGACTGCCAGATCCAGATCCTGTCGTCGCTGTTCTTCCGCAACAAGGGCTGCTACATCGTCGGTCGCGTAATCAACGGCACCCGCATCACGCCGGTCGCGGTGGCGGTGCTGCAGAACTCGCGCGGCCAGCTGTGTCTCGACACGGCGATGTTCACCAGTGACATGCTGGCCACGTTGTTCTCCTTCACGCGGGCGTACTTCCTGGTCGACATGGAAGCGCCCTCGGCCTATGTCGACTTCCTCCGTTCGATCCTGCCGCACAAGCCGCCGTCGGAGCTGTACACGATGGTCGGGCTCGCCAAGCAGGGCAAGACTCTCTTCTATCGTGACTTCCTGCACCACCTGAAGCATTCGACCGACCAGTTCGTGATCGCGCCGGGCATCAAGGGTCTGGTGATGTCGGTGTTCACGCTGCCGTCCTACCCGTACGTGTTCAAGGTCATCAAGGACGTGATCCCGCATCCGAAGGACACCGACCGCCAGCAGATCATGTCCAAATACCAGCTGGTTAAGCTGCATGACCGCGTCGGGCGCATGGCGGACACCTGGGAGTACTCACTGGTCACACTGCCGCGGGCGCGCTGCTCACCCGAACTGATCGACGAGCTGCGCAACTTCTGCCCGACCCAGCTCGAGTTCGGCGAGGGCACGGTGACGATCCGCCACGTGTACATCGAGCGGCGCATGACCCCGCTCAACCTTTACCTGACCAAGGCGACCGATACCGAACTGGAACATGCAATCGTCGAATACGGCAATGCGATCAAGGAACTCGCCGCGGCAAACATCTTTCCCGGCGACATGCTCTACAAGAACTTCGGCGTGACCCGACTGAACCGGGTCGTGTTCTACGACTACGACGAGATCGAGTACATGACCGACTGCAACTTCCGCGACATGCCGTCGCCGGGCAGCATGGACGACGACTACGGCGGCGAGATCGTGAGCTATGTCGACAGGCGCGACATGTTCCCGGAACAGTGGCGGCCATTTTTGACCGGCGACCCGCGCATCCGGGCTGCGCTGATGAAACACCACCCGGATCTGTTCGAACCCGCCTTCTGGCAGCACCGCAAGGAACGCATCCAGGCCGGCCATCTCGAAGACGTGTTTCCGTATCCGCCCGAGCGCCGCTTCCGGCGCCGCTATGCGTCAGAATTCCGTTCCAGCTAGAAGAGGAGATGCACATGAGCGATCCGATCGTCATTGTTTCCGCCGTCCGCACGCCGATCGGCGGCCTGCTGGGCGACTTTGCCGCCCTGCAGGCCTGGCAACTCGGCGCCACGGCGATCCGCGCCGCGGTCGAGCGAGCCGGGGTCGCCGGCGACTCGATCGACGAGGTACTGATGGGCTGCTGCCTGATGGCCGGCCAGGGGCAGGCGCCCGCGCGCCAGGCCGTGCTCGCAGCCGGGCTGCCGCAGTCGGTCGGTGCAGTCACACTGTCGAAGATGTGCGGCTCAGGCATGCGCGCGATGATGTTCGCGCATGACATGCTGACAGCGGGCAGTGCCAGCGTGATGGTCGCGGGCGGCATGGAGAGCATGACCAGCGCGCCGCACCTGCTGGTCGGCAGCCGCAAGGGCTATCGCTACGGTGCGTTCACGACCTATGACCACATGGCGCTCGACGGCCTCGAGGACGCCTACGAGCGCGGCAAGGCGATGGGTGTCTTTGCCGAACAGTGTGTCGCCAAGTACTCGTTCACGCGCGAGGAGCAGGACAGATTCGCGATCGCGTCGACCGAGCGTGCGCTGAAGGCCAATACCGACGGCAGCTTCGGCTGGGAGATCACCCCGGTAAAGATCTCCGGCAAGGGCGGAGAGATCGCCGTCGACCGCGACGAGCAGCCGTTCAAGGCCAAGCTCGACAAGATCCCGGGGCTGAAACCGGCGTTCAAGAAGGACGGCACGATCACCGCCGCCAACGCCTCGTCTATCTCCGACGGCGCCGCCGCGCTGGTGCTGATGCGCGAATCGACCGCGGTCAAGCTCGGCAGGAAGCCGGTCGCCCGCATCCTCGCGCATTCCGTGCACGCGCAAGCGCCGGAGTGGTTCACGACCGCGCCGATCGGGGCCATCAACAAGGTACTGGCCAAGACGGGCTGGAAGCCAGGCGACGTCAACCTGTGGGAGGTCAACGAGGCCTTCGCCGCGGTAACCATGGCCGCGATGAGGGAGCTCAACCTGCCGCACGACAAGGTCAATATCCACGGGGGCGCCTGCGCGCTCGGCCATCCGATCGGCGCTTCGGGCGCGCGCATTGTCGTGACGCTGCTCGGAGCTCTGCGCAAGACCGGGGGCAAGCGCGGCGTGGCGGCGCTGTGCATCGGCGGCGGCGAAGCGACTGCCCTTGCGGTGGAGCTGGTGTAGGGGTCCCGCGACCTCAGGCGTGCGATGTTAGGCACCGAAAACCTCCTGCTCTTCGTCGTCACCGGTCTGGTGCTGAACGCCACGCCGGGTGTGGACATGGCTTACACGGTGACGCGCACGCTGCAGCACGGCGCGCGCGGTGGCGTGGCGGCGGCGCTCGGCATCAGCACCGGCTGCGCGGTGCACGCCGTGGCCGCGGCGCTCGGCCTCGCTGCATTGCTTGCCGCCTCGACCTGGGCGTTCGACGCGATCAAGTGGGCCGGTGCCGCCTATCTCGTGTGGCTCGCCGCGCAGATGGCGCGCTCGGCGCTGAACCCGGTGCCTGTGGCAGAGGCAGCGCCATCGGCGCCGGTCATCACCGACCGGCGTCGCATCTTCGTGCAGGGGTTTTTGACCAACCTGCTGAACCCGAAAGTGGCGCTCTTCTTCCTTGCGCTGCTCCCCCAGTTCATCCGTGCCGACGCCGCGGACAAACCACTGGCATTCCTGTTCCTCGGCGCGGTGTTCATCTTCAACGGCACGCTGTTTCTGTTTGGGCTGGTTGCCGTGGCGCATCAGATGCGACGTCTGGGGACGAGCGAGCGCACGCGCCGGCTGCTGAATGCGCTCGGAGCGACGCTCTTCGTCGCGCTGGCGGCGCGCCTGGCGCTCGCGGAACGCTGAACGCGAAATCGGCATGAGCACCGTCCTCGTCATCGGCGCATCGCGCGGCATCGGCTTCGAGTTCGCGCGCCAGTACGCCGCCGAAGGTGCGCGAGTAATCGCCACCGTGCGCCGGAACGAAGACGCGGGAAAGCTGCGCGAACTGGGTGCCAAGCCGCTGCAACTCGACGTGCTCGACGAGGCGGCCGTGGCGCAATTCGGCGCGCAACTGCACGGCGAGAAGCTCGACGTGGCGATCTACAACGCCGGCGTGTATGGACCTCGCACGAGCGCGGTCACCGCGCCCGGCGGACTCGATTTCGACAGCGTGATGCACACCAACGTGCGCGCGCCGATGCAACTGCTGCCGCAGCTTGTCCCCGCACTGGCGTCCACTGGCGGCAAGCTGGCGCTGGTCTCGAGCCGCATGGGTTCGATCTCGCTGATGAGCAGTACCTCGGGCTGGCTCTACCGCGCCAGCAAGGCCGCAGCCAACGCGGCGTTGCGGTCGATCAGCCTCGAGTTGGGCCCACACGGTATCGTCTGCGTCGCCTTCCATCCCGGCTGGGTGCGGACTGAAATGGGCGGCGCCGGAGCGGATATCGAGGTCGCAACCAGCGTCGCGGGCATGCGACGTGTTCTTGCGACGGCGAACGCGTCGCAGAACGGCAAGTTTCTCAACTTCAACGGCGAGCAGCTGTCCTGGTGAGATGAACGACCGACGTCTGATCTCCTCCGGCTCCTCGTTCGAGGCCGTGGCTGGCTACAGCCGTGCGGTCGTCGAAGGCGACTACGTGCACGTCGCCGGCACGACCGGCTTCGACTACGCGAAGATGACGATCGACGCCGATGCGGTGGCCCAGACGCACCAGTGCTTTCGCAACATCGCTGCTGCGCTCGGGCAGGCCGGGTGCAGCCTCGACGACGTGGTGCGGGTCCGCTATTTCCTGGCCGAGACGAGCCTGTTCGAGCGAGTCGCGCCCGTATTCGGGCAGTATTTCGCAACCGCGCGCCCGGCGGCCACGGCTATCGTATGCGGCCTGGTCGATCCGCGCATGAAGATCGAGATTGAAGTCACGGCCCGCCGCCGCGCGTGGACCTGACCACCAGGCTCCCCGGGGACCGTCATGCCGTTGCAACTTTTTATCGTGCTCGTTTACGGCATCTGCTGCTGGATGGCGCTCGCCGTCATCGAGCCGGTGATGCGCAGCTTCGCGGTCGAGGCCGGCATGGCGAGCTGGCTCTTCGTCGCGATCCCCGGGCTGTTGGCGATGCTGTTCGCCGTCCTCTCGTACATCCGCGCCGCAACGCAGGTCACGACGACCGAGCATTCGCTGTCGCGCGCGCTGCTAGTTGCGCTGCTGACCTGGATCGCGATCACTTCGCTGATCGCCTGGCTGTGGTGCCCGTGGCATAACGCGCTGCGGTGCTTTTCGAACACGTTGATCACGACCGGAATCGTCGGCGGCGGCCCGCTGCTGATCGGCTCGATGGTTGCCGGAGGTGTCGTCGCCGCCGTGCTGAAGCTCAGGCCAGCGTGGGTCGAGTTCGGCGACCGGCCGCGCATGATGGCGCCCACTCCCGAGCCGAGCCCGCTGTCCCGCCCCGATGCTCGGTGAAGAGCACCTGCTGCTGCGCGATGCGCTGCGTGATTTCGCCGGTCAGCGGCTCGCGCCGCGCGCGGCGGAGTGGGACCGCAACGCGACCTTCCCGCGCGAGGCCCTGAAGGAACTCGCTGCGCTCGGCACCTTCGGCATCGCAGTCCCGGAGGCCTACGGCGGCGCGGGCATGGACTACAGGGCGCTGGCCGTTGCGCTCGAGGAAATCGCCGCCGGCGACGGGGCGACCTCAACGATCATCAGCGTCAACAACTGCCCCGTGTGCTCGATCCTGATGGCGTGGGCAAACGAGGCGCAGAAACAGAAGTTCCTGGTGCCGCTGGCCCGTGGCGAAAAGCTCGGCGCGTTCTGCCTGACCGAGCCGCACGTCGGGTCGGAAGCGTCAGGCCTGCGGACCAGCGCGGTGCGCGACGGCGACCACTGGGTGTTAAATGGTGTCAAGCAGTTCATCACCAGCGGCAAGAACGCGGACCTCGCGATCGTTCTCGCCGTCACGGAGAAGTCCGCGGGCAAGCGCGGCATCGGCTGCTTCATCGTCGAGACGGCGGCGCCCGGCTACGTCGTCGCCCGCGTCGAGGAGAAGCTCGGCCAGCACGCTTCGGACACGGCACAGATCCTGCTCGAGAACTGCCGAGTGCCTGCCGACCAGCTGATCGGCGACGAGGGCGCCGGATACAAGATTGCGCTCTCCGGCCTCGAGGGCGGTCGCATCGGCATCGCCGCGCAGTCGCTCGGCATGGCGCGCGCCGCCTACGAGGCCGCGCTGGCCTACGCGCGCGAACGCGTTGCCTTTGGCCAGCCGATCTTCGATCACCAGGCGGTGCAGTTCCGTCTCGCCGACATGGCCACCCAGCTCGAGGCCGCGCGACAGCTGATCCATCATGCGGCGCGACTCAAGGATGCGGGCCAGCCCTGCCTGAAGCAGGCCGCCATGGCGAAGTTGTTCGCTTCCGAGATGGCTGAGCGCGTGTGCTCCGATGCGATCCAGATCCACGGCGGCTATGGTTATGTCAGCGATTTCCCGGTCGAGCGCATCTACCGCGACGTGCGCGTGTGCCAGATCTACGAGGGCACGAGCGACATCCAGCGCATCCTGATCGCGCGCCAGCTATGAGCGATCGCACGCGCGTGATCCTGGCCGGCGCGACCGGCTGGGCCGGTGCTGCGCTGGCGCGTGGAATTGGGCGCGCGGCCGATCTTCAGCTTGTTGCCGCAGTGGCACGCCGGTACGCCGGGCAGTCGCTGGCGGACGTGCTCGGCGAACCCGCCCTCACCGCCCCGATCCACGCTGACGCGGGCATGGCGCTGCGCACAGCTTGCGATGTGTTCGTCGAGTTCACCAAGCCGGACAGCGCCAAGGCGAACATCCTCGCGGCGCTTGCGGCGGGAGTGCACGTGGTCGTTGGCACCTCCGGGCTCAGCGATGACGACTACGGCGAGATCGACCGCGCGGCGCGCGCACGCGAGCGCGGCGTGCTGGCGTGCGGCAATTTCGCGCTCACCGTCGTGCTGCTGCAGCGCTTTGCGGAAATCGCGGCGCGCTACCTCGACCACTTCGAGATCATCGACACGGCACACGAGGACAAGCCCGATGCCCCATCGGGCACCGCGCGCGAACTCGCGTTCCGTCTCGGCCGCGTGAAGCAGCCGCACCCCGGCGTGGTGCTCGACCAGGTGCGTGGACCCGTGGCTGCGCGCGGCGCGACGCTGAACGGGGTGCAGGTCCACTCGGTGCGACTGCCCGGCTATGTGATCGGTGTCGAGGCAATCTTCGGCGCGCCGGGACAGCGTCTGCACCTCAGCCATCATGCGGGGTCCAGCGCGGAGCCCTACGTCGACGGCGCCCTGCTGGCGATCCGCAAGGTCTCCGGGCTCCGCGG
>DATKAJ010000113.1:0-69759 GCA_035498175.1 Burkholderiaceae bacterium
TCGAGTTCGCGTAGTCGGAGAAGGTCGCGGTACCCTTGTCGGCGGCGACGACGAGGTACGGGTCGTCGGCGTCGTGGCGCACCACCGACGGCGGTGCGACGGTCTTGCCGCCGACGAGGTTGTCGGTCAGGTCGAGCAGCCCGCGCAGATAGTCCTGATAGCAGGCCACGCCCTCCCTGAGGAAGGCATCGCGGTCGGTCGCGGGCGGCGCCTTCTTCAGCACGAATCCGCCCTTGCTGCCGACGGGAACGATGACCGTGTTCTTCACCATCTGCGCCTTGACGAGGCCGAGCACCTCGGTGCGGAAGTCCTCAGGCCGGTCGGACCAGCGCAGGCCACCACGCGCGACCTTGCCGCCGCGCAGGTGCACACCTTCGAAGCGCGTGGAGTAGACGAAGATCTCGAACATCGGCCGCGGTTCCGGCAGCGCCGGAACTCGCTTCGGATCGAACTTGAAGCTGACGAAGCTGCGGCGCGGCCCATCGGCGCCGCTGGCGCCCACACCCGTCCGCCAGAAATTGGTCCGCAGGGTCGCCTGGACCAGGGCTAGCAGCTGGCGCAGCACGCGGTCCTCGCTCGCGTTCGGCACGCGGTCCAGCGCCTGTTCGATCGCGCGGACCTGGCTCGCGGCCGCGTTCGTGTCATGCTGGTCCGGCGCGAAGCGCAGGCGGAACAGACGCATCAGCAAGCCGGCGATGCGGGGATGCGCGTCGAGCGTCGCCTCGATGTACGGCTGCGACAGCGGAAATCCCACCTGGCGCAGGTACTTTGCATACGCGCGCAGGACCGTGACCTCATCCGCTCCGAGACCCGCCTTCAGCACCAGGCGGTTGAAATCATCGTTGTCGACGCGGCCGGTGAAGACGCGCGCAAACGCATCCTCGAACGCCGGCGCAAGCGCCGCGATGTCGAGCTCGTCGCCGGCCGGCGCCTCGAGTTCGAAGTCGTGGATCCATAGCGGCTCGGCGCCATCCGGCGTGATCTCGTACGGCCGTTCCGCCAGGACGCGCACACCCATGTGCTCGAGCATCGGCAGCGAATCCGACAGTGACACCGGCGCGGTACCGCGGTAGATCTTGAAGCCGAGCCGCCCCGCCGCTGCGCCGCGGGGGCGGAACAGCCGCAGCACGAGGTCGGTGCGCGATAGTCGGTCCAGACACTCGATGTCCTCGACGGCGCTTTCGGCGTCGCTGTGCTCCCGGTACGACGCCGGAAACGCGGAGCCGTAGCGGCGCAGCGCGCGCGCCGCCGCCGCTTCCTCGACCTGGTCATTCAGTGCGTCGCGCAGGTCGTCCTCCCAGCGACGCGCCGCGGCAGCCAGTTGCGCCTCGAGCGCGCGGCGGTCATAGGGGGGAATCCAGCCCGGTGTGGTTCGCACCGTGATGTGGATTCGCGCCAGCACCGCATCGGTGAGCAGCACGTCGAACTCGGCGGCCGAGCCGTTGAATGCTTCGAGCAGGATCCACTGGAACTTGCGGCGCAGCCCGGTGGTGTAGTTCTCGCGTGGAACGAAGATCAGGCACGACACGAAGCGTTCGAAGGCGTCGTGTCGCACGAACAGGCGGAAGCGCTGGCGTTCGCCGAGCTGCACGATGCCGTTGGCGATCTCGAACAGTTCGTCGGCTGAAATCTGGAACAGCTCGTCGCGCGGATAGCTTTCGAGGATGTGGGTCAGCGCCTTGCCGAGGTGGCTCGCCGGCGCGAGGCCCGCGCGCTCGGTCACGGCGCGCACCTTGCCGCGCAGCAGCGGAACTTCCGATACACGCGCGCTGTAGGCTGCCGAAGTGAACAGGCCGATGAAGCGATGCTCGCCGATCACGCGGCCATCGGAGTCGTAGCGCTTGATCCCGACGTAGTCGACATACCCGGGCCGATGCACTGTCGCCCGCGTCGTCGCCTTCGTGACCAGCAGCAGCGGCGAGGGCGAGGTGGCAAGGCTGCGCATCGCCCGCGGGGCCGTCGAAAAGCTGATTGAACTTGCCGCCGGCACGCCACCTTCGCGCAGGATGCCGAGCCCGGACTCGGAACCGCGCACCAGCTCGAGTTCGCCATTGCGCACACGCAGGTCGTTGCAGCGATAGCCGAGCAGCAGCATGTGGTCCTCGGTCAGCCACTGCAGCAACGCGCGAGATTCCGCGAGCTCCTCGCGCGACACCGGCGGCGGCCGCTCGTCGAGTTCGCGGATGACATCGCGCAGCTTCGCGACCATCGCCTTCCAGTCGGTCACGGCAGCGCGGACATCGCTGAGCACGCGCTCGATGCCTTCGGCCAGCCCTGCCCGCGCGACCGGATCAGCGATACGGTCGACCTCAAGATGCATGAACGATTCGCGCGACCAGTCAGGCCGCTCCGCGCGCGGCTGCAGTTCGACGAGTTCGCCCGCCTCGTTGCGACGGACGGCGAAGATCGGGTGGAAGATCAGGTGCAGCGTCAGTCCCTGCCGGTTGATCTCGACCGAGGTCGAGTCGACCAGGAACGGCATATCGTCGTTGACGACCTCGACCACGGTGTGCCGCGAAGCGAAGCCGGCGTCAGGCACCGTCGGATTGAGCACCCTGAGCTTCGGTTCCCCGGGGTTTCGCACGTGCGCGAACCGCAGGTGCGACCACACCATGCCGTACAGATCCTGCGCGCTGCGCTCTTCGAGGTCTTCCGGATCCGCCTGGCGGAAGTACTGCTCACAGAAGGTCATCAGCAGCGTACGTTCGCTGCCGGTGTGGCGCTCGGCGATGAGCGCGGCGACCTCCGCCAGTCTGCGGGTCTTGCCGGTGTCGGGCGAAGACGCAAGAGGAAGTGTGGCGGCCTGCATGGCATGTCTCCCTGTTCTTCAGCCGGCGCCTCGTGAGCTCCAGCAGCTTGACCTGCCAGTATGCCCCGCGGCGCGGATTTGTGACGCTGGTGCCCGATAATTCGCGGGCCGGACCGCTGCCACCGATGCTGCCCCCGATTGCCCCCCGACTCGCCTTCGTCGATGTCGAGACGACAGGCTCGAGCCCCGAGCGCGAGCGGGTGACGGAAGTCGGCCTGGTCGGCGTCGATTTCGACGGCGACGATGCGCGCGTGATCGAATGGTCGTCGCTCGTCAATCCGGGCATTCCGATCCCGCCCGAGATCCAGTGGCTCACCGGCATCACCAACGACATGGTGCGCGAGGCGCCGGCTTTCGGAGAGATCGCGCAGGAGCTCTACGACCGCCTCGACGGGGCAGTGTTCGTCGCGCACAACGCGCGCTTCGACTACGGCTTCCTGCGCGCGGAGTTCGCACGCGCCGACCTCAATTTCCACGCGAAGACGCTGTGCACGGTGCGGCTGTCACGACACCTGTATCCCGACCGCGGTCCGCACACGCTGGACGCGATCATCGAGCGCTTTGATCTTGGCGGCGAGCAGCGCCATCGCGCCCTCGGCGACGCGCGCGTGCTCTGGCGCCTGCTGGAGAAGCTGGCGGAGCGCCACCCGCCGGCCGAGCTCGAACTGGCGGTGGCGACTCTGCTGCGGCGACCGAGTCTGCCGCCACATCTGCCGCCCGATGCTCTCGACGGCGTTCCGCGCGCGCCGGGCGTGTACCTGTTCTACGGGCTCAACGAGCATCCGATCTATATCGGCAAGAGCGTCGACCTGAAGGCGCGCATGGCCGGCCACTTCAACGCCGAGCATCGTGCCGGCCGCGAGCTGCGGCTGTCACAGGAAGTGCACAGGCTCGAGTGGGAAGAATGCGCCGGCGAGTTCGGCGCCCTGCTGCGCGAGTGCGAGCTCGTGAAGACCCGGCTGCCCGCGCACAACGTCGCGCTGCGCCGCAAGCAGAACCAGGTGATGCTGCAGTTCGCCGACGACGGGCGGCCACAGTATCTGTGCGCCGCGACCCTCGCCCCCGATGGGCTCGCCGGCGTCTATGGGCCCTTCGGCTCGCGCGCCGCGGCGCGCCGCCTGCTGGCTGAGCTTGCGCATGAGCACGGGCTCTGCATGAAGGTGCTGCGGCTCGAAGGGCGGCGCGGGCCGGACGGCCTGCCGTGCTTCAGCCGCCAGCTGCGTCGCTGCCTTGGCGCCTGCGTCGGGATCGAGTCGCCGCGCGAACACGGCGATCGGGTGCGCGAACTGTTGTCCGGCTGGCTCATACCCGACTGGCCCTATACCGGGCCGGTCGCGCTGGTGGAGCGCAACGAGGCCCGCTGCCGCGAGGACATCCATGTGTTCGACCGCTGGTGCTGGCTCGGATCGGTCAAGACGCTCGAAGCGGCGCAGGCCCTGGCTCACGGCGGCTTGCGGGCCTTCGAAGCCGACGCCGCTCGCCTTGCGCGGCAGGCCTTTGACGGCCGATACGCGGTTGAATGCATGGCGCTTGGCGCGGCTCAAAGCGAAGACGCCGCAGTGTTGCCAGCATCACCACATGCAGCTGTGAAGTGAGGCGTGGCGATGAAGAATGCGTATGGATTTGGCAAGACCGTGGCGCTCGGGTTCGACGACGCCGTGCAAAGGGCGACTGCGGAACTTGCGAAGGAAGGCTTTGGCGTGCTGACCGAGATCGACGTCAAGGCGACGATGAAGAAAAAGCTCGATATCGACGTGCGCCCATATCGGATCCTCGGTGCCTGCAACCCGCCGCTGGCTCGTCGCGCCCTCGAGGCCGAGCCGACCATCGGGCTGCTGTTGCCGTGCAATGTGGTGGTACGGGAATCGGACGACGGCAACACGCAGGTGGAATTCAAGGACCCGGACGCGATGAAGCAACTTTCATCGAGCCCGGCGCTCGGCGCGGTGGCGGCGGAAGTCCGGACGAGGCTGCAACGCGTGATGCAGTGCGTCTGAGTGCCACGCGACCCGCACCGGGCGCGGCGCGGAAGGCGTAGCGTCTTCCGACTAGCGAGTGCCGGTCGGCGGCAGGGCTTCCGCCGGGATGGCCACCTGCGGATAGCGCTCGCGGAACTGCTTCAGCTCGGCGTCGGCCTCGGCGTGGCGGCCGTCGCGCCGCAGCCGGATGATCTTGTCGAGCCAGTCTTCGGCGCGCAGCGGCGGCGATGCCGCATCGGCGGCGGCCGACTCGGCGGACGCGGCCGCGCTTGCCGCGAGAGCCCCCTGCTTTTGCGGTTTGGCCACGATGCCGGCAGCCCGGTCGGTCCGCTCGTCCGGGCCGGGCGAAGATGCCGTGGCCGGTGCGGGTTCCGTCCTTGCGGTTTCGGGAGTGGCCGCACGCGCCTTCACTTCGGGCGAAGCGGCCACGGCCAGCGGTACAGACGGCGCGGCGGACTCTTCCTTCGCAGAGCGCGCACGCTGCTCAGGTGCCGCCGTGGCGGGCGTTTCGTTCCGCAATTGACGCATCGAATCGCGCTCGGTCTGGTCGCGACCAGGTTGCGCATCCGCCTGCTGAGCAATTTTCGGCGCCGCGCGCTTGACCAGCGGCGGCGCATCTCGACTCGGTGCTGGATTCAGAGCCACTTCTGGCGATGCCTGAGCGCTCGATGACCCCTGCGCCGGAATCGTCTCACGCGATGCCGATGCAGCGTCGGCCTTCTCGGCGGGCGCGGCCGGCCGTGCTGCCACCGGTGCCGGAGCGCGCTCCGTCACGGGAGGCGCGTTGAAGCTCGGCATCTCGCGCTCGGTACGAACCGTGAGCATCGCGGCGAGCGTGGACAGCAGCACGGCGGCTGCGGCAGCCATGGGCCAGCGCGGCAGTCCGCGACGCGGCCGCGCGGCCGCATCGCGCGGCTGCGCCTTCACCTCGCGTGCTGCGGCTGCCAGAATAGCCGCGCGCGTCGCCGCCGAAGGTCGCGCGTCGAGGGCTTCGTTGGCAGCGCGATAGGCTCGCCGTAGGCGATCGCTGTCTTCGCTCAATGCCGCTCCCGTCGCCGGCTGCGCTCGCCGCCGCCTGTCATGGCGGTGTGCATGCGGGAAGTCGGGTGCTGCGCGTTCATTGCCATGCCTCCATCGTCGACCGCAGCTTCGCCATCGCATAGCGCAGCCGGCTCTTGACCGTTTCCGTCCCGGCTCCAGTCACCTGCGCAATCTCCTCCAGTGAGAGGCCAGCCTCAATCTGCAGGAGGAATGCCTCGCGTTGTGCCGGCGGCAGCGCCTCGACAGCAGCAACAAAGGCGAGCGCCTCGGCACGCGACACGACCTGCACATCCGGGCGGTCGGAAGCGGGGCCTGGCACGTCGAACGGCGTCTCGTCCGGGTCGTTGGCGGCGTCATCGAGGCTCATCGTGCCGTCCTGTGCGCGCCAATGATCGACCATCTTGCTCCGCGCGACGGTGTAGAGCCACGTCGTGAAGCGCGCGCGCGGCTCGAATCGGCCAGCATGTCGAATGACCGCCATCCACGTCTCCTGCAGCAGATCGTCCGCGACCGCCGGCGCCGCACCCTGCCGCAGAAAGTAGCGATACACCGGCCGTTCGTGGCGCTCGTACAGTTCGGCGAACGCGCGCCCATCGCCGCCCGCATACGCGGCCAGCAGAGCCTCGTCGCTCGCCGGTTCCTCCATGGCAAGCGATTCTGCGCCGCGGGCTGACGATGCGATCGCTCCAACTGAGGCGCGAACCCCGTACACGCAGCTCAGCGCATCGGTGGATCGGGAACGAACCGCGCCGGCATCGGGAACGGGTCGGGTAACGGACGCGGTCGCGGGATCACACCCATCGCGATCAGATTATCGCGGCTGTCGTAGTGGATCGCGATCAGTTCATTGGGCGTCGCCTGCGCGCGTTCGAAGTCCGTGTAAGAGGTCGGCGAGCGCTCGTTGCGGCCGTGGCCCGTGCCGAGGCGCTGCTCGCGCACGCCGTCACTGCGCTGGCGGGCGTCGGCCTCGTTCGAAGCCGCGGCACCGGCTGCCGGTGCAGGCGCGTCGCGCGCCGGCTCCTGGCGCTCGGATTTCGCGAGCGGAGGCACCGGTGGACTCGGCGCGCGCGGGCGCTCACGGAATACGGCGACCCCAATCACGCCGACATTATCAGGGCGGCCGGTTCGCGCCGCGTAGGAGTCGGCGAGCGCTGTGAACTCGAAAGCAGCGACGCGGTCCAGGTCCTTGCGCCATCCGGTGATCTGCGCGTACTGGCCGTTGGCGATGACGTAGCCGGTCTGGTCGGGCGAAGCCGATTCGCCGCTGACTGCGTTGACTCCGTCAACCGATACGACCGTCAGCGCGCGCCCGCCGGAACGATTGGTGAGCGTCACCGCGTAGCGGGTGCCCGGCTTGCCCGGCACCCACCAGCGACCGTTGTACCAGTACATCGGCAGCGTCTCGCCGGTGGAGCGATCGACGACCTGCACATCGACCAGCGAGCCGATCGCGTGCGCGGACGGGGCGATGCCAAGACCTACGGCCGTGCCCATGGCAGCCAGGGCAAGCGCCCACCCACGCGCCCGACGATGCGAGCGGTGCGGCGAGCCCGCCCGGGACGAAGTTGCCGACATCGGTGTCTCCTCTCGAGGCCCATGGGGGCCGACGAACCTGTGAACGCGGCATCGGAGACAATGGGGTTAAACGCGACCCACTCTTCCATGAACGATCTGTCCCGGTTGCTGCGCCACCACCGCTCGATCCGCCACTACCTCCCTACGCCGATCGACCCTGCGCTCGTCACCGAGGTCTGCGAGGACGCGATTGCCGGCGGCTCGTCCTCGGGCAACCTCAACGGCATTTCGATCGTCCTGACGCGTGACCCCGAACGGAAGCGCCGCCTCTACGAGCTCCACCTCGAGCAGCCGATGGTGCTCGAAGCCCCGCTGGTGGTGACCTTCTGCGCCGATTGGTACCGGACCCGCACCTGGCTGCGCCGGCGCGGCGCCCGCGAC
The DNA here is from genome assembly GCA_035498175.1 of Burkholderiaceae bacterium. Lineage (GTDB taxonomy): Bacteria > Pseudomonadota > Gammaproteobacteria > Burkholderiales > Burkholderiaceae_F > JALORV01. Next base: position 7,786 of record DATKAJ010000113.1, read on the forward strand.
AACTTCAACAACCTGCTCGGCTACCACGTGGCTGCCTATGACGCGATGATCGTCGCGCAGAACGCCTGCCTCGGGTTCCAGGCCCGCGGGCTCGGCATCTGCTACATGGGGACGACCTTGTACTCACTGGCGGAACTGGTGGACTTCCTGCAACTGCCGGAGACAGTTGTGCCCGTGACCAGCATCGTCGTCGGCTACCCGGCCGAGGACCCGGCGAAGCGCGATCGCCTGCCGGTGACCGCACTGGTGCACGACGAGGTCTACCGCAGACCAACCGAGGCCGTTATCGACACCATCTATGCCGAACGCGAACGGCGCGGCTGGCAGCGTTACATGTCGATCCCGGAGATCAAGGCCGCCATCGAGGCCGCGGGCATCACCTCGCTCGCGCAGTACTACACGTCCAAGATCAAGTACGACCCCGACTTCTTCGGACCGAAGTCCGAGGAGATCCGCGCGCTGCTGGAGCGCCAGGGGTTCTGGAACTAGGATGCGTTTCGAGCACCTGGTGCAGATCAACGATCCTCTGATGCCGCTGCTGACGGAGTTGACGCGCGACCAGTTGTGGCGCGGGCTGGTGCTGCGGGCCGAGGATCCCGCGCGCTTCATCGCCGGTCTGGATCGGGCCACGATCGATGCGCGCCGGGAGCTTTCAGGCGTCACCGAACTCGAGCGCACGCTCGACTACGGCAGTTTTCGTGTGCGCGACCGGGTGCGGTTGTTCCCGCGCCAGCGTAGCGAGATCCACACTGCCGCGGGTGCGTCCTGGCCCGCCAGTCGCATGGCGATCACGATCGAAGAGCCTTCGCCCGACGCGCTGTTCCTGCGTTTCGTCTACGAAGCGGAATCGGAGGTTGCCGGCGAGGGCGGACTCGACGAGGTCACGATCGCATTGCGGCAGCAGGCGTATGAAGGCGCAGACCTGGATACCGTCGTGCGCATACGCGAACTCGCCGAGGCCGGCCACCTTGGCTGAATCAGTCCATGGCTTGCCCTGCCTAGCGCCGACGCGGCGCTACTCGGGCAGGCAGACGCGCCCTTCGAAGAGCCGCCGCGCCGTGCGATAGAAGCTTCCGCACTGTGCATACCAGCCTTCGCGGTCCTTGCGGACTTCTGCCGACACGGTCAGCACGCCCGACGGCATCCCGAGCCGCATCGGACCCTGCCCCGAGTAGCGCGCGACCGTGTGCACCAGCGACTCCGGCAGGCTGGCGGCGACAGCCACGCATAGCGACGCCGTCAGCGGCAGTGCGCGGTGCGGCTGGTTGCTCGAAATCATCCGCACCGCGAGGTCGGCAGCGTCCGCGGCAAAGGTTTCGCCGTCGATCGAGCGCCATTCTGTCGGCGCCGAAATGATGCCGATCGACGGTGTGGTCTGCTTCGCGCGCGCCGCCGCAAGGTCAGGTGCAATCTTCATCGCCACCGACCCGTGCGCGCGTATCGCCTGCAGCGCCTCCATCAGGCGAGCGTCGCGCTCGATCTGCTCAGGCGTTTCGTTCCCGCTGAGACCGAGGCTTTCGGCGCGAATGAATACGCAGGCGTTGCCGGCATCGACCATCGACACGTCGATACGGCCCACGCCCGGGACGTCGAGCTCCTGGATCACTTCGCCTGTGGGCAGCAGCTTGCCGGTGATGGCGCCGCCGGGCTCCATGAATTCGAGCCGTATCGGCGCGCCGGTGCCCGCCACTCCGGGGATCGCGAGATCGCCGTGCTGGACCGCGCGGCCGTCGCGAACCTCGAAGGTCGAATGGATGATCTTGCGCGTATTGGTGTTGTGGATGCGCAGCGTGACGGGTCCGTCCGCGGCGGCGATCAGGCCCTCGTCGACGGCGAACGGCCCGATCGCCGAGCTCATGTTGCCGCAGTTGCCGCTCATGTCGACGCGCGCCTCGCGGATCGCGACCTGCGCGAAGGTGTAATCGACGTCCGCGTCCGCGCGCGACGGGCGCCCGATGACGCAGACCTTGGACAGTGACGACAGTCCGCCGCCCATGCCGTTGAGCTGCCGCCCGTTCGAGTCCGGCGAGCCCATCATTGCGCAGAACAGCGAGTCCCAGCGCGCGTGATCCGATGGCAGGTCGGATGCCTTGAACAGCAGTCCCTTGCTGGTGCCCCCGCGCATGAAGACGGCGGGGATCGTGCGCGCTCTCATGCCGTCAGTATGCCCACTACACTGATCTCATGCATGACCATGCTCTGGTTCTGTTTTCCGGCGGGCAGGATTCGGCGACCTGCCTCGCCTGGGCGCTGGCCCGATACGCGCGGGTAGAGACCGTCGGCTTCGACTACGGCCAGCGCCACGCGGTCGAACTCGAGGTGCGGCCGCGCTTCCTGGCGGACCTGCGGGAGCGCTTTCCGGCGTGGTCCGCCCGCCTCGGCGAAGATCACTTCGTCGCCATGCGCGAGCTCGCTCAGCTGTCTGACACCGCGCTCACGCAGGCGGCCGAAATTCGCATGAGCGCCAAGGGCCTGCCGACGACATTCGTGCCGGGACGCAATCTGCTGTTCTTTACCTACGCGGCCGCGATCGCCTACCGGCGCGAGATCCACGCCCTCGTCGGCGGCATGTGCGAGACCGACTATTCGGGGTACCCCGACTGTCGCGACGACACCCTCAAGGCGCTGCAGGTCACGCTCTCGCTCGGTATGGACCAGCGCTTCACGGTGGAGACGCCGTTGATGTGGCGCGACAAGGCCGCGACCTGGCGGCTTGCGCACGATCTGGGCGGCGACGTGCTCGTCGAGCTGATCCGTCGCGAAACCCACAGCTGCTACCTCGGCGACCGCACGAGCGCGCACGCCTGGGGCCTGGGCTGCGGCCACTGCCCCGCGTGCGAACTGCGCGCCGCGGGATGGCGGCGCTGGCGCGGCGACGCGTCCTGAACCGCCTCAGTTCACCAGCGGAATGGCGTTCGCCGATTCGTAGCGAACGATCGCCTGAATCTTGCTCTCAATCTGCATGTAGCGCGTCGCCTTGCGTGCGGGCAGCACCTTCAGCAACTGGCGATAGTGCTTGTCGCGCAACCGCGCTTCGTCACGAGAAGCCGCGAGGACCTGCTCGGTGATGCGCTTGGCGTTGGCGTCGGTCAGCGTGCCATCCGCCGCGATGTAGTCGAGCACCGCGCGCGTGTAGCTCGCCTGCGGCACCGCGAGCTCGCGCTCGAACTGGTCGTACAACGGCCAGAATTTCTTCGCCTCGGCCGGCGTCAGGTCCATCGACTTGGCGACGATTCCCTTCTTGTCGGCCTGGATCTTCGCCAGCCATTCGGCCGAGGTCATTTGCGGTGCCTTTTCCTGCGAGTACGCAGGCGTCGCAGCCGCCAGCGCGAGCACGCAGCCCAGCGCGGAGAGGATGGCTTTCATCGCATTCCCTGAAGGTGATGTTTGTCGAAATCCGGCGCGACCGCCGCGTCGGGCCGGTCCGTCCGCAACTGCGGCGCGAAGGTTAGCGCGCACCACCGGAGCGGCCAAATCGGACCCTCACCCCGGCAATGCCGCCGAAGGGCTACGAATTCGTCGACTTGAGACGCGCCAGTTGCTGCTGGCGCAATTGCTCGTTGGCCTGCTCGCCCGGCGCAGGCCGCGACAGGCGCTCGACCAGCGAGCGGCGCATCGTCCATAGCGGCGTCTGCTGTGCCGACTGCGCCAGATAGGCGTCGACGTCCGGATGCTTGGCGTAGGTGCGTCGAACCAGCGGGATGAATTGATCGACGAGCGTCGGATCGAACTGCCGGCCGCTCTCGCGCACCAGATGGCCGAGTGCCTCCTCGACGCGCCAGGCTGGCCGCCATGGGCGGTGATGCACCAGCGAGTCGAAGGCATCGCAGAGGCCGACGATGCGCGCCGGCAGCGGAATCGCATCGCCCGGAATGCCGTCCGGATAGCCTTCGCCGGACCAAGCTTCGTGATGGTGGCGCGCAATTTCCTCGGCAAGTGCTGCATAAGGCACTTTCGCGCGAATCAAAAAGTCTGCGCCAGTTGCCGCGTGCGTCTCGATGAGCTGTCGCTCGCCCTGCGATAGCGCAGTGCGCTTGCGGATCACCGAATCCGGAATCACGACCTTGCCGATGTCATGCAGTCGCGCAGCCAACTCGATGAGTTGAGCCTCGGTCGGATCAACGCCATGCTCGAGCGCGAGCAGATGCGCCCACATGGCCACCCGGAACGCGTGTTCGCCGCTGTCCTCTTCGCGCAACTCGACCGTCAGCGCCATGTGCTCGAGGAACTCACCTTGCTTGGCTGCAGCTTCCTCGAGTTTGCGCTTCAGCGCCTCGTCCCGGTCTTCGATCGCCCGCAGGCTCGCGGTGTCGGTATCGGGCAGCCCCAGTCTCTGCAGATGCTGCTGCTGCTGCTGCATGATGGCTTCACGGTGCTGGGTGCGGATATGCATCATCAGCTCGCGATTCATCGACAGCGCACGATCTGGTTGCCCTGCTTTCTCGTAAGCAGTTACCGAGGCGAGTAGCGCCTCTCGGTATGACCCGGTCAGGATCTTCGACTGATCCCTGATCGCAACGATGCGCGAGATGCCCACGTCCACGTTGCCCTTGTAAACCTCTACGAGGCCGCTGACCGTCGCGGCGGAGATCTTTGCGCGAGCCGCGCCGGACTTGACCGCCATCTCCCTCGCAACCGCTGCATGCACGGCCGCATCGCTCGTGCGGTTCAGTGCCAACAGCAGTTGGGCATATGTCGCTTCAAGTATCGCCCGCAGGAGCTCATGTTCACGATCGCGCGGTTCGAGGAGAAGTTGCTGCGCTTCCTCGCAAGCATCGACGCCCTGGAGATATTCGTGCAGGTACAAACTAGTGACGGCCGACCCATGGAGCGCGCGAGCCCGCAGCGAGGCGCGCAACGCCTCGTCGTCGATTGACTGCGCCATGATGTCCGCTCGGTCGTAGCAAACGCGCGCATCGTTGTACAGCGTCGCCTCGAGAAAGGTCACCGAAATGTTGATCCAAGCGGCCGCAACGGCCACTTTGTCCGGCGTGTTCTCCGCTATGTCCAATGCTCGCGTCAGGCTCCGCAGCGCGTCGGGTGTATTGCGAGTTCCCGTGAGTACGAGACCCTGAATTGACAACGCTCGTCGCAGCAGAGCCTGATCGCCTTCCTGCTCGGCCAGCATCACGGCCAACGCAATCGGCTCGACCGCGTTGAAGACTCGTTGACCGTGAAAGTAGTACTGAGCAGAAGCGTCGCTTAGTAGTTCGACTCGCTTCTTCGGTGCGACGTTGAAGGGAATCGCCCTAAGGCGCCTCAGCCAGTCGTCAATAAAAGACGGCAAGTCCGCCGGGGGAGCCGCGATGTTCTGGCGCAACTCCTGTTCAAGGATCTCTAGCCGCGCTTCAAGATCGTCCATCAACGAGCCGCGTAGTAATCACCAGGGCGGCCGGGAAAAAATTGGCGCCCGATTCTGCCTTGGTGCGACAGGAAAGCAAACACCAGTAACGAGGGATTTTCCCCAACGCCCGAACCCTTCAAAGTTCGTCCCGTGCATGCTTCGAAGCATGCCAACCAAACAACCAAATTCTTGCGGAAGGGACCCACCATGAACGTCGAGACCACGGAAATCAAGGCCGTTGAACAAGTTGCGACGACAGACGAGGCGCTGGACATTTTGGCCCTGTCATTCGATGACTTGGATATGGTCTCCGGCGGGACGGCAATCGGCTCCGCATACTGACCGCAGTGCAGGCAGCGGAAGGCCAGCGCAGGAGTATCCCTGATCGCGCGTATCGCAAACGCGGTACGCGAGGGGCCGCAGAGCCCCCAAATGAGTTCCGCAACTTGCACACGGCGCCGACGGGCGCCGTTTTTTTGTCATTTCTCGACAAATGTCACCCCTGACGCTAGATTGGCCCACTGGTTAGTCCGTCCGGCATGTGCCGCGGCATTTGACCCGCGGCGACGTTGTGCGAGACTAACTCCCATGAACACCGCCCGCGCACTCCTTATCGCCGCCGCAGCGATGCTCGCTGCCTGCGCATCCTCGGACCGCAACACCGATACAGCCACTGGGCCAGGGCAGCTGGTGAACCTCAAGATCCAGCCAGTCCGCATCCCGCCGAACCCGCAGGGGGCACTGGCGCTTGGGACTGTCACCGGGTGCCGCGTCGACTACGTTGGAACCACACCGGCTGCCGACACTTGGCAGTTCCGGGTCTCGCCGACCTCGCGCATGCCTACGGTCGACCAGTGCCTGGCGTCGCTTAAGACCCAGCCCGGCGTCCTTGGTGTCGATGCCGTGAAGTAATCGACATCGGACAGCTGGAAAACGGCGCCCGCGGGCGCCGTTTCGCTTTGAAGCCTCTCAGGCCTCGCCGAGCCGCACGATCCGATCGACGGCCCCGACGGTCTCTGGGCGGTGGCTGACAATGACGAGTCCAATGCCGGTGCCACGTAGCCCGTCAGTAATCGCTCGCTCTCGAGCCAGATCGAGCTGATCGAAAGTCTCGTCCAGGAACAGTATCTGCGGGCGCCGGTAAAGCGCGCGCGCCAGCAGGACGCGGCTGCGCTGACCGCCCGAGAGCGCGACGCCCAGGCTGCCGACGATCGTGTTGTAGCCCATGGGCATCGCGGCGATCTCCTCTTCGATCATCGCGAGCCGCGCGCAATCGCGCACGCGCTCCGGGTCGTGCTGAGGGTCGAAAAAGCTGATGTTGTCTTCGATCGTGCCGACGAACAGGTGGTCGTCCTGCATCACGACGCCGATACGGCTGCGATACGCTGCCTTATCCCAATCGCGGATGTCCCGTCCGGCCGCCACGAGCGCGCCTTCGGTGCGGTCCAGCAGCCCGGCCAGGACTTTGACGAGCGTTGTTTTCCCGCTACCTGACGGACCGACGATTGCCACCGTTTCCCCCGGCCGGGCGCTGAACCCCATGCCGCGAAAGACGAAGCCCTCGATGCCATAGGCAAAACCCAGGTCGCGCGCCTCGAGAACGAAAGCTCCTCTTGGCGCGTCGGCCCGCGCGACCGCAGGCAACTCTCCGCCGCCCTCAGGCTGCGCCAGCGCGATGTCGGCCACGCGGTCGGCATGAAGGTCGAGCATCCGGAACTCGATCGTCTTGTCGACGAGGTTGTTCACGCGCGTGATGAACAGCAGTTTGAACAGCAGGAAAGCAAACAGCATCCCCACCGACAGCTGGCCTTCGAGCACCGCATACGCGCCGAGCCAGATCACCAGCACGTTTTCGAGCCCGAAGATCAGCACATTGCCCGCCCGCTGCAGCAGCGCCAGGTTCTGGACGCGTACGTCGGCGTTGGTCTGATCGACGACGTGGTTCAGGTAGGCGGCGCGGCGCTCGGCTTCGCGCAGGTTCAGCTTGATCGCCATCATCCCGCGCAGCGTTTCGATGAAGTGCGTCGCCGCCTTTGCCTCGTGGACGATCCGCTCGTCGGTGGCGCGGCGCTGTGGGCCGTACATCGCCCAGCGCAACGCGCCGTACGCAAGCGCGGCCAGCACGACGATGACGGTCAGCATGCCGCTGTACCAGAGCATCACCGCGAACGTCACGAGCACCATGACTCCATCCATCAGGGTCTCGAGGAACGTCAGGGACAGCGTGCGCTGGATCGCGTCGACCGAGCGGAAGCGCGAGACGATGTCACCGATGTGGCGCTTCTCGAACCATGCGAGCGGCAGGCGCAGCAGCCGCGCGAACAGCGTGTCGAGCATCTGCAGGTTCAGGCGCGTGCTGATGTAGACGCCGAGCCACGAGCGCAGCGCGGTAATCACGGCGATCGTGACCGCCAGCAATGCGAAACCGATGCCGAGCACGGCCAGCAGGTCGCGGTCGCGACCGACGACGACGCGATCGACGACGATCTGCAGGAAAAATGGCGAAGCGATCGCCAGGATCTCCAGCACCAGCGAGAGCAGCAGCACCTGCACGACGGCGCCGCGCAGTCCGGTTGCCGTCCGCACGAGCTGCCATGCGCTGATCTTCTCGCGCTCGTCGCGCGCGGCGAACCCTGTCGCCGGTGTCATCTCCATCGCGACGCCGGTGTAGTGGTCCGACGCCTCAGCAAGGCGCAGCACGCGCCGGCCGCGCGCCGGGTCGTTGACGGTGATCGTGTCACCGGAAGCCTTCGTCAGCACGACGAAGTGGTTCATGTCCCAGTGCAGGATCGCCGGCAGCTTCAGCTGCCCGAGGCCGTCGAGCGGCACTTTGACCCCGCGCGCGGCGAGCTTCATCGTGTCGGCGATCGCGCTGATGTGCTTCAGCGTCACGCCCTTCATCGAGGGTGCCAGCCGCAGCCGCATCGCCGACAGATCGGTGCGGAAGCCGTGGTAGCTCGCGATCATCGCAACGCAGGCGATGCCACACTCGGGCGCCTCGCTCTGCAGGATCATCGGCACGCGCCTAGCCACGGCTGCCTCCGCCGCCAGGACGCGGCGATCGCTGCAGCGCGCTCACTGGAAGCGCTCCTTCAGCGCGAGAACGGGTTCAAACACCCACTCCCATACCTTGCGCTTCTCCTGCAGGATGTCGGCGTTGACCAGCATTCCCGAACGCAGCGGCAGCTGCTGCCCGCCCGCGTTGACGGTCTGCGAGTCGAGCCGGACGTCGACGCGATACACGGGTTCGCGCGCGAGCAGCGGGCCGACCTTCTCGCCGGGCGACCAGACGGTGCGGCTGACGCGCTCGACGCGGCCGCGGTACTGGCCGAAGCGCTGGAACGGGAAGGCGTCGTAGCGCAGCACGACCTCCTGGCCGGGCTGCACGAAGCCGATCGCGCGCGTCGGCACCAGCAACTGCGCGTGCAGGCCGCTGCCCTTCGGCACGACCACGGCGAGCGGCGCGCTTTCGGCCACGGTCTCGCCCCGCGCGGCCGCGATGTTCGTCAACACGCCGGCCACCGGCGCGCGGATCACGTTCTCGCGCTTGGCCTCCTCCTGCACGCTGCCCTGCTGCAGCTCGCTCATCTGGCGCCGGATCTGCTCGAGCTGCGTCTGCGTCTTCAGCTGGACCGAAGGCTCCTCGGCGCGCGCCGCCGAGAGCTCGCGCTCTACGCTGGCGCGCTGGCGTCGCAGCGCCTCGACCTTCACCTGCTGGTCGAGCACGTTGTTGCGGAACTCGATCAGCTTCGACTCGGAATAGAACTTCTCGTTGAACAGTTCCTCGGCACGCTGGAATTCGTTGCGGGACGACGCGAGCCGGCTCTGCTGCGCTTTGATCTCCACGTCGAACTGGGCGAGCTCGTGCTCGAGATCGATGATCTTGCGGCGCATCGCGTCGGACTGCTGCTGGCCTAACAGTCTGATCTGCTGCTGCTCGCGCTCGAGCACGAGCCGGCGCTCGCTGATCTCGCGTTGAACCAGTTCCCCGGAGGTCACCCCGGAGGCGGTGCCCCGTTCGAACGACAGCCGGATCAGAGGCTGGCCGGCCTCGACTTCGTCCCCTTCCTTCGCCAGGAGCTCTGCGACAGTGCCCGCCTCGGACGCAAGGATCCGCGCCGCGCCGGCGTCGAGCGCGAGAAAGCCGTCGACCCGCTCACGTCGCGCGTATTCGCCCCAGATCGAGAACGCCACGACAGCCACGGCGAAAACAACGGCGAGGGCGGTGAACATCCACAGCGGCACGGGCTGGGCAAGGGACACCTCGCCCAGCAGCTTCTCGCGCTGCGCGTCGATCGCCTCTTGCCGGAAGAGTTGTCTGGGTTGTTCGGACATGGTCGCCTTCAGGCGACGCGCATTATGGGGCCGGCGCCCGCCCGTGTCGTGAGCGCCCGCACTCGCGCCGTCACAAATCAGCGCTAATACCGGTAAAGCGTCGCGTTATATCTACATCACGCACGCGTTGCTGCGACTCGAGCGCAAGCCTCTAGCATCGTGCACTCCTCACACACCGGACGCGCCATGGTCTCGCTTCGGGCATTCACGGTCTTCGCGGCACTTAGCCTGGGCGGATTCGCATCCGCACAGGTAATCGATCCGAGTGCAGACGTCGCGATGGCACGCGCCGCCGCCGACGCGGCGGACGAGCAGCTGGTCGAACTGCGGCGCGCGGTTTGGACGCATCTGGCGGCCGCACAGAAACCTGCGTTCGCGCAGCGCGAGCGCGCGTGGCTCGGGCAGACGCGCCGCGACGAGGAGCTGACCTGCCTGCGGTCAGCGATAGGCCCGACGGCACTGGCTGCCCAGACATGCCGGCTCGTCGTGACCGAGCGGCACATCGCGGCGCTCTCGGCGCCCGTCGTGTACGCGGCCTCGAACCTGTGACGGACTAGCCGAGGCCCCGTCTCCACTTGATCGAGCAGCCGACACTCGGCACCTGCTCGGCGGGCGCCCGCCCGGTCTGCGCAGCCAGCAGCATCGCGTCACGCAGTTCGCGCCTCGCGTCCGGCGAGGCCGGCTGCCGACCCGAAGCGTCGAGGCGGCCGCGGTACTGCAGACGCAGTTCACGGTCATAGCCGAAGAAGTCCGGCGTGCACACGGCACCGTAGGCAAGCGCCACCGCCTGCGATTCGTCGTACAGGTACGGAAACGGCATGGCCCGCTCTCGCCAGAGGCGGCGCATGTTCTCGAACGAGTCCTCCGGGTAGGCAGTTGCGTCGTTGCTGCTGATGGCAACGACGCCGATGCCGGCGGCCTGCAGTTCGCGCGCGTCGCGCACGATGCGGTCGAGCACGGCCTGCACATACGGACAGTGGTTGCAGATGAACATCACCAGCAGGCCACTCGGGCCGACCACCGCATCGCGCGTCCAGACCTGGCCACAGACCCCCGGCAGCTCGAAGTCGGGAGCGAGCGAACCCAGCTCGGCCGGTGCGGATTGGGCCGCCATGTCGAGCCCCGCTCAGGCAGCAAGCGGCCGGGTCGTCGCGGCGGCCATGTCGGCCACTGCCGCAGCCAGAGCGTCCGCCACCGCGCTGGCGGCCGGGCCGAAATGCTCGCGCAGCGTCGCCGCCCGTGCGGACCCGCCGAAGCTCGCGATGTCGACGGCGCCGCCGTCGAGGCCGACACGCCTGCGCCAGAAACCCCCGTGCCCCGCCTCAGGCGCGACCCGCGGTACACGCGACGGCGACACGCTCGCCCGGTAGACCGGCGGCTGCCCGTCGCGGTCGCGCCAAAGCACCTCGGCGATGTCGGCCATGCCTATCGGCATGCCGGGGTGACCGGACTTCGCGGCCTCCACCGCACCAATGGCCAGGAAGCGCAGCGCATTGGCAAATCGGCGGCGCTCGGCCGCGGTGATCGGTGCATTCATCGGGACGTTCCTAGTGCGCGCGGCGCTTCAGGTCCATCAGCCGCAGGATCATCGGCGTGAAAATGAGTTGCATCGCCAGTCCCATCTTGCCACCGGGCACGATGATGGTGTTCGGGCGCGTCATCGCCGAGTCGTGCAGCATCGACAGCAGATACGGGAAGTCGATGCCCTTGGGATTGGTGAAGCGGATGATCACCATGCTCTCGTCGGCGCTCGGAATGTCGCGCGCGATGAAGGGGTTCGAAGTGTCGACGGTTGGAACGCGCTGGAAGTTGACATGCGTGACGCCGAACTGCGGGCAGATGTGGTTCACGTAGTCGGGCATGCGGCGCAGAATCGTGTCGACCACCGCTTCCTGCGAGTAGCCCCGCATCTTCTTGTCGCGGTGCAGTTTCTGGATCCACTCGAGGTTGATGATCGGCACCACGCCGACAAGCAGGTCGACGTGCTTGCCGACATTGATCTTGTCATCGAAGTACGCGCCGTGCAGGCCCTCGTAGAACATCAGGTCTGAATCCGGCTCGATGTCCTTCCAATCGGTGAAGTTGCCGGGCTCTACGCCGTGCTCCGCGGCCTCGCCGGCATCGTGGATGTACTTGCGCACGCGACCGCTGCCGTTCTCGCCGTAGCCCCTGAACAGCGCCTCGAGTTCCTCGAGCAGGTTCGAGTACGGGCCGAAGTGGGAGTAGTGCTTGTTCCCTTTCGCCTCGGCCTCCTTCATGTTGGCGCGCATCTCCATCCGGTTGTGACGGTGGAACGAATCGCCTTCGACGATCTGCGCCTTGAGCACCTCGCGCCGGAAGATGTGCTGGAAACTCTGCATCACCGTGGTGGTACCGGCGCCAGACGAGCCCGTCACGGCAATGATCGGATGCTTCTTGGACAACGCAGTCTCCCTCGATGGCGTAGTTCAGGTATGCGGACGGCGGACGCCGGTCAGCGCCTCAGGTAAGCGCTTCGGGGCGGTACAGCGACCGCTCGTTGAACAGCGGCGAGCTGTACGGCTTGTCGGTGCCGGCGTCGTACTCGGCGTGATACCGCTCGATGCGCTCCACCTCGTTCTTCGAGCCGAACACAAGGCCGATGCGCTGATGCAAGGATTCCGGCTGCACTTCGAGCACGGAACCGCGGCCGTTGCTGGCACGACCGCCGGCCTGCTCCATCACGAAGCCGATCGGGTTCGCCTCGTACAGCAGCCGCAGGCGGCCCGGCTTACTCAAGTCCTTGGTGTCGCGCGGGTACATGAAGACGCCGCCGCGCATCAGGATCCGATGCGCCTCGGCCACCATGCTGGCGATCCAGCGCATGTTGAAGTCCTTGGCGCGCGGCCCGGTCTTGCCGGCCAGACATTCGTCGACGTAGCGCTTGACCGGGGGCTCCCAGAAGCGGCTGTTGCTGGAGTTGATCGCGAACTCCTGCGTGTCGGCCGGAACGCGGATGTCGGAATGCGTCAACTTGAACTCGCCCAGGTTGGGGTCGAGCGTGAAACCGACCACGCCGCTGCCGACCGTCAGCACCAGCATCGTCGTCGGCCCATACAGCGCATAGCCGGCGGCGACCTGCGTGGTTCCAAGCTGCAGGAAGTCGGCCTCGGTGACGTCACGGCCCGACTCGACCACCGACGGCGGCGCGCGCAGGATCGAGAAGATGCTGCCGACCGAGACGTTGACGTCGATGTTGCTGGAGCCATCGAGCGGGTCGAACACCAGCAGGTACTTGCCACGCCGGTACTGCGACGGGATCTGGTAGGGCTGCTCCATCTCCTCCGAGCCCATGCCGGCGAGCTGGCCCGACCACTCGGTCGTGCGGATGAATATCTCGTTGCTGACGACGTCGAGTGGCTTCTGCACCTCGCCCTGCACGTTTATCGGCGCGTGCGACTCGGCGGCGGCGACCAGCTGCCGGCTCATCGGGTCGCCGAGTTCGCCGAAGGCCACCGAGCGGGCAATCGCCTTGGCCGCGAGCGCTACGTCCAGAATCAGCGCGTTGAGCGCGCCGCTCGCCTGCGGAAAGCGGCGGCGCTGTTCAATCAGGTACTGCGTCAGCGTCCGTCGATTGGAAAGGGGCATGGTGTTTCCGTCGGTTAGGCAGCAGAGGCCTGGAACACCCGGCTGGCCAGGATGTCCGCCGGCAGGATCGTGGTCAGGTCAGTCTCGGTCAGTGCGCGGTCGCGCACTGCATACAGGCGCGAGGCGGCGCGCAGCCGCGCGCGGTCGAGCGCATTGCGGACACTGCGCGCATTGGCGAAGTTGGGCTGCTGCATGCGCTGCGCTAGGTAGCGCTCGAAGGCCTCGCGCGCGCCCTCACCGAAGCGGTAGTGCTGAGTGTCCAGCATCTTCTCTGCGATCTGCATCAGCTCGCCTTCGCCGTAGTCCGGAAAGTCGATGTGGTGCGCGATGCGAGAACTCATGCCGGGGTTGGACCTGAAGAATTTGTCCATCCGGTCCTTGTAGCCGGCGAGGATCACGACCAGGTCGTCGCGGTTGTTCTCCATCACCTGCAGCAGGATCTCGATCGCCTCCTGGCCGTAGTCGCGCTCGTTCTCCGGCCGGTACAGGTAGTAGGCCTCGTCGATGAAGAGCACCCCACCCATCGCGCGCTTCAGTACGTCCTTGGTCTTCGGTGCCGTGTGGCCGATGTACTGGCCGACCAGGTCATCGCGCGTGACGCTGACGACATGGCCCTTGCGCACGTAGCCCAGGCGATGAAGGATCTGAGCCATCTTCAGCGCCACTGTTGTCTTGCCGGTGCCGGGGTTGCCGGCAAAGCACATATGCAGCGAAGGTGTGCTCGCCTCGAGGCGGAGCTGGGCGCGCGCTTTCGACACCAGGAGGAAGGCTGCAACATCCTCGATTCGCTTCTTTACCGGCGCGAGTCCGACGAGTTCGCGGTCGAGTTCTTGCAACACCTCCTGCACGTTGGTATCGCGCAGGATGGACTGCAGGTCAACGGTTGGCGCGTCGCCTTCGCTCATGAATTACTCGTAACGTGAACCGGCCGGCCTGGCGGCCGAATAGGCGCGCGTCGTATAACGCACCACGCGGCCCGACGCTTCCTGCCGTTCGAGACCGAAGCCCGGTTCGTCCTTCGGGCGGCTAACGATGAACGACAGGCACATGGATTCGACGCCGCGTGTGTTGTCGAAGGCGTTGACCTTGATGTATTGGTTCGGGTGCGCCTTGCGGCAGGCGTTGACCTCGAAGAGCACCGCCGCGCCATCCTTGACCGTGAACATCGGCAGGCCCCACATGTCCCAGTAGACGTTGCGTGGGTGCGGGTCATCCGTGTACTCGACCGACAGCGCCCAGCCCTTGGAGAGCGCGTAGTCGACCTGCGCTCGGATCTCGTCATCGGTCAGGTCGGGCAGGAAGGAAAAGGTGCCTTGCGTGATGCGCATCGTGTTCTCCGTGCTCAACTGGCGGTCGGGGTGACGGCGTAATCGGGCGTATCGGTCGACGTGTAGTTGAAGCTCACGTCCTTCCAGGTCTCGAGCGCCTGCTTGAGCGGCGTGCTCCACTTCGCGGCCTCGTCGAGGATCTCCGGGCCTTCGTTGGCGATGTCGCGGCCTTCGTTGCGTGCCTTGACCATCGCTTCGAGTGCGACGCGGTTGGCGATCGCACCGGCCTGGATACCCGCCGGGTGCCCGATCGTGCCGCCGCCGAACTGCAGCACGACGTCGTCACCGAACAGATCCAGCAACTGGTGCATCTGCCCGGCGTGGATGCCGCCGGAGGCGACCGGCATCACCTTCTTGATATCCACCCAGTCCTGGTCGAAGAACAGGCCCCGCTGCAGATCGGTCTTCGTGTACGTGTCGCGGCAGACGTTGTAATAGCCCTGCACGGTCATCGGGTCGCCTTCGAGCTTGCCGACCGCCGTGCCCGCATGCAGGTGATCGACGCCCGCGAGGCGCAGCCATTTCGCCATGACGCGGAAGCTGACGCCGTGGCTCTTCTGCCGCGTGTAGGTGCCGTGTCCTGCACGATGCATGTGCAGGATCATGTCGTTCCTGCGCGACCAGTTACTGATCGACTGGATGGCGGACCAGCCGATGATGAGGTCGACCATGATGATGTTCGAGCCCAGCTCCTTCGCGAACTCGGCGCGCTCGTACATGTCCTCCATCGTCGCCGCCGTCACGTTCAGGTAGTGGCCCTTGATCTCGCCGGAGTTCGCCTGCGAGCGGTTGACCGCTTCCATGCAGAACAGGAACCGGTCGCGCCAGTGCATGAAGGGCTGCGAGTTGATGTTCTCGTCGTCCTTCGTGAAGTCGAGGCCGCCGGTGAGCGCCTCGTAGACGACGCGGCCGTAGTTCTTGCCCGACAGACCGAGCTTCGGCTTCATCGTCGCACCCAGCAGCGGGCGGCCGTACTTATCGAGGCGCTCGCGCTCGACGATGATCCCGGTCGGCGGACCCTTGAATGTCTTCACGTACGCCGGCGGAATGCGAATGTCCTCGAGCCGCGCCGCCTTCAGCGGCTTGAAGCTGAAGACATTGCCGATCAGGCTCGCCGTCATGTTGGCGATCGAGCCCTCTTCGAAAAGAATCAGGTCATAGGCGACGTAGGCGAAGAACTGACCAGGCTGGTTCGGCACCGGCTCGACGCGATAGGCCTTGGCCTGATAGCCCTCGTGGGCGGTCAGCAGGTCGGTCCAGACCACCGTCCAGGTGGCGGTCGACGATTCGCCGGCCACGGCGGCGGCCGCTTCTTCCGGATCGACGCCATCCTGCGGCGTGATGCGGAACAGGCAGATGACGTCCGTCTCTTTCGGTTCGTAGTCGGGCCGCCAGTAACCCATCTGCCTGTACTTCAGGACGCCGCCCTTGTAGCGCTGCTTGACGTCCTTGATGTGGCCGTCGACCGGTTTGTTCATGAGCTCTGCCCTTGGTTTTGCGGCACCGCAACGGCGGCAATCGGTGTTTGTACTGTAGGCAGGCACCTTGCTAAGGTACAGTCACATTTACTGAGGCTTTCGTTAAGATTCTCTTATGAAAGGCGTCACGCTTCGCCAGCTACGCGTGTTTTCCGCAGTCGCACGACATCTCAGTTTCGGAAAAGCCGCCGAGGAACTGCACCTGACGCCGCCCGCGGTTTCCATGCAGATCAAAGAGTTAGAACAACAGGTCGGGCTGCCTCTGTTCGATCGAAGCGGCCGCGTGGTCGCCCTGACCACAACCGGCGAATATCTGCTGGTCTACGTCCGGAAGATCTTGGCGACCTTGAAGGACGCCGAGGACTCGGTCGCCCGCTTTCGCGGGCTGCAGTCCGGTCGCCTGACAATTGGCATGGTAAGTACGGCCAAATACTTTGTTCCTCGTCTAATGGCGCTCTTCAGGGCAGAACATCCCGGAATCGACGTTCGGCTGAAAATTGGCGGCAACCGCGAGCAGCTGGTCGTGCTGTTGCAGGCCAACGAGGTGGATCTGGCGATCATGGGTCGTCCACCGCGCGAGATGGCGACCCGTGCCGAGCCATTTGCCGTTCATCCCCACGTGATCGTCACGCCCCCAGATCACCCGCTCATGAAGGCGGGACACGCACCCGCCGCAGCGCTCTCCAACTACGAGTTCCTGATCCGCGAGGAAGGTTCAGGCACCCGCGCGGCGATGGAGACGTACTTTTCCGACCACCGCCTCCAGGTGCGCGTCGCGATGGAGATGACCAGCAACGAAACGATCAAGCAGGCGGTGATGGCCGGCATGGGAATCTCCCTCCTTTCGCTGCACACGATCGGGCTCGAACTGAAGGCAGGGCTGATTGCGGTTCCCGACATCGAGGACCTGCCACTGCTCAAGCGCTGGTACATCGTCAATACGCTGGCCAAGACGCTGTCACCGGCAGCCGAAGCGTTCCGCTACTTCGTGCTGGAGGAAGCCGAGCGCTTCCTGGCGCGGGAATACGGGGCGCCGGTGGCCGCCGATGCACGCGAGCCGGCCTAGCTCCCCGAAGTGGGTCAGCGCGGAAAGTACATCTTGGCTTTGTCGAGTTCGTAGCTCCATGGCAGGCCGTCGTTCTTCCAGCCGTTGACGTCGCGACGGCCCCTTTCCGAGAGCTCGCCTTCGAAGCCGTTCACCACGGTGTAGACCTTCGCGTACCCGAGCGACGTCAGCAGGTCGGCCGCCCGCGCACTGCGCTCGCCCGACCGGCAGATCACGACGATCGGATCCTCCTTGCTGAGCCCCTTTTCCTTCGCGCGCCGCGCGACTTCCGGCGCAAAGTCGTTGAAGGGCTCCAGCTTGTAGAAACCGCGCGAGCCGTCCCAGTCGGTCATGAACTCCTGGAATTCGACGTAGGGCACGAGCGCGTCGACACCCTCGGCCATGCCGAGGAACTGGGCTTCCGCCCGCGTGCGCACGTCGAGGAAGAGCACCTTGCCGTTCTGGGCCTTTAGGAACGCCGGGGTCTGCTTCGGCAGCAGATAGAGGTTCGACTTCGAGCGCTGCTCCTCCGGCACCTTCGCAGGGTCGATCTTCTGCGCGTATGACGGCACCGCGATGAGCAGCGCCAGCGCCAGGCAGGCGATGAGTTTCACGCGTCGCTCTCCGGATCGGCCTCACGGCCTTGGGCAAACGGGCGACGAGCATATGCCGTTTGTTCCCCGCTGGGCGTCCGCACGGGAATATCGTTATGAGGCCCGGCGCACCGTCGTCCAGGACCGTCTCCCGAATCTCCGACGCCCCGTTCCGCGGGCGCCCTCGGCGGCGGGGACGCCGAGATAGGTTCTAGACTGCCTCCGCTCCGGATCGGGCAGCGCTTTCAGGGAGGAACCATGTCATCGATCGATCGCCGCGGTGCGCTGCAGACCGCGGCGGCCATGACAGTCGGCGCAGTGGCCGGCTGCGCCGGCCCGGGCAGCGCGAACACGAGTCCGAAGACACCGTTCTCCGTGCCGGACACCTACATCGCGATCGCCGGGTCGGACCAGATGTTTCCGGTCCGTCGCATCTACTGCATCGGTCGCAACTACGCTGCCCACGCGCGCGAGATGGGCTCCGATCCCACCCGCGAGCCGCCCTTCTTCTTCCAGAAGCCGACCGACGCGATCCAGTACGTCGCGCCCGGTACCGTCGCCGACCATCCCTACCCAACGCTGACCAGGAACTACCACTACGAGGTCGAACTGGTGGCGGCACTGGACCGCGGCGGCAAGGACATCCCCGTCGACCGCGCGCTCGATTGCGTGTACGCCTACGCGGTAGGCCTCGACATGACACGCCGCGACCTGCAGCGCGCGATGGGCGACGAGAAGAAGCCGTGGGAGATCGGCAAGAGCTTCGATATGTCGGCCCCGATGGGGCCGCTGCATCCGGCGCCGCAGATGGGTGCGATGACGAAGGGGGCGATCTGGCTCAAGGTCAACGGCCAGACCAGGCAGAACGCGAATCTGAACCAGATGATCTGGAGCGTCGCCGAGCAGATCAGCCGGCTCTCGGCCGCGTTCGAGCTGCAGCCCGGCGACATCATCTTCTCCGGCACTCCAGAGAATGTCGGCCCGGTCGTGCGCGGCGATGTCATCGAGTGCCACATCGATGGTCTGCCGAACCTGAGCGTGCGCATCGTGTAGCCGGGGCGCCTTCGCGTATCGTCGCGCGCGATGCCTGCCCCGCCGCCGCGCTTCGGTGCCTATCTGCTGCTCGCGGGGTCGATGACGCTCGTCGGCACCTACGTCGCACTGTCAAAGCCGCTGACTGCCGCGATCCCGGTCTTTCTGCTCGCGTTCCTGCGCTTTGCGATCGCTGCGGTGGCGATGTTGCCGTGGACGCCAGGCAGCCAGGGCGAAGCCCAGTTGACGCGCATCGAGCATCGGCTGCTGTTCGTGATGTCTTTCTTCGGCAACTTCCTGTTCTCGATCTGCATGCTCTACGGAGTCTCGATGACCACCGCGACGGCGGCGGGCGTCATCATGGCGACGCTGCCTGCGGTGGTGGCGTTGATGTCGTGGCTGCTGCTGCGTGAGCGCCTGACGCCGCGCGTCGTGCTGGCCGTCGTGCTGGCGGTCGGCGGCATCGGGCTGCTGCAGTTCGCGCGCGGCGCAGGTGCGGGCGCCCGTGACACGGCCTGGCTGGGAAACCTACTGATGTTCGGCGCCGTCGTCTGCGAGGCGACGTACGTGATCATCGCCAAGCGGCTCGCGGCGACGCGCACTCCGCTGCGTGTGTCTGCGTTGATCAACTTGTGGGGGCTGGCGCTGATCACGCCGTTCGGCCTGTGGCAGCTCCCGCGTTACGACCTCGCGGCCGTCTCCGCGTCGCTGTGGTTGCTGCTGCTGTTCTATTCGCTTGGCGCGAGTCTGTTTGCCGTCTGGATGTGGGTCGCGGGCCTCAAGCACGTGCCGGCGAACCAGGCGGGCGTCTTTACCGTCGCATTGCCGCTGGCAGCCACCGCGGTCGGCGTCTTCGTGCTCGACGAACCATTCACGCCGCTGCACGCGGGTGCGATGCTGCTCGCCAGCGCAGGCGTCGTGCTGATCACCACCGGCCCGCACGCCGCCCCGGCATGACGGCGAACCGCCCAAAGCCTCCGCATCCCGAGCTCACACTGCGCAGTCGGGCGGCATGGCGTCGCTGGCTCGAACGCAACCACGCCACGAGTCGTGGCGTCTGGTTCGTCCATTTTCGTCGCTAGAGCGGTGAGCGTGGCGTGAGTTACGACGAGTGCGTCCAAGAGGCGCTGTGTTCCGGCTGGATCGACAGCACGACGAGTTGCGCTACGCGCACCTGCTCACGCGGCGAAGCGACTCTCCCAACTGTTCAGGGCTCAACAAGCGTCGCATGCACGCTCTCATCGAGGCCGGGCTGATGACTCCGGCGGGCCAAACTGCGTACCGACCGCAGCGCGCAAGAGCCGAGTCCGCAACGATCTGCCCATCGCACTGCCCGATTTCTTCGCTGAGGCTCTGAAGAAAAACGCCGTTGCGCGTGCCCAATTCGAAGCGTTGGCGCGCAGCTACCGACGCCAGTACGCAGAGTGGCTCGCTGCGGCAAAGCGTGACGACAGGCGCGGGCGAGGTCTGGCCGGCCGAGGTGCTACGGCTGCTCGCAGCCAGCAGGAAGCTGGGGATGAAGTGACCGGCCGAACGGATTGCCTCGCCAGCGCGATCGCGTGGACAGGCGATTCCGACCAGCGGCGAGCGAATTCGCCGAGCGTGTTCCGTATCGTTCGCGCGTGACGCCAGATCACCTCAGGATCGCCGAAAGCCTGCAACCGGCCGTGCGCATTGCACTGACGGTGCTCGCGATTCACGCGAAAAAGCGCCTCGCCGAGCAGCGCCTCCCGCCGGAAGTCCGCAAGCCGCCGCTCGTCGCCGTCCTGCTCAGCCCCTACGCTGCGGCACGCAGTGCGGCGATGGCGGTCATCGCGCGCCACCTGAATGCGCCCGTGCAGCGGGTCGATTGGAGCCGGCTGCTGTCGCCGTTCGCGCACGAGGCGGAACTGAACGTGGAGCGAATGTTCGACGCGGCCGAGCACGCCGGCGTGCTGCTGCTCTTCGACGAAGCCGATGCGCTGTTCGGGCCGCACGGCCGGCCGATCGACCTCGCCGACGGCGCGCACGAGGCCTGCACGCGCGCGCTCCTCGAACGCATGACCCGCTTCGACGGGCCGGTCTGCTTCACGGCGAGCCATCGCCGTCATTTGCATCCGAGCGTGCTGGCGAAGGCCGATCCGGTGATCGACCTGACCGGCGCCTAGTCCGCGACCCTGGCGTCCGGCTCAAGGAACGGACGCACGACGCGGCTCGTCGGCACACGGGCCCGCAACCGGGCCAGCACGAGGTAGACGCCGACCAGCTTGCGATGCAGGAACATTGCGTGCGCCGGCGGCACTCGCAATAGCCCGCGTCTGAAAGCGAGATCGATGCCGAGCTCGCGCGCGCGGC
The DNA here is from genome assembly GCA_035498175.1 of Burkholderiaceae bacterium. Taxonomy (GTDB): domain Bacteria; phylum Pseudomonadota; class Gammaproteobacteria; order Burkholderiales; family Burkholderiaceae_F; genus JALORV01. The sequence goes on from DATKAJ010000113.1 coordinate 28,881, forward strand.
GCGGCAGGTCGGACGCGCCATAGTCGTAGGTACCGCGCGCGTACAGCGGCTCGCAGACGAGACGCAGCACGTCGAGCGCCGCATTCACGGCGTCGGGACGGGCGTCCGCGGCGATGTAGCCGAGCGCGATAGCCCCCTGATGGATGGCTTCGCGATCGTCGTCGACGATGGCCCGCGTAATACGCCGGAAGCGCTCGGAATACTCGGCTGAAAACCGCTGCGTGGCACCGAAGTCGAGAAGCACGAGGCGGCGCGTCGCCGGCTGGTAAAGGTAATTGCCGAAGTTCGGATCGGTCTGCATCACGCCGAACTCAAAGAGCTCGCGAAACAGCAGCCGCTGCAGCACCGCACCCACCGCGTCGCGCACCCGCTGCGGCGCGTCCTGTGCGACCGCGTCCAGCGGCGCGCCCTCCATGTAGTCCATCGCCATCACGCGCGCAGTCGTGTAGTCCCAGTGCACGCGCGGCAGCAAGACGTCGGGATCGTCGGCGACGAGGCGCGCGTACTGCTCGAGGAAGCGCGCCTCGGCGACGTAATCGGCCTCCTGCGTCAGCTGACGCTTGGCTTCGCGCGCAATCGAATTGACATCGAGTCCGAGCGGCAGCAGCTGCGCAATCCGCAGCAGGGCCGCAACGTTGTCGACGTCGCTGGCGATCGACTTGGCGACACCGGGATACTGGATCTTCAGCGCGAGATCGCGGCCGTCGTTGGTCCGCGCGCGATGCACCTGGCCGATCGACGCGGCTGCGATCGGGTCCTCGACGAAAGACTCGAAACGCTGCTGCCAGCCGCCGCCGTAGGCGCGTCCCAACGCGCGGTGCAGTTGCTCGGAAGGCATCGCCGCCGCCTGTGAACGCAGGCTCTCGAGCGCCACGGCGAGTTCGGGCGGCAACAGCCCCTCGCTTTCGAGCGAGATCAGCTGGCCGAGCTTCATTGCCGCGCCCCGCAGATGCGCCAGCCGCTCCGCCAGGCGCTGCGCCGTCGCAGTCGAAAACCGCGCTGCAGAGGGATCGGACTGCCCGATCCGTCGCAGGCCCTGCACCGCGCCGCCGACGGCAAGCTCGCCTGCAGCCCAGCCGAGCCGCGCCAGCCGACCGAGCCGGCTCTGTGGTACGCGCGAAGTGCCGATCGGTTTGCGGCTCATCGCGCGGCTCCGCCGACGTCGCGCGCGCGCACCAGCCGCGGGCATTCATGACTTCGATCAGGTGCATTTGCCCCTGCGCTGGTGCGGCGTCTGCGACCCGCACCCGGAATCGACCGGGATTCGGGTTGGCACAGAACTTGTTCTGCAGTGCAACGCGGCCGACGTGCGCTGCTGACACCGGAGAGGGGAATGGATCGCAGACAATTTATCCAGGCCGGGGGCGCAGCCGCCCTCAGCGCATCTTCCATTACGGCCGCCTTCGGCCAGGACAAGACACCGATCAAGGTCGGCGTGCTGCATTCGCTGTCGGGCACGATGGCGATTTCCGAAACGGCGCTCAAGGAAACGGCGCTGATGACGTTCGCCGACATCAACGCCAAGGGCGGAGTTATGGGACGGCCGATCGAGGCGGTCGTGGTCGATCCGGCCTCGAACTGGCCGCTGTTTGCCGAGAAGGCGCGCCAACTCATCACGCAGGACAAGGTCGTTGCGACATTCGGCTGCTGGACGTCGGTCTCGCGCAAGTCGGTGCTGCCGGTATTCAAGGAACTGAACTCCATTTTGTATTACCCGGTTCAGTACGAAGGCGAGGAGCTCGAAAAGAACGTGTTCTACACCGGAGCCGCGCCGAACCAGCAGGCGATCCCCGCCACCGAATATCTGATGAGCAAGGAAGGCGGCGGTGCCAAGCGCTTCTACCTGCTCGGCACCGACTACGTCTACCCACGCACGACCAACAAAATCCTGCGCGCGTTCCTGAAGAGCAAAGGCGTGTCGGAGAAGGACATCGAGGAGGTGTACACCCCCTTCGGCCACAGCGATTACCAGACGATCGTCGCCAACATCAAGAAATTCGCCACCGGCGGCAAGACCTGCGTGATCTCGACGATCAACGGCGATTCCAATGTGCCGTTCTATAAGGAACTCGGCAACGCCGGGCTGAAGGCCAAGGATGTGCCCGTGGTGGCGTTCTCCGTCGGTGAGGAAGAACTGCGCGGCGTCGACACGAAGCCGCTGGTCGGCCATCTGGCCGCCTGGAACTACTTCATGTCGCTGAAGAATCCCGCCAACGACGCCTTCATCAAGATGTACAAGGAGTGGGCGCTCAAGCAGAAACTGCCCAATGCCGACAAGGTCGTCACCAACGATCCGATGGAAGCGACTTACGTTGGCATCCACATGTGGAAGCAGGCGGTCGAGAAGGCCAAGTCGACCGAGGCCGACAAGGTGATCGCAGCGATGGGCGGACAGAAATTCAACGCGCCCGATGGCTTCGAGATCAAGATGGACGAGACCAACCACCACCTGTGGAAGCCGGTGTTCATTGGCGAAATCCGTCCGGACGGCCAGTTCAACGTCGTCTGGAAGACGCCGGGCCCGGTGCGCGCGCAGCCCTGGAGCCCGTTCATCGCCGGCAACGAGAAGAAGCCGAACTCTCCTGCCTGATCGCGGACGGCGCGCAGGTCACCGATCCCTGGAACGGCGGTGTCCTGCGCGCTGCGCCGTGTGTCCCGATGCCCCTTCGACTTCTGCGCGCCATGGCCTGCGTGCTGGTGCTCTTCGCCGCGCCCGCACGGGCTGCGCTCGACCCGGCGCTGGTCGCGCGGTTGGGCGCGGAGGATTCCGACACGCGAATTGAGGCGATACGCAAGCTGGTCGCCGCTGAAGACCCACGCGCCATTGAGATCCTGAAGGCGCTCGACAGCGACGCGCTGGCGCTGCACGACCGGCGTGCAGTCATCGTCGTGCAAGGCCAGATGACCGATGCGGTGACCGGCCAGCCGGCCGGCTCCGCGCCGCCCCGTCTTGAAACCGTCGTCATCAACAATCGCATCCGCGGCGAGCTCGGCGCGGCACTTGCTGCACTTCGGCTGGGCAGCTCTGATCGTGCGGTACGGCTCGCGGCAGCGAAGGAACTGCAGGGCTCCGACAACGAGGACGCACTACCGATCCTCGAGCGTGCGATGGCACGCGAGTCCGATGCCGAGGTCAAGGACATCCTCGGGCTCGCCGCCGCCTCCCTCGCGCTGAAGAGCAGCGAACCCGAGCAGCGCGCCAAGGCCGCACGTGCGCTCGCCGCCAGCGACGATCCCCAGGTGCGGCAGCTGCTCGCGACGATGATCACGCGCCAGAAAGACGGCAGCTATCCCGAAACCGACGAGAACGTGCGCACGGCGGCACAGGTCTCATTGGCGGAAATCAACGCGCGGCTGCGCAGCACCGAAATTGGCGCGGCGCTGTTCTCCGGCATCAGTCTCGGCTCGATCCTGTTGCTCGCAGCACTCGGCCTCGCGATCACCTATGGCCTGATGGGCATCATCAACATGGCGCACGGCGAGTTTCTGATGCTCGGCGCGTACACGACTTACGCCGTGCAGGGGCTGTTCCGAAGCCACTTGCCGGGTGCTTTCGACTGGTATGTCGTCGCTGCCCTGCCGGCCGCCTTCATCGTCACGGCCACCGTCGGCATGGCGCTCGAACGCGGCGTGCTGCGCTGGCTCTACGGCCGCCCGCTGGAGACGCTGCTCACCACCTGGGGCGTCAGCCTGCTACTGATCCAGGCTTCCCGCTCGATCTTCGGCGCGCAAAACGTCGAAGTCGAAAACCCGAGCTGGCTTTCCGGCGGCATCGCGCTCGCTGGCGGCACGGTGCTGCCATTTAACCGCATCGCCATCGTGATGTTCTCGCTCGCGGTGCTGGCGGCGGTCTGGCTGCTGATCAATCGCACGCGCATGGGACTGTTCGTGCGGGGCGTCACGCAGAACCGCGCTATGGCGAGCTGCACGGGAGTGCCGACGCACCGCGTTGACATGCTGACCTTTGGCCTCGGCTCTGGCGTCGCGGGGCTCGGCGGCGTGGCGCTCTCGCAGATCGGCAACGTCGGACCCGACCTCGGGCAAAGCTACATCGTCGACAGCTTCATGGTCGTCGTGCTCGGCGGCGTCGGCCAGCTCGCCGGCACAGTGATCGCCGCGTTCGGACTCGGCTCCGTCGCGAAGTTCCTCGAACCGTGGTCGGGCGCCGTGCTCGCGAAGATCATGGTCCTCGTCTTCATCATTCTGTTCATTCAAAAGAGACCGCAAGGCCTGTTTGCCTTGAAGGGGCGCAGCGCTGAAGCCTAGGCCGACCCGGTGAACCAACACAGCAGCCCCTTCCTCGCGGCTCTCGAATTCACAAGGAACGAGGGCGCTCGGCATGCCCCCTCGCGCTCGCCTGGCCCGGGAGAGTCGCAGCAGCCTCTCGTTGCGGCAGCGCCTTGCGCGCTCCGCGCGCGTCGACTGGGAGATGCCGAGCCATGACTCGCCTGTTTCCACTGCCGGTGTGGACCGCGATCCTGGCGGTCACTGCGGTGCTGCTGGTGGCGCTGCCGGCGCTGCATCTCGCCGTGCCCGAGACGAACCCGCTGCATGTCTCGAGCTTCTGGATCACGCTGATCGGCAAGTTCATGTGCTACGCGATCGTCGCGCTCGCAATGGACCTGATCTGGGGCTACACCGGCATCCTGTCGCTGGGTCAGGGTCTGTTCTTTGCGCTCGGTGGCTACGTGTTCGGCATGTACCTGATGCGCCAGATCGGCCGCGACGGCGTCTACCACAGCGATCTGCCCGACTTCATGGTGTTTCTCGACTGGAAGGAGTTCCCCTGGTACTGGGGACTCAGCGACTCGCTGGTCTGGACGCTGCTGCTCGTCGTCGCGGTGCCGGGGCTGGTCGCCTTCGTGTTCGGCTTCTTCGCATTCCGCTCGCGAATCAAGGGCGTGTATTTCTCGATCATCACGCAGGCACTGACCTATGCGGCGATGCTCGCCTTCTTCCGCAACGACATGGGCTTCGGCGGCAACAACGGTTTCACCGACTTCAAGCGGATCGCCGGCATTCCGATCACGTCGCCCGAGACCCGCACCACGCTGTACGTACTGTCCGCCCTGACGCTTCTCGGCGCGCTCGTGCTGGCGCGCTGGATCGTCACCAGCAAGTTCGGCCGCGTGCTGACCGCGATCCGCGACCAGGAATCGCGGCTGATGTTCCTGGGCTACCGCACGATCTACTTCAAGCTCGCGATCTGGACCCTGGCCGCCGTGATGAGCGGCATGGCCGGCGCGCTGTATGTGCCGCAGGTCGGCATCATCAATCCGAGCGAAATGAGCCCGGCCAACTCGATCGAGGTGGCGATCTGGGCCGCGGTCGGCGGCCGCGGCACGCTCTTCGGTCCGATTCTCGGCGCGTTCGCGGTCAACGGCGCCAAGACCTGGTTCACCGTCGCGTATCCAGAGCTGTGGCTGTATTTCCTCGGCCTGCTGTTCGTCGGCGTGACCCTGCTGCTACCGCGCGGACTGATGGGACTGGCCGGAACGCTGCGCCGTAGGCGATCCACAGGCCCGGCCCCGCTGGCGCCGACCGATCTCTCGGCGCCGGAAGCGCGCGGATGAGCGCGCGCGCAATCAGTTCGCTGTCCGGTCCTGCCGAGGTCTCGGGCTACGGCCACATCGCGCGGCCCGGCGCGGTCGACACCTCGCACGGGCCGATCCTGTACCTCGACGACATCACCGTGAGCTTCGACGGGTTCAAAGCGCTGAACCGCCTGACCCTGACAATCGAGCGCGGCGAACTGCGCTGTGTCATCGGCCCCAACGGCGCCGGCAAGACGACGATGATGGATGTCATCACCGGCAAGACGCGGCCCGAGAGCGGTACCGCCTTCTTCGGCCAGACCTTCGATCTGGCCCGCCTGCCCGAGACCGAGATTGCGCGACTCGGCATCGGCCGCAAGTTCCAGAAGCCGACCGTGTTCGAGAGTCATACCGTGTTCGAAAACCTCGAACTCGCGATGAAGACCGACAAGCGCGTGCGGGCGGCGCTGCTGGCGCAACTCACCGCGCCGCAGCGCGAGCTGATCGCGCGGACGCTGAAGACGATCCGCCTCGTTGCCGAACAGCTTCGACCTGCCGGGCTGCTTTCCCACGGGCAGAAGCAGTGGCTCGAGATCGGCATGCTGCTGGTGCAGGAGCCGGAACTGATCCTGCTCGACGAGCCCGTGGCCGGAATGACCGACGCCGAAACCGACCGCACCGCCGAACTGATCCTCGAACTCGAGGGCAGCCATTCGATCATGGTCGTCGAGCACGACATGGATTTCGTCAACCGCATCGCGCGCACGGTGACGGTGCTGCACGAAGGCAGCGTGCTCGCCGAAGGCACGATGAGCGTCGTGCAGAACGACGAGCGCGTCATCGAGGTGTACCTTGGGCGCTGACGTGCTCGTGCGCGGAGCGGGCCCGCCGCGCAAGGGTGCCTGCCGATGCTGACCATCAACCACCTCAACCAGTACTACGGCGGCAGCCACATCCTGCGCGATGTGTCGCTCGAAGTCCGCCCGGGCTCCTGCACCGTGCTGCTGGGACGCAACGGCGTCGGCAAGACGACACTGCTGAAGACGATCATGGGACTCGTCGCTGCACGCAGCGGCTCGCTGCGTTTCGGCGGGCAGGACATCGGCAAGCTCGCACCGTACCAGCGCGTCCGTTGCGGCATCGGCTACGTTCCGCAGGGACGCGAGATCTTCAACCGGTTGACGGTCGAGGAGAACCTGATGATGGGCCTCGCGCCGGTCGCCGGGGCCGGCGCGGGGCGCATTCCCGAGCGCATCTTCGATCTCTTCCCGGTGCTCGGAAAGATGCTGCGGCGACGTGGCGGCGATCTCTCCGGCGGCCAGCAGCAGCAGCTGGCGATCGGCCGGGCCCTCGCGGCCGACCCCAAGCTACTGATCCTCGACGAACCGACCGAAGGCATCCAGCCGTCGATCATCAAGGAGATCGGTGCCGTAATCCGCATGCTGGTGACCGAAAGGAAGATGGCGGTGCTGCTCGTGGAGCAGTACTACGAGTTCGCCGAGTCGCTCGCGGACTACTACGCGGTAATGTCCCGAGGACAGATCACGCACCGCGGCAGCGGCGCGCGGATGAAGGAGGAGAATGTCGTCGGACTCCTCGCGATCTGAGCGCCGCGCCGCTGCCCCTCTCCATGTACGACGGTCAAGCCGCCCAGTGGCATGCCGAACTCGCGCTGCAGTTCAGCCGCGTGGGCGGGCGCACGCTCTGCGCTCAGCGTCATCGGGGGCCGCTGCGCGTGCAGAAGCCTCTGTATCCCGAGGGCGCGGCGGTGTGCCATGCCGTGGTGATCCATCCGCCGGGCGGCATCGCCGGCGGCGATGTGCTCGACCTTTCGATCGACGTGCGAGCCGGTGCGCACGCGCTGCTGACCACGCCGGGGGCCGCCAAGTGGTACAAGGCGAACGGGCGGCCATCGTTCCAGCGCATACTTCTCGGCGTCGAGGGTGTCCTCGAATGGCTGCCGCAGGAAGCGATCGTGTTCGACGCCGCGGATGTCTCATCGGCGATCGACATCGATCTGGCCGACAGCGGGCTCGTGATCGGCTGGGACGTCGTGGCGCTCGGCCGCCGCGCCGCGGGCGAGCGCTTCGCACGGGGTCGGTTCGTGCAGTCGATCCGCCTGCGTACTGGCGGCACATTGACGTGGCACGAACGCACGCGCGTTACCGGCGGCGATGCGCTGCTGGATTCGCCGGTCGGGCTCGCGGGTCGCCACGTCTTTGGCTGCCTGTGGGCCGCGGGGGCGGCGGTCGAACACCTCGACCTCGATGAACTCCGTGCTGAACTCGGTGCGCACGCCACGGTTCGGATCACGCGGCTTGCCCCTTATCTCCTCGTGGCACGCGCGCTGACCGATGGCACGACGGCAGCGCGCGAGGGTCTCACCGCGGTCTGGCAGGCTCTGCGGCCGCGCGTGTGTGGCCGCGCCGTCCAGACACCCCGCCTGTGGGCCACCTGACACTGGAACGCCACGATGGAACTCTCGCCCCGCGAGACGGACAAGTTGCTGATCTTCACCGCCGGACTCGTGGCGGAGCGCCGCAAGGCGCGCGGGCTGAAGCTCAACTACCCGGAGGCCGTCGCCTACATCAGCGCGGCGATCCTCGAAGGTGCGCGCGACGGCAGGTCGGTGGCGGAGCTGATGCACTACGGAGCGACATTGCTTACGCGCACCGACGTCATGGACGGGGTCGCGGAAATGATTCCCGACATCCAGGTCGAGGCGACATTCCCCGACGGCACCAAGCTGGTCACGGTCCACCATCCGATCCCCTAGGCATGCCGACGACCGAACGCATCGATGCCGCCGCGCTTGCGAGCGAACGCGAGGGCCTCGTCGACCTGCTGATCGATGCGGTCGAGCATGGCTCATCGGTCGGCTTCGTGTTGCCGCTGGGGCGTGACGAGGCCGGCGCCTACTGGGACGGACTCGCCCCTTCGATCGCATCGGGCAGCCGCCTGCTGTGGGTCGCGCGCGCCGACGGCGCAAGCGTCGGCACCGTCCAGCTCGAACTCGTGATGAAGAAGAACGGCATCAACCGCGCCGAGGTGCAGAAGCTGCTCGTGCATACGCGTTCACGGCGCAGTGGCGTGGCGCGGGCGCTGATGGCAACGGTCGAGGCGCGGGCACGCGAACTCGGTCGCGGATTGCTTTACCTCGATACGGAAGCCGGTTCGGGCGCCGAGGCCCTCTATCGTGCACTCGGCTACACGTGCATAGGCGGGCTGCCTGAGTACGCCTGCAGCCCCGGCGGCGAATGGCGTGCCAACGCGATCTACTACAAGACGCTGTTCCTGAGGAACAACGCATGACGACACCACTGATCCCGGGCGAGCTTTCTGCGGCGCCGGGCGAGATCGAGCTGAACGCCGGCCGCAGGACGCTGCGCGTGACGGTCGCAAACACGGGCGACCGGCCGATCCAGGTCGGCTCGCACTTCCACTTCCACGAGACCAATGAAGCGCTGCGCTTCGATCGCGGCGCTGCGCGCGGTTACCGGCTCAACATCGCGGCCGGCACGGCGGTGCGCTTCGAACCGGGCCAGGAGCGCGAGGTCGAGCTCGTCGCGCTCGCTGGCGACCGGATCGTCTACGGGTTCAACGGCAAGATCATGGGGAGGCTCGATGCTCGCCTCCCCAAGGGGACCATCAACCGCTCCCTCGCAACTCTTCCTCCGCGAGCGAGGGCAGGAACCAGCGCCACAGTCAAAGGCACCGCGGCGAAGAAGAAGGCGCGCGGGGAGCGGCGATGAGGATCACGCGCCAGGCGTATGCCGAGATGTACGGGCCGACGGTCGGCGACCGCGTCCGGCTCGCGGACACAAGGCTGGTCGCACAGGTCGAGAAAGACTTCACGCTCTACGGTGAGGAGGTGAAGTTCGGCGGTGGCAAGGTGATCCGCGACGGGATGGGCCAGTCGCAGCGCATGGCGAAGGACTGCGCCGATACCGTGATCACCAACGCGCTGATCATCGACCACTGGGGCATCGTCAAGGCCGACATCGCGCTCAAGGGCGGGCGCATCAGCGGCATCGGCAAGGCCGGCAACCCGGACATCCAGCCGGGCGTGACGCTCGTCATCGGCCCGGCGACCGAGATCATCGCCGGCGAAGGCATGATCGTCACTGCCGGCGGCATCGACACGCACATCCACTTCATCTGTCCGCAACAGATCGACGATGCGCTGTACAGCGGAATCACGACGATGATCGGCGGCGGCACCGGACCCGCCACCGGGACGTTCGCGACGACCGTCACCCCGGGGCCCTGGCACATGGAACGCATGCTGCAGGCGGCGGACGCGTTCCCGATGAACCTCGGCTTCCTCGGCAAGGGCAATGCATCGCTGGTGCCGCCGCTGCTGGAGCAGATCGAAGCGGGAGCGATCGGGCTGAAGCTGCACGAAGACTGGGGCACCACGCCGGCCGCCATCGACGCCTGCCTCACGGCCGCCGACCGGACCGACACGCAGGTCGCGATCCACACCGACACGCTGAACGAGGCAGGGTTCGTCGAGGCCAGTATCAGGGCGTTCAAGGGCCGCGTGATCCACACCTATCACACCGAAGGCGCCGGCGGCGGTCACGCGCCGGACATCATCAAGGTCTGCGGCGAAGCGAATGTGCTGCCGTCCTCGACGAACCCGACGCGTCCCTACACCGTCAACACGCTCGACGAGCACCTCGACATGCTGATGGTGTGCCACCACCTCGACGCCGCGATCGCCGAGGACATCGCCTTCGCGGAAAGCCGCATCCGCAAGGAGACGATCGCTGCCGAGGACATCCTGCACGACCTCGGTGCGTTCTCGATGATCTCGTCGGACTCGCAGGCAATGGGGCGCGTCGGCGAAGTAATCACGCGCACCTGGCAGACCGCGCACAAGATGAAGCAGCAGCGCGGCTCGCTCACCGAGAAGAATTTCTCGGACCCGAAGGAGCACGACAATGCGCGCATCAAGCGCTACGTGGCGAAGTACACGATCAACCCGGCGCTGACACACGGCATCGCGGACGAAGTGGGCTCTGTCGAGGTCGGCAAGTGGGCCGACCTCGTGCTGTGGAAGCCGGCTTTCTTCGGCGTGAAACCGTTCCTGATCCTGAAGGGCGGCACGATCGCGGCCGCCGCGATGGGCGACCCGAATGCGTCGATCCCGACGCCGCAGCCGGTGCACTACCGGCCGCAGTTCGGCGCGTTCGGCGGAGCGATGGCAAAGAGCTCGCTGACGTTCGTCTCACAGGCCGCGTTGAGAAAGCGCGTGCCGGAGAAGTACGGGCTGCAGAAGACCGTGGTCGCCGTAAAGGGCATCCGCAAGCTCTCCAAGCGGAGCATGATCCACAACGCGATGACTCCGAACATCAGCGTCGATCCGGAGACTTATCAGGTGCACGCCGACGGCGTGCTGCTCGACTGCGAGCCGGCGCGCGAACTGCCGCTGGCGCAGCGCTATTTCCTGTTCTGATGCTGCGCTTCACCCGTATTCACGAGACTCCCCTGACGCCCGCGCAGGAAACGGCGGCCGTGCGCGTGCGGCTCACCTACGACGAACGCGTGAAGCACCGGCTGGCGTCGATGAGCATCGACAGTCGGGCCGTTGCGATTCTGCTGCGGGAAGCGAGGCGCGGCACCGCTCTGCGCGACGGGACCGTGCTTGCCGGTGATGGCGGCTTCGCGATCGTCGAAGTCGCGGCGGAGCCGGTCACACGCATCAGCGCCGACTCGCCGCTCGCGCTGCTGCGCGCGACCTACCATCTGGCGAACCGTCATGTGCCCGCTCAGCTCGCCGCCGATGCGGTCATCATCGAGCGCGATCCGATCCTAGAGGCGATGCTGCGCGGACTCGGAGCCCGTATCGAGCATCTCGAGGCGCCGTTCGATCCTGAAGGCGGCGCGTACGACGGCGGTCATCATCACCATGGCCACGCGCCACGCGATGAGGTCGACGAGGTCTCGGCCACGATCGGCGAGCAGCTGTCGATCGCTGCGCATGCGCGCGGGCGCAGACGATGACGGCCCGCCCGGCATCTTCGCTCGCGACGACGCTTGCGCTGCTGCAACTCGCCAGCCCTGCGCTGCCGGTTGGAGGTTTCGCCTACTCGCAGGGACTCGAGGCTGCGATCACCGACGACACGGTGCGTGACGCCGCGACCGCGCGGCGCTGGATCGTCGATGCGCTGACTCTGGTGCTTGCGCGACTGGAGGCGCCGTTGTGGCTGCGTGTCCACGACGCTGCCTGTGCTGATGACACTCGGCAGGTCGTCCGCTGGAACGAAGAGCTGCTGGCGACGCGCGAAACCGCCGAGCTGCGCGCTGAGTCGCTGCAGATGGGCGCATCGCTCGCGCGCGTGTTTCCGGCGTTGAATCTCGATCCTCCGGACCTCGAATCGCCGACCTACACGGCGGTGTTTGCGATCGCCTGTGCGCGACTCGGAATCACACGCGACGAGGGCCTCGCCGCCTACCTGTGGACGTGGGCCGAAAACCAGGTGCTCGTGGCGGTGAAGACCGTGCCGCTCGGTCAGCAGGCCGCCCAGGCGATGCTCTACGCGCTGCATCCCTCGATGCAGCAGGCGATCGGCACCGCGAGGGCGCTCGGCGACGAAGAACTCGGCACATGCGCGTTTGGCGCCGTCCTGCACTCGGCACGGCACGAAACCCAATACTCGCGACTCTTCCGTTCCTGATCCCAAATGACCACGACCAGCGCGCCCCGCGACATCGATCTCGTGCCTGCGCGCGCCGCTGCACCCCTGCGCGTCGGCGTCGGCGGGCCGGTCGGATCCGGCAAGACGACGCTGGTCGAGGTGCTGTGTAAGCGCATGCGCGAGCGCTATCGCCTCGCGGTCATCACAAACGACATCTACACGAAGGAGGACGAGCGGCTGCTGGTCACTGCGCAGGCGCTGACGCCGGACCGCATCATGGGGGTGGAGACCGGTGGCTGTCCGCACACGGCGATCCGCGAGGACGCGTCGATCAATCTCGAGGCGGTGGACCGCATGTGCCGGCGTTTCCCCGACCTCGAGCTCATCTTCATCGAGTCGGGCGGCGACAACCTCGCGGCGACCTTCAGCCCGGAGCTCTCGGACCTGACGATCTACGTCATCGATGTCGCCGGCGGAGAGAAGATCCCGCGCAAGGGCGGCCCTGGCATCACCAAGAGTGACCTGCTGGTAATCAACAAGACCGACCTCGCTCCGCACGTCGGCGCAGATCTTCAGGTCATGCGCCACGACACCGAGCGCATGCGCGGGCCACGTCCCTACGTGATGACCAATCTGAAGACCGGTGCGGGCGTCGAGGTCGTGATCGGCTTCATCGAGCGCCAGGGTCTGCTGGTCGCCGCTGCGACGTGAGCAGGGGCGACGGCCGCTCGCCAGGAGTTAGCCGGCGCCGCGAAAGAGGATTGCCAGGCGCTGAATCGTCCAGTACGCGCCGAGCGTGCCCACCGCGTAACCCGGCAGCCGCGCAACGATGAGCGGCCAGTGGATTTCGAGCAGGCGGAATGCACGTTCGACCAAGAGGATCAGCAGCACGAAGGCGAGCTGACCCAACTCGACGCCGACGTTGAAGAGCAGCAGTGCGACCGGGATCTCGCCGCGCGGCAGCCCAAGCTGCGCCAGTCCACTCGCAAAGCCGAAGCCATGCAGCAAGCCGAAGGCGAAGGCGACCACCCACGGGTGCCGGATCGTGAAGCTGGTCTCGCCGCGCCAGCGCCGCACGATCTCGGGCCCGAGGAACAGAATCGAAAGCGCGATCGCCGCGTTGAGCGGCGCGGGGGGCAACGTCGCGACGCCAAAGGTTGCCGCCGCCAGCGTGATGCTGTGTGCGACGGTGAACGCCGTGATCGTCTTGACGAGCACCCAGCGGTCGCTGACGATCAGCAGCAGTCCGAGCACGAACAGCAGGTGGTCGATGCCGAGCAGGATGTGCTCGATCCCGAGGTCGAGGTACAGCCAGACTCCGCGCTGCCGCCCGTCCGGCGCACGCAGCGTGACCGAGGGTTGCACCGGCTTCAGCACGTAGGTCTCGACCGTGCCGTCGAGCTGCTGTACGCGCAGCAGCACGTCAGTCGCGAACGCTTCCAGTCCCTCGATCGCCAGCGTCTCGCCGACGAGACCGCCCGGGCATTCCAATCGGGCTGTAAACACCCATGCTGTGCCGGAGCGGTGGGTGCGCGGCTCGCCAAGTTGCCGGCAACGCTCCGGAAAGACCGCAACGATCGGCATGCGTTCGTCGGAGGAAAGCGACGGCAACTTCCACAGCACGTCGTAACGGCTTGGTGCGGCCTCCTTCAGTTCGAGGAAACCCGGCTGCAGTTCGTGCGCAGCCGCCGGCGCCAGTACCAAGGCCGCCGCCAACGCTGCCAGTGCCGCACGCAGCCTATGAATCACGGCTTTATCGCCTCCGGCATGCGAACCGTGATCGTGTACTTCGCGCGCAGCTGCTCGTAAAACACCCTCGCGAGCTGCTGGCGTTTGGCGTTCATCCATTCGCGCTCGACGATCGGCCGCACTTCGTCCAGTGACGGGTCGCCGCCCGCCTGCACGACCACCACCTTCACCACATGCGTGCCATAACCCGACCTCACTGGCCCAACCCAGCGCCCCGTGGGCTGCGTGACGAGTGCATCAGCGAACTCCGGGCCGAACAGACGCGCGACTTCCGACTGCGGCACGTCGTCATAGGACGCCTGCAGAAGCAGCAGACGGTCACCCAGCTGACCAGGATCCGTCTTCGCGTCGGGGCGGTTCAGTGAGTCGCGCAGACGACTTGCCTCGGCCTCCGCTCCCGCGCCCCGCTTGTGCGGATCGAAGTAGACCTGCATGAAGCTGACGCGCGGTTCGGTGTGGAATGATTCGGGGTGGAGCTTCATATAGGCCGCGAGTTCTTCGTCGGTCGCCGGCGCCAGCGCCACGCCTTCGTCCGCAACGAACTCCATCTTCTGCTGCAGGCGCCGGCGGATGATCGCGTCGTCGCGATCGAGACCCAGCACCCGCGCCTCGCGCACCATCACCTCCTCGCGCACGAAAGACTCGATCAGGCCGTCGAGTTCTTCGCGCGTCGGGGGGCGCTGCCAGGTGCGAGCGAAGGTTTGCGCGAGGTTGCGGATGCGGGCCTCGCTGACGACGATCTCGCTCCAGTCGCGCGGAGCGGGTGTCGCCGGACGCAGCCACGCATCCACAAGGAAGAGCGCCGCGCCGAGCAGCAGAAATTGCACGAGCGGTTCGCGCAGCAGTGCCTTCAATGCCTGCTCCGGAATGACCGGGGTTGACGGCCGGCGTGGGTCAGCCGGGACGGGAGCGTGCGACCGGCAGGCTGGCTCCGACGCAGTAGCTCATGCCACCGTCCCGCGCATGCAAAGGCCTTTGATCACCCCGGCGTGTACCAGATCGACGAGGTCCAGGCACGTTCCTGCACCGTCATCGGAACGTCCTTACCCATCTTCACGCCGAAGCGCACCTGGTCGTATGCCGTCCAGCGCGGCGTCGGGATCTCGATCACGCGTGCGTAGTAGAAGGCGCGCTGGTTGACCTTGAAGTCCGGGTCCTTCCACACGGCGGCGAGTTCGGTCGCGCCGATCGTGTTGGTCCACGTCGCCGCCGCTACGTCTACCGTATCACCCACCGGCGGCAGCTTCCCGTCCTTGCCGGGCTTGCGATTGCCCGACCACACGACGTCGTAAATCTTCTCCTGCGCCTTGCCGCTCGCGTCAACCCATCCCTTAATGATCTGAATGCGGTCGAGGTTCGCGCCAGTCGGATCTTTCAGCGCCGCGACGATAAACGTCGGCGACTTGCCCGCTGGCATCGCGGAAAGGTCACCGCCCATCGGTACGCCCTTCGCATAGCCGGTGTCGGCGAGGCTGCGCGACTTTGCATCCGCCGCGGTGTAGTCCCAGCCGCCGAAGAAGCGCACCGTCATGCGCGTGCCGGAAGTCGCGTAGGTCTCCTTGCGCATGAAGGCTTCCCAGATCGCCTCGCGCGTGTTGTCGGTCGCCCAGACTGCGGCGTAGCCCGCCGCGAGATCCTGCCACGTGTAACGCCGCTCTTTGCTCTGACCCAGCGTCGACACTTCTTCCCAACGGCCCGGGCTAGGCTCCTGGCTCGGAAACTTGCCGAAGAAGTTGTCTTCTTGAACAGACGGGATCGAGTTGTGCACGTCCGAGCTACCGATCACGCCGAACTTGAACGGGTTGACGCCGATCGCTCCTTGCTGCTCGATGCCACGCTTCAGCCCCTCCCGCACGTAGTTCGTCGGCATCATGTCCTTAGAAAGCGGCTTGCCTTCGAGCGTCAGGTTGCCCAGGTCCCAGCCCGCGATGCCGTAGCCGATGAACTCATCCGTGGGCGCCATAAGCGGATGACTCTCTGAAGCGCCCTTGATCTGGACAAGTTCGTGGATCGGCTCCCAGCGCCTGCGCCGCTCGGCGTAGTCGCGCGTCAGCGGGGCGCCGGTAAACGTCTTGGTTTCGAACATGCGGCCGTTGGAGAGGTTGGCGTTATGCGGGATCGCGAGAATCCTGCCGCCGGTCTTCTGCTCGTAGCTCTCCATCCAGGCCCAGAGCTTTTCCGGGTCGTCGCTGTTCCAGGACGAGAACGGCAGCACCTGATCGGCCCGGCCCTTTCCGTCGCGGAAAAGCACGTTGCGGTGCAGGTTGTCGCCGCCGGGCTGCGGTGTCCATTCGTAGCCGATGATCGTCGTGAACCGCCCCGGCTCGTTGTACTTGTCCGCGGTCGCCGTGTACTGCTCCCACACCGATTTCATGATCGGACCGATGCTCTTCGGGTCCGTGATCGCCGTCGGTAGCTTGCCGCTGGACTGGCCGGAAATCATCTCGACCATCGCATCACGCGCTTCGGTGCCGCCGGCCTTCATCATCCGGCCCCAGCGCTGCAGCGTTGGGTCCGCTGCGAAAGCGGGATGACCCTCGTAGACCTGCCGCATCAGGCCCAAGGCCTCGGAATGATCGGAGATGACGATGAAGTCGAGCGGCCGCGCGAGCTTTGCCGGCAGGCCCGTCGCCGAGATGACTTCCGCCCCGCGCGCGATGCGGAAGGTCTCCTCCGGCGTGAAGCGATTGCCGCCGGCAAAAGCATCGGGCGAATTCGAGGTATGAACGTGCGTATCGCCCCACAGCACCCGCGTCGGGTACTTGCGCCCCGCATAGGGCGAGTACGCCTTCGCTTGCGGCGTCGGCTCGGCGACCCGCATGCGGATCGGGTCACCGTGGTCCTCGATGACAACACCCCGCGCCGGGACTTCGTCGTTCTGCGCGGCCGCCCGGGGCGCCGGCGCCTGCGCGAGGACAGGAACGATCGAGGCGACCGCGATGACTCCGGCCGTCACTGAAAGGCGAATCAAACCCATGGTGGAGCTCCTCCGGTCCCGTCTTCTGCGAGATCGAGCAAAGTGTAGCCGGCGGTTTACCCCGCGGGCGGCTCCATAGGAACGCAGGGCAGGCGCGCGGAGCGGCCTTTCAGGCCGTGGCGCGCTCCAGTTCCAGTTCAGCCTGCAGGCTCGCGACGTCGCGGAAGATCGATGCCACCGCCAGCACACGCCCTCGCCGCCGATAACGCAGCATGCAGTCACGCGCGGCGATATCGCCTTCGATCTCCAGCTCCTCCCACGACTCGGCGTGACCGACGTAATTGATCGATATGTCGTAATGCTGGCTCCAGAAGAACGGCACGGCGTTGAAGGTTTCGCGTCGCCCCAGCATGTTGAGCGCCGCTGTCTGGCCCTGGCGCTCGGCAACGACCCAGTGTTCGACGCGGATCGACTCACCGCTGTGCGGATCGGGCCAGCGCGCGACGTCCCCGGCTGCGAACACGCCGGGGGCGCTCGTCTGCAGCATCGCGTCGACGACGACCCCGCGGTCGATGGCCAGGCCCGCGTCCTCGGCGAGCGCGATGCGCGGGCGGACGCCGACACCGGTAACGACGAGGTCGGCCTCGATCGCTCCGCCCGCCTTGAGCTGAACCTGTCGCTCGTCGATCGCAGTCGCCGTGTTGCCGAGACGGAAAACGACGCCGTGCTCCTCGTGCAGCGCACGGATGAAATCGCCCATCTCGCGCCCAAGGATCCGCTCCATCGGGCGCGGCTCCGGCGCCACCACGTGAACCTCGATCCCGCGCGCCCGCAGCGAGGCAGCGACCTCGAGTCCGATGAAGCTCGCGCCCATGACCACCGCACGCCGCGCCGACTGCGCCCGCGCGATGATTGCTCGGCAATCGGCAAGCGAGCGCAGCGTGTGGACGTGCGGCCGCTCCATGCCCGGCAGCGGCAGCCGGACCGGCTCGGCGCCGGTCGCAAGCAGCAGCCGATCGTAGGCCACCTTGCCGGCGTCAGCCAGGTGCACCTCGCGCGCCGCGATGTCGATGCGAGTGACGCACACACCGAGGAGCAGTTCGATCTCGTGCTCCGCGTAGTAGCTCTCAGGCCGTAGCGGAATCCAGTCCTCGGGTGCCTTGCCGGCGAGGTAGTCCTTCGAAAGGTTCGGCCGATCGACGGGAGCGGCGTCCTCACTGCTCAGCATCACGATGCCGCCGCCATAGCCTTCGCGCCGCAACCGTTCGGCGGCGGCGAATCCGGCAGCGCCGCCGCCAACGATCACGATCCGCTGCGGCGAGTCGCCTCGAGTCGCTACGCCCGTGCGGCGCGCGGCAGCCTCGGGCTTGCGGTTGCGGACGAAGACCTTGCCGTCGCGCACCTCCGTTGACCAGCAGGGAATCGGGCTGAACGCAGGCGCGCGCAGCGCTTCGCCGGTGCGCAGGCTGAAGCTGGCGTGGTGCCATGGACAGCGCACGGTGTCACCGACACTCAGACCCTCGGCCAGCGGTCCGCCGTAGTGCGAGCAGTGCGCGCCAACGGCGAAGTACTCGTGGCCCTGCCGCGCCAGCAGGACGGATTCTTCACCGACGTGGCCAACAAGCGTTGCGCCGTCCGCCAGGTCAACGATCGCGATGCCCAGCCCAAGGTCCGGGCCAGTGGCGGGTGCTTGTTCCATGAGGTCTCCCGGCTCGCTCTCCCGGCTCGTTCGCCGGGCTAAACCGCCGGCACCGGCTCAAAGCTCCAGGTAGTCTGAACCGCCCCGTGGGTCGCCGCTTCGCGCGAAAGCGCGACGGCCCAGCAGCACGCCGCGGAAGATCACGCAGGTCGATGCGCCATCGCGCGTTTCGATCAGATGCAGCTGCTCGTATCCCAGGTTTACCGTTCTGACAATTCCAGGTTCCCAGTTCATGTCTTCCTCCATCGATGTTTCGCGGCTGGCGCGGACCGGATCCGCTGGCGCGCTAGTTCATCTTCGGCGGCCAGTTGTGCGTTTCGCTCTGGCCGTCGCGGCACCACGCATGAAGCGCGTCGTACATCACCATGCCGTGCTTCAGCATCTCGTGGTCGTCGCTGAAATTCAGGGACAATCCCAGAGACAGCGCATCGAGCCCGGCCGATTGCGGCGTCAGTTCGAGCCGTGACGTGTCGGCGCCGCGCACGATCAGCGCGAGCTGCCGCAGCGCAGGCGCGTCGAAGCCGTTGCGCGCTAGAAAGGCATCGAAGCTGCACAGCTCGCCGACGTGCGTCAGCTCCATCCCGGGCACGTCGTACGGGATCGCGCCCGTGCGCTGCGCCTCCGGCATCACGTCCTTCGACGGCACGAACAGGAACTCCGGCGCGTCGTCGATGAACCGCGCGATCAGCGAGGGACAGGCGATGCGGTCGATCTTCGGTCGTTCGCGGGTGATCCACTTCATCGTTGCACCTCCTTGCCAATTGGGGCGGTCGGCCGGCCGCTGTCGCGCCAGCCCGAAAAGCCGTCCACCAGGTAGCGCGCTTCGAGACCCATCGCGCGCAGCGTCGCCGCCGTGCCCTGCGACAGTTCGTGGCCGTGCGCGCAGACGACCACGACCGGGCGGTCGCGCCGGATTTCGTCCTTCCAGGTGAACAGCCCGTCGGGTGAGCGCCATTCGGTGCCGACGATGTCGGCACCATCAGCAGCGCGCACCTCGGCGCGCCGCACGTCAAGCAGAGTGAAGCTTCGGCCCGCGCGCTGCCATTCTTCGAGTTCGGTCAGGGTGATCTTGTCCAATCGCTTCTCCTAGCTCAAGGCACGAACCGCGAGGCCCGCGAGTCCGCAGGCGACGATGACCGGAATGACGCCGGCCTTGAACCGCGTCAGCGCCACGAGCGCCGCGACCGCAATCAGCACCGAGGGCAGATCGATCGGTCCCGCGAGGCCGGCGGGCCACCACACATGGATCGCGAAGAACACCGCGAGGTTGACGATGACTCCGACCACGGCGGCCGTGATACCGGTCAGCGGCGCGGTGAAATGCAACTGGCCGTGCGTGCTCTCGATGAAGGGAGCACCGAGCAGGATGAACAGGAACGATGGCAGGAACGTGAAGTACGTCACGACCGTCGCCGCCAGCACCCCGCCGGCGAGCAGCGCATCTCCGAGCACCTCCTGGCTCCAGCCGCCGACGAAGCCGACGAAAGCGACGACCATGATCAACGGGCCTGGCGTCGTTTCGCCGAGTGCCAGGCCATCCATCATCTGGGCGGTCGTGAGCCAACCGTAGTGCTCGACGGCGCCCTGGACGACGTAAGGCAGTACCGCGTAAGCCCCACCGAAAGTCAGCAGCGCGGCCTTGGTGAAGAACCACGCCATCTGCGCCAGCGTTCCGCTCCAGCCTGCGAGTGCGATCAGCGCGCCCATACCGGCCGCCCAGAGCAGCAGGAACGCGGATAGCACGCGCAGCGCGTGCGCGGTCGACCAGCGCGTGTGCGCGGCGCGCGGCGTGTCGTCGTCGATCAGGGCGGGACCATGCGATGCCGCCGCGCCGGCGTGCGCGCTGCGCCCGTCGAAAGCGGCCGGCACGATGCGCGCGCCGACCCAGCCCAGCAGCGCAGCGGCCAGCACGATCAGCGGGAACGGCACCCTGAAGGCGAAGATGGCGACGAAGGCGGCGACCGCGATCGCCCACAGCAGCGGGTGTTTCAGCGCGCGTGATCCGATGCGCCACGCGGCAGCCAGCACGATTGCAGTCACGGCCGGCTTGATGCCGTACAGAATCCCCGCAACCAGCGGCACTTGTCCGAAGCGCAGGTAGATCCAGGACAGCGCAATCAGGATCACCAGCGACGGCAGCACGAACAGCGCCCCGGCGACGATCCCGCCCCAGGTGCGGTGCATCAGCCAGCCGATGTAGGTCGCGAGCTGCTGTGCCTCCGGACCCGGCAGCAACATGCAGTAGTTGAGCGCGTGCAGGAAGCGCTGCTCCGAAATCCAGCGGCGCTCCTCGACAAGGTCGCGATGCATGATCGCGATCTGTCCCGCGGGTCCCCCGAAGCTGATGAAGCCGAGGCGCAACCAGTAGCCGAAGGCCTGCCAGAAGCCGACGGCTTCAGGTGCTCGCGCGGATGCCGAAGTCTTCAGCGGTTCGTCAAGCGCCGTCACGTTCGTCCCTCAACCCGGCATACAACGCGTCGAACACTGACATCGAGGCGCCGAGCAGCGCGTCGTCATCGTTGTGCTGTGACTGCAGGCCGCGGATCAGCGCTTCGAGGCCGGCCGCCTCCTCGCTGGCGGCGCCGCCGACGTCAATGTAGTGCACGGCTTCGCCGAGCTTGCGCAGCGCCTCGTCGCCGTCGAGCCCGAAGCTCGTCGCGATCACCTCGAAGGTGACCTTGCCGTCGACATGGCTGAAAGTGGCGCCATCAAAGTCGTAGCCGAGCGCGCCCTTCGGCATACGCACCGTCGACTTCAGCCAGACGAAGCGCGGGGCGCGATCGATGAAGCGCGCGATCAGCCACGCGCTGGCGAGCCGGTCGACCCACGGACGGGCGCGCGTCGCCCACGTCCGGCGCTGGTATTCGGCAGGCTCGCGCGCCTCGATCCGTCCGGCGACCTCGGTCCGCGGCTCGCCCGGCGACCAGCGGGCCTCGCACGCGGCGCGCAGTTCCTCGAGGGCCGTCGCTGCTGATACGGCGCGCGCATCGGCGAAGAAATCGATCGACTGCAGCGCGTCGAGCCGTTGGGTCAGGGAGCGCAGCAGGCGACGCCCAGCCACTTCGGTGGCCGAGCGCAGTGCCCGTCGCTGCCGCGCCAGCCCGACCTCGAACGCCTTGTAGTCCGCCGAGCGATCGAACAGCGCTTCGAACTGCACCTGCTGCTCACGGTCGCGCGCTGAGAGTTCCAGGCGCGTGGCCTCGCCGCCCGCCTGCCGCACCTCGTCCGCCAGCGCCTCGAAGACACCGGCGCAACCGGGCCGGGCCGGCAGCAGATAGACCCCGTCGCGCAACGCCCCGCAGCC
The DNA here is from genome assembly GCA_035498175.1 of Burkholderiaceae bacterium. Taxonomy (GTDB): domain Bacteria; phylum Pseudomonadota; class Gammaproteobacteria; order Burkholderiales; family Burkholderiaceae_F; genus JALORV01. The sequence continues at coordinate 50,728 of DATKAJ010000113.1, forward strand.
GCTGGCCTTCAGCGCCCGCCAGATGCGCACGCGCACCGCGCTGGGCGAGGTCGGCAGCGTGAGCACGAGTGCGAGCCAATCACTGCTCATGTAATAACTATTGCACACTGTAATAGTTATTGCAAATACTATTTGCGACGACTCAAGACTCAATACTGGACGGGGACGAATACGTGTCTGAGCCTGGGGGCTTCCGCTACGCTCGAGCCCGACTACGAAGGCTGCGAATGACGCGACGGACGCCCATGCCTGCCCTCCGTGGCGGCCTGCTGGCGCTGCTGGCCGCCACGCTCTTCGGTATCAGCACACCGCTCATTCAGTTATTTGGGGCGAACCTGGGGGCTTTCGGCACGGCAGCGCTGCTCTATTCCGGCGCGGCGGCCGTCGGCGCCCTGTCGCGGCGGCCGGCTCATCTGGAAGCCCGGCTCGCGCGCTCGGACCTGTCCCGTCTGCTGGCAATAGCGGCGTTCGGCGCGATGCTCGGACCCACCGCGCTCGCCTGGGGACTGCAGCGCACGAGTGCGACCAGCGCGTCGCTGCTGCTGACGCTCGAGGCGCCCTTCACTGCACTTCTGGCCTGGTTGTTCTACCGGGAAGCGATGGATCGCCGCGTCCGGGGCGCGATGACTCTGCTCGTGGCCGGCGCGGCGCTGCTCGTGCTCGATACCGGCCACAGCGGCGACACGGCACTGCGGGGGCTGCTCGCGGTTCTGCTCGCCACCGCGGCGTGGAGTGCGGACAACGTCCTGTCACGCGCACTGGCCGAGCGCGATCCGGGCCGGGTCGTCCTGGCGAAATCAGCGCTCGGTGCCGCGGCGACCGCGCTTCTGGCGCTGGCGACGGGCGAGCCGGTGCCGACCGCGACCGCGGCTCTCGGCCTCTTCGTCGTCGGTGCAACCGGCTACGGTCTGAGCCTGCGCCTGTACCTGCTGGCCCAGCGCGCGTTCGGCGCAGCGCGCACGGGATCGGTGTTCGCCTTCGCGCCTTTCATCGGTGCGGCATTGGCCATCGGGCTCGGCGATCGTCCCACCGGCTGGCTACTCACCGCCGGCGGCGCACTGATGCTCGTCGGCATCGTGCTGCACCTCGCGGAGTCGCACGGTCACGAGCACGGGCACGCGGCGCTCGAGCACGAGCACGCGCACCGCCACGACGATGGCCATCACGACCACGTCCACGAGCACATGCCGCAAGGCACGCACAGCCACCTGCATCGGCACGAACAGCTCCGCCACAGCCATGCGCACGTGCCGGACAGCCATCACCAGCATCGCCACTGAGGTCTTGTCCCCACCCGGCGCGGGGTCCGAGCCCAGTCAGGTTGCGCTACCGCGCCGCGCAAACTCCGCAAACCAGGCGAGGCTGGCGGGATTGGCCATCGCGTCGGCGTGCGCGACTTTCTCGAGCGGGTAGCCCAGCAGCAGGCGCTTGATCGGCAGCTCCATCTTCTTGCCCGACAGCGTGCGCGGCACGTCGGCGATCGCAATGATCTCGTTCGGCACATGGCGCGCCGACAGCGCCTGACGGATGCGCTCCGCGATGCGCTGCGTGAGCGCGTCGTCGAGCGCGCTGCCCTCGCGCAGCACGACGAAGAGCAGCATCGTCGACTCGCGGCCGAGGTATTCGAGATCGACGACGAGCGAATCGACGATCTCGGGCAAGGCTTCGACGGCGCGGTAGAGCTCCGCCGTTCCCATGCGGATGCCGTGCCGGTTGATGGTCGCGTCCGAACGACCGTAGATGATTCCACCGACGGCCTCCGGCCGCGGCACCAGTCGCATCCAGTCACCATGGCGCCAGACACCCGGATAGGTGTCGAAGTAGCTCTCGTGATAGCGGCGGCCGTCGGAGTCGTTCCAGAAATAAAGCGGCATCGAGGGAAACGGCTCGGCGCAGATGAGTTCGCCGACCTCGTCGAGCAGCGGACGGCCGGCATCGTCCCAGGCTTCGACTTTGAGTCCGAGCGCGCGGCATTGCATCTCACCGGCGTAGACCGGCAGCGTAGGCAGCCCCGTGAGGAACGCGCCGGCGAGATCGGTGCCGCCGGCGATCGACACCAGCCAGAGGTCGCGCTTTACGCGCTCGTACACCCAGCGATAGGCCTCGGCCGGCAACGGCGAGCCGGTCGAGCCCAGCGTGCGCAACGCCGACAGATCGGCAACTCGTACCGGCTCGATGCCTGCCTTGATGCAGCTCGCGAAATAGGCGGCACCGGCCCCGAAAAATGTCGCTCCTACCCGTTCGACGAAACGCCACAGCACCGTCAGGTCGGGCGTGCCGGGATGACCGTCGTATAGCACCGCGGTCGCGCCGGCGAGCAGGCCGCTCACCTGCACGTTCCACATGATCCAGCCGGTGGTCGTGTACCAGAAGAAGCGGTCGCGCGGCCCGATGTCGCGATGCAGGTGCACGCCCTTCATCATTTCCAGCAGCACGCCGGCGTGGCCGTGCACGATGGCCTTGGGCAGCCCGGTCGTGCCCGACGAATAGACGACCCAGAGCGGGTGATCGGCGGCGACCGGTTCCGTCTTCAGCAGTCCGCGCGAGGACAGCGCGTTCCAGTCGGTCGCGTCGGGAAAACGGCGTTCGTCGACTGAAGCCTCGAGGAGCGGCACGATGATCGTGTGCCGGAGCGTCGGCAACGCGGCTCGGATCTCCGCCAGCACCGGCACGCGGTCGAATGTCCGGCCGCCATAGCGATAGCCGTCGGCAGCGATCAACACCTTCGGTTCGATCTGGCAGAAGCGGTCGAGCACAGCGACGGGACCCATGTCGGGCGAGCAGACCGACCAGATCGCGCCAACGCTCGCGCAAGCGAGGAAGGCGACGATGGTTTCCGGCACGTTCGGCAGAATCGCCACGACGCGGTCGCCCGGCACCACACCACGCTCGCGCAGCGCCTCCGCGATGCGCGCCACGTCCCGCTGCAACTGCGACCACGAGACCTCGCGCAGGGCACCGTCCTCGCCGCCCGCAACGATGGCCGGCCCTTCGCGCAGATGCCGGAAGACCTGATCGACGACATTCAGCCGCGCTCCGACGAACCACTCGGCACCCGGCATCGTGCGCCGGCCGAGCACACGCTCGTAGGGCTGTGCCGCGCGGATGTCGAGGAACTGCCACAGCGCCGACCAGAAGCCCTCGAGATCGGTCACCGACCATTGCCACAGCGCCTCGTAGTCCGCAAAGCGCAGGCCGCGCTCGCGTTCCAGCCATTGCAGGAACGCGGTGACGTGGGCGCGACTGACTCTCTCGGGCGTCGGACGCCAGAGCGGTTGCGTGTCATTCATATGAATTCGGCGCAGCATAAGGTGGCGCCCCGGACGCTGCCACCGGCCGGTGCACGGGCCGCACCTGACCTGTGCAGATTCCCTCGTCACCCACGCAGGCGCCGGTCCCGATCTTGCAACGCTCACGACGCACCCGGAGACACTGTCATGAGCATGTCCAAGCACAGCTACCTGAGCCTCGGTCCGAGCGGCTTTCATCGCATCGCCTACACGGACTGGGGCGACGCCACGTCGCGGCATGTCGTCATCTGCGTGCACGGCCTGTCGCGCAATGGTCGCGACTTCGACTTCCTCGCGCGCGCGCTCGAATCGCGCTGCCGCGTGGTCTGTCCGGACGTCGTCGGGCGCGGCGACAGCGAATGGCTCGCCGACAAGTCCGGATACACCTTCGGCACCTATCTCGCCGATGCCGCGGCACTGATCGCACGCCTCACCACGCCGCCGCGAACGTCCTTTCTCGGCGAACTACATCGGCAATTGCGCACGCGGCTGGGCGAGACGCTGGCGCCGCAGCGGCTCGACTGGATCGGAACCTCGATGGGCGGGCTGATCGGCATGCTGCTCGCCGCCAAGCCAGGTTCGCCGATTCGGCGCCTGGTGCTCAACGACGTCGGACCGCTGGTGCCCTGGAACGCGCTGCTGCGCCTCAGTGCCACGGCGCACGCCACGCGATTCGCCGATCGCGGCGCCGCCGAGGCACAACTGCGGGAAGCATGCGCCCCGTTTGGTCTCGACCACGAAGCGCAGTGGACGCATCTGTTCGAGTACGGCATCGAGCAGGACGACGACGGCAGCTTCGTGCTGCGCTTCGACCCGGCGCTGGTGCAGCTGCAGCGCACGCCCGACCGCGAGCTGCCGCTCGGTCCGGATTTCCTGCGTGGCGTCGACGTGTGGAGCGCATGGGACGCGGTGACCTGCCCAGTGCTGGTGCTGCGCGGCGCCGAGTCGGACGTGCTGCTTCCCGACACGGTCGCGCGCATGCGCGCACGACCGAATGTGCACGTCGTGGAGTTCCCGGGAGTCGGCCACGCCCCGGCGCTGATGAACGCGCTGCAGATCGGCGTCGTGCGCGAATTCCTGCTCGCCGGCGACGACGAGATCGCGAGGAGCGTCGAGCCGGGCTGAGCGTGCTGCTGTGGCGCGCGGCACAATGTGGCGATGCCTGAACTGCTGTCGCAAGCGGCCGGCGGCGCTCCGTGGACGGTTGTCTGCCTCTGCGCCGAATGGTGCGGCACCTGCCGCGACTATCGCCGCGCATTCGCGGAGCGCGCGCGGCTGCGCGACGATGCCGCTCATATCTGGCTCGATATCGAGGACGAGAGCGACTGGCTGGGCGACCTCGACCTGGAGACGCTGCCGACGCTGCTGGTGCTGCGCGGCGCGCAGCCGATGTTCTTCGGCGCTGTGTTGCCACACATGGATGTCATCGATCGCACGCTGCGCGCCCTGCGCGCTAACGGCCCCACCGGCGATCCCGTGCCCGCCGAATTCAGGGACGCGGTCGGTCGGGTGATCGAGGAGCTCGCGCGCGCCTGAGTGCCGGCGCGGGCAGTGGCGCCTGCGACAATCGGCCGATGACGCTCGTGACCGTGCTCGACGCCGAACTCGCGTTCGGCATGCATCCGCTGCTCGACCGCGCGGCGCTCAACGTGCTCGAGGGCGACCGCATCGGCCTGATCGGCCGCAACGGCACCGGCAAGAGCTCACTGCTCGCGGCCATCGCTGGCGCGATCGACCTCGACGCCGGCGAGGTCCGGCGCCGCGACGGACTGAAGGTCGCGCGCGTCGAACAGGAGCCTGAACTACCAGAGGCCGCGACCGTGCGCGCGAGCCTCGCGCAGCGCGGCGCACTCGACGACATCGGCGACGAACGCGAGCGCTGGCACATGGAGGCGCGCCTGGTCGAGTACCTGCACCGCCTCGGCCTGGACGAGGCGCTGGCGCCGTCGCGCATGTCCGGCGGCGAGCGCAAGCGGGCAGCGCTCGCGCTGGCGTTCGCCCTCGGCCCCGATCTGCTGCTGCTCGACGAGCCGACCAATCACCTCGATATCGACGGCATCACGCTGCTCGAGGACCTGCTGCTGAAGGGACCCGCGCTGATCGTGATCACGCACGACCGGGCCTTCCTCGATCGCGTCGCGACGCGCATCGTCGAGCTCGATCGCGGCCTGCTGCGCTCCTACCCGGGCAACTACAGCGCGTGGGAGAGCCGGCGCGCGAGCGAACTCGCCGCCGAGGAGACGGCAGGCCGCAAGTTCGACAGGTTCTGGGCGCAGGAAGAGGCCTGGATCCGCAAGGGCATCGAGGCGCGTCGCACGCGTAATGCGGGCCGCGTCGCGCGACTCGAAGCGCTGCGCAGTGAGCGCGCCGCGCGCCGCGAGCGCCTCGGCCACGTGCAGATGACGCTCGATGCCGGCGAGCGCTCGGGACGGCTGGTCGCCGAACTGACGGACGTCTGCAAGCGCTTCGGCGATCGGATCGTGGTCGAGCGCCTGTCGCTGCGTGTGATGCGCGGCGACCGACTGGCGCTCATCGGCCCCAACGGCGTCGGCAAGAGCACGCTGCTGCGGCTAATCCTCGGCACCCTGGAACCCGACAGTGGCACGGTCCGCCGCGGCGCGAACCTGCAGGTCGCCTACTTCGACCAGATGCGCGAGGCGCTCGACCCGGAGCGCACCGTGGCCGAGACGATCAGCCCCGGCTCCGACTGGATCGAGGTCGGCGACTCCCGCAAGCATGTGCTGAGCTACCTCGGCGAGTTCCTGTTCGCCCCGCAGCGCGCGAATTCGCCGATCAAGACGCTGTCGGGCGGCGAACGCAACCGGCTGCTGCTCGCGCGTCTGTTCGCGCGGCCGGCGAACCTGCTGGTCCTCGATGAGCCGACCAACGACCTCGACATCGAATCGCTCGAACTGCTGGAGGCGACGTTGCAGGGCTACACCGGCACGCTGCTGCTGGTCAGCCACGATCGCGCGTTCCTCGACAACGTCGTGACCCAGTCGCTCGTCGCCGAAGGCGATGGACGCTGGACCGAGTACGCAGGCGGCTACAGCGACTGGCAGGCGCTGCGTCCGCGGCCCGAAATTGCCGAACCTGCGCCGCGGACGGAACGCAGCCCGCGACGAGCCGAGCGCCAGACGCGTGCAAAGCTCTCGTTCAAGGAGCAACGCGAGCTCGAGCGCCTGCCGGGCGAGCTCGAGGCGCTGGAGCGCGAACAGCACGAGATCAACGGCCGCATGAGCCAGCCGGACTACCACCGGATCGGCCCGGAACGCATCAAGGCCGACCGCCAGCGTACCGAGACGATCGAGCACGAACTGGCGGCCAAGTTCGAACGGTGGAGCGACCTCGAGTCGCGCGCCGGGGCCGATCGCTGACTTGCTGCGGCCCCTCCCCCAGCCGGGGGAGAGACGTGGCTACGCAGGCACCGCGTGCCGCTCTGCGAGACGCTCCGCAAGCCCGCGCAGCAGCGCCGCACCATCACCGCGGAACGCGCTGCCGTGCATGACCGCGAGCGTCGTCGGTCGCTCGCGCGCGATGCGCTCGAGGATCTGCGACGTGTCCGGCGCGTGCGCGTAGTAGTCCATCGGCGCGCGAAACGCCTCGCTCGGTCCGAGGATGTCCGATTCGGTGATCGGGGTCGCGCCGGCACCACCCTGGGTGAACAGGTCGCCGCAGAGGAACGTCCGTGTCGACAGCTCCATCATCAGCCCGCAGTCCCAGCCGTGCGGCATGTGCGGCGTGTCGAACCACCGCACGGAGTGGCGGCCCAGAGCCAGGACCTCCCGGTCGGCGAGCGCGCGGGCAGGGCGGTCCGCAACGTCGTTCGTCGAGACCATGGCCGCGATGCGGCCGCACACGGGCTCAGCCTGGGGTGCCACCACAAGCCACTCGTTCAGCGCGCCGCACTCGTCGGCCTCGAAGTGAGAGAAACCGACGTAGCGCAGGCGCGCGACCGGGATCAGCCGAGCCACCGCCTCGCGCACCAGCGCGAACATCCGCCGCGGCCCGGTGTGGAAGAGCAGAGGTGCCTCGTCGTCGATCAGGTACTGGTTGAAATTGAAGCTGAAGCCGTCCGGCATCTGGACCGGCGTGTTGATGCGATAGATGCCCGCCGAGATCTCGTGGATGTTGGTGCCGGACTGGGGATTGGTAATCATGGGAACCTCCTGATGGTTGGGACTGGGGATGTGTAACGAGGCGCCGGGTCGTTACACAACCTGTCTGTTGCCGCCACGGCCTTATCCTTCGGGAGTGCAGAATGCCTCCGCCAATCTGGGGCTCGACGACGCCGAGCTGGCACGCCGCATCGCTTCAGCGCCGGACGGAAGCGATGTCGCCGCCGAGACCGAGCTCTATCGCCGCCTTGCACCGCGGGTGCGCCTCTACGGCCTCAAGCACCTGCGCGATCGTCAGGCCGCGTCCGACCTTGCGCAGCAGGTGCTGCTGCTTACCCTCGAGCGCCTGCGTGCCGGCAAGCTGCGTGACGCCGAACAGCTCGTTTCCTTCGTGTTCGGCACCTGCCGGATGATGGTGCTCGAGCTGCGTCGCACTGGCGCACGACGCGAGCGGTTGCTCGAGTTGTACGCTGACGACGTGCCGATGGCCGATCCCGCGGCGACACCGCGGCTCGACCAGGCGCGCCTGGTCGACTGCCTCGAGCGCCTGCCCGAGCGCGAGCGCTCGGTGCTGGTGATGACTTTCTACGACGATCAACCGGCCCGGGAGGTCGGCGTCGCGCTCGGGCTGAGCGAGGGGAACGTGCGCGTGATCCGCCATCGCGGGATCGAGCGCCTGCGCGACTGCGTGACCGAAGGACTCCGATGACCGCGCCGAGTTGCGCCGATCCGATCCCGCTCGCGACCCTGCTCGAGTACTGGCTCGGTGAGCTCGACGCGGCGCGCGAAGGCGAACTCGACGGGCACCTGCTCGGCTGCAGCCATTGCAGCGCAAGTCTGCAGAGCCTGGTCGACCTCGCCGGGGGAGTCGGCGCAGCGGTGCGCGCGGGCGCCTTGGACGCAGTACTGAGCGACGCCTTCGTGCAGCGGCTCGCGGCTCGGGGATTGCGCCTGCGGCAGTACCACGTCCCGCACAATGGCAGTGTCCACTGCACGGTGGCGCCGGATGACGATCTGCTGATCACGCGCCTAGCCGCACCACTTTTGGGGATCGAGCGGCTCGACCTCGAGCGCGTCGGCACGGGAGGCAGCTCAGACCTCGAACGCCTGTGCGATGTGCCGTTCGACGCCGCGGCCGGGGAAGTCGTCTTCACATTGCCGATGCAGCGCATCCGCGCGCTGCCCGAGACGACCGTGCGCATCCGGCTCATTGCCCCGGCACCGTCAGGCGAGCGTCTGGTCGGCGAGTACACGTTGCACCACCGACCCTATCAGTCGAGCGACGGCCACTGAGCCCGGTACAACGATCGAGCTGCCTGAATGAAAACGGGCCGGCAATGCCGGCCCGTCCGCATTGGTCTTACCCGATTACTTCTTCGGCGCAGCCGCGGGCGCCGCGGGCGCCGGGTCGACGGCCAGGGCGACCGCTTCAGTGAACGTCGCTTCGACCTGGTCGCCCACCTTCACCAGCTTGAACTGATTCGGGTCACGCACCTTCAGGTCGACCGTGCGCTCGGGGCCCTTCAGTCGAATGGTCTGCTTCGCGGCATCGACAGCGATCACGTCGGCCACCACGGTCACCTGGCGCCCCGCCGCGCCGGCGGGCGTCTCGCCCGGCTTCGCGCCGACCGCGCCTTCGCGCACGACCTTCTCGCGAATCTGGCCACCGCCCTTCTTCAGTTCCAGCGTCAGCGCTTCGACGTATTTGACAACGACGAGGTCGCCGGCCTTGAGCTGGTCGAAATTCTTGACCGCGGGACCCGCCTGGAAGACGACTGAATTGCCTTCGGGTCCCTTCAGCGTCACGAGGCGCTTGGCCTTGTCGACGGCCGTGATCGTCGCAGTCAGCAGCTGCGTTTCAGCCACTGCCACCTTGCCCGGCTCGGACGCCACCACCGCCGCGCCCGTCTGCGCGTATGCAGTGCCGACGACCAGTGACGCGACGATGGCCGCGATGTACGACTTACGCATGCTGCTCTCCCTCTGCCTGAGTTGGAAAAGTGTGCGGGCCGCACACGCGGCCGCAGGAACGGTCCCGGGTGACTGCGCCGAAACCGGAAGTTGCAATGCTACCGCGTTGCAGCAGCGGCCGTGAGAGCACGCCTCGGTGGTCAGTGCGCCCCGCCGGATGCGCGCCGACGGAGCATCTCCGCCACGACCGCCTCGAACTGCTCGCGCACCTCATGGCGGAGAAACGGCTCGATCAGCAGGTCGGGCATCCATGTATCCACCGCGAACTCGATGTGATGCCGCACTTCGGTGCCACCGGAAACCGCCGCGAGTTGCGTCAGGGACTGGACCTGACGCATCGTCCCACCGACGGAGTTTGAACGGACCTGCTGTATCGGCTCAAGCTGGATGTCGCGCACCATCGTGAACGCGTGCGTCAACGGGCCCCACCGCGCGATGCCGCGCTGCTCGACGCGCAGTCGTTCGCCGTCGCGATCGGCAATCCGGCTCTCGTCGAGGTTGGGCACGAAGCGCGACATGCCGTCAAAGTCGGTCAGCACGCTCCAGGCTTCGCGTTGCGACACGGGCGCCACGAAAACCGCGTCGACCAGAAAGACTTCGCCTCGCCGCGCGACCGAAATCTGCATGTCGACCGACGCCAGGGCCGCCGGCACGGTCGCGGGGAACAGCGTGGCGCAGAGCAGTGCGATGAACTGGCGGCGTTGCATGTCCGAAGAGTAGCGCCGATCGGATGCCTACGGCTCGCGCGCTCCGGCGGTGTGGTCGCATATGCGTGATCCGGGGAATAAAGGGCGCAAGCGCCTGTTCCCGCGCAGGAGTGCAAGGCCCTAGTCGAGAGTCTGGCGGTAGCGCTTCATCGCGACGGCGACGGCGACCGCGATGAAGACCAGGATTGGGACCGTCTGCGGCGCGATGTCGGCCCAGCCCGCACCCTTGAGCATCACGCCCCGCACGATGCGCAGGAAGTGCGTCAGCGGCAGTGCCTCGCCGATCCACTGCGCCCAGGCGGGCATTCCACGGAACGGAAACATGAAGCCCGACAGCAGGATGTTCGGCAGGAAGAAGAACATCGTCATCTGCATCGACTGCATCTGCGAGCGCGCGATCGTCGAGAACGTGAAGCCGACGCCGAGGGTTGCGACGATGAACAGCACGATCGCCGCCGAGAGCGTGAGGAAATTACCGAACATCGGCACGTGAAACAGCAGCCGCGCCGCGGTGAAGACGATGAGCACCTGCGCGTAGCCGATGATCACATAGGGCACGATCTTGCCGGTCATGACTTCGGCCGGTCGCACCGGCGTTGCCAGCAGGTTCTCGAGCGTGCCGCGTTCGCGCTCACGCGTCATGCCCATTGCCGTCATCATCACCAGCGTCATCGTCAGGATGACGCCCATCAGTCCGGGAACGACGTTGTAGTTCGTCAGGCCCTCGGGGTTGTAGCGCTTGTGCACGATGACCTGGAACGGTGCGCGGTCGGGCGCCAGCCGCGCCAGCGGACCGTTGAGGTCATTGTGCAGGGCGAGCTGCGGCAGCTGCTGCAGCGCTGACACGGCCGCACCGGTCGCGGCGGGATCGGTAGCGTCGGCGTACACCGCCATCGGCGGCGATTCGCCGCGCACCAGACGCGCTGTGAAGTCCGAGGAAAATACCAGCGCGAACTGCACGTCGCCGCGCGCGATCAGGCGCTCGGCCTCGCTCTCGGAGCCGACCTCGATGATGTGGAAGTAGTCGGTGTTCTGCGCAGCGCGCACGATCGTACGCACGATCGGCGACTGGTCGAGCGCCACGACCGCGGTCGGCAGGTGCTTCGGGTCGGAGTTGATCGCGTAGCCGAAGAGAACCAGCTGCATGATCGGCACGCCGATCAGCATCGCGAACGTCAGGCGGTCGCGCCTCAGCTGTATGAACTCCTTCAGCAGCACGGCGCGCACGCGCTCCAAGGAGAAGCCCCAGCGGCGCGGGACCTCAGCTGACGGTGTCGCGGGCATCCTGGGTCAGTGCGATGAAGACGTCTTCGAGTCCGGTCGGCATCGGCTCGATCACGAGTGCGGACGCAAGTTCCGGATCGCGCTCGGCCAGCCAGCGCGGAAAGTCGTCGCCGGTGCGTCCGCTGACGTGCAGGCTGGTTCCGAACGGCACCGCCATCCAGCCGTCGTGCTCGACGCGTTCGAGCACCGCGTCGAGCCGTGCCCCGCTCACCGACCAGGTCCTGAGCCCGGCTTGCGCGATCACCTCCGGCGCGGTGCCGGCGGCGAGCATCTTGCCGTAGGAGATGTAGACGAGCCGGTGGCAACGCTCGGCTTCGTCCATGTAATGCGTGCTGACCAGCACCGTGATGCCCTCGGCTGCGAGCGCGTGGATCTCACGCCAGAAATCGCGCCGCGCCTTCGGGTCGACGCCCGCAGTCGGTTCGTCGAGCAGCAGCAGTTCGGGCTCGTGCATCAGGCAGGCCGCGAGCGCCAGGCGCTGCTTCCACCCGCCGGAGAGCGTTCCGGCGAGTTGCTTCTGGCGCGACGTGAGGCCGAGCCGTTCCAGCGCGTCCGCGACGCGCTTGTGCTGGTTGTCGAGGCGATAGACGCGCGCGGTGAACTCGAGGTTCTCCGCGATCGACAGGTCCTCGTAAAGTCCGAAGCGCTGGGTCATGTAGCCGACTCGCAGCTTGATGCGACGCGCCTCGCGCCGGATGTCGTAGCCGAGGCATGTGCCCTCGCCGGCATCCACTTCGAGCAATCCGCAGAGCATGCGGATCGTCGTCGTCTTGCCGCTGCCGTTCGGGCCGAGAAAGCCGCAGACCTCACCGCGCGGCACGACGAGGTCGATATGGTCGACGACGACGCGTCCGCCGAAGGACTTGGTCAGGCCGCGCACGTCGATCGCCAGATTTCTCGTGGAACGATCCTCCGCGCTGCGCGCCGCCGTCGCTGCGCTCATGCGTCACGTCCCTGGCACGATGCGCACATCGACCGGCTGGCCGGGCTTCAGCACCTGTACCGTCTTCGTATCAGGCTGCGCCTCGACCATGAAGACGAGCTTGGCGCGGCTCTCGTTGCTGTAGATCACGGGTGGCGTGTACTCGGCCTTGTCGGAGACGAAGGCCACCTTCGCCGCCAGGCCCGCCGCACAGCTGTCGCAGCTCACGGCGACGATATCGCCGACCCGCACGCGCGCGAGCGCCGCCTGCGGCACGAAGAAGCGCACCTTCAGCGCGCCGTCCGGCAGCAGCGCAACGACCGGCGCGCCCTGCGCCACGTACTCACCGGTGCGATACAGGACGTCCTGCACGGCCGCCGCCTTCGGCGCCACGCCGCGCGTCTGGTCCTCGCGCCAGCGCGACGAGGCGAGATCGCTTTCGGCCGCGCGCTGCTCGGCTTCGGCGGCGGCGATCTCATCCGGACGCGCCGCGTCGCGCGCGACCGCAAGGTTTGCCTGCAACTCGGCGACGCGAGCCACATCACGATCGCGCGTGGCTTTCAGCTCGTCGAGCCGGTTCGGCGAGATGAACCCCTGAGCGACCAGTTCTTCGTTGCGCTTCAGGTCGTTGGTGGACAGTACGAGCGCCGCGCGCGCCTGCGCCAGCTGCTGTTCGATCGCCCGCAGCTCGTCGACCCGCTTGCCCTTGCGCAGGTTGCGCGCCTGCGCCGCCGCGCTGTCGGCGCGCGCTGCGGCGGCCGCGCGCGCGAGCGACTCGGGATCGCGCTCGAGCTGGAAGAGCAGCTGACCAGCATCGACTCGCGCGCCGCGCTCGACCGCCAGCTTCTCGATCCGCCCGCCAATCGCCGGCGCAACGTAAACGAGGTCGGCCTCGGCGTAGCCGCTGAAGCGGTCAGGGTCGACGCGCGTGCAGGCCCCAAGCGCGGTCAAGACGGCCGCCGCGACGGCGAGGCGGTCAATGCGCATGGCGTGTCTCCCGGAGCAGTCCCGCGAGGGCCCAGTCGAGCCGCCGCTCGCGATGCCTGCGTTCGCGCGAAAACGCCATCAGCGCCCGCGTCAGCCGCGCCGGCGCCAGCCGCACCTCGGCGAGGCGATCGGTCAGCAAGATCGGCAGCGCGATGGCGCCCATTAGGAAGAGCATCACGTTGAGCGGCTCGCCGCGCGGCAGCGCGCCACTGCGCTGCCCCTCACGGATCACGCCCAGGATCAGCGCCGGGTGGCGGTCTGCAAGGGTCGCGATGAAGCGCTGGGCTGCCGCTTCGCCTGCCGCTGCATCCATCAGGACGTGCGTGATCAAGCGGCTGTTGGTCGCGGCCCAGTCGCCGAGCTGCAGCAGCAGGGCCCGCAGGCGCCGCTCAGGCGGCTGCGCCTCGTCGACTGTCGCGGTCAGGCGCTCGAGCAGCGGCGCATACCAGCGCTCGATCACCTGCGCGACGAAGGCGTCACGCGAGCCGAAGTGGTAGACGAAGCTGCCGAGGTTGACGCCCGCCTGCGCACAGGCTCCACGGACGGTGAGCGCGCGCAGCCCGGCGCGGCGGGCCTGCCGCGCGCCGACGCGCAACAGGCGCTCGCGCACGGATCCGGAACGTGGCTGCGCGGCGCGCATCCGCGGTTTATACGACTGTATAAGAGCCGATGCAAGTATCCACTGTAGCGCGTGGTCCGGTCGGATTCCGCGGTGAGGTTCAGCCCCAGATCAGCACGGCGATCGCCAGGATGATCGCCCAGAAAGCTACGCCGAGGATCACGGCGGGAATCAGCGCACGTGCGCTGTCGAGGTCGGCGGAACCGCCGTCTTCACGGTTGCGATTGGACACGGCAACTTCCGGCGCTTCTGGCGCCGTCCTCACGATCGACTGCGGAACAGCCGGAGCGGGTGGCTCCGGTCCCCTGACGTCCGGGCGGGTGGCCTGCGGACGGAGTTCATCGCGGCCGTAGGCACGCGAAAGAGGCGCGACGGTAGTCAAGCAGCGCTGGGATTGGACCCCCGCTCTATGGGGGGTTCAGCAGGTTTCTGGAGCGACCGCTCTAGCGCGCTCGCGCCTCGGGGATCAGGCGGCGCGCGGCGCCGGACGAGCGGTCGGCTCGCGCTCGCGGAAGAGGCCGATCGCCTCGTCGACGCTGCGCGCCTTCAGCAGGCGCTCCTGCACCTGCGCGGGCGACCAGCGATCGGGCGCCACTTCGGCCGCGAAGCGCGCGGCAGCCGAAGCGTCGTCGAAGAACTTCAGGAACATGCGCTCGAGCTGGCTCGCGTCGCACAGGCCGAGTTCCAACCGGAAGTCGACGCGACCGGAGCGGATCGCGGCCTCGTCGATCAGTTCCGGATGGTTGGTCGTCAGGAACACGACGGAGCCCTCGTGCGCGGCCACGCCGTCGAGCGCGTTGATGAATCCCGAATACGATACCTTGACACCGGTGTCCGCCTTGTCGCGCTGCCGGAAGAACGCGTCGACATCCTCGATCAGGATGACCGAGCGCTGCGGCACCGACGACAGCAGGTTGCCGATCTTCTCGTCGGTGACGTTCGGCGAGGCCAGGCTCAGCACGCAGACATTCAGCGCGAGTTCCGATGCGATCGCCGTCACCAGCGAAGTCTTGCCCGTGCCCGGCGGACCGTACAGCAGGTAGCCGCGCCGCCACGGAATGCCGAGCGCTTCATAGCGCTCGTGCGAAGCGAAGAAGCGATTGAGGTCGTCGAGGATCCCTTCCTTCTGTCCCGCCTTCAGCACGACCGAGTCGAGCTTGCGGTTGTTACCGAGCCGCGCGCGCATCCACTCGTTGTTGTATGGGCTCGGCATGTAAACAGCGATGCGGTTGAGTTCGCGCGCGATGCGGTGCTCCATCGCCGCGTGGACCAGCACCTCAAGCGGAGCCTTCTTTCGGCCGAGAGTGGAAAGCGAGATCTTCTCGAAGATCGCGGGCCCCACCTGCACCTCACGCTTCATCCACATCAGCCGGCCGTCGAGGAAGAAGACATGGAAGCCTTCCCCGGGCGACAGCACCGTCAGCGGTCGGCCACCCTGCTGCAGCTCGTCGTGCAGGCTCTGGTAGGCCGTGCCCTGGCGCACCGCGCGCGCCGTGAAGTTGTTGAGCCGGCGCAGCGCCTCGCGGCTATCCATGTACTCGACCAGCGCAGGGAACATCAGCTCGTCGCGGCTGTCCACCGTGAGCGTCGTGATCATGAAGTGCTTGGCCCAGCCGAATATCTTGCCCGGCACCTCTCGCAGCCAGACCGCGGCGAGGCCGAGCAGCGCCAGCGTCAGCCCGCCGGCGAGCACGCTGCTCGATCCGAAAATCCCCTGCAGCCAGTCGCCCATCGCTGCCTCCGTCGCGCGCTCGCACTGTAGCGCGGAGTACTGCGCCCTGCTCCGGAGCAGCGGGTTGCACGGCCGCGCCAGCGCTGCGAGACTGCGGCGATGCTGACCGCCATCCGCGAGTTCTTCGACCGCCATATCGGCGCGGAAGCCACACCGCAGGACGAGACGCGCGCGATCCAGCTCGCCACCGCGGCGCTGCTGGTCGAAGTGGCGCGCATCGACAGCGAGTCCACGGAAACCGAGCGCGGCGCGGTGCTGCGCGCCGTGCGCGAGAAGTTCGGACTCGATGAGGCCGAGGCCGTGGCGCTGATCGGGCTGGCGGAAGCCGAGGTGAAACAGGCCAGCGGCTACTACCAGTTCACGTCACTGGTGAACCGGCACTTCAGCCCCGAACAGAAGCTACGCGTCGTCGAGATGATGTGGCGCGTCGCCTACGCCGATGCCGAGTTGTCCGCGCACGAGAACCACCTGATGCGCCGGATCGGCGACCTGCTGCACATCCCGCACGGCGACTACATCGCGGCCAAGATGCGCGCCCAGCAGGTGGCGGGCTAACCGCATTCAGCGCGCCCGCATCTTCGCCAGCACCTGCTGCGAGGCCGCGGCCATCAGCCGTGCGTCCGAACCCACCGTGACGAAGCGGAACCCTCGTGCGATGCGTGCCAGCGCGACTTCGGGCAGGCCGTTGTGGATGCCGGCCACGACGCCATGCGCTTGCGCCCGCTCGAGGATGTGGCCGATCGCCTGATCGACCTTCGGATCGACCTCGTCGAACGCCGGCTTGCAGCCGAGCGCCAGCGAGAGATCCGATGGCCCGATGTAGATCGCATCGAGCCCCTCGACGCCGAGGATCGCGTCGACGTTGTCGAGCGCCTCGGCCGTTTCGATCATTGCGAACACAACAATCGTGCGATCCGCCTGCTGCGGATAGTCGGCGCCGCCGTAGAGCACCGCGCGGATCGGGCCGAAGCTGCGCGTGCCGCGCGGTGCGTAATGCGTGTAGGCGACGAGGCGCGCAGCGTCGTCGCGCGTATTGACCATCGGGCAGATCACGCCGTAAGCGCCGGCGTCGAGCGTCTTCATCAAGATGCCGGGCTCGAGCCACGGCACGCGTACCACCGGCACGGTCGGCGTCGTGCTGATCGCCTGCAGCATCGTAACCATCGCTGCGAAATCGACGACGCCGTGCTGCAGGTCGATCGTCAGGGAATCCCAGCCCTGGTGCGCCATCGTCTCGGCAGAAAAGCCGTTGCCGATCGCGAGCCACCCATTGACGGCGGCCTGGCCGGTGCTCCACAGCGTGCGCAGTCGGTTTTCGCGCATGGCAGTACCTGTCTCGAAGTCTCCGCGAATACTAACGGTCGGTGCGAGGACGCTTCGGCCCCGAGTGCCAGCCGGGAATCAGATATTCCACGGCGACCGCATCGTCGCGCGCCCCAGGCTGCAAGTACAGCGCCATCAATCGAGCGTGATCTTGCCGGCCTCGATCACACCTTTCCAGCGCGCGAGTTCCTGCTGCAGGAACTTGTCGAACTGCTCGGGCGTGTTGCCAACGACTTCGATGCCCTGCTCCGACAGCGTCTTGACGACTTCCGGGTCATTCAGGGCCTTGACCAGCGCGCCGTGCAGCTTGTCGCGCACTTCGGGCGGCAACCCCTTCGGCGCCGCCACCGCCTGCCACGAGAAGACGTCGACGCCGCGCACGCCGGTCTCGGCCAGCGTCGGCACATCGGGCAGCGCAGTCGAACGCTTGTCTCCGGTGACGGCGAGCGCCCGCAGCTTGCCCGAGCGGATGTGCCCGAGCACCGCGTTGATGTTCTGGAACGACACCTGCGCATGGCCCGCGATCAGATCGGAAATCGCCGGAGCGCCGCCCTTGTATGGAACGTGGATGCCCGTCGTTCCGGTCTTCTGCCAGAAGAGTGCTGCGGTCAGGTGATCCGAAGAACCGGCGCCGCTCGTGGCGAAAGAGACCTTGTCCGGGTTCTTCTTCAGGTACTCAATCAGCTCTGCGACGTTCCTGGCGGGCACCGAAGGGTTAACCACCAGCACATTGGGAGCGCGCACCGCGACCGTCAGCAGATCGAAGTCCTTGGCCGGGTCGTACTGCAGACCCTTCTGCAGGAACGGATTGGTGGCGTACACACCGATCGACGCGACAAGGATCGTATAGCCGTCGGCCGGCGCGCGCTTGACCCGCGTCGCGCCGATCGCGCCGGTGGCGCCGGCCTGGTTCTCAACCACGAACGACTGCCCGAGCGTCGCCGCCAGGCGCGGTGCCAGCGTGCGCGCGATCGTGTCGGTCGACCCACCAGGCGGGAACGGCACGACGATGGTGACCGGCTTGTCCGGATACGCCGCCCACGCGGGCAGCGCGATCGCCGTCGCGGCCGCAAGGGCCAGCGCGACGGCGTACAGAGAATGTCTCATGCGAAGTCTCCTGATGAGGCGCGCAAACGCGCATCCGTGGTCGGCCGTGCGAACGGCATCCGATGCCGCGGCCGGGCAGAGGCTAGGCTGTGGCCGAATTCGCGTCCACTGGTACCGACGCGATGTGCCGTCTCCGTTGGTGGATGCTCTTGCCGCGACAGCCCGGCGGTCGCGCTCGATGCAGGAAACGGCCGAGGCGAGGCAAGGGCCACGGGAACGCGGCTGGCTCGCTCGACATCAGATATAGTTTTCCAGCCGAACGACCGAGGGCCTCATGAACGCGCGCAATCCACCGTCCGAAGCGGCCACCGCAGACCTCGGCGTGCCGGTCTCCCAGAAGATCCGCGAGCGGCTGCAGCGGGCCGGCCGGCGCTTTCACGCCAACGACTGCATCGCGCCTTACATCGAGGCCGACGAACTCGGGCTGCTGCAGGAAGAGGTCGAGGAAAAGCTGGTCGGCGTGCTGAAGAGCATGGTGATCGACGTCGACGGTGACCACAACACCCGCGATACCGCACGCCGTGTCGCCCGCATGTACCTGACCGAGGTGTTCCGCGGCCGCTATACGGAAATGCCGCCGGTCACCGAGTTCCCGAACGTCGAGCGGCTGAACGAGCTGATGATCGTTGGGCCGATCACGGTGCGCAGCGCGTGTTCGCACCATCTGTGTCCGATCCTGGGCAAAGTGTGGATCGGCGTGCTACCGAACGAGCATTCAAATCTCATCGGGCTTTCGAAGTACGTGCGCCTCGCCGACTGGGTGATGAGCCGGCCGCAGATCCAGGAAGAGGCCGTCACCCACCTCGCCGACCTGCTGCAGGACACGATGCAGCCGGACGGCCTGGCGATCGTGATGGAGGCCGACCACTTCTGCATGCAGTGGCGCGGCGTCAAGGACACCGACTCGAAGATGATCAACAGCGTGATGCGGGGCTCGTTCCTCAAGGACCCGAACCTTCGGCGCGAATTCCT
>DATKAJ010000114.1:0-11388 GCA_035498175.1 Burkholderiaceae bacterium
TGGCCGACAACTCGCGTCACGCCAGCACCTGGGCCGCACATGTCTACGCACAAGCTCGCGCCCGTGGCTGCGATCACCCGCACGCCGTGCGCATCCTCGCGCGCGCCTGGCTGCGTGTGATCTGGCGCGCCTGGGTCGACCCCAAACCCTACGATCCCTCTCAACACCGTGCCGCTCAGCGCTTCCAACTCGTCGCAGGTTGACACAGGATGTCTCATGCGGCCTCCGTGCGGCGGGCCAGCGCCTGCTGCGCCTGCTCGACGTCCGAGAAGTGGCGCCTTTCACTGCCGACGATCTGATAGTCCTCGTGACCCTTGCCTGCGATCAGGATCACGTCGGAGGGGTCGGCGTCACGCACCGCCCGCTCGATGGCGCGTGCGCGATCGGGTTCCGCCATCAGCCGCGGCGCTCCCGTCGCGCCGCCTGCCACTTGCGAGATGATTGCGCGCGGATCCTCGGTGCGCGGGTTGTCGCTGGTGATGACGACGACATCGGCCGCAGTCGCCGCCGCCGCTCCCATCGGCGACCGCTTGCCCGGATCGCGATCGCCGCCGGCGCCGAATACGACCCACAGGCGCCCGCCGCGCGCGCACACAAGCGGGCGGACCGCCGCGAGCGCCTGCGCCAGCGCGTCCGGTGTATGCGCATAGTCGACGACAACAAGCGGCTGTGCCGGCACGGCGACGCGCTGCATCCGCCCCGGCGGCGGCACCAGCTGCGGCAGTATCGCCATGGCCCCGTCGGCGTCGATGCCGCATGCGAGCGCGACGCCGACGACACCAAGCAGGTTCGCGACGTTGTAGTGCCCCACCAGCGGCACTTCGACACGATGCGCGCGTCCGTCGCACTCCAGGTCGAACGCGAGCCCGTCCGCCGTCGCGCGCACGGTCTTGGCCTGCAAGCGCGGAGCCACCGGCCGCGGCGATGAATCGCCGCCCGCGCTGTAGCCGATGACCTCCACGCCGCGCGCACATGCGCGCGCTGCGAAACGCCGTCCGGCCTCGTCGTCGAGATTTATGACGGTGCGCTGCAGCCCCTGCCACTCGAACAGCAGCGCCTTGGCCCCCTCGTAGTGGTCCATCGTGCCGTGGATGTCGAGGTGATCGCGTGTGAGGTTGGTGAACAGCGCGACGTCGAAGTGCATGCCGTCGACCCGGTGCTGCGCCAGCCCGATCGAGGACACTTCCATGGCCACGGCCTGCGCACCCGACTTGAGCAAGCCCTGCAGTTCCCGCTGCAGCGAGACCGCGTCCGGCGTCGTCAGTTCGCTGGAACGCAACGCTCCGGGAAAGCCGACGCCGACCGTCCCGATCACGGCGCAGCGACGACCGGTGCGAGACAGGATCTGCGCGATCCAATGGCTGCACGAGGTCTTGCCGTTGGTGCCGGTGACTCCGACCGACAGCATGTGTTCGCTCGGCCGGTGGTAGTAATCGGCTGCGATCGAGCCGAGCGCCGCGCGCAGACCGCGGACACGCAGCATGGGAGCCTGCGCGGACGGCGCGTCGACCGGCCAGTCGTCGTCGTCCGCGAGCACGGCTCGAGCTCCGCGACCGAACGCATCGGCGATGAAGCGGCGTCCGTCGAACCTGCCTCCGGCGACTGCGACGAAGATGTCGCCGCGCCGAACGCAGCGGCTGTCGAGATGCAGGTCCACGTGGGGATCGCGACCAGCCTGGCCCCGTAACCAGGCCGTGGTTTCGCGCGCGCTGCTCACCTGCATCGACGCATTCATCGCGGCGACCTCAGCGCAACCATCTGCCGCGGAGCCTCCAGCGGCCCATCCGGGGCGACCTGCAGTGTCCGCAGCGTGGCGCCCGCGATCTGCGCGAACACCGGGGCTGCGACCTGACCGCCGTAGTACGCGCCACCGCTCGGCTCGTCGACCATCACGGCGATAACCACACGCGGATCGGACGCCGGCGCGAAGCCGACGAAGGACGCGACGTACTCCTTCACGTAGACGCCGTTCTTCAGCTTGTAGGCCGTGCCGGTCTTGCCCGCCACGCGATATCCGGCGATGCGCGCCGCTGGCGCCGTACCCTCATCGCCGACGGCCATCTCCAGCATCTTGCGCAGCGCGGCGGCCGTCTGGGCGCTGAGCACGCGCACGGGGACCGGCGGCTCGTCGATCTTCGTCAGCGTCAGCGGCACCAGCTCCCCGTCGCGCGCGATCGCGGAATACGCACGCGCCAGCTGCACCAGCGTGACCGACACGCCGTGGCCGTAGGAAATCGTGGCCTGCTCGATGGGCCGCCAGGTCTTTGCGGGCCGCAGCCGGCCCGCAACCGCGCCCGGGAATCCGAGGCGTGGTGCCTGGCCAAATCCGAGCGCGGTGTAGGTGTCCCATAGCGCCTGCGGCGGCAGCTCGAGCGCGATCTTGGCGGTGCCGATGTTGCTCGACTTCGCCACGACTTCCTCGACCGTCAGCACGCCGTGCGGATGCGCGTCGCTGATCGTTCGGTCGCCGATCGTCAGGCGCCCGGGCGCTGTCTGGATGCGTGTGTCAGGCCGCACCTTGCCCAGCTCAAGGGCGGTCGCAATCGCGAAGGGCTTCATGGTCGAGCCCGGCTCGAACGTATCAGTGATTGCCCGGTTGCGGATCGAGTCGCCGCTCAGCCGGCCGCGTGCGTTGGGGTCGTACGAGGGCCAGTTCGCGAGCGCGAGCACCTCGCCGCTGTGGACATCGATGACGAGCGCGGCCCCGGCGCGCGCCTGGTTCTTCTCGACCGCCGCCTTCAGTGCGGAAAACGCGATGTACTGCACTCGGTTGTCGATCGAGAGCGCGAGGTCGCGGCCGTCGACAGGTTCGCGCAGCCAGTCGTCCTCGACGACGCGACCGAGACGATCCTTGATCACGCGCCTGCTGCCCGCGCGTCCTGCAAGCTGGCGCTCGTAGGCGAGTTCGATGCCTTCCTGGCCGCGGTCTTCGACGTTGGTGAAGCCGACGATGTGCGCACTGGTCGGCCCTTCCGGGTAGTGGCGCTTGAACTCGCGGCTGCTGTGAACGCCGGCAATCTTCAGAGCCGCGATGCGGTCGGCGATTTCGACGTCGACCTGGCGGTGGAGATAGACGAAGCTGCGGTCCTCGTCGGCTAGGCGCCGTTTGAGTTCAGGCACGCCGAGCTGCAGCAGGCGCGCCAGCTCGGCGAGCTCCGCCGCCTCCGCCTCGACGTCGTCCGGGATCGCCCAGATCGCGCGCGCCGGAACCGAAGAGGCGAGCACGATGCCGTTGCGGTCGGTGACACGCCCCCGCGTCGCCGGTACTTCGAGCGTCCTCGCATATCGCGCCTCACCTTGCCGCTGCAGGAAATCGGTGGTCACGCCCCCCATCAGGTAGAACGCCCGGCCGCCGAGCGCGACGAAACCGACGAACAGCATGAACAGGAGCAACTTGGAGCGCCACGCCGGCAGTGCCACCGTCAGCAGCGGGTTGGAGCTGAACGCGACGCGCTCGCGTCCACCACCATCAGCGCGGCGGCTCCGCCGCGCGCCCCGGCGCTGCAACTCGACCCGGCTCATTTGCGCGGCCCCGGCGCGACGGGAGTCGCCGCGCTGGCCTGGGGCAGGTTCAGGTAGACGGTCTGGCGCGGATCGGCAGCGCGAAAGCCCAGCTTGAGCGCCGCGCGTTCGACCGCCGCGGGCTGCGACAGCCGCGCCAGCTCGATCGTCAGGCGCTCATAGTCGACATCGAGCTGGCGCGCGTCCTGCTGGCTGCGCTCGAGGTCGACGAACAACGATCGTGTCCGGAACTGCGCAGTAACGAGCCCGAGCGCGGAGGCGAACAGGAGCGCAACCAGCAGCACTACCAGCGCGCGCACGATCATGCGGTCGCCTGCCACGGCGCGTCGGTGCGTTGCGCAACGCGCATGACGGCCGAGCGTGCACGTGGGTTCAATTCGACTTCGTCGCGGTCGGCCCGGACGCGCGCGACGAGTTCGAGACGCGGCCGCGGCAGCTGATCCTCCCGCAGGGGGATGCGCCTCGCGCTGGCGTCTCCACGCCCCGGATGCGCGTGAGCGTCGAAGAAGCGCTTAACGATGCGGTCTTCGAGCGAATGAAAGCTGATGGCGACGATGCGTCCGCCCGTCACGAGCGCCTGCGCCGCCTGCTCAAGTGCTAGCGCCAATTCTTCAAGCTCTTGATTGACGTGAATCCGTACAGCCTGAAATGTCCGAGTGGCCGGATGCTGTGCCCCGTCCGTGCGGCCCTTGCGGGGAATCGCGGCTGCCACGACCGCGGCAAGGTCGCCGGTGGTGGAAACCGGCCGCCCAGCCTGGCGGCGAGCCACAAGCGCCTTTGCAATCGGTGCAGCAAACCGTTCTTCCCCATAGTCGCGGATCACCCGAGTAAGTTCATCGATCGGCGCGCGCGCGAGCCATTCCGCCGCGGTTTCGCCCTGACTTGTATCCATGCGCATGTCGAGCGGCGCATCGTGGCGCCATGAGAAGCCCCGCTCCGGCGTGTCGATCTGCGGCGAGGAGACGCCGACGTCGAACAGGACTCCGTGCAATCCGGCGATCCGCAGCGAAGCGAGAATCGGCCCGAGGTGTGAAAACCGCGTGTGCTCGATGTGAAACCGCGGGTCCGCGATAGTCATGGCAGCACGCACGGCGGACGGGTCGCGATCGAACGCGATCAACCGTCCGCTCGGTCCGAGCGCCTGCAGCACTCCCAGCGTGTGCCCGCCTCTCCCGAAGGTCGCGTCGACGTACGTGCCCACTGGGTCGGTCACGAGATAGCGGACCACCTGGGCCGCGAGTACCGCGCGATGCGCGGGCGCATCCATCGACAGCTCGGGCGTCATTCACGGTCAGAACGTGAAGTCCGCGGCCGATTCGGGCAGACCATTGGCGAGTGCCTGTCGCTCGTGGTCGGCGAGTCTCGCGGTGTCCCACAGTTCCAGATGCGCGCCCATGCCGAGCAGCATCACCTGGCGGTCGAGACCCGCAGCGGCGCGGAGCTCCGCGCCGATCAGAATGCGCCCCGCGCTATCGAGTTCGACGTCGACTGCGCTGCCGAGCAGCAGGCGCTGCAGCGCACGCGCCGAGTACGGCAACTGCGCGATCTGCTCGCGGCGCGCTTCCCACGCGGGCCGCGGATAGACCAGCAGGCAGCCGTCGGGATGGCGGGTAACGGTCAATCGTCCCTCGCAGCCCGCCGCAAAGGCGTCGCGATGGCGGGCCGGCATTGAAATGCGGCCCTTGCCATCCAGCGTCAGCTGCGTCGCGCCCTGGAACACGGCGATTCATGGAGGCCGCGAGGTCTTGCTTTCGACGAAAGCAAGCGCTAACTGGCCCACCCTCTCCCACAATTTCACACGGGTCGCCACTGTATCCCAGTGCGAAACTGACGGTCAAGGGATTTGCGCCGGTTTTTTCAATGACAACAATGACTTAGGCGCCGTTTTTCATGCGGTTTTCAATTAGATTCCATCGCCAATTGAGGTATTTAGCGCAACAACTGCAAGTGAAGTCTCAGCATGCGCGACACAACTTGTGCAAGGGTTGCTTGCGGCCGTCGAGTCACGTCTCGCTAGACGCGCAGGCGCCGCGCGATGGCGCGGACCCTCGGCCGCAGAGGAGGGGCAAAGTCCATCTGTAAGCCGGATTCTGTTCGGTGCCCTCGCGGACACCGCGACGATCATTCATCTGGACCGGCGATCACTCGCCGGCTCGAGCCACCTACCCGCGACCTCACCGAGCAGGATCATCGGTCGCCTATTTGGTGTTGCTCCCCGTAGAGATTGCCCGTTTCACCCGACTCAGCAGCGCCTCGTCGGATGCGTCGCTCGCGCGCCGCACCCGAAGGACAGCCGCCTTGCAGCGGCCTTGCCTGGCGAGACTTCGTCGGCGCTTGCGCGCCTCCGGCCGGTCGACTCGTCTCTGTTGCTCTGATCCTCACCTCGCGGTGGGCAGGCGTTACCTGCTACGGTGCTCTTTGGAGTCCGGACTTTCCTCGAAGGCGGCGAGCCGCCTTCGCGATCGTCCGATGGACTTTGCAACGCGAATTGTAGAGATTCGCTTACCTGCTTTGCGCGAATCGACCGCTTTTCGCGGAAGCGCCGGGAACGGCGACGGCGTAGCCTGCGCCACTTCGACAGGCCTTCCGCCACAATCGCATCCGCCGTGACTCGTTCCGATCCTGTTGCTCCGCGCCTCATCGTCGTCGAGGACTCCGAGCTCGACTACGACCTGCTGCTGGCGGTGCTGATGCGTGAGGGCCTGCGGCCGCGCGCGACGCGGGTCGAGGACGAAGCCGGCATGCGCGATGCGTTCGCGCAGGGACCGGTCGATGCGGTCATCACGGACCACAACCTGCCGCGATTCGACTCGTTCGCGTCGCTGAAGGTCGCCAAGGCGGTCGATCCGGACATCCCGGTGATCGTGCTCTCGGGCGAGATGTCCGAGGACCTCGCGGTGACTTCGCTGCATGCGGGTGCCGACGATTTCGTGCTGAAGACGCGGATGTTCCGCATCGCGTCCGCCTTGCAGCACAGCCTGGCCGCTGCCCACTCAAGACGCGAGGCGCGCAATGCCGCCGCGGCGCTGCTCGACAGCGAACGCAAGCTGCGCGAACTCACGCAGCATCTGGAGCGCGCCAAGGAGGACGAGCGTCGCGCGATTGCGCAGGAGATCCACGACGATATCGGGGGCGCGCTGACCGCACTGAAGTTCGAGGTCGCCCGGCTGATGCGCGACCTCGGCGCGGGCCCTCCGCACCTGCAGCGTATGGCGGCAATCCAGCAGCTGCTCGAGTCTGCCGTCGTTGCGACGCACCGGATCCAGCACGCTCTGCGGCCCGCAGTGCTCGATGCGGGCCTCGTCGCAGCACTCGAATGGTTGACGCGCGGATTCGGCGAGCGCACCGGGCTGCCGATCGACTTCCGCAGCAATCGCGACGAATTCGAGATCGCGCCGGATCGCGCCGCCGCGCTTTACCGAGTCGCGCAAGAGGCGCTGACGAACGTGCGCAAGCATGCCGGCGCACGCGCGGTTCACGTCCAGTTGTTCGCGCTCGAGGACGAGGTGACGCTGGAGATCGCCGACGACGGCGTCGGCTTCGAGCCCGACAGCTTGGCCGTTACGCCGGGTTTCGGTGTGCGCGGGTTGCTGGAACGCGCCCGCGGTCTCGACGGCTGGGCCGAGATATCGTCCTCACCCGGCCGCGGCACAACCGTGATGTTCTCGATCCCGCCGCGGGCCGCCGCACGCCAGCGTGCCGTTGATCCGCTCGTGGAGGGCTCCGATGCCGGTTAGGGTGATCGTCGTCGACGACCACGCGATCGTGCGGCGTGGCATCGTGCAGGTGCTGTCGGAGCATCCGGACGCGCAGGTCGTGGCTGAGGCGTCGGACTACGGGCAACTCCGCAACGAACTCAAGAAGCACGGCGAGCCGGACGTGCTGGTGATGGATGTCGGTCTTCCGGGCAAGAACGGCATCGAGATCCTCAAGTCGCTGCGCGAGGAATACCCGCGGCTCAAGGTGCTGATGGTCAGCATGTATCCCGAGGATCAGTACGCGGTGCGCGCATTCAAGGCCGGAGCCTTCGGCTACCTGAATAAGGGCAGCGCCCCGGATAAGCTGCTTGAGGCGCTGTCGATGGTCATCGCGGGCCGCAAGTACGTCACGCCAGAGATTGCGCATGCACTGATCGAAAATCTGAATGCGCCCGAAGACTCGGCCGCGCCGCACGAACGGCTCTCGGACCGCGAATTCCAGACACTGAAGCTGATGGCCTCCGGCAAGCGCCTGTCGGACATCGCCGAGGAGCTCGCGCTGAGCCCGAAGACGGTCAGCGTCTACCGTGCGCGGATCCTCGAGAAAATGGGCATGTCGAACAACGCCGAGCTGACGCACTACGCGATCAAGCACGGCCTCGTCGAGTAACGCCAGCCGCGCGGCGAATCAGGACACACTCAGCCGTCGCGGCCGATGAAGCGGGTCGCCCACTTCATCGCGCGGTCCCGCTGAGCACCTTCGCCAGTTTCGCCGACCGCGCGCAGCGTTTCCTGCGGCTCGAGCGCAGGCCGTGGCGGGCCGACGATTTCGTTCTCAATAGGCCCATGGTGACGCCCGCTCGAATGCTCGTCGAGCGCGCCTTCGGGCCCCGTGACTCCACGCCGCGGTCCGATGTTGACGCGCCAGTGACGCCGTCCGCCGCTGTTGCGGATCAGGCCGTGAAAGTCCGAACCGGGCACGGCGGGAGAGAACAGGAAGCCCTGCATCAGCAGGCAGCCCTGGTCGAAGAGCCGGGTCATCTGGCCCTGGGTCTCGACGCCTTCTGCGACGACGCGCAGCTTCAGACTCTTGCTCATCGCGATGATCGCCGCGACGATCGCGGCGTTGTCACCGCTGGTCTCGAGTTCGCGCACGAACGAGCGGTCGATCTTCAGCGTGTCGATCGGCAGCTTCTTCAGGTACGAGAGCGAGGAGTAGCCGGTGCCGAAGTCGTCGACCGAGATTGCCACGCCCAGTTCCTTCAGCGCCTGCAGCAACGGCAGAGCATGGCCGAGGTTCTGCATCAGCACGGTCTCGGTCAGCTCGAGCTCGAGCAATCGCGCATCGAGCCTGAATCCGGCCAGCGCGGCCTGCACCGGCTCAACCAGGTTCGCGCGCTGGATGTGCCGGCCCGAGATGTTGATCGACACCGGCATCGGCGGCATGCCGTCTTCGGCCCAGGCGACCATCTGCTTGCAGACCTCGCGCACGGCCCACTCGGTGATCGGCACGATCAGGCCCGACTCCTCGGCCACCGTGATGAACTCGCCTGGCGGCACCAGCTCCCCGCCGCGCTTCCAGCGCATCAGCGCCTCCGCGCCGACGATCGTGCCGTCGATCACGTTGACCTTGGGCTGGTAGTACATCACCAGTTCCTCGCGCTCGAGCGCGCGATGCAGTGCGGTTTCGAGGCGCCAGCGTTCCGCGGTCGCCGTGTTCATCGCTGACGAGAACCGCATCGCGCCGTTGCGGCCGCTGTCCTTGACCGCGTACATCGCGATGTCGGCCTTACGCAGCAGCGTGTCGACGTCGCCGCCGTCGAGCGGAAAGGTCGCCACGCCCATGGATGCGGTGACGAAGAGCTCGTGGCCGGAGAAGGTAAACGGGCGCCGCATCGTGTCGAGCAGGCGCTGCGCGACCGCTTCGATCGCGGCGGGGTCGGCCAGATCGCTCAACAGGATCGTGAATTCATCACCGCCGAGACGGGCGACGCTGTTGCAACTGCCGACCGCGACCGGCGCCGTCTGCGACCCGGCGGCCAGGCTGCGCGTGGCCGAACCGATGCTCGGCGGCCGGTTATTGCGCACCGCATTGCCCTGCTCTGCAGCGCGTGCCACGGTGTCGTTCTCCCGCACGCACTGGTGCAGCCGCTTGGCCACCTCTCGCAGCAGCTGGTCACCGACCTGATGCCCGAGCGTGTCGTTGATCTGCTTGAATCGATCCAGGTCGATGAACAGCACGCCGACTGCGGAACCGTTCGCACGGGCGCGCTCGAGCGCAGCCTGGAACTGATCGCGGAAGAAGCGCCGGTTCGGCAGGCCGGTGAGGCTGTCGTAGTTCGCCAGCTGGCGGATCTGGTCTTCGGCCTGCTTGCGTTCGGTGATGTCCTGGATCACGCCGTGTACAGCGACGGCGCGCCCGCGTTCGTCGCGATCGATCTCGCCTTCGATCTGCACGACTCGCACCTGCCCCGTCGGGCGCGCGAGCCGGCACTCGAAGTTCATCTGGCCACCGCCGGCCAATGCCTCGCGAAACAGCATCTCGATGCGCGCACGCTCGTCATCGACGACACGCGACCAGACGAACCAGTCGGCCAGCCCGTCTTCCTGCTGCGGCAGCCCTGCAATCAAGAAGCATTCTTCGGACAGCTTCACCCAGCGCGCCGCAATGTCCCATTCCCAACTGCCGAGCCGGGCGATGCGCTGCGCCTTCGACAGCTTGGCGCGACTTTCGGCCAGTTCCTCGCGCATGCGCGAGGCCCGGATCATGTAGCGCAGCCGCTCCGAGAGCAGCGTCCACTGCGTCGTGCTCTTGACGAAGAAGTCAGTCGCGCCCGCTTCATAGGCACGCGCGATCGAAGTTTCGTCGTCGAGCCCGGTCAGCATCAGCACCGGCACGTGCTCGCCACCCTCGAGGCGGCGCAGCCGTTCGCAGGTGATGAACCCGTCGACGTCGGGCATCAGTGCATCGAGCACCACGACGTCGGGCTGGTTGTTGGCGAAGAGTTCCAGGGCGCTGGCGCCGCCATCGGCCTCGATCACACGCCAGTTCCGTTCCGCAAGAGCAGAGGCCGTCAGCAGCCTTGCCACCGGGTCATCGTCGACCAGCAGCACGAGGTCCGCCCTTACCGGCGCTCCGTCACGCGGCTCCTCAGCGCGCTGGGTCGATTTTGGAGCTTGCCCGTCCATTACTCGCACATCACCCTCAGTTCGACACGACTGCCTCGTCGGCCGCCGCGATGTCCCGCAAGACCTTGACCGCCCGCTCGTACTCGGTCTGCGCGCAGCCCCACTCCTCGCGCGCGGCGTCGAGCGCGCCGCTGCGCGCATGGCGCTCGAGCGTGCCGAAACGGCGTGCGAGTTCGATTGCGCCCAGGTTCGCGCTCGATGACTTCAGTGTGTGCGTCGCGTGCTGCAGCGCTGCGAGATCGCCGGCCTTCAACGCGTACGCGGCCTGCGCGACCAGGCGTGCCGCCGTTGCGATGTAGGTCGATACCAGCCGATCCAGCAGCCGGGTCGCGCCCCGGCGCTCCATGTCGCGGATCAGGTCGATCGCCGTCATGTCGATCGACGACCCTGCCTCGTCCTGTGCCTCCGTGGCGTCTGCCGGCGGCGCGGGCATCACCTCCTGCGGCGGCGCCACGGCGGCGGGCTCGCGCACCCAGCGCAGCAGCGCCGCATCCAGCTCCTCGCGCCGCACGGGCTTGGCGAGGTAGTCGCTGAATCCGGCCTGCAGGCAGCGATCCGCGTCTCCGGCCAGCGCATTGGCGGTCAACGCAACGATCGGCACGTCGGGTGCGGTGGCGTAGCCGTGCGCGGCTGCGCTGCGGAACCGCCGCACGGCCTCGAAGCCGTCCATCTCCGGCATCTGACAATCCATGAAGACCAGGTCGAACACGTCGTCGCGCAGCGTCGCGAGCGCCTCGCGCCCGTCGCAGGCCACGCGGATCGAGCAACCCAGTTCGGTCAGCATCGCGCGCGCCACTTCCTGGTTGACGAGGTTATCCTCGACGATGAGCACTCGTGCGCGCCGGCCCGGCGCAACCACCAGCGGCGCTGGCGCGCTGGGGGCTTCACACAGCAGTATCCGCGCCAGTGCATCGATGAGCTCAGCCTGGCGCACCGGCTTCGTGAGGTACGCCTCGATGCCGCTGTCGTAGGCAAGCTG
>DATKAJ010000115.1:0-10770 GCA_035498175.1 Burkholderiaceae bacterium
TGATGCCGGCCCCTCTCGCGGCGCTCGCGACGCTGGCCTTCTGCGCGTTCCTCGCCATTTATCCGGCGCTGGCGCTAGCCGTGGCGCACTTCGCGGCGCCGACGTCGCTCCTGCGTGCGGCACTCGCGCTACCAGCGGCGTGGAGCCTGTCGGAATGGCTGCGCGCGACACTGTTGTCTGGGTTTCCGTGGCTCGCATCCGGCTACGCCCACACGGACGGTCCCCTGGCGGGCTTCGCGCCCGTCGTCGGTGTGCACGGCGTGACACTGGCTGCGGCTCTGCTGGCCGGCGCCCTTGCTGCGCTGTCGCTGCCGTTTGCCCTGCGCGGCCTGCGTGGGTACGCCTGGGCCGCATTCGTGGTGACCGTTGCGCTCGCGGGTGGAAGGCTGCTGGGCCAGCTGCACTGGACCGAGCCCGCCGGCCCCGCGATCAGCGTGAAGCTCGTCCAGGCCAACATTCCGCAGGACCAGAAGTTCACGGCAGAGGGTCTCGTACGCGCATTCGACGCGCACTGGGCGCTGATGCAGGGGCCGCGAGCCGATCTGGTGGCGCTGCCGGAGTCGGTCTTTCCGGTGCCGTTCGACCTCGTGCCGCGCGAAGCACTGGATGCATTCACCGGCTACATGGAGGAACGTCACAGTGCGCTGATCTTCGGTGTGTTCATCGAAGAGCCCGGCGACGCGTTCTTCAACAGCGCTGTCGGGCGTGCGCCCGACGGGACCAAGTGGCAGCGCTACAGCAAGCAGCAACTCGTGCCTTTTGGAGAATTCATTCCGTGGGGGTTTCGCTGGTTCGTCGACCTGATGCGGATGCCGATCGGCGACCAGCGGCGCGGTGGCGCGGACCAGATGCCGATGGAACTCGCCGGCCAGCGCATTGCAGTGAACATCTGCTACGAGGACCTCTTCGGCGATGTGATCCGGCGCGCCTGGAATGACGTCACGCGGCAGCCGACCATGATGCTCAATCTTTCCAACCTCGCGTGGTTCGACGATTCGATCGCGCTGCCACAGCACCTGCAGATTTCGCGGATGCGCGCCTTGGAGACGCAGCATCCGATGCTGCGGGCGACCAATACAGGCGCCACTGCGGTAGTAGACCATCGCGGGGAGGTCAGTGCTCGCTTGCCATTTCGGACGGCAGCAGCGCTGGACGCACGGGTCCAGGGCATGACAGGCATGACGCCGTTCCTGCAGTTTGGCGACTCGCCCGCCGTCTGGGCGGCCCTCGTAGTCTTGCTGCTTGCAGCGGTCGCTGGGCGTACCACTTCGCTCCGAAGTGTGCTTAAATGAGAATCATTTCTATCCAGTTGAGCTAGATCAATCGCGCTCTGCGGGCTTTCGCTCTACTACCGATGACGCAACGCACAAGCACTCGGAGCCGATCGATGGGTGTCATTGCCGCAGTCCTGGCGCTCGCGAGATTGCCCCGCGGCTGTACCGCCGAAGTGGTTCGCATAGAACGGTCCTCGGGATCGGCAGACGCGCTCGCCGATCGCCTGCAGGAACTCGGCTTTCTTGATGGCGCGCGGGTGCGCATCCTGAACCGTGGGGTCGCGGGCGGTCCGCTGGCGGTACGGGTCGGCAGCACGACCTTTGCACTGCGCGGTGCGGAAGCCGAGCGCGTGCTGGTGCGATTGCCGCCGAACTGATGTCGTCCTCGGTTCTCGTGAGTCCGCGAGTCGCACTCGTCGGCCAGCCGAACAGCGGGAAGACGTCGCTGTTCAACCTGCTGACCGGAGCGCGGCAGAAAGTCGCCAACTACGCCGGTGTTACGGTCGAACGCAAGCTCGGTCAGTTCCAGACGCCGGGCGGGCGCGTGGTGCAGGTCATCGATCTGCCGGGGACCTACGCGATCGAGCCGCGATCGCCCGACGAAGCGGTGACTGCGGCGGTACTCAAGGGTGAGATGCCAGGCGAGCCGGCGCCGGACCTCGTCGTGTGCGTGCTCGATGCGACCCAGTTGCGCCGCAGCCTGCGATTTGCGCTGCGGGTCCGCGGCATGGGACTGCCGATGATCGCCGCGCTCAACATGAGCGATGTCGCAAGCCGGCGCGGCCTGCGTGTGGGCCCGGAGCGGTTGGCGGCGGAACTCGGCGTGCCCGTGGTCGAGTCCGTCGGTGTGCGCGGTGGCGGCGCGCGGGCGCTGATCGACGCGATCGAAACGGCCTGCGGCTCGGTCGCGCCACCTCCGCAGCGGCCGATCGAGGTGAACGCAGAAGCCGACCGCATCCTGCTCGCGCTCGGCGTTGATCATCTCGAGGAGGATCCGGCGAGCGAAGCGATCGATCGCGTGATCCTGCATCCCTGGGTCGGTCCGCTGATCCTTGCCGTAGTGATGTTCCTGGTCTTTCAGGCGGTGTTCGCATGGTCGCGCCCGCCGATGGAGTGGATCCAGGCGACCGTAGAAGCGCTGCGCGCCGCACTCGGCGATGTCATTCCCGACTCCCTGCTGAAGAGCCTGCTGCTTGACGGCGTGCTGGCCGGTGCCGGCGCGGTGCTGGTGTTCCTGCCGCAGGTGCTGATCCTTTTCTTCTTCATTTTGGTGCTCGAGGACTCGGGGTATCTGCCACGCGCTGCATTCCTGCTCGATCGCCTGATGGGCAGTGTCGGACTCTCCGGCCGCTCGTTCATACCGCTGCTTTCGAGTTTCGCCTGTGCGGTGCCGGGGATCATGGCGACACGGACGATTCCGCATCCGCGCGACCGCTGGCTCACGATCATGATTGCGCCGCTGATGACGTGCTCGGCGCGGCTGCCGGTCTATGCGCTGCTGATCGGCGCCTTTATTCCCGCGCGCCACGTCGGGCCTGGCATCGAACTGCAGGGGCTCGTGCTGTTCGCCCTGTACGTTGCTGGCGTCGCTGCGGCGTTCGTTGTCGCGTTCGTGCTGACGCGCAGCAGGCGCACTCACGCTGCGCCGCTACTGATGGAACTGCCTTCGTATCACTGGCCGACGATGCGCCACCTGGCTCTCGGCCTGCTCGAGCGCGGCAAGGTCTTCCTGCACCGGGTCGGCACGACAATCCTGGCGCTGATGGTGGTGCTGTGGGCACTCAGCACCTTTCCTGCGCCGCCGCCCGGCGCAACCGGACCGGCGATTCAGTACAGCTTCGCCGGGCAGATTGGCGGACTGCTCGCGCATGTGCTTGAGCCGATCGGCTTCAATTGGCAGATTTCGATCGCGCTGGTGTCGGGACTCGCTGCGCGGGAAGTCGCGGTCGGTGCGCTGGCCTCCGTCTACGCGATGTCTGCAGGTGGCTCTGGAGAACTCCTGCCTGTCATCGCTGCGCAGTGGAGCGCCGCCACGGGGTGGGCGATGCTGGCGTGGTACGTCTTCGCGCCGCAGTGCCTGTCGACGCTCGCGGCCGTGAAGCGCGAGACCGGAGGATGGCGCGCGCCGGTGCTGATGGCGTCCTATCTGTTTGCCCTTGCGTATGCGGCCGCGTTCATCGCGTACCGCGTGGCGCTTGCCCTCGCGGCGTGACATGGTCTGGTTGCTCGACGCCGTCGCACTCGCCGCTGTTGCAGCCGCCCTGATATTCCTCGTGCGACGCGGTCGCCGTCCGCGCTGCGCCGCCTGCGGTCCGGTCAAGACGGGCGCACAGACGCGGATACCGCTCGCGCAATTGCGTGCCAGCGCGCGACGCCCCACCGGAGGCCACTGACCAGTCCGTACAATCGGCGGTTTTCTGCCGGCAGGTCCGGGGCTGTCGATGATCACCTTCCAGGAAGCCATCCTGCGACTCCAGAATTACTGGAACCAGCAGGGCTGTGCGCTGCTGCAGCCAATCGACCTCGAGGTCGGCGCCGGCACATCGCACACGGCGACCTTCCTGCGCGCGATCGGTCCCGAGCCCTGGCGCGCGGCCTATGTGCAGCCATCGCGCCGCCCGAAGGACGCGCGCTATGGCGAGAACCCCAATCGCCTGCATCAGCACCATCAGTACCAGGTGGTCCTGAAGCCCTCGCCGCCGGACATCCTCGATCTTTACGTCGGCTCCCTGCATGCGTTGGGCATCGATACCAAGAAGAACGACATCCGCTTCGTCGAGGACAACTGGGAGAACCCGACGCTGGGTTGCTGGGGCCTTGGCTGGGAAGTGTGGATGAACGGCATGGAGATCACGCAGTTCACGTACTTCCAGCAGGTCGGCGGCCTCGAATGCCGGCCGATCACCGGCGAGATCACCTACGGGCTCGAACGCCTGACGATGTACCTGCAGAACGTCGACAACGTGTTCGACCTCGTGTACACGCGCTGGAAGGATCGCGGTGTCGAGCGCGTCCTCACCTATGGCGACGTCTTCCATCAGAACGAAGTGGAACAGAGCACCTATAACTTCGAGGCGAGCGATCCCGCGATGCTGCTCCAGCAGTTCGCGCTGTTCGAATCGGAAGCGAAGCGCCTGATGGAGGCGCGGCTCGCGCTGCCCGCCTACGAGATGGTGCTGAAGTGCAGCCACACCTTTAATCTGCTCGACGCACGTGGAGCGATCAGCGTCACCGAGCGCGCGGGCTACATCGGCCGGATCCGCAACCTCGCGCGCGCGGTCGCTCAGAGCTACTACGACTCGCGCGAGCGCCTCGGCTTTCCGATGGCGGGCGCGACTGCAACCCGGGAGGCGGCGTGATGGGCCGCGCGTCGCTGCTGGTTGAACTGCAGACCGAGGAGCTGCCGCCCAAGGCATTGAAGGCGCTGTCTGCCGCGTTCGCTGCCGGCATTGAGGCCGGGCTGTACTCGCGCCACTTCCTGATGCCCGAGAGCCGGGTCACGGCGTTCGGCACGCCGCGGCGGCTGGCGGTCCACATCACGCACGTGGCGGCACGCTCGGCGGACCAGCCGTTCAAGCAGAAGCTGATGCCGCTCACCGTCGCGCGCGACGCTGCACGCAACTGGACGCAGGCCTTCCTGAAGAAGCTCGAAGGCATCGGCCGCGAACACCTCGCCCGGATGCCGCTCGGCAGCGGCGACGGGCCCGATGCTCTGGTCGTCGAGCACGACGGCAAGGCCGAGGCTGTCTTCCTGCACGGAGTCACTGCGGGCCAGCCCTTGCACGTGGCGTTGCAGGCGGCGCTGGACGACACGCTTGCGGGGCTTCCGATCCCGAAGGTGATGAACTACCAGCTGGCCGATGGGAACACGACGGTGCAGTTCGTGCGCCCGGCGCACCGGCTGGTGGCGATCCACGGACATGCAGTTGTGCCGGTGCATGCGCTCGGGCTGTCGGCCGGCACGCATACGCTTGGGCATCGCTTCATGTGCAAGGGCGAACTCGTGATCCGCTCCGCCGACTCCTACGTCGAGCAGATGAAGTTCGAAGGCTGGGTCGTTCCTTCGTTCGAATTGCGGCGCGAGCGCATCGAGCAGTTGCTCGCCGGCGCCGCGGCGCGGATCGGGGCGGTGCCGATGGCCCCCGACGAGCTGCTGGACGAGGTGACCGCACTGGTCGAGTGGCCGGTGGTCTATGAATCGGGATTCGAGCGCGAATTTCTCGAAGTGCCGCCGGAGTGCTTGATCCTCACGATGCAGCAGAACCAGAAGTACTTCGCGCTGCGCGATGCGCATGGCACGCTGCTCGATCGCTTCCTGCTGGTGTCGAACCTCGAGGCACATCACGCCGAGGCCATCGTCGCCGGCAACGCGCGGGTCGTGCGTGCGCGGCTCGCCGACGCGAAGTTCTTCTACGACCAGGACCGGCGGCAGACGCTGGAGAGTCGCGTCCCCGGACTCGCGACCGTCGTCTATCACAACAAGCTGGGCTCGCAGCTCGAGCGTGTCGAGCGCGTGACCGGAATCGCGGTCGGCATCGCGCGCCAGCTCGGCCTCGATGTCACGCACGTCGAGCGCGCGGCGCGGCTGGCGAAGGCCGACCTGCGTACGCTGATGGTTGGCGAGTTCCCGGAACTGCAGGGCATCATGGGCGAGTACTACGCGCGCCACGATGGTGAGAGCGCCGATGTGGCGCAGGCGATCCGCGAGCACTATCAGCCGCGCTTTGCCGGCGACACACTGCCCGCAACCGCCGCTGGCACCTGTGTGGCGCTCGCCGACAAGCTGGAGACACTCGCAGGCCTGTTTGGCATCGGCGAAAGGCCGACCGGCGAACGCGACCCGTATGCATTGCGCCGGCACGCGCTCGGCGTGCTGCGCATGCTGAAGGAAGGCGTGCTGCCACTGGACCTCGGTCAACTGCTCGACGGTGCACTGGCGGCGTTCCCGCACAGTGCCCTGAAGGAAGTCGATACTGCCCGTGCCGCGCTGCTCGCGTTCTTCTTCGATCGCCTGGCGGGCCTCCTGCGCGACGAGGGATACTCGGCCCAGGAAGTCGACGCCGTGCTTGCCGAGGGATCGCTGCGCATCGATCGTGTCCCGATGCGGCTGCAAGCCGTCCGCGCCTTCATGGAACTGCCCGAAGCGGCCAGCCTCGCGGCGGCCAACAAGCGGATCGGCAACATCCTCAAGAAATCCCACGATGCGCCGGACGGATTCGACCGTGCCCTGCTGCTCGAGCCCGCGGAGCAGGCGCTCGGCGCGGCGTTTGCCGACGTGCAGCCGACCGCCGAAGCGCTCTACGCGCGCGGCGACTTCACTGCCATGCTGCGCTCGCTCGCGCCGCTCAAGCTGCCAGTCGACCGCTTCTTCGATGACGTGATGGTCAACGTGGATGACGATCGGCTGCGAAACAATCGTCTCGGTCTGCTAAAAGGGCTGCACGCGACGATGAACCGGGTCGCGGACATCTCCAAGCTGACGGCAGGCTGATGAGCCGGGACTGCAGGCCGTCCGCATGTTGGCTGTGCCGGGGCATCCCGGGGCGATAGCCCTACGACGTCGGCTGACCGTGCTTGCGCTGCGCTCCGCGATTTACCTGCTGTACCTCGTGATCGTTGTCATCCCGTGGGCCTTTGTGGTCCTGTCGGGATGGCTGTTCCCGGTGCACACGCGCTATTACCTGTGCACGCGCTACACGAAGATGGCGATCTGGGGCGCACGGGTGATCTGTGGCATCGAGTGGAAGGTCGAGGGGTGGGAGCGACTGCCCGACGGCCCGGCGATCCTGCTGCCGAAGCATCAGTCGTCGTGGGAGACGCTGTGGCTGCCGTCTTTCATGCCGCGCGATCTGACTTTCGTCTACAAGCGTGAATTGAACTGGCTGCCCTTCTTCGGCTGGGGCCTGGCCTCGGCGCAGATGATCAGCATCGACCGGCGCAAGGGGCAGGATGCGTTCGAGCAGGTCGTCGAGCAGGGTATCGATCGCCTGGCGCGCGGCTGGTGGATAGTGATCTTTCCCGAAGGCACGCGCACGCCGCCCGGATCGACGCGGCGCTATAAGACCGGCGGCGCGCGGCTCGCGGCGCGCACGGGCGCCGCCGCGGTCCCGATCGCGGTGAACTCGGGTGAACTCTGGCCGCGCAATGCCTTCATCAAGCGCCCCGGTGTCGTCACCGTGTCGATCGGGCCACCGGTCGACACGCGCGGCAAGACGGCCGAGGAGGTCGGCGCGGCGGTCGAGTCGTGGATCGAGTCCGAAATGCGCCGGCTGGCCCCACACCGCTACAGCGGGCCGTACGTTCCCATCTCGACGCCGCTGCGTGCACGCAGCGCGAGGCCCGATCCGGCGTGAAGCGGTTGCTTGCCGTCCCGCCCGAGCAGTTGTCGCTGCATTTCGACCGCGGCGAGACCGCTCCCGCGCCGGATGGACACGCGCAAGGCATGAGCCGCAGCGTCGTGCTCGGACATGAGCGCCTGTCCTATCGATTGCGCCGCGCGCGGCGCCGCTCGATCGGGTTCCAGATCGACGATGCCGGTCTGACGGTCAGTGCGCCGCGCTGGGTGACGCTACGCGAGATCGAAGCGGCGATCGCCGAAAAGCATCACTGGATCGTGCGCAAGCGACGCGAGTGGAACGAGTGGCGCGAACGCCATCGCGTGCCGGTCGTGCGCTTCGCACACGGCGCTGCGTTGCCCTACCTTGGGGGCTCGCTCGCGCTCGTTCTCGGCGCCACGGAGACGAAGTGCGTTGGTACCGATCTGCATGTCGCGCTCGTGCGCGACGCGACCGAGTTCCAGGTGCGGGATGCCGTGCAATCGTGGCTGCAGTCGGAGGCGCGCCGCGTACTGGGCGAGCGCGTCGCCGGCTTCGCCGGCCGCATCAGTCGGCGCTATTCAGGCTGGGCCCTGTCGTCGGCGCGCTCGCAGTGGGGTTCCTGCACGCATGACGGCCGCATCCGCCTGAACTGGCGCCTGATCCACTTTGCATTGCCCGTCATCGACTACGTGGTTGCGCACGAACTCGCGCACCTCGAGCAGATGAACCACAGCGCCCGCTTCTGGAACACCGTGGCCCAGCTGCTGCCGGGGTTCGAGCCGGCGCGGGACGCCATCCGCGCGGTCGACATCAGTGCGCTGCCGCTGTAGCAGCCTTACTGCAAAGGCGCCGCAACGGGCCCGGCTGCAACACCCCGCGCCGCGTCGGAAGCGGCAAACGCCGCGAGCTTTGAAGTAACCTGTCGGACAGGAGGACGGAATGAGACTGCTGCACACGATGCTGCGGGTCGGTGACCTGCCGCGGTCGATCGACTTCTACACGCGGGTGCTCGGCATGACGCTGCTGCGCACGACCGACCGGCCCGAGCAGAAGTACACCCTCGCCTTCGTCGGCTACGGCGACGAGCGCGAACATGCGGTGCTGGAGCTGACCTACAACTACGGCGTCGATCGGTACCAGCTGGGCGACGCCTTCGGACACATCGCGATCGCGGTGCCCGATGCGGCCGCGACCTGCGAGCGCATCCGCGCCGCCGGCGGGCAGGTGACCCGCGAAGCCGGCCCGGTCAAGGGCGGCAGCACGATCATCGCCTTCGTTGCGGACCCCGACGGCTACAAGATCGAGCTCATACAGTCGCCCCAGTAGCCGCCGCTGCCGCACCGAGCGCCGCCGTCAGGTGGGCGAAGTCCCGGACCGAGAGCGTTTCCGCGCGCGCCTGCGGGTCGACGCCGGCCGCGGCGATCTGATCCGCCGTGAGCAGCCCTGCGAGTGCGTTGCGCAGCGTCTTGCGACGCTGGTTGAAGGCCGCGGCGACGACTTTCGCGTAGCCGTCGGGATCCACGTCGGGCCGCTCGTCGACGCGCAGCGGCTGCATGCGCACGATGCTCGAGGTCACCTCGGGCGCGGGGCGGAAAGCGCCGCGCGGCACGTCGAACAGCCTTGACATCCGGTAGCGTGACTGCAGCATTGCCGACAGCCTGCCGTAAGTGCGATTGCCCGGCCCGGCAACCATGCGCTCGACGACCTCCTTCTGCAGCATGAAGTGCTGGTCGACGACGCGATCGGCGATCGGCAGCAGCGCAAACAGCAGCGGCGACGAAATGTTGTAGGGCAGGTTGCCGACGATCCGCAGCGGCCCCCGCAGGGTCGACCAGCCGAAGTCGAGCGCATCCCCGACGATCAGGGTCAACTGCTCGACCGGGAACTCGTGCCGCAGCCACGCGGCGAGATCGCGATCGATCTCCAGTGCCGTGACATGGCCGGCGTGCTCGATGAGGCGACGCGTCAGCGCCGCCTGGCCGGGCCCGATCTCGACAATGGTTTCACCGGGATGCGGATCGATGGCATCGACGATGCGCGCGACGACGCGCGGGTCGTGCAGGAAATTCTGGCCGAAGCGCCGGCGTGCACGGTGACGCGGGGTCTGCATGCCGTCGCGGCGGTCGTTAGCCAGCCAGCGCAACCGCAAGCTCGAGCGCGGCGCGCAGGCTGCCGGCATTCGCGCGACCGGTTCCCGCGAGATCGAGGGCTGTGCCGTGGTCGGCCGAGGTGCGCACGAACGGCAGGCCGAGCGTGACATTCACTCCGCGTCCGAAGGTCGCGTACTTCAGCACGGGCAGTCCCTGGTCATGAAACATTGCCAGCACCGCGTCGTAGTGCGCAACCACGT
This sequence comes from Burkholderiaceae bacterium, assembly GCA_035498175.1. Classification (GTDB taxonomy): domain Bacteria; phylum Pseudomonadota; class Gammaproteobacteria; order Burkholderiales; family Burkholderiaceae_F; genus JALORV01. The sequence continues at coordinate 9,942 of DATKAJ010000115.1, forward strand.
CGGGCAGGAAGAGCGTATCGGCCGGGAACGGTCCATGCACCTCGAGCCCTTCCGCGCGCGCGCGCTCGACTGCCGGGACGATGACGTCGATTTCCTCGCGGCCCAGATGTCCGGATTCGCCCGCGTGCGGGTTGAGTCCGGCGACGGCGATACGGGGCCGCGCCAGCCTGAACCCGGCGCGCAGTCCGGCGTCGAGGATACGCAGGGTGTGTAGGAGGCCGTCGCGTGTCAGTGCGCCGCTCACATGCGCCAGCGGCACGTGCGTGGTGGCGAGCGCGACCCGCAACGGACCGTGCGCGGTGTCGCCGGCCAGCATCATGACGACGCGCGGGGTCCGGGTGTGTTCGGCCAGGTATTCGGTGTGGCCGGTGAAGGGCACGCCGGCGTCATTGATCACGCTCTTCTGCACCGGCGCCGTGACCATCGCATCGAAGCGCGCGGAAGCGCATCCGGTGATCGCGGCATCGAGCGTGGCGAGCACGTAGCGGGCGTTGGCGACATCGAGCCGACCCGGCGATGACGGTGCGCCAAGTGCGACATGTTCGACATGCACGCCGCCGGGCACGTGCAGTCCGATGCCGCGCGCGCGCGACTCGATCAGGCCGGCGTCGCCGATCAGCGTGACGTCGGCCGCAAGCGGCGAAGCAAGCGCAGCGACGGCGATCTCGGGCCCAATGCCGGCCGGTTCACCCGTGGTGAGCGCCAGTCGCGGCCGCATCGCAGGCGCTCGTGCCTAGCCGCGCTCGTCGATGCGGTACTCGACGTACGTCTTGTCGCGCAGCTGGCGCAGCCAGTCCTGGTAGGCCTCGTCGCTCTTGCGCTCGCGCAG
>DATKAJ010000116.1:0-78117 GCA_035498175.1 Burkholderiaceae bacterium
GGCCGCGCGCGCCTTCTGCGCGATCCGCGCGATCAGCTCCTCGATCTTCTTGCCGGTGACCATCATCAGGTCGGCGAGCTCGTCGATGACGACGACGATCAGCGGCATCTCCTCGATCGGCTCGGGCGCCTCCGGCGTCAGCGAGAACGGGTTCTTGACCGGCTCGCCGCGCGCGCGCCCTTCCGCGATCTTCGCGTTGTAGCCCGTCAGGCTGCGCACACCGAGCTTGCTCAGCAGCCGGTAGCGTTTGTCCATCTCGGCGACGCACCACTGCAGCGCATTGCCAGCCTCGCGCATGTCGGTGACGACCGGGCACAGCAGGTGCGGAATGCCCTCGTAGACCGACAGCTCGAGCATCTTCGGGTCCACCAGGATCAGCCGCACCTGCGACGGATCCGCCTTGTAAAGGATCGACAGGATCATCGCGTTGATGCCGACGGACTTGCCGGACCCGGTGGTGCCGGCAACCATCAGGTGCGGCATGCGCGCGAGATCCACGACGACCGCCTTGCCGCCGATGTCCTTGCCGAGGCCAAGTGTCACCAGCGACGCGCTTTCGTTGTAGACCGCGGAACCGAGGATCTCCGAAAGCTTGACGACCTGCCGACGCGGGTTCGGCAGCTCGAGTCCCATGAGGTTCTTGCCCGGGATCGTTTCGACCACCCGCACTGACACCAGTGACAGCGAGCGCGCCAGGTCCTTCGCCAGGTTCACGATCTGGCTGCCCTTGACGCCGACTGCCGGTTCGATCTCGTAACGCGTGATCACCGGGCCGGGATATGCGGCGACGACCTGCGCCTCGACGTTGAAGTCGCGCAGCTTCTTCTCGATTAGTCGCGATGTGAACTCCAGTGTCTCAGTCGACACGCTCTCGACAGCCGGCGGAGCCTCATCGAGCAGGTCGAGCGGAGGCAGGCGCGCGTCCGCCATTTCGGCGAACAGCGGAACCTGCTTTTCTTTCTGCTTGCGTTCGGACGCCTTGACGTGCGACGGCGGCCGCTCGATATGCATCGGCGGCGCCTCGACGATGCGCTCGCGCTCTTCCGCCAGCGCCGCCTCGCGCACCTTGGTCGCCGCCTCGCCGATCGCCCGGTCCTCGGCCTCCTCGCGCCGGCGCTCGGCGCGGCGAGAAAAGCCCTCAAGGAAGGTGCCGACTCGCTCAGCCACCGACAGCCAGGAGAAGTCTAGGAACAGCGAGAGCCCGATGGCGATGCCGACCAGCAGCGCAACGCTGGCGCCGGTGAAGCCCAGTGCGGACTGCAGCGCAGGCGCCACTGCCCTGCCGACGATGCCACCGGGTGCCGCCGGCAGCGCCGCCTTCAGTGAGTACAGTCGAAGCGCTTCCAGACCAGTTGCGGACGCGATCAGCACCAGGAAGCCCAGGCCATGCGCCCAAGGCGGCAGGTCGTCGGCCAGCGGATCGGCGCCGACCGCGCGCCGGTGCAGGCGCCGGAAGCCGCGCGCAACGGTGACGCAAAGCGCCAGAGCGACCAGATACGCAGACACACCGAAGATGAGCAGCATGAGGTCCGCCACCCATGCGCCGACCCGCCCGCCGATGTTGTGCAGCGGCGCGGCCGCCACCGAATGCGTGAACCCCGGATCGTCGCGGCTGTACGTGAGCAGCACGGCCAGCAGCGCAACCGCGCTGGCCGCCCCGACGATCCAGCGCGCTTCAGCGAGGAGCCGCGCCAGCCTTGGATTGGACGCCTCGGCCGCGGGCTGGCGTGCCCGCACCCAGCGGCTCTCAGCCCCTGATCCCGCCACGCGTTCTGCACCTGCGCGCACTGACATGGGCAGCGATTATAGGAGTCGACCTCGACCGCGATCGGCCGAATTCCCGCTCGGCCCGGCCGCGTCGCGCCAGCAGTGACAACGGGGTTTTCGTCGCTCCCCGTGGGGCCTGACGCCCGCTCCGCCCCGGTTCGTCGCGCGGGATTGCGGGTCCGCGGCGAGACTCGGACAATGCGCGGATGGCGTCGGTCATCGCCCTTCCCACGCTCGGCGCGGCCGCGGCGCGTCCGGGTACGGGCGCGCGCGCCGCGTTCCTGCGGGTGTTCAACCTGCGCAACATCGCCGCACTGTTCTACTTCTGCCTGCTGCTGATCGTCGGCCGCTTCGTGATCTGGCTCAACTACGAGCCGCTGGAGACCTGGGCCTTTGATCTCGTGCGGGCGCAGCGACAGACGATGATCAGCGCCGTCGTGATGCTGCTTGCGATCGCCTGCGTGGAGGCGTGCGTGGCCTCGCGGCCACTGCGGTCCCGGGCCGCGATCGCGCTCGGCGTGATGGTGTCGATGCTGGCCGCGGCTGCGGCGCTGCCGATCCGTATCTTCGTCGCCGGCAGCCCGGTCATCGAAAGCTTGACCAAGGAGCCCACCTACTTCCTGCAGGTCTGGGCGCTCTGGGCGGCGATCGGCGCTTTCAGCTACTGGCTGTTCTATTCGCTGCGCGCCGACGAAGCCGCACGCGCGCAGCTGAATGACGCGGAGTGCCGACGCGAGGCGCTGCAGGCGCAGATGGTCGAGGCGCATCTGTCGGCACTGCAGGCGCAGATCGAGCCGCACTTCCTGTTCAACACGCTCGCCAACGTCAAGCGGCTCTACGAGACCGCGCCGGCGCGTGGCCGCGAGATGCTCGCCAGCCTGATCAACTACCTGAGGGCCGCGCTGCCCGGAATGCGTGAGCCGGGCTCCACGCTGGCGCGGGAGATCGAACTGGTGCGTTCCTTCCTGAACATCCTGCAGATGCGGATGGGCGAGCGCCTGCACTTCGCGATCGATGCACCGGCCGAACTGGGCGCTGCGCGCGTTCCGCCGATGGTGCTGCCGACGCTGGTCGAGAACGCGATCAAGCACGGGCTGTCGCCGCTGCCCGAGGGCGGGCGCATCGACATCCGTGCACGCCGCGACGACGGTCAGCGCCTGATCCTCGAGGTCGCCGACGACGGCGCGGGCTTCTCGGCCAGCGCCGGCAGCGGCGTCGGGCTGGCGAACACGCGGTCGCGTCTCGCGGCCCTGTACGGTGCGGAGGCCTCGCTGTCGCTGGCGATGGCAGCGCCGCGCGGGGTCGTGGCGACGATTGCACTTCCGCTGCAATTCCAGGAGTCGGCTGCATGAGCGTCGTCCTGCCGCGCGCGGCTGCACTCGGCCAAGGTCTCCGCGGTCCCGCGCGCTGGTGGCAGTCCTGGGGCCGGATGAACCGCCGTCATCTCGCGGCACTGGCGCTGGCGAGTGCCGCGATGGCGATGGTCGATGCCACGGCGGTCATCGACAAGCTGAACCATCCCGGCGTCTCGAAGATCATGGTCTTCGACTTCGCCACTTCGGTGATCATCTTCGGCCTGGCCCTGCTCGCGTGGGTCGCGGCCGTCGATGGCGTGCCGGCGAGTGGGCGCGAACGCAACGTGCGCGTGGTGTGGGCCGTTGTCGTGGCGGCCGTCCTCGCCGCATGCATCGCCGTGCCGGTGATGCATGCGCTCGAGGTCGACAAGCTGTGGTGGGAGATGAGCGAGAAGATGAAACCGCCGCCACCGCTCGCGCTGGTGATCTTCGGCAACGCGATCAACTTCATCGCCTGGACTGGGCTGTTCATCGCGGCCGCCGAGGTCGTGCAGCGGCGCGCCCTGACCAACGAGGCGATCCGCGCCACGCAGCGCGAGCAGGCAGCGCTGGCGCGCGACGTGCTGGAGTCGCGCCTCGCCGCGATGCAGGCGCAGGTCGAGCCCCGGTTCCTGTTCGACACGCTCGTCGACATCGAACGGCTGTACCAGCGCGACATTCCTGCCGCGGCCTCGAACCTCGACCGGCTGATCACCTATCTGCGGGTGGCGCTGCCACGTCTGCGGGAGGCAGGTTCGACCATCGCCGCGGAATTCGAACTGGTGCAGGCGTACCTCGATGTCGTGCGCTCGCTGCACGACGGTTCACCGAAGTTCACGGTGATGCTGCCCGACGATTGCCGCGATGCGCGGTTCTATCCGATGCTGCTGCTGCCGCTGGTTCAACGCGCCATCCGTGCGGACGATTCCGCTGTACCGGCGAGCGTGCGCCTCGCCGTCCAGCGCACGGGTGAGCAGATCGTGATCGTGCTGCGGATTTCCACGCCGGGAGGCTGCTCCGAGGATCGCGAGATCGCGCGCGTGCGCGAGCGGCTGGCGGGGCTCTACGGCGCGCGCGCCGAGCTGGAGTGCGTCGAACTTCATGGCGACACGACGCAACTGACGATGCGCGTCCCGGCAGCGACAGCATGACCGCCGCGACCGCGATCGTCGCCGAGGACGAGGCCACGCTGCGCCACCAGCTGGTCGAGCAGCTCGGCCAGTTGTGGCCGGAGCTGGAAATCGTCGCCGAGGCGGCCGACGGAGTGCAGGCGCTGCGCCTGCTCGACGAGCGCCGGCCCGACGTGCTCTTCCTCGATATCGAGATGCCGGGCGCGACCGGGCTCGAAGTGGCGCGCCAGGCCAATGGCCGCTGCCATGTCGTCTTCGTCACCGCCTACGACCAGCATGCGGTGGCCGCATTCGACCAGGGTGCCCTCGATTACGTGCTGAAGCCGGTCTCGGCCGCGCGGCTGTTCACGACGGTCAGCCGGCTGAAGCAGCGGCTCGGATCGCCACCGGCACGACTTGATGCCGCCCTCGGCCAGCTGGCGGGTCCGGTCGCGAACTCGCGGCAGCCGCTGCGCTGGATCAACGCTTCGGTCGGACAGAACCTGAAGCTCATCACGGTCGACGAGATCAGTTATTTCCAGGCCGACAACAAGTACACCCGCGTCGTCACCGTCGAGGGCGAAGCGCTGATCCGCAAGTCGCTCAAGGAACTCGTGGAAGAACTCGATCCGGGCCAGTTCTGGCAGATCCACCGCTCGACGCTGGTCAATGCCACGGCAATTGCCGGCGTGACGCGCGACTTCCGGGGACGCATGCTGGTCAAGCTGAAGGCGCGACCGGAAACGCTGCTGGTCTCGGACTCGTACACGCACTTGTTCCGGCAGATGTAGCGGAAGCGTCGCTCGTGGACGCGACCGCTGGGGCAGTCGAGCCCGCAGACGCTAAGAAGCGCGAGTCGGCTCACCTCGAGGCGGCCGGAGCATCGTCGAGACGAGGGATACGAATCTCCTCCCCATGAGAGGGAGGGGAAGACCCGCCGTATCGAACGATCGGTTGACTCTCGGGCACTTGACCCCCACCTATAATCGCTTGATCCGATTGGGGGAATCGACATGGCCGGCACGAAACACGCGCGCGTTCTGATCCTCGGCTCCGGCCCCGCCGGCTACACGGCCGCGGTCTACGCCGCTCGGGCGAATCTGAAGCCCGTGCTGATCACGGGCCTGGCGCAGGGCGGGCAGCTGATGACGACGACCGATGTCGACAACTGGCCGGCCGACGCCAACGGCGTGCAGGGGCCCGAGCTGATGGGCCGATTCCTGGCGCATGCCGAGCGCTTCAACACCGAGATCATCTTCGACCAGATCCATACGGCGAAGCTCGCAGAGCGGCCGATCCGCCTGATCGGCGACAGCGCCGAGTACACCTGCGACGCCCTGATCATCGCCACCGGAGCCAGCGCCATGTACCTTGGCCTGCCCTCGGAAGAAGCCTTCATGGGCAAGGGCGTTTCTGGCTGCGCCACGTGCGACGGTTTCTTCTATCGCAACCAGGACGTGGCTGTCGTCGGCGGCGGCAACACCGCGGTCGAGGAGGCGCTGTACCTCGCCAACATCGCGAAGAAGGTGACGCTGATCCACCGTCGCGACAAGTTCCGTGCCGAGCCGATCCTGGTCGACCACCTGATGGACAAGGTGAAGGAAGGCAAGGTCGAACTGCGCCTGCACAGCGTGCTCGACGAAGTGCTCGGCAACGAGTCCGGCGTGACCGGGGCCCGCGTCCGCAATGCCGAAAGCGGCGCAACCCACGAGCTGGCGCTTCAGGGCGTCTTCATCGCGATCGGACATCGGCCCAACACCGACATCTTCGTCGGGCAACTCGAGATGGTGAACGGCTACATCATCACCAAGAGCGGACTGTCAGGAATGGCGACCGCCACCAGCGTGGCCGGCGTCTTCGCGGCGGGCGACGTGCAGGACCACGTCTACCGCCAGGCGATCACCAGCGCCGGTACAGGCTGCATGGCGGCGCTCGATGCGCAGCGCTATCTCGAGAGCCTGCAGCCGGTGCTTGCCGCGGCCGGCGAGGCCATGGCTGCCTGAGTTCCGGTCGAGCCTGACCATGAGGACGCAGCATGGCTGCGCGCATCAAGGACCTGGCCGAGCTTGCGCCGCTGCGCGACGAACTCCATCGCGGGGCACGCCGGCGCGCGGCTGAAGAGGCTGCGCAGCAGCGTGCCGCGACCGAGCGGCAAGCCGCGGCCGAAGACTTCCGCACGCTGGTTGGCGAGGTGACACCGCTGGCGATCAAGCAACGCGTCGAGCACGATCGACCGCCACATCCGCCGATCCCGAAGAAGCGCATCGAAGACGACCAGCAGGTGCTGATCGCGTCCGTCTCTGACGAATTCGAGATCGACACCCTGCTGCACACCGATGCCGAACTCTCGTTTCGCCGTCCCGGCATCGGCCCGGACGTGCTACGCCGGCTGCGTCGCGGTGAATGGGTGATCCAGGACCATCTCGACCTGCACGGTGCGCGGGTCGACGAGGCGCGCGAATGGCTCGCACTGTTCCTGCGCGAGGCCGTCAGGCGCGGAATGCGCTGCGTGCGCGTCGTCCACGGCAAGGGGCTCGGGTCGAAGGACCGGCAGCCCGTGCTGAAGGGTAAGGCGCGGGTCTGGCTGGCACAGCGCGACGAGGTCATTGCCTTCTGCCAGGCGCGCCCGGCGGAAGGTGGCAGCGGCGCACTCGTCGTCCTGCTGCGGCCGGCGCAGCGGCCGTGAGCGAGGGCGAAACCCTCATCTTCGTCATCGAGGTCATCGCGGTGCTCGCCTGCGCGTTTTCCGGGTTCGCCGAAGCCCAGCGCAAGGACATGGACCTCGTTGGCGTCTATGTCGTCGCCTTCCTCACCGCGTTCGGCGGCGGCACGCTGCGGGACGTGCTGCTCGACCGCCGACCGTTCTTCTGGGTCGAGCACGAGCAGTATCCGATCATCGTCCTGGCGATGACGCTGGTCGGCGCCCCGATGCTGCGGCTCGTGCAGCGTTTCATACCCAATCCCGCCTTCGTTGCCGCCGATGCGGTGGGCCTCGCGTTCTTCAGCATCAGCGGCGTCGCCATCGCGCTCGACAGCGGCATGTCACCCTTCGTCGCCTCGATGATGGGCGTCGTGACCGGCGTCTTCGGCGGCGTGCTGCGCGACGTGCTGCTCAACGAGGTGCCGCTGGTGCTGCGCGACGGACGGCCGTACGCGATCGCAGCCTTCCTCGGCTGCTGGCTCTACCTGCTGATGGTGCACGCTGGCTCGACGCCCGGGCTCGCGCTGTGGACCGCCGCCGCGGTGACGACCGGATTCCGGCTGCTGGCCTGGCGCTACGACTGGTCAATCAAGGACCGCTGATCCCTAGGTCAGACCGCCGCCTCGCCTTCCTCGCCGGTGCGGATACGGATGACCTGCTCCACCGCGCGCACGAAGATCTTGCCGTCGCCGATCTTGCCGGTGCGCGCCGCCTTGGTGATCGCCTCGATCGCGCGCTCGACCAGCGCCTCGGGCACGACCGCTTCGACCTTGACCTTGGGCAGGAAGTCGACGACGTACTCCGCGCCGCGGTAAAGCTCCGTGTGGCCCTTCTGCCGCCCGAAGCCCTTTACTTCGGTCACCGTGAGGCCCGTGACGCCGACATCGGCGAGCGCCTCGCGCACTTCGTCCAGTTTGAATGGCTTGATGATCGCGGTGATCTGTTTCATGGAGTTGTCCTGAGCGGCGGTTTCACGCCATTCTAGATCGCGATTTCCTCGCGGAATCGGTTGGTGATCGGATAGCGCCAGTCCCGCCCGAAGCTGCGGTGCGTAACACGGATTCCCACCGGCGACTGGCGCCGCTTGTATTCGGAGGCCCGGATCATGCGCACCGTCTTGCGGACGACCGCATCGTCGAACCCGGCCGCGACGATATCGCCGATCGACTCGCCCTCTTCCATGTAACGCACGATGATCTCGTCGAGCACGTCGTAGGGCGGCAGCGAATCCTGGTCGGTCTGCCCCGCCTTCAACTCCGCACTCGGCGCGCGAGTCAGGATGCGCTCGGGAATCACCGGCGTGGTGCCGTTTCGGTAGCGGCAGAGCCGATACACCAGCGTCTTGAGGATGTCTTTGATCACGGCGAAGCCACCCGCGAGGTCGCCGTACAGCGTCGAATAGCCGACCGCCGTCTCGGACTTGTTCCCCGTCGTCAGCACGATTGATCCGTACTTGTTCGACAGCGCCATCAACAGCGTGCCGCGGATGCGCGCCTGCAGGTTTTCTTCGGTCGTGTCCCAGGGCAGGCCGCGAAACTCGCCCGCCAGCGTTGCAAGGTAAGCGTCCAGCGCCGGTTTGATCGGCAGCACGTCGTAGCGCACGCCGAGGTTGCGTGCCAGCGTCTCCGCATCCTCGAGGCTCATCTTCGAAGTGAACTGCGACGGCATCATCACTGCGCGTACACGATCGGCGCCGAGAGCATCGACCGCGATCGCGAGCGTGAGCGCCGAATCGACGCCACCGGAAAGGCCGATCAGCGCGCCGGGGAAGCCGTTCTTGCCGATGTAATCGTGCACACCCAACACCAGCGCGTCATACGCCAGCGCCTCGACAGATCGCTCGGGCGCCATCGGCCCGCGCTGCGGCACGCCGTCGACGAAGTCCACCAGCAGCACGGCCTCCTCGAAGTGGGCTGCCGACGCCGCAACATCGCCCGCGGCGTCCAGAACGAACGAGCCACCGTCGAAGACCAGTTCGTCCTGTCCGCCGACCAGGTTGGCGTAGACCACGGCCAGCCCGAAGTGCGAGACGTTGCTGCGCATCGTCTGCAGCCGCTGGGCCTGCTTGCCGAGGTGGAACGGCGAGCCGTTCGGCACCAGCAGCACCTGCGCGCCGACAACGCGCGCGCACTCGGGGGCGTAGTGGAACCAGCTGTCCTCGCAGATGTTGATGCCGAAATTGGTGCCCTTGACGTCGAACACGAACGGCCGGTTGTCTGGAGTGAAGTAGCGCTGCTCGTCGAAGACGTCGTAGTTCGGCAGGTCGTGCTTGCAGTAGGTGCCGACGATCATGCCGCCCTGGAGCACCGATGCGGCGTTGAAGCGCTGGCCTTCGCGTGCGAGCGGATGGCCGACGACGACGGCGAGATCCGGAAACTGCAGCAGCTGACCGGCAAGTTTCTGCAGGGCCGTATCGGACGCTGCGTAGAATGCGCGACGCAGCAGCAGGTCCTCGGGCGGGTAGCCGGTCAGCGAGAGTTCGGGAGTGACCAGCAGATCCGCACCCTCCGCAACCGCGCGCGCCGCAGCCTCCGCGATCTTCCTGCCGTTGCACTCGAAATCGCCGACCGAGCAGTTGATCTGCGCGACCGCGACCCTGACCTTCGAGCTCATGAGCCTGCTTCAGGATCTAGGATTGGTCGCATGACGGCGAGAATCGGGCGGATGCCGGGCCACCACGGAACAACGGCAACTGCAGGCCGGCGGCCCGACACAGTGGGCGCCTCACGACGCAGTGCCCTGGGCGCCGCGTTGCCGGACGGAGCTTGAGATCGTTTCACGAATGCACGCAGCGGGTTCGGATAATTATTGCACGCGTGTCGTGCGCGACCTGGGCGAGGTCGACGCGAACGCATGGGACGCGCTCGTCTCGGCTTCGCCTGCACCGACTCCGTTCGTCCGCCATGCCTTTCTGCACGCACTGCACGAGACCGGCTGCGCGAGCGAACGATCGGGATGGGAACCGCACTTCCTCACGCTCTGGCAGGGCGGGCAGTTGTGCGCCGGCGTGCCGCTGTACCGCAAGCACCACTCGTACGGCGAATACGTCTTCGACTGGGCGTGGGCCGACGCCCACGCGCGCCATGGCCTCGAGTACTACCCGAAGTGGCTGGTCGCGGTTCCATTCACTCCGGTGCCCGGGACGCGCATCGTCGCCGCGGACGCGGCGGCACATCGCCGGGCGGCGCAGGCGCTGGTGGAGATGGCCGCGCGATCCGGACTGACGTCATTGCACGTGTTGTTCGAAACCGAAGCCGATGCGAACGAGCTTCAGGAACTCGGTGCACTGACGCGGCAGGCCGTGCAGTTTCACTGGTTCAACCGCGGCTACGCGGACTTCGACGACTACCTCGCGCAACTCGCCCAGCCGAAGCGCAAGAAGGTCCGCGCCGAACGACGCAAGGTCGCCGAGGCGGGCGTCGCGCTGAGGCGCCTGACCGGACCGCAGATCACAGAGCGCGACTGGACGCACTTCTACCGCTGTTATCGCAACACCTACGCGGCGCATCATTCGACGCCTTACTTGAATCCGCGCTTCTTCCAGCGCCTCGCGCACTCGATGCCCGGTCAGGTGCTGCTCGTTGTCGCGTCGCGCGGCGGGCGCGATATCGCTGCGGCGCTATCGATCGTCGATGAGCAGCGCGTCTACGGCCGCTACTGGGGCGCGCTCGAATCGGTTCCCTGTCTGCATTTCGAAGCCAGCTATTACCAGCTGATCGAATTCGCGATCGAGCGCGGGCTGCGGGTCATCGAGGGCGGAGCGCAGGGCGAGCACAAGCACGCGCGCGGCTTTGAGCCGGTCCGGACCTGGTCGAGCCACATACTGCGGCACCGCCTGTTCGCGGATGCCGTCGAACGCTACCTTGCGAGGGAGACCGGCGGCATTGAGGCGTATATCGACGAACTGAACGAGCGCTCGGCCCTGCGACGGCCGCACGTCGCGGACTGACGTCCCGGATGCGGTCATGAAGCCGTTGCATCTCGCTGCTGCTGCGCTCATGGTCACCATCTGGGGATTTAACTTCGTCGTGATTCGGTGGGGTTTGAACGACATCCCACCGCTGCTCTTGACGTTGATGCGATTCGTGCTGGCGGCATTTCCTGCGGTGCTGTTCGTCGCGCCACCCAAGGCGCCGGCGCGGCTGATCGTCGGCTACGGCCTGTTTGCCTTTGCGCTTCAGTTCAGCCTGCTTTTCGGCGGCATGGCCGTGGGTATGCCGACAGGACTCGCTTCGCTGGTAATCCAGATCCAGGCGTTCTTCACGATCGGCATGGTCGCGCTGCTGATGCACGAGCGACCGCGGCCAGCGCAGTTCGCCGCGGCGCTCGTCGCCGCGCTCGGGCTCGCGCTGGTCGCCTGGCACCTGCCGCAGGGCACCGCGCTGGGATTCGTACTCGTACTGCTGGCCGCGCTCTCCTGGGCGATCGCCAACGTGATCGTCAAGCGCGTGCCTGCCGACGCACCGCTTGCCGTGGTCGTCTGGGGCAGCGCTGCCGCCTGCGTCCCGCTGGCTGTCGCGACGCTGTGGGTCGAGGGCCCGCAGCGCATTGTCTCGGTGGTGTCCCATCTCGGCCTCCGCCCCTGGCTCGGAGTTGCATTCCAGGCCTGGCCGACGACGCTGGTGGCATTCGGCATCTGGGCCTGGCTGCTGCGCCGGCACGCCGCGGCGATCGTGGCCCCGTTCACGCTGCTGGTGCCGGTCGTCGGCATGAGCTGCGCGGCCTGGTTCCTGGGCGAACCCGTGACCTGGTGGAAGCTCGCCGGCGGCGCACTGGTGCTCGGCGGCCTGGCTCTGAATCTGGCCGCGGCGCGGCGGCGCTGAGATGCCCCCAAGCGCCTAGCGGCGCTCGTCGCGTGCACTAGCCTCGGCGAGCTTCGAGCCGACGAGCTGCGCCACGACGACGGCGATATAGAACTGGCCGAAGATTCCTTCCAGCATCGCCGCGCTGCGCGCAAACGGCGCGAGCGGAGTCACGTCACCATAGCCGATCGTCGTGATCGTCGTGAGGCTGAAATAAAGGAACAGCGCCTCGCGCTCGTGCCAGAGGTCGAAGCTCGGATGCGCTGTGCCCTGGACGTAGAACGCGTCCGGATGTAACAGCGACACGGCCGCGTACAGATTGGCCCATGCCATGGCCGCCAGCAGATATCCGCACAATGTTCCGAGGATGTCGTCGATGCGTACCGCACGGCGCTCGAACAGGTGTCGCAGCACCATGCTGACAGCGAGCGCGAGGAACAGTACCGCGCCGAGGTGAATCAGGAGCTCGAGCTGGCGCGACTGCGCCGCCGGCACGACCCGCATCAGCCACAGCGCGGCGAGCACGACGATGCCGGCGACCAAGGAGAAGATCCGATAGCTCAGGCGGTCGAACACCGTGACGAACACCATGGCCATCAGGCCCGTAATGGCCCCCTCCCTCAGGTAAGGAAACTCGCTGTCGGTCATGGCGAGCATGAGCGCTCCCACCACGACCAGAAGCAGCAGCAGGTAGCCGTGCCTTCGCAGGAGCCTGAGGTTCATCGCGGGACTTGCGCCCGAACCCTGATCGGCGGCACTGGCCTAGTACGCCGGCCGCGGCGACGCCTTCTCGTAGGCCGCGACCGCGTCGAGGATGTCCTTGCGCGCGGAGTCCGGTCCTTCCCAACCGATCACCTTGACCCACTTGCCCTTCTCGAGGTCCTTGTAGTGCTCGAAGAAGTGCTGGATCTGCGCTAGCCGTTCGGGCGCGATATCCGACCATTGCTTCCAGTGCCGGTACCACGGCAGGATCTTGTCGATCGGCACAGCCAGAAGCTTGGCGTCCCCTCCTGCTTCGTCCTCCATCTGCAGCACGCCGAGCGGCCGGCAGCGCACGACAACGCCCGGCTGCAGCGGGAACGGCGTGATCACCAGCACGTCGAGCGGGTCACCGTCGTCGGCGAGAGATTTCGGAACGTAGCCATAGTTGCACGGGTAGTGCATCGCGGTGCCGATGAAGCGATCGACGAAGACCGCGCCGGTTTCCTTGTCGACCTCGTATTTGATCGGATCGGCATGCGCCGGGATCTCGATGATGACGTTGAAGTCGTCGGGAAGTTCGCGGCCGGCTGAAACGCGGTTGAGGCTCATGGCAGGGTTCCGGAAAGGGCAGCGCGATTCTACAAAGCAAACCGGCCGGCGATGTATCGTTTCCGACGGTGCTGAAATAATGCCCCCTACCTGCGCTGCGGAGCACATCCATGGATGGACCCAACCCAACGAAAGCGGCCGGCGCGCACCACTTCATCGCCAACCGCTGGGTCGCTCCCAGCAGCGGCGCGTCGATCGACGTCGTCGATCCCTCGGACGGCGTCGCGTTCGCGAAGATCGCCCGCGGCACTCCGCCCGACATCGATGCGGCCGTGCATGCGGCGCGGATCTCGGTCGGTGCCAGTCTCGACGGCCCATGGGGACGCACGACGGCAATCGAGCGCGGCCGGCTGCTGCTGAAACTCGCCCGCGCCGTGCAGGACGCGCACGAAGAGCTGGCGCAGCTCGAATCACGGACCACCGGCAAGCCACTGAAACAGGGGCGCGCCGATGCGGCTGCGCTCGCGCGCTACTTCGAGTACTACGCCGGCGCCGCCGACAAGCTGCACGGCGAAACGATCCCGTACCAGAACGGCATGACGGTGCTGACGATCCGCGAACCACATGGGGTGACCGGGCACATCATTCCGTGGAACTACCCGATGCAGATCTTCGGCCGCAGCGTCGGCGCGGCGCTGGCCGCGGGCAACGCCTGTGTGGTCAAGCCAGCCGAGGATGCCTGCCTCTCGCTGCTGCGCGTCGCGGAAATGGCCGGGGCAGTCGGATTCCCCGAGGGCGCGCTGAACCTCGTCACCGGTTACGGCGCCGAGGCCGGCGCTTCGCTCGCTGCGCATCGTGACGTCGATCACATCAGCTTTACGGGTTCACCCGTGACCGGTACGGCGGTCGCGCAGGCCGCAGCGGCGCATCACTGTCCCGTCACGCTCGAACTCGGTGGAAAGTCGCCGCAGATCGTGTTCGCCGACGCCGATCTCGATGCGGTCGTCCCCGTCGTCGTCAATGCCATCGTGCAGAACGCGGGCCAGACCTGCTCGGCTGGCAGTCGATTGCTGGCCGAGCGCTCCATCTACGAACCGCTGCTCGAACGTGTCGGGGCGGCCATGGCTCGGCTGCGCGTCGGCCCGGCGCTGGCCGACCTCGACGTCGGACCGCTGATTCGGCAGAACCAGCTGCAGCGGGTCTGGGACTACCTGAGCCAGGCGCAGCACGACGGCATCGTGCTCGCGGCGCAGGGGCAGATCGTCGAGGACGCGCCGCAGAAGGGCTTCTACCAGGCACCGACGCTGCTGCGCGATGTTCCGCCGCAGCACCGGCTGGCGCAGGAGGAGATCTTCGGCCCGGTCCTTGCCGCCTGCGCCTTCGATACAGAAGCCGACGCCGTGCGCATCGCCAACGCGACGCGCTTCGGTCTCGTTGCTGGTGTCTGGACGCGCGACGGTGCGCGGCAGCTTCGGGTCGCCCGCCAACTGCGCTGCGGCCAGGTGTTCATCAACAACTACGGCGCCGGCGGCGGGATCGAACTGCCCTTCGGCGGCGTGAAGTCGAGCGGCTACGGACGCGAGAAGGGCTTCGAGGCCCTGCTGGGATTCACTACGCTGAAGACCATCGCGATCAAGCACGGATGAGCGCAAGCGGACCAACGAAGAGAGTCAGCCGAGAGGGAGCTTCGTCAGATGAGTCGGTTATCGGGGAAGGTGGCCATCGTGACGGGGGCCGGATCGGGATTTGGGCGCGGGATCGCGGAGAGGTTCGCGCGCGAGGGTTGCGCCGTCGTCGTCAATGACATGGCGCGTGAGCGCGGGGCCAAGGTGGCAGCCGGCATAGCAGCGACGGGTGGGCGCGCCCATTTTGCCTACGGTGACGTCTCGCGTTCCGCGGACGTGCGCGGGCTGCTCGATGCCGCACTGTCGCAGTTCGGCCGGCTCGACATCGTTGTCAACAACGCCGGAACAACGCATCGCAACCAGCCGATGCTGGGCGTCAGCGAAGAGGAGTTCGACCGCGTCTACGCGGTCAACGTGAAGTCCATCTACCTCACCGCAATTCACATGGTGCCGCACTTCCGTTCGCAGGGCGGCGGCTGCTTCATCAACATCGCATCGACGGCGGGAATCCGGCCGCGGCCCGGCCTGACCTGGTACAACGGCAGCAAGGGCGCGGTGATCACCACGAGCCGCTCGATGGCAGCCGAACTCGGCCCCGACGGCATCCGCGTCAACTGCGTGAACCCGGTGATCGGCGCCACTGGCCTCGTCACCGAATTCATGGGCGCGCCCGATACGCCGGAGAACCGCAAGAAATTCCTGGCAACGATTCCGCTCGGCCGGTTTTCGACGCCGGAGGATGTTGCCAGCGCGTGCGTCTTCCTCGCGTCGGACGAGGCGAATTTCATCACCGGCGCGTGCCTCGAAGTCGACGGCGGCCGCTGCGTGTGAGCCGGCCCGCTCCGGACGCCGGCGCCGCATGGAATCGCCGCGCGATCTTCGACCCGGAATCGAATCTCCTCGCGCGTATTCCCGGACAAACTCATGAATGATCGACTTCTAGCGGCTGTGGCGGCCGCTGCCCTCGCTGCCTGCTCGTCTGCGCCGCCGTCCGCCAAAGATCCTCCGGTGAAGCCCCCGGAGGCCCTGACGATGACCCGCGTGCCTCCGGTGCCCGCGAGCCTGCCGGCGAGGATCGGTCCATACACGGAATTCAAGGGCGCCGGTCTGCTCGACTGGTCGCCCGATGGGCGCCAACTGCTCGTGACTTACCTGCACAACAACCGCACGCAGTTGCACCAGGTGAGCGGTCCCGCGCAGCCCCTGAAGGCGATTACCTCTTCGCCCGAGCCCACCCGCGCGGGCGCCTATCTGCCTGGCGATCCGGGTGTCGTCGTGTTCGAACGCGACGTGGGTGGCAGCGAAACATCGCGCGTGTTCCGGCTCGACCTGGCGACCGGAGCGGAGACCGCACTGACCGACGAGAAACTGCGCTGCGACATGGGCCCGTTTGACGCGAACGGCGGCGCCGTTCTCGTGCACTGCTCGCGGGTCGATCGCAACACGGGCGGCAATGTCGAACGTGCCGGTGGCGTGACGGTCGATCTCGCGCTGATCGACGTGAAGTCCGGCCGTACGCGCGCTGCCGCCACGATGAACGGCGCCGGCTGGTTTCCGCTCGACCTCGCTCCGGATGACCGCACGGTCCTGCTGCTGCGCTATCGATCCGCGTCCGATTCGGAAATCTGGACGCTCGATCTCGCCAGCGGCGCATCACGCCGCCTGCTGCCGCACGAAGGCGAGCCCGCCGCCAGCTACTTCGGCGTCGGATTCGCGCCGGACGGCAAGCGCATTTTTGTCGCGACCGACCGGTTCGGCGAATTCACCCAACTCTACCGGTATGACCCGGAGCAGAAACGGTTCGACGCGATCACGATGGACATTCCCTGGGACGTGACCCGCGTCAGCCTGCTGCGCGACCGCAGCCGCCTTGCCGCCGTGACCAACGAGAACGGCCGCGGCGTGCCGCGCGCGTACGACGCGGCCACGTTGCAGCCGATCCCGGTGCCGCCGCAACCCGGTATCAACGTCACGTCCGTGCAGCTGTCACCCGACGGTAGCAAGCTCGCCTATTCGGGCTCATCGGCCGCGGCGCCCTCGGAAGTGACCATCATCGACCTGCGGTCCAAGCAGGCCGCACTTTGGGCCGCGGCCGACCGTGCCGGCGTGGACACGTCGGCGTTCCAGCCCAAGGAGGTCATCCGCTGGAAGACCTTCGATGGCCGCACGATCACCGGATTGATCCAGCGTCCGCCGAAGACCTTCACGGGCCGGCGCCCGGTGTTGATCGAAATCCACGGTGGCCCAGAGGCGCAGGCGCAGGTGAACTTCAGTGGCCGCTACAACTACATCATCAACGAGATGGGGATCGCGCTGATCGAGCCGAACGTGCGTGGCTCGACCGGGTTCGGAAAATCGTTCCAGAAGCTCGACGACGGCAAGCTGCGCGAGGACTCGGTGCGCGACATCGGTGCGCTGCTCGACTGGATTGCCACGCAACCCGACCTCGACCCCTCACGCGTGGTCGTGCAGGGCGGCAGTTACGGCGGCTACATGGCCAACGCGGTCGCCACGAAGTACTCGGATCGGATACGCGGAGCGATGACTGCCGTCGGCATCTCCAACTTCGTCAGCTTTCTCGAGCGCACGGAAAGCTACCGGCGCGATCTGCGGCGATCGGAGTACGGTGACGAACGCGACCCGGCCATGCGCGAATTCCTGCTGTCGATCTCACCACTGACCAACGCAGACAAGATCAACGCGCCATTGTTCGTGATCCACGGCCGCAACGATCCGCGCGTCCCGGTGCAGGAGGCCGAACAGATCGCCGCCACCGTCGAACGGAATGGCGTGCCGGTCTGGGTGATGATCGCCGAGAACGAAGGGCATGGCTTCGCGAAGAAGGAGAACGCCGACTACCTGTTCTACGCGCGCGTGCTGTTCCTCGAGCGTTTCCTGCTAGCACCCTGAGACCTGCGAGCAAGCGGCAGGTCCACGGCGCAGTCACCCGCGGGGCCGACGCACGTCAAATCATTCCGCCGGATCCGTCAGCCGCGGGCAAGCTCAGGCACCCGCCGCCGTCAGCGTCAGCTTGTAGCGTCGGGCTCTTTCAACATAATCGCGGGCGTTGTTCGAAACGTTTGCTACGTCGTCGGCTTTGAGTTCGCGTACGACCTTGGCCGGGCTGCCGACGATGAGGACGTTGTCGGGAAGACCTTGCCCTGAGTGACCACGGCGCCCGCGCCGACGATGCAGTTCTTTCCGATCGCGGCGCCGTTCATGACCACGGCCTGGATTCCAACTAACGTGCCGTCGCCGATGTGGCAGCCATGCAGTGCGGCCTGATGGCCGACGCTGACGCGCTTGCCGATGCGCAGGGGAAAGCCGATGTCGGTATGCAGCACAGCGCCTTCCTGAATGTTGCTGTCGTCGCCCGACCTCGATGCGCTCATTGTCCCCGCGGATGACCGCGTTGAACCAGACGCCGAACCGGCGTCCGAGCATGACGCAGCCGATGACTAAGGCGCTGGGTGCGACCCAGGCGCTTTTCATACGGGGCCAAACTGAATACGGCGACGACGTGGCGCCCGGCGAAACGTTCCTACCTGTAGTCCTTGATGCGGCGGATGTCTTCTGCGCCGCACTTCCTTTGGCGAAAGCCGCCCCCAACCGGCGTCATTGCCGTCCGGAACGCCTGACCATCAATGGCTGGAGAGATAGCCCTTGCGCGGACCGCGACGACTAGATGCTCTGGTCGCGCAGTATTGGCCGCGCGCCTTCGGTTGTCGCACCGGGAAGCTGGGCATAGGCGATCGCCGCTTCACGGTAGTGTTGCGCGGCTTCCGCTTCGTCGCCGACAGCCTCGGCCAACCGTGCCAGCGCCAGCATCGTTGCCGGCTCCTTGGCGATCTGCAGGCTGTCGTTGAGGTAGCTTCGCGACTTTCCCCAGAGCTGCTCGCGCAGGCACAGCAACCCGGCGGTACGCAGCAGCACCGCACGCGCCGCGTCGTCGCGCGGCGCTTCAGCCAGCCACCGCTCCACCTGCTCGAGTTGCCCGCGCGCCGGAAAGGCCTGCGCCCGCGCATATTCCTCAAGCAGCCGCATGCACGTCTCGTTCCATTCCGCGGGCGAGGACCGCAATGCCTCCTCGATCGCGGCCGCCGCCCGGCCGCCGCGCCCGCTGACGTTCAGCAGGCGCGCCCCCTCCAGCGCGACCTCGGGCAGTGCCCGGTCCGCTGCAGGAATGGCGTTCCATGCCTCCTCGAGCGAGGTCGAGTCGTAGCGATGCGCCAGCAGTTGCTCGCGATAGACCGCCAGCTTCAGGCGGCTTGCGAGCACGGGGTGCACGGCATTGCGCTTTTCGAGCGCGCGCAGCGACTTCAACGCCTCGTCCCAACGGCCCGACTGCAGGTTTGCGTTCAGCGCGATCCGCATGGCGTGGATATGACGAGCACCCGCGCTCTGCAGGCGCCGAATCGCGCCGAGCGCAGAGTCATTGTCGCGCTGCTCGGACCACATCTCGGCACTGGTGACGAGGCGGGCGGTCTCGACGTCCTTGTTGTCCTCGGCGCGCGCCAGCCATTCGTCACGCCGTTCGTACTCCTGCATGCGATGAGCCGCGCGCGCGCCGATCAGCGCCGCAACACCCGCCGTGCGCGACGCCGACTGCGCGACTCGCGCAGCCTTCTCGGCCCGGGCGAACCTTCCTTCGAGAAGTCCGCGCACGGCCTCCACCAGTGCCTGCTGGCCACCGATCTCCTCGCGCCGGGCCCGATACAGCCGCACCTGCTCCGGAAAGTCGACCACCCGCTGCAGCGCCCGGCCGCTCCAGTAGACGATCAACAACAGCGCGGTGAGGCCGACCAGGAAAAGGTTCAGCGAGACGTCGAGGCGATACGGCGGCACGAAGACCGCAACGTTGCCCGCATTGACCTGGAGCACGAGGGCCACCGTCGCTGCGAGCAGCGACAGCACTAACGCCCAGGTGAGCCAACGCATCAGCGGCCTGGTGTCGTGCGTGCGGCGCGCACAGCGGCGAGGCTGTCGTTGATCTGCGGCACCTCGACCGAGAGCGCGGTCGAGGAGAGCTGCTTCATCGTCGCCACGGCGGCTGCCACGCTCGGCTGCTTCACATCGACATAGCGCGCGACCAGCGCCTGCGCCTCGCCAAGATCGGCGCGGAACAACCGGTCGTTGCGCATCAGTAGCGCCTGGCGCGCGCTGAGCAACCGCAGCTTGATCTGCAGCCGCGCCAGCTGCTGCTGCTGCGGTTGCAGCAGCAGCGATTCCGGCGTGTCGACACGACGCAGACGGACGAGATCCCGGTAGTCGCCGAGCTCGCTGCGCAGCCGCTCGAGCCAGCGCTCCCAGCGCGGCGCGCCGGGCGAGGGTCCGACCGTGTCGGCCGCCGTGCCGTCGAGCGCCATGCCGGCGGGACGGACATCGGAGAGCAGCGTCCAGCCGTCGATGCCCGTCGCAATCTGGTCGAGCTTCAGCGCCATGCCGGTGATATCGACCGTGGGTGCGACTTTCAGGCGCTCAACATCGCGCGCGATGATCCGGCGCAGGGGCAGGAAGCGCGCATTGTCGCTGCGAGCGAGGCGCAGGTCTGCGGTCTGCAGCGCGGCCAGTGCAGTGTTGACATTGCCGCTGACCGTCAGCTCCTGGCTGGCGACCGCAACGAGCCGCTCGACCTCGACCAGCACGGCCTCGTCCCGGCCGCGCGAGAGGTCGGAGTACAACTGTTCCAGCGCCTCGCGCTGGCTCTGCTCCTCGGCGAGCCGCGCTTCCAGCACCATTGCGCGCTCGCGCGCGGCCCGCGCCTCTGCATCCGCACGCGTCGCGGTATCTGTCGCGCGCGCGCTGGCCTGTTCGAGATCGGCGAGGCGCCGCGCCGCCTCCTTGCGCAGTGCGTTGAGCTGCAGTTGCGCATAGGCCGTCGCAGCGAGGCTCAGCACGATCGCGACCGCAGCGATCCACGGCCACGGTGACCTGCGCGCCACCGGAACAGCGGACTCCGGCGGAACAGAGGGGGCTGCCGCTCCGGACGAAGCGACCGCAGGTTCGATCAGGGACGGCTCGTTCGGATTCAAGGGCGGCGGAAATGACATCGCAATGGGCGCTGCGCGTCGTCGCTTGCGGCCCAAGGCGCCGCGGGTCCCGGCGGCGAGCAGTGCTGGATGAATTCTATAGCTGTGCGCGCAGGCCTTCGTTGTCCTGCGCCGCAAGCTCGACGCGCGTGTAGCCGGCGGCCAACAGCCGCTCGGCGATGCGCTCATGCGATGCCAGCGCGCGACCGTGGCGCAGCCACGCCGACGCGCCGGGCACGCCCGCGAGTTGGTGCTCGAGGGCTTCGACCGCCTCGCTGCTGGTGAAGAGGATTGCCGCCGGTTCCCCCGTCAGGACTGCCTCGGCAATACGCGCCAGGCTGGCAGGGTCCGGCACCGTTTCGGTGCGTGTGTAGACCGCCTGCGCTTCCACCTGGGCGCCGGTTGCGGCAAAGGCATCGGCCAGCCAGTCGCGTCCGGTCTGAGCGCGCAGGATCAGCACCCGCCCGGCCGTCCTGCCGCTGCGTTTCCACTCGGCCCAGAAGGCTTCGGAGCCGGATGCTTCGTCGTCGGGGACGACGATCGCCGTGTGCTGCGCCGGCCGGATGGCCTGCTCCACGGCCTGCGCGGTAGCGCGACCTACGGCGCCAATCGCAGTCCGCCCTGGCCATGCCGCCTGCAGCAGCCGCGCCGCAGCCCGCACCGCGGCCGGGCTGACGAAGATGGCGAGATCGAAGTCTCCGACACGCGCCAGCGCTGCGCGCGCCGCGCCTTCATCGGGCGGCGGACCGAGTTCGAAAGCCGGAAACCAAAGCGCATCGCGCCCCTCACTGCGCAACTGCCCGACCAGCCGCTCACCGGTCGCGCCCGGCCGCGTGATGATCGCGAGCCGTACCACGGCGGGGTCAGGCAAGTCCGAGCAACTGCATTGCCCCGAGCCGCTTGAGGTCGGCGACGACCTGCGCTGCGAGCGCGTCCGCCGCGCCGAGGGGTGCCCGCGCCTGGGTTTCGACGTACTCCCCGGTTGCCGCGTTGCCGACCAGCGCTCGCAGCCAGAGCTCGGAGCCCTCGACTTCTGCGTACGCGGCCAGCGGGACCTGGCAGCTGCCTCCGAGCCCGCGCGACACGCCGCGCTCGGCGGTCGTCGCGGCGCGGGTCGCAGTGTCGTTCAGCGGCGCAAGCAATTGCGCCGTGTCGCGGTCCTCGCGCAGAACCTCGATGCCCAGCGCGCCCTGGCCCGGAGCCGGCAGCGAAACGCTGGTCGGAATCACCTGGCGGATGCGCGCCGCAAATCCGAGTCGCTTCAGCCCGGCCGCGGCCATCACCAGGGCGTCGAAATCTCCGCGATCGAGCTTGGCCAGCCGCGTGTTGACGTTGCCGCGCACCGACAGGATCTGCAGTCCGGGGAAACGCGCACGGAGCATCAGCTCGCGCCGCAGGCTCGACGTGCCGACGCGCGCTCCCTGCGGCAATTCCTCCAGCGTCGCATGGCGGTTGGAGACAAGGCAGTCGCGCGGGTCCTCGCGCTGCATGATCGCGGCCAGCTCGAATTCGGGCGCCAGCTCCATCGGGACGTCCTTCAGCGAGTGCACGGCCAGCTGGGCGCGGCGCTCGAGCAGCGCAACCTCGAGCTCCTTCACAAAGAGCCCCTTGCCGCCGACCTTCGAGAGGGTTCGATCGAGGATCTGATCCCCGCGCGTGGTCATGCCGAGCAGTTCGACCCGCGTACCGGAATAGCGCTGCGCCAGGATTTCGCGCACGTGCTCCGCTTGCCACAGGGCGAGGGGACTCTCGCGTGTCGCGATGACGACGCGCGCCGGCGTGTTCATCGGCGAGTACCCTGCAATGGCGTGACCCTCAAAGAGGCGCGGCGAGTCTATCACCGGGGCTCGCGTCGCTCGTGTACGCGATCGGCGCGCGATCGCACGTGCACTCGCTCCGGTTACGCGCGCAGCGCGCGCGCTCGACTGATTGGTCGGCTTCGCTCCGGAGCCTCCCCTCGATGCACCACACAAGTTGCGCCGTCTTCAGCCCTCCCCGCCGGGCGGGGAAGGAGACGGGAGTGCGTCATCCCTCCCGCACGGCCGGAGGCAGGTTGCGCCTGGTGGTTGAGGATCGGCGAAGCGCGCGGCCGCTCCGAAGCGAGGCCGACAAAAACCAGGTGCGAGCCTAGCGAGCGCTCCCGCGACGAGTGCACGCGCGATCGGCGAACCCAATCGCGTGCACGAGGAGTGCCTATGACTTTGACGCGGCCTTGACCGTCGGCCATTGGCGACGGCTGATCGGCAGCCGCTCGGGAACGTCCTTGAGCAGGACTTCCCAGTGGCCTTCGGAGGACTCACCTTCCTCGTCGATGCTGCCGCGCACTCGCTGGAATCCGAGGATGGACTTGCGTGAGACCAGCGCGTTGCGGTGAATGCGCACGAAGCGCTCGCCGAACTCGCCTTCGAGCGAAGTCAGCGACTCTTCGGTCAGGTGCTCGCGTGCGACCGTGCGGATGGTCACGTACTTCAGCTCGGCGCGCAGGTAGACGATGTCGTCGACGGGCACCAGGATCATGCGGCCGCGCTCCGACACCGTGACATGCGATCGCACCGAGCCGATGGTCTTGGCGAGGTCCTCGATGCGCGGCTCGTGCGTGCGGAAGCGCTCGGCCCGCGCCAGCGCCGCGACCAGGCGCTCTGCACGCACCGGCTTCATCAGGTAGTCGAGCGCGCGCACCTCGAACGCTTCGAGCGCGTGCTCGTCGTAGGCAGTGACGAAAATCACCGCCGGTGGATTGCTGCGCTGGGCAAGATGCCGCGCGACCTCGATGCCGTTCATGTCCGGCATGTGCACGTCGAGCAGCACAACGTCGGGGTTCAGCCGGTCCACTTCCTCGAGGCCACGGATGCCGCCGCCCGCCTCGCCGACGAGCTGCAGCGAGACCTGCTCGGAGCAGTCGCGCAGCACCTGCCCGAGCCGCGCCCGAGCCGGAGGTTCGTCGTCAACGATCATCACGTTCAGCATCACTTGCCCTTCAGGCGCGCCTTTCGACCGGCAAGGTCATCGTCAGCTCGAAGCGGTCGCGCCTGACCTGCGTCTCGACCTTCGCTTCGAGGTCATAAATCAGCGCCAGCCGACCCCGGATGTTGGCCAGCCCGATCTGGTTGCCTTCGCGCTCCGGCCGTTCCGGAGCGATCGGATTGCTGACGAACATCTCCAGCGTGAAGCCGTGCTGGCGAACCCGCACGATGATATCGGCGCGGCCCGGGAGCGTTTCCGCCCCGTAACGGATCGCGTTCTCGATCACCGGCTGCAGCAACAACTGTGGCACCTTTGCCCGGGGGTGGTATGCCCCGATTTGCCAGTCAACGGCCAGCCTATTCCCGAGTCGCGTCTGCTCGATCTCAACATAGTTGCGGCAGAGCTCGATTTCCTGCGCCAGCGGCACGAGTCTGCGGGTATCGGCCATCACCGCGCGGAACAGTTCGGCGATCGATTCCAGCATCCGCTCGGCCTTGGCTGGCTCGCTGCGGATCACCGCCAGCACCGCGTTCAGGCTGTTGAACAGGAAGTGCGGGCGGATGCGTGACTGCAGCGCCTGGTATTTCGCTTCGACCACCGCCGGCGAGAAGGCGCGCTCGCGCAGCTCGTAGTAGTGCTGCACACCGGCTCCGAGTGCGGCGCCCGCGAGCGCGTGTCCGATCGGTACCCACGGACCCGCGTCGCCCCGCAATGCCAAAGTAAACGCGTAGGCGACAAGGCCCGGTGTCAGCCAGGCGATCGCACGCTGCAGCGGCACGCTGATCAGCGGCAGCGCGCGTCGCTCGGCGCACCAGAGCATCAGCGTCGTGAGGGTCGCGGGCGCGGCGAGCGCCGTGATGTTCAGGAATGCGCTCACCGCCTCGGCCGGGCTCGCGGCGTCGGCCACTGCGGCGGTCAACGTCAGCGCGACGACGATGCCGATGACCCGCATCAGCACCCCCATGTTGCAGCCGTCGGGCACCACGCGGCGCGGCGTCGGGATGGCGGTCTCTGCGCGGGCGAGTGGGCCCTTGATCGCGGGTGGAGACGCTTTCACAAACCTATAATCGGCGACCGCATGCATGCGATGGCGCGCCTCGGGTCGAGGACGACGGCCACCTTTCCCTTCGACCGATTATGTCAGAGCATCCCGCCGACCCCTCCGATCCCCTAGGCTCGAAAAGCGCGGCGTGGTCGGGCCGTTTCGAAGAACCGGTGGCCGACTTCGTGCTCCGCTACACCGCATCGGTGGCCTTCGACCGGCGCCTGGCGCAGGCGGACATCGAAGGCTCGCTGGCGCACGCGGCGATGCTGGCGCGGCAGGGCATCATCGCCCCGGATGATCTGGCCGCGATCGAGCGCGGGCTGGCGCAGATCCGCGGGGAGATCGAGCGTGGCGACTTCGACTGGCGCCTGGATCTCGAGGACGTCCACCTGAACATTGAGAAGCGCCTCACCGATCTCGTCGGCGATGCAGGCAAGCGGCTCCACACGGGACGCTCTCGCAACGACCAGGTCGCGACGGACCTGCGCCTGTGGCTGCGTGGCGAGATCGACCGCATCGTGGCGCAGTTGCGCGCGCTGCAGCGGGCGCTGGTCGAGCAGGCCGCGCGCCATGCTGCAACGGTGATGCCGGGATTCACCCACCTGCAGGTGGCGCAGCCGGTCACGTTCGGCCACCACCTGCTCGCGTACGTCGAGATGTTCGAGCGCGACGTCGAGCGCATGCTCGACGCGCGCCGGCGCGTCAACCGACTGCCGCTCGGCGCCGCTGCGCTGGCCGGCACCACCTTTCCGATCGACCGCGAGTTCGTCGCGCAGCGGCTCGCCTTCGAAGCGGTCGCCGACAACTCGCTCGACGCCGTCAGCGACCGCGATTTTGCGATCGAGTTCACGGCCGCGGCAGCGCTACTGATGGTCCACATCTCGCGACTCGCCGAGGAGATCGTGCTGTGGATGAGCCCGCGCTACGGCTTCATCCGGCTGCCGGACCGGTTCACGACCGGCTCATCGATCATGCCCCAGAAGAAGAACCCGGACGTGCCTGAACTTGCCCGTGGCAAGAGCGGCCGCGTAGTCGGTCACCTGATGGGCCTGCTGACGCTGATGAAGGGCCAGCCGCTCGCGTACAACAAGGACAACCAGGAGGACAAGGAGCCGCTGTTCGACACGGTGGACACCGTGCTCGACACACTGCGCGCCTTCGTCGAGATGGTGCCCGGCATCGAGGTCGACGCCGACGCAATGTGGCGCGCGGCCGCCGAAGGACACTCCACCGCCACGGATCTCGCGGATCATCTGGTGCGTCACGGCGTCCCTTTCCGCGAAGCGCACGAGATCGTCGCGCGCGCGGTCCGGCTCGCGGCCTCGCGTCACGTCGAGCTGGCCGCACTGCCGGCGGCCGAGCTCACCTCGCTCGCACCGCAGGCCGGCGACGATCTGGCACGGGTGCTGAGCCTCGAAGGCTCGGTCGCGGCCCGCGACCACCGCGGGGGCACCGCCCCGGCGCGCGTGCTGCAGCAGGTCGAGGTGTGGCGTCGACGCCTCGCCGCCGCGTCCTAGCGTCACCACTGCGGCGGAATCCGCGCACGAACGAAGACGCATAGGCTCGCCAGGGCCGCTCTTGCGTTTTCGCGGATAGAATCGCCCGGGCTTTGCAGGCGAAGATAGTCCACGCTGGTTGACCGAGGGGGACCCGACATGTCCGCACTGCTGTCGCTGTCGCGCGCGATCGACGAGATGAACCGGCGGATCTTCCGAGTCGTGATGTGGCTGATCCTGATCGTCACGCTGATCAGCGCCGGCAACGCGATCATCCGCTATCTGCTCAACATGTCGTCGAACGCATGGCTCGAGCTCCAGTGGTACCTGTTCTCGGCCATCTTCCTGTTTGCCGCCCCGCACACGCTGCAGCAGAACGAGATGGTCCGCATCGATGTCGTCGCGGGCCGGCTGAGCAAACGCACACAGGCGTGGATCGACGTGCTGGGCACGCTGTTCTTCCTGCTGCCGGTGTCGCTGCTGATCCTGTACCTGTCGTGGCCGGTATTCATGCAGGCACTTCAACGCGGCGAGGTCTCGACCAACGCCGGCGGCCTGATCATCTGGCCGGCGCGGTTACTCGTACCGATAGGATTCCTGCTGCTGTCGCTGCAGGGCATATCGCAGCTGATCAAGTACGCCGCGTTCCTGACCGGTCACGGACCCGATCCGACTGCCAAGCAGGAACACAAGAGCGCCGAGGAACTGCTCGCGGAGGAGATCCTGAAGTCGCGGGGTGAGCAGGCATGACCCAGTTCCTGATCAACAACATGGCGCCGCTGATGTTCGCGGCGCTGGTGATCTTCCTGCTGATCGGCTACCCCGTCGCGTTCTCGCTCGGTGCGATCGGGATTGCCTTCGCACTGATAGGCATCGAACTCGGCCTGCTCGAGCCCAGCCTCTTTCAGGCCTTGCCCGAGCGGCTCTGGGGCGTGATGAGCAACGAAACGCTGCTCGCGATCCCGTTTTTCACCTTCATGGGGCTGATCCTCGAGCGCAGCGGCATGGCCGAGGATCTTCTCGACACAATCGGCCAGCTGTTCGGGCCGGTACGCGGCGGTCTCGCCTTCGCGGTGATCTTCGTCGGTGCACTGCTCGCAGCGACCACCGGCGTCGTCGCCGCTTCGGTGATCTCGATGGGCCTGATCTCGCTGCCGATCATGCTGCGCTACGGCTACGACCGCCGCGTCGCCGCCGGCGTGATCGCAGCCTCGGGCACGCTCGCGCAGATCATTCCGCCGTCGCTGGTGCTGATCATCATGGCCGACCAGCTCGGCAAGTCGGTCGGGGACATGTACGCAGGCGCCTTCATACCCGGGTTCGTGCTGACGGGCCTGTACGCGCTTTTTGTCATCCTGGTGGCGATGTTCCGGCCGAACTTCGTGCCGGCGCTGCCGCTCGAGGCGCGCACGATCCGTGAGCCGGACGACTCTGCGGGGACGCGATCACTCGGCATCCTCGCCGCGATCTCGGCGGTTCTCGCCATCGGCGTCGAGCACTTCACGCTGCCGGCCGATGCGCCGACCGACATGACCATCATCGTCGGCCTGGCGAGCGGCATGGGCATCGCCTTCGTGGTCGCGCTGGCGAACAGGCTGCTGAAGCTGGGCCTACTGTCGAAGCTCGCCGAACGCGTGGTGTTCGTCCTGATCCCGCCACTCGGACTCGTGTTCCTGGTGCTGGGCACGATCTTCCTCGGGATCGCAACGCCGACCGAGGGCGGTGCGATGGGCGCGACCGGAGCACTGCTGATGGCCGTGTCGCGCAAGCGACTCAGCCTCGATCTACTCAAGCAGGCGATGAGCTCGACCGCCAAGCTCACGGCGTTCGTCGTTTTCATCCTGGTCGGCGCGCGGGTGTTCAGCCTCACGTTCTACGGCGTCGACGGCCACGTATGGGTCGAACACCTGCTCTCGGACCTGCCGGGCGGCGCCGTCGGATTCCTGATTGTCGTGAACGTACTGGTATTCGTGCTGGCGTTCTTTCTCGATTTCTTCGAGCTGTCGTTCATCGTAGTGCCACTGCTGGGGCCGGTGGCGGAGAAACTTGGTATCGACCTCATCTGGTTCGGCGTCCTGCTTGGCGTGAACATGCAGACCTCGTTCATGCATCCGCCGTTCGGCTTTGCGCTGTTCTACCTGCGCAGCGTCGCACCGAAGAACGACTACGTCGACAAGCTGACGCGCAAGACGATGGCGCCGGTGACGACGGGACAGATCTACTGGGGTGCAATCCCGTTCGTCGTGATCCAGCTGATCATGGTCGGCATCGTGATCGCCTTCCCGCAGCTGGTGCTCGTCTACAAGAAGGACGCGAGCACGGTCGATCCGAATTCGATCGAGATGTCGATACCCACCGAGGGCGGCGGCGAGTCGGGCGGGCCGCCACCGGTCGAGGGCGGCGGGATGCAGAACTTCGGGGCACCGCCGGCCGACCAGGGTTATGGCAGCGGCGCTCCGCCCGCCGACACCGCGCCGGCCGACGACGCCAGCAAATCCATGCAAGACGCGTTCAAGGCGCCAACCCCAGAGGCTACGAAGAAGTAACCCGCCGCAGCGCCCGCTAATGGAAAAGGGCGCGTGCCTCAGGCATGCGCCCTTTTGCTTCAGGGCCGGCGGCCTACTTCTTCGCGGGCGCCGCCGTGCGCAGCGTCCCGGCCATGAAGGTGTCGAAGTTCAGCTCGGCGACGCCGAACCAGCGAATCTGCTCGTCGCGGAACGCCTTCCACGGTTCGTAGATCTTCTTGAAAGCAGCGTTCTTTTCTGAGGTCTCGGCGTAGACCTCATTGGCCGCCGCCCAAGCGGCATCCAGGATCGGTCGGGGCCAGGCGCGAAGCTGCACACCTGAGGCGATCAGCCGCCGCAGGGCTGCCGGATTCAGCGAATCGTACTTGGCGAGCATGTCGACATTCGCGTAGCCGCACGCCGCCTCGAGGATCGCCTGGTAATCCTTCGGCAGTTCGCTGTAGGCCTTGATGTTGACGAAGAGATCGAGCTCGGGGCCGCCCTCCCACCATCCGGGCGCGTAATAGAACTTCGCGACCTTGCCGAGGCCCAGTTTTTCGTCGTCGTACGGACCGACCCACTCGGCAGCATCGATCGTGCCCTTTTCCAGCGCCGGATAGATGTCACCGGCAGCAATCTGCTGCGGCACGACGCCGAGCTTCGCCATGACCGTTCCGGCGAAGCCCCCCATGCGGAACTTCAGGCCCTTGAGGTCGGCGACCGTCTTCACCTCCTTGCGGAAGAAGCCCCCCATCTGCGCGCCCGTGTTGCCCGCCGGAAACGCCATGATGTTGTAGCCCTTGAAGAACTCCGCCATGAGCGCCTTGCCACCGCCGTGATACATCCACGCATTCTGCTGGCGTGCATTCATGCCAAACGGAATGGCGCAGGAGAATGCGAACGTCGGGTCCTTGCCGAAGAAGTAGTACGGCGCGGTGTGGCAGCACTGCACCGTGCCGTTCTGCACGGCGTCCAGCGCCTGCAGGGCGGGGACGATCTCGCCCGCAGCAAACACCTGGATCTGGAACTTGTTGTTGGTGGCCGCGGCGACGGTCTTTGAGATGACATCGGCGGCGCCGAAGATCGTGTCGAGCGACTTCGGGAAGCTCGATGTCAGGCGCCACTTGACTTCGGGCTGGCCCTGGGCCAGCGCCGGGGCCGCGATCGCGGCGGCCGCGACGCCCGCGCCTGCCGTGCTCGCCTTCTTGAGAAAGGAACGACGTTCCATGCTGGTGAGTCTCCTGAATGCTGGTTGTGGAGGCGGCGTGGACTGCGAGCGGACGGCCGCCCGCCTTCCGCTGCGCGCGATTCTAGAGCCGATCCCGGGGTTCCCGATGTCGGCAGGCCCGCGGCCGGATCAAGGTCTGAGCCCGCCGCCGCCTAGGCGCCTGCGACCGTCATGCCCTCGATCAGGACCGAGCCGGACACCTTGCTTCCGCGGACCAGCGCATCGGTGCCGACCGCGACGATGTTCATGAACATCTGGCGCAGGTTGCCCGCAATCGTGATCTCCTCCACGGGATACCGGATCTGCCCGCCCTCGACCCAGAAGCCGCTGGCGCCGCGCGAATAGTCGCCGGTCACGTAGTTGACGCCCTGCCCGATCAGTTCAGTCACCAGCAGCCCGGTGTCCAGCCGGCGCAGCATGACTTCGAAGTCGTCTTCCTCGTCGGTTGCGCTCGAATGCAGCGTCAGGTTGTACGAGCCGCCGGCGTTGCCGGTCGATTTCATCCCGAGCTTGCGCGCCGAGTAGGTCGACAGGAAGTAGCCGTCGAGCCGACCGTCGCGGACGACAAGGCGGCTCAGGCCGCGCACACCCTCCTCGTCGAACGGACTCGATCCGGCACCGTGCACCAGGTATGGATCCTCTTCGATGCTGATATGCCGCGCAAAGACCGCCTTGCCGATCGAGTCGACCAGGAACGAAGCCTTCCGATAGAGCGATCCGCCGCTGGCCGCCTGCACGAAGTTGCCCAGCAGTCCGCATGCCAGCGGCGCCTCGAACAGCACAGGGCACTGCCGCGTCGTCAGCTTGCGCGCGCCCAGGCGCGCCAGAGCGCGGCGCGCGGCATAGTCGCCGACGGCCTCGGGTGTCGCCAGCTCCGCGTGCAGTCGCGAGGTCGAAAACCAGTCGTCGCGCTGCATCCCGCTCGCGTCGCGCGCAATCGGCGACACGGAGATCGAATGGCGCGAATACGGATAGCCCGCCATGAAGCCCCGCGTATTCGCCAGCACGAAATGCCCGGACGAGGTGTAAGCGTTCGCGCCCTCGGAGTTGACGACACGCGGGCTGACCGCGAAGGCGGCGGCTTCGCAGCGCTGCGCCAGCGCGATCGCCTCCTCTGGTTCGACGAGCCAGGGATGGAACAGGTCGAGGTCGCGCGGCTTGCGCTCGAGGGTGTCTTCGTCGGGCAGCCCGGCCGCGCCGTCTTCAGCCGTGTAGCGGGCAATGTTGTGCGCCGCCTCGACCGCCTGAGTCACAGCGGCCGCGGAGAAATCAGAAGTCGACGCGTGCCCGCGTCGACTGCCCAGATAGACGGTGACACCGAGCCCCTTGTCGCGTGTGTGCTCGATCGTCTCGACCTTGCGCTTGCGCACGGTGACCGACAGGCCGGTGGCCTCGCTCGCCTCGCACGACGCGTCGGTGGCGCCGAGCGAGCGCGCATGTGCGAGGGCGGATTGCGCCAGTTCGCGCAGGCGGTCGTCGGAAATGGCAAAGACGGTCACGGCGATGTGATGTTGCGCGGGTGGAGTGAACACCACGAGCAGTCGGCGCCTCGTGGCGGCGGGGCGGTTGCCCCGATATGGCTCGGTATCATAAACAACGATGACCCGCGAGATCTCCGAAGAGCTTTCCGCAGACGCGGACGGCACACCGAGCAAGAGCCAGCGCAAGCGCGACATGCACGCGCTGCAAGCCCTCGGGGCGGAGCTCGTGCGGCTGCGGCGCGAGCAGCTCGATCGTCTTGATCTTCCCGACGAACTGCGCGAAGCGGTCGAGTTCGCCCATCGCGTGACCAGCCACGAGGCGCGGCGGCGCCACATGCAGTACCTCGGCAAATTGATGCGCCAGGTCGATGCGGATACGATCCGCGCGGGCATCGCCGGCGTGACCGGCGAGTCGCGCGCCGCGGTCGCACAGATGCACCTCGCAGAGCGCTGGCGCGAGCGGCTGCTCGAAGACGATGCCGCGCTGACCGAGTTCCTGGCCGGGCACCCAGGTGCCGATGTGCAGTGGCTGCGCGCTGCCATCCGCGCTGCGCGGCGGGAACGTGCCGCCGAGCGCGCGCCGCGGCAGGCCCGGGAGCTGTACCGCTGGCTCCATGGACAACTGCGGGATCGGGCTGCGCATGAAGGCTGAACGCAGGCATCCTGACGAACTGGTCGTCGGCCTTGTCTCGATCTCGGACCGGGCATCGAGCGGCGTCTACGCGGACCAGGGCCTGCCAGCACTGAAGGAGTGGTTCGCGCGCGCGCTGGTTTCGCCGTGGCAGGCTCATGAGCGACTGATCGCCGACGAGGCACCGGCGATCCGGCAGACGCTGGTCGAGCTTGTCGACGACGTGGGCTGCGACCTCGTGCTGACGACCGGCGGGACCGGACCTTCGCGACGCGACGTGACGCCCGAAGCGACACTGGCAGTCGCGACACGCGAGATGCCGGGCTTCGGCGAGCAGATGCGGCGACTTTCGCTCGAGTTCGTTCCGACGGCGATCCTGTCGCGCCAGGTCGGCGCGCTGCGTGAAGTCGACGGGCACGCGGCGCTGATCCTCAACCTGCCCGGACAACCCAAGGCGATTGCAGAGACGCTGGAAGGACTGAAGAACTCCGACGGCACCCCTAGAGCACATGGCATCTTCGCCGCCGTCCCGTACTGCATCGATCTGATCGGCGGCCCCTACATCGAGACGCGCACCGAAGTCATCGCGGCCTTCCGGCCGAAGAGCGCACAACGCAGGAAAACAACCTGATGGATACAGAGACGCTGCAGGCGGTCGAACTGCAGACCCATCCTTCCCCGACCGCGAGCATCGTCTGGCTGCACGGGCTCGGCGCCGACGGTTACGACTTCGTGCCGGTCGTGCGCGAACTCGAGCTGCTGCGTGCGCCGCCGGCGCGCTACATCTTCCCGCATGCGCCGACGCGTCCGGTCACGATCAACGGCGGCTACGTCATGCGTGCCTGGTACGACATCCTCGGCACCGACATCGCGCGGCGCGAGGACGACACAGGCATCGTCGATTCGCAGCGACATGTCGAGACTCTGATCGCGCGCGAAGTCGGGCGCGGTACACCACGCTCACGCATCGTGCTGGCCGGATTTTCCCAGGGCGGCGCGATCGCTCTGCACACGGGGCTGCGACAGCGCGAGGCGCTGGCCGGCCTGCTCGCGCTGTCGAGCTATCTGCCGCTCTTCGAGCGCTTTGATACGGAGCGCGTTTCGGCGTCGGCATCGGTCCCGATCTTCATGGCGCACGGCCGGGCCGACCCGGTGATCCCCTTGGCGCGCGCTGTCAGCTCACGCGACCGACTGCAGGCGGCCGGCTACCCGGTCGAGTGGCACGAGTACGAGATGCCGCATTCGCTCTGCGAGGAAGAGATCCGTCACATCGCCGCATTCCTGGGCCGCGTGCTCGCCTGAGCGCACCCCGCAGGAGTGGGGGCGTCCGCTCGTGCCGGCCGCCGCATTCCGGAGAACTACGGCAAGTCGAAGACCAGTACTTCGGCCGCTTCGCCGCCGGACACCGTGATGCGTTCGACCTCGGTCAGCTTGGCCGCATCACCGGCGTCGAGCGCCGCGCCGTTCACCCGGACGCTGCCGCGCGCGACGTGCACGTAGACACGGCGTCCGGCCGCGACTTCGAGCGTCGCCGACTCGTCCCCGTCGAACAGACCCGCCAACACCCGCGCATCCTGGTGGATGCGCACCGAACCTTCTGCGCCATCGGGCGAAGCGACCAGCCGCAGACGGCCACGCCTGTCGGCGACTTCGAAGCGCTTCTCCTCGTAACTCGGCGCGATGCCGTTCCGGTCCGGCTGGATCCAGATCTGCAGGAAGTGCGTGGTGTCCGACTTGGCGTGATTGAACTCGGAATGCATGACTCCGCGCCCGGCGCTCATGCGCTGGACATCGCCCGGGCGGATCACCGAGCCGTTGCCCATGCTGTCGCGATGCGCGAGCTCGCCCGAGAGCACGTAGCTGATGATCTCCATGTCGCGGTGACCGTGGGTGCCAAAGCCCATCCCGGGTGCCACCCGATCCTCGTTGATCACCCGCAGCGGCCCGAACCCCATGTGCTCCGGATCATGATATTCAGCGAAGGAGAAGCTGTGGAAGGACTTGAGCCAGCCGTGGTCAGCGTAGCCACGTTCGGCACTGCGACGGATCGACACCATTGCTGCTGCTCCTTGGGCGGGTTCGCGGCCGCCCGTGCGGGGGCGGGGGCAGACCGATTCGAGAGACCGGATATTGGACCAATACCCGACTAATCACATCGGGATTAAACTCAGCAAGTCATTCAATCGGATCGAATATGTCGGAGTTGACCCTCGAGGCGCTGAAGCTCGTCGATGCGATCGCGCGGCGTGGCAGCTTCGCACAAGCGGCCGAGGAACTAGGACGTGTTCCGTCCGCCGTGACGTATGCCGTGCGGCGCCTAGAACAGGACCTCGACGTGCTGCTGTTCGACCGTCGCGGCTATCGCGCTCAGCTCACTCCGGCAGGCGAAGAACTGCTGCGCGAGGGCCGTCACCTGCTCGCGGCCGCGGACGAACTCGCGCAACGCGTGCGCCGCGTTGCCTCGGGTTGGGAACAGGAACTGACGCTCGCGCTCGACAATGTGATCGCCTTCTCGCGCCTGCTGCCGCTGATCGAGGAGTTCACCCGCGTTGCGCCGACGCAGCTGCGGATCACCGACGAAGTCCTCGGCGGCACCTGGGATGCCTTGCTTTCCGGTCGTGCCGACCTCGCAATCGGCGCAATGCAGGAAGGACCCGAGCCCTCGCGCCTCGGCGCCGGCTATCGCGCTGAGAAGCTGGGCAGCGTGAGTTTCGTGTTCGTGGTCGCGCCGTCGCATCCGCTCGCCGCGTTCCCGTCGCCGCTGCCTGCGGGTGAATTACGGCGGCATCGTCAGGTCGTGGTCGCCGACACCTCGCAGCGCCTGGCGCCGCGCGCGGCCGGGCTGCTGGGATTGGCCGATGTGCTGACCGTGCCGACGCTCGCCGCCAAGATCGAGGCGCAGAAGGCCGGGCTCGGCTGCGGATTCATTCCCTCGCATCTGGTGCGCGACGACATCGCGCGCGGCGCGCTCGTCGTCAGGACCACGGATCAGGAGCGCGGCGACGGCACGATGCACTTCGCGTGGCGCAACGATGCGCGCGGCAGGGCGGTCGCGTGGTGGCTCGCGAAGCTCAGGATGTCCGCGACGCGCGCGGCACTAGCGGCGTGACGTTCGAAGGCAGGCCGGCGCCCTGCGCGAAGGCATAGCGGTTCTTGCCCTTGAGCTTGGCGTCGTACATCGCGAGGTCGGCGAGCTGCAGCAGCCGCTCGAGGTCACGCCCCTGCTCGGGCGCCAGCGCGATGCCGATGCTCGCCGAAACGTTCAGCGGCGGCCGGGATCCCGGCTGCGGCACCGGCTGCTCGACTGCCTGCAGCAGGCGCGCGGCGATGCGCTCGACCTCGGCATTCGAGCCGACGTCCGGCACCAGGACCGCGAATTCGTCGCCGCCGCGGCGCGCCACCGTGTCCTGCGGCCGCATCACGCGCGTCAGGCGCGCCGCGATCTCGCGCAGCGTCGCATCGCCGACCTCATGTCCATAGCGATCGTTGACCTCCTTGAATCCGTCGAGGTCGATCGCCATGATGGCGCAGCTGACCTTGCGCAGTTCCGATGTCGCGAGCGCCGCCGCGGCGCGCTCGGCAAGCAGGCGACGGTTGGGGAGTCCCGTGAGGTCGTCGTGCTGCGCCTCGTGCAGCGCACTTGCCTCGCGCCGCTTGATCGTGTCGATGTCGGCCACCACGAGCACAAACTCGCCTGCGGCGATCGAGCGGGCAGTGACCTGGCACCAGGCCGCGCCTTCGCCGCGGCCCAGGCGTGCCCCGCGCTGCACCCGCAGTTCGCGGACGACCGCCTGATCGCGGCTGCGCGCCTCGTCGGCCGCCCCGGTGATCTCGATCCAGTCTTCGCGCTCGAGCAGGCAGTCGGTCAGCGGCGTGCGCGCGAGCTGCTCGGGCGGCAGGCCGGCGAGCCTGAGGAATGCGTCGTTGCAGCGCAGGACGAGACCCTGCTTCACGACAGCGATCGCCTGACCTGCGGAATCGAGCACGGTGCGCTCGACACGCAGCGCCTCCGAAAGCCGCGTCTCGCGCGACTTCAGCGCAGTCAGGTCAGCGTTCATGCCGATCGCGCCGGCGAAGCGGCCGCCCGGGTGGCGCAGCGGCACCGCGCTGATCGACACGATCACGCGTCGCCCTTCCTGTGTCAGGTGGACCGCTTCGAGGTCGCGGATCGGACGGCCCTCGCGCAACGCGTCGAAGGCACGGCGTACGCCCGGCTGCTCGGCGTCGGTCGGCAGCAGGATGTTGACCGGCTGGCCGAGCAGTTCGCGGGACTCGTAGCCGTAGATGTCACGCGCGGCCCGGCGGCTCGCGAATGTCAGCGTGAAGTTCTCGTCGCAGGCCCAGATCAAACTCGCCGAAGCCTCGACCAGCGACTTGTACTGCGACTTGCTGCGCTTCAGGCGATCGATCTCGAGCAGTTCGCTGGGCGACGCGATCGTGTCCATCACCAGGACCGCCTGGAGCTGCTTGCCGATGTAGGGCACGAAATGACTGCGGAGGTTGAGCCGCCCACCCGAGCGGCTCGTGCGCGCGTTGCGCACGTCATAGCTCGCCTGTCCCGCGAGCGCCTTTTCCAGCGCCGCGCGCACAGTCGCCACCGATTCCGGCTTGAACGCGAAAGCGTGCTGCCATTCGGGTCGCGTGCGCGCCTCTGCGACCAGTCCCCAGCGCCGCGGTTCGTTGCCGGTCGCATGCACGACGCGACCCGAGGCGTCGACCAGCCAGACGACGACCGGCAGGCGCGACAGCAGATCCGTCACCGGCTCGGCGGCAGCGCGCGGCGTCGCGGGCCGCGCCGCTGCGATCGTACCGACCACCGGCGCGCCATCGCCGGCACCGGGCCGCGCGATGCAGACCACCCGGACCTCACGCAGCATGCCCTGGGCGTCGCGCAGGGTCATCTGCTCATCGAACAGCGCCCCGCTGCGCAGCACGTCGCGGAAAATCGCGTGGTAGCGCTCGCGATCGTCGCTCGCGAGCAGATGCGCCAACGGGAACGCTCCGGGATCCGGAGCCGCGGCCACGGCGGTCGGTGCCGGAAACTCCTGCGGCAGCACCAGCGCACCACGCTCGTCGCGATACCACGGCAACCCTTTGAGGCCACCGACCCACTCGGCGAAGCGGCGCGCGTCGTCGAGCAGGCGTGCGGGACCAAACGGCTCCTGTGCTGCTCGGGTCAGCGCGATGACCATGATCGACGAGGCGCGACCCGGCTCCATGTAGCGCACGCGTCCCGACCACGAGGCGCCGTCGAAGGTGCGGTCGGCCGGCCGCATTTCGACGGCGGCGCTCGACTCCGAGCGATGCCGCTCGGGCTGCAGCGCTTCCGGCGGGTCCGCGATCAGGCACTCCTGCAGCGCCGTGCCGAGGATCGAGCGCTCGCTGCGGCCGATGAATTCGCAGGCGGACCGATTGACTTCAATGATGCGGTTGTTGCGTGCGACGATCACCGGCGTCGGCATCGCGTGGATGGCGGCCTGCCAGCCGAAGCGTGTCGGATTGCCGATCAGCGTCGATCCGCGGCGGTCGGCCTGCCGGCTGAGTGGCTGCTGGCGTCCGAGCCACCAGATCGCAAGCAGCCACAGCGGGAACGCAAACGCAAAGCTGCTGAGCGTGCCGCTGGTGCGGAAGGCCACGACCGCGGAGATCGCCACCCAGGCGGCAATGTAGAACGTCCAGACGCGCGGCCAGCCGCCGAAGGTCAGCGCCGCTAGGATGACCGCGCCGGCCGGGGCGAACGCGCCTGCGCCGGCGAAGAAGCCCGCAGGGTTTGGCACCAGGGTCAGCAGGCCCGCCCACAGCAGCACGTCGGCAACCGCGCAAGCGAGATACTGATGCGCACAGCGCTCACTCGTCGGTATCGCGCGGCGCGCATCGCCGTACGTGATCGCGATCAGGTAACGCGCGGCCGAGACGGTCGCAAAGAGCGCGAACCAGCCCCAGACGAACGCAGGCGCTCCCTGCGCGGAGGCGCTCGCGACCGCGAGCAGGCCAACCAGAAGCTGCGCCGGCAGCAGGCGACGCTCCACCGCGAACGGCACCCGCAGATCGAAGTGCACTTCCTGCGACGGCGCCGAGCCGGCACGCCGCAATGCGCTCAATCCTCGGCTCAAGCCCTTCGTGTTGATCGCTGACTCCGCAAACCGCTCAATGTGCCCTGTGGACCGCTGCCGCGCGGTCATGCTAGCGGGCGCGCCAAAGCCGCGGCAATTGCCGGCAGTCGGCGGGCGCTAGGTTAATCCGAACGGATGACTTTGGGCGCCCGGCCGGGCGACCAAAGAGGCGGCGATCAGGCGCCCGGCGCGACCGGGCTTCGAACGACCTCGCCGGCGAGCTGGTAGCGGTTCTTGCCGCCGGCCTTGGCCGCGTACATGGCGTCGTCGGCGGCGGCGAGCAGCGTCTCGAAATCGTGACCGTCGCTCGGAAAGAGTGCGACGCCCACGCTGGCGTGCAGCCGCAGCGAACGGCCCAGGTTCTCGACGTTCTCGCTCGCGGCGGCGATGAGCTTTTCCGCAAGCACCATCGCGATCGACGGCTGTTCGATTTCGGGCAGCAGCACGACGAACTCGTCGCCGCCCGTACGTGCCACCACGTCGTAGTCGCGCAACACGCCCGACAGGCGCAGCGCGACGCGCTTGAGCAGGCTGTCGCCGTATGAATGCCCAAACAGGTCGTTGATCTCCTTGAAGCCGTCGAGATCGAGCACCAGCACCGCCGCCAGCCGCCGCTTCTGCATTGCGACCGACAGCAGGCGCCGCGCGTGCTCGCCCAGCTGGCGCCGGTTCGGGAGCCCCGTGAGCTCGTCGTGGTTGGCCTGATGCCAGGCGAGTTCTTCGCGCCGCTTCAGCGAGGTGATGTCGGTCAGCACGAGGACGTTGGCGAAATCGCCGATGCGGCGCGATGTCAGCTGACACCAGACGCTGCGGCCGTCGTGCGCACGCAGCATGACCTCGTGGATCGCGGCCTCGCCACGGATCGATGCCGCACGCGTCGCCTGATCGATCGTTTCCCAATCGGTCCGGGTCGCAAGGATCTCCTCGACCGGCTGCCCGACCAGCGCTTCGCGCGTCAGTCCGAGCATCCGCGCCAGCGCCCGGTTCGGGCCTTCGATGCGTCCGTTGCGGACGAAGACAATCCCCTCGCCGGCGGCATCGAACACGGCCTGCTGATTGCGCATCGCGACGTTGAGTTCGCGCTCGCGCTGCTTCAGCGCCGTGATGTCCGCGCAGACACCGGTCACCGATTCGACCTGCCCGGCTTCGTTCAGCATCGGCAGCGCGCTGACGCTGACGTGCAAGGCTTCGCCGCGGCGATCGCGCAGCACGGCTTCCATCTCGAACACCGGCCGGCCGTGCATCACCGGCGAGAACCGTCGCAGGAACTCGCGCCGCGTGAACCCCGGCCCGTTGAAGTCGGCAATGTGCCGTCCCAGCATCTCGCGCGGTTCGAGGCCGAACAGGTGACGGCACGCGCGTTCGGAGACGAAGGTCAGTCGCCCGCGGTCGTCGCAGACCCAGATCAGCGACGGGGACGCTTCGACCAGTGCGCGATAGCGCCGTTCACTGTCGGCGAGTTTCTGCTGCGCGAGCCGATGCTCGCTGGTGTCGACGATCGAGAGCACGAGCCGCGTCGGCTTCCCATCAGTGCCTCGCACCGTTTCGCCCCGCAGCGTGACCCAGACGTAGTCACCGTCGGCGCGTCGCAGCCGGCACTCCTCGCGCAGCGGCACACCGGATTCGGTGTGGCGGCGCCGGGCCGCAACCACGCGGGCACGGTCTTCCGGGTGCAGCGCATCGGCGAAGCGGTACTCCTTCAGGAACGTCTCGCGATCGTCGTAGCCCAGGATGCCGAAGAAGCGTGCAGAGAAGAAGCGCTCGCCGTTGAGCAGGTTGGTGTCGGCGATGCCGGCGTCGATGGCGTCGAGTGCAAGTCGGAGCTGCTCGCGGCTGCGGTTCAGGTCAGCATTGGCCTGCTCCTGTGCGCGCGCCGCCAGATCGGCGCGATGGCGCAGTGAAAGATTGCTGGACAGCGCCCTCTTGAGCCACTGTGCGCTCAGCGCGCCGCCCGCCATGATCATCATCCACGTCAGCAGCACCAGGTCGTTCAGCGGCAGCTCGCGCGACATCAGCGCCATGAGCTGAGCGAACGCGACGGGAATCGTGAAGGCCACCCACGGCAGCCCCGCGGGGGCAAAGGGCAACAGCACACCGAGCACGATCAGAACCGTCAGGCCCAGCTGGAACAGCAGCCCGACTTCGGTCGTGGCCGGCAGCAGCACCAGCAGCATTGCCCAGACCACGCCCTCGAACGCAGCAACTGCGGCGTAACCGTCGGGGCGCGGTAGCGCCGGTCGATGCTGCGACGATAGCTTGTTCAGCATCCACTGGCAGTAGAGCGCTCGTGCAACCACGGCTGCGGCCAGCGTTGACCACCACACCGCCGCGAGCGGCACGCGGTCTTCGCGCCAAAGCAGCAGCACGGCCAGCACGCCGAACGCGAGGCTGGCATACCAGGTGTTGCGGCCGAGCCGGATCGCGACCTTGAAGAGCTCGATGTTGACGGCGGGTCGGGGCACGGAAGTGAGTTGCTATCGAAGAAGATCGCGCAATGCGGGTCATCGGATAATCGCCGAAACAACGCCGTGCCGAGGCGAGAGTTGGACGGCGCTTCCTGCGGTAATTCGGCCGATGTCGACCTCAAGTGTCCATTCCCGCTCCCGAGCGGAAACCTACCGGGGGCGTTTCGCCCCATCGCCGACCGGCCCGCTGCACGCCGGCTCGCTGGTCGCCGCGCTCGCCAGCTGGCTCGATGCGCGCGCACATGGCGGAGTCTGGCTCGTGCGCATCGAGGATCTCGATCCACCGCGCGAAGTCGCCGGCGCAGCGGGCGACATGCTCGCGACGCTCGCCGAATTCGGCATGGAATCGGACGAACCCGTGCTTTTCCAGAGCGAACGAGGCGCGCACTACCAGGCGGCGTTTGATCGACTCAGCGAAGCACGGCGCATCTACGCGTGCGCGTGTTCGCGCAGCGACGTGGACCTTGCGATCGCGGCCGGCGCCACTGCGCGCGGGGTCTATCCAGGCACCTGCCGCAACGGCACCGCCGGGCGCGCGCCGCGTGCATGGCGCTTCCGCGTTCCTGCCGAGCCGGTCGAATTCGTCGATCGATCGGCCGGCCGGATCCGCGAATCGCTCGAGCAGACGACCGGCGATTTCATCGTACGGCGTGCCGACGGCCTGTGGGCCTACCAGCTCGCAGTCGTCGTCGACGACGCTGCGCAACGCATCACCGACGTCGTTCGCGGCGCGGACCTGCTCGACAACACGGCGCGGCAGATCGCTTTGCAGCGGACGCTGTCACTTCCGACACCGCGGTACCTGCACGTCGCCGTCGTCGTCAACGATCGGGGTGAGAAGCTTTCCAAGCAGACGGGCGCGCGAGCACTCGATCGCGCCGATCCCTGCGCCGAACTCGAACGCGCGGCAACCCACCTCGGACTCCCGCTCCTCGGAGCGCGCGATGTCGACGCCTTCTTGGACGCGGCAACTCGCGCCTGGGGCGAACACCTGGAGGCGCTCGAGAAACCGGCCTAGCGCACCGAGGTGACCACGGTCGCCACCGCAGCCGTCAGCTGCTTCGCATACGCAATGTGCAGGAACTCGTTCGGACCATGCGCGTTCGAGTGCGGTCCGAGCACGCCCGTGATCAGGAACTGCGCCTGCGGAAAGCGCTCGCCGAGCATGTTCATGAACGGGATCGTGCCGCCCTCGCCGATCCACGCCGCGTCCTTGCCGTAGACCTGGCGCGATGCATCGTCGAGCGCCTGCCTCAGCCACGGCGCCGTCGGCGGTGCGTTCCAGCCGATCGCGCCCCAGTCCGCCTCGAAGGTGACGCGCGCGTCGTACGGCGGATCACGCGTCAACGCCTTGCGCAGCGCCTGCGTCGCCCGTTCGCCGTCGACCGTCGGCGGGATGCGCATGCTGAGCTTGAGCGTCGTCTTCGGCCGCAGGACATTGCCGGCCGAATCGATCGAAGGGAATCCCGCTGCGCCGGTGACGGCGAGCGCCGGGCGCCATGTGCGGTTCAGGATGCCCTCGACCGGATCGGTCGTCACCGGCATCGCGTGCGCGCGACCGGAGCCGTGATCGCAGCTGACCCACGGGAATTCAGTCCACACCGTGTCACCGAGGATCACTCCCGCGTCGCGCGCCTGCTGCACGCGCTCCGCCGGAATGTCGGCGTGCAGTTCGGGAAGCAGCACGCGGCCGTTGGCGGGATCGTCGAGCCGGTTCAGCAACTGCCGCGCGATGCGGAACGACGACGGCACGATGCCGCTCGCGTGCCCCGAATGCACACCCTCGGAAAGGATCTCGACGGTGAGCGTGCCGCCGACCAGCCCGCGCAGCGAGGTTGTCACCCACAACTGCTCATAGTTGCGGCAGCCCGAATCGAGTCCCACCACCAGCTGCACGTCGCCGAAGCGAGGCGTCAGCAGTTCGAGATACGCGGGCAGATCGGGGCTGCCGCTTTCCTCGCAGGTCTCGATGATGCCGACGCAGCGCGGCCTTGCAGCACCCTGCGCATCGATCGCCGCGATCGTCGTGAGCGCGGCATAGATCGCGTAGCCGTCGTCGGCGCTGCCGCGACCATACAGGCGACCATCCCCGATCACCGGCTTCCAGGGACCGAGGTCCTCGCGCCAACCGACCATCTCGGGCTGCTTGTCGAGGTGACCATAGAACAGCACCGTGCGGTCGTTGCCGCGCCCTCCGGTCGCCGGCACATCAAACAAAAGGCAGGGGGTGCGCCCATCGATCGCAACGATCTCGATCGTGATGCCGGCGATGTTCTGCGCGCGGCACCAAGCTTCGGCGTCCCTGACGACCGAGGCGAGGTAACCATGCGCCGCCCAGCTGGCATCGAACGCGGGCGACTTGGCCGGAACGCGGACGTAGTCGACCAGCCGAGGCACCAGATCGTCATCCCACTTGCGCGAGACGAAGTGACGCAGGTCGGCGAGATTCATTGCGGCTCCTGAGGTGCGACGTGGAGGAGGCGTCAGTTTATCGAGGCCTAAAAGCGAAGACGGCCGCCGCAGCGGCCGTCAGCTCACGCGAGCCCGTGATCGGCGCTACTTCTTTGCCGATTTCGCCTCGCCGCTGGACGGGGCGGCAGCCTTCGTGGCGCCGGCGGGCGGTGTCCACTCGACGTTGAGGTTGATCGCCGGCCATTCGCGCCCATGGCACGCCGGATTGGCGCAGAAGTTTCCGCCCTCGCGTCCGAACTCGAGCTTGCCATGGCACATCGCGCACGAGTCGTCGAGGCTAAGACGGTGCTCGCGCATCCAGTTCGGTGCGCTGTGACTCTCGGGCGGGGTGACACCTTCGACGATCGTCGAGGCCACGCTGCCCTTGCCGCTTTCGAGCTTCGCCTGTGGCAGGTTGTGGCACAGCGTGCACTGCAGGCGGATCGCCTCGCCCTTCTCGTTGAAGTGCTTGCCGTCGTGGCAGCGGAAGCACCCGGACGAATCGGCGTGCTGGGCGTGATTCGGAAATGTCTTCCACGAAAAGCCCTTCGCCTCGAAGGTCGCGTTGACGAGGATGGCCTTCATTTCCTTCTGGAACTGCAGGTCCTTGTCCCTCATCTTGGCGTCGACCGGATGCTGGGCTGCGTTGTCGGCGATCAGCTTGTCGATCGCCGCCGTGCGCTCGGCCAGCGGGCCGGAGATCTTGTACGCGGCATCGACCAGCGACATCGCGCGCGCCTTCACCGCGGGCAGGTCGCGGCTGATACGGTCCGCCGCGATCGCTGCATCCACGGCGTAGGCCGGATTCGGGAATGGATGGCCGACGGAGTTGTGGCAGTTGTAACACTCCATGCGGCGCGGCTCGAGCTTCGCAATCTCCGCGGA
Organism: Burkholderiaceae bacterium; assembly: GCA_035498175.1. Lineage (GTDB taxonomy): Bacteria > Pseudomonadota > Gammaproteobacteria > Burkholderiales > Burkholderiaceae_F > JALORV01. The sequence goes on from DATKAJ010000116.1 coordinate 43,882, forward strand.
GGACAGCCTCGACTCGGCGTCGAGATACACCGCCTTGCTGCCATCGCGCCGGATCACCTGGATCCAGGGAATCGACTCACCCTGCACGTCCGGGCTCTTGAACTCGACATCGTTGGCGATGTGCCAGTGGATGCCGGTGACCTTCCACGGGATCGCGCGCTCGACGTCGGCCGTCGTGTGCAGCAGCAGGCGGTACTCGACCTCGCTGCTCTTCGGGTCGGTGCCATAGCGCTTGTTGACGGCCACGCTGTCGTGGTGCTCGGTCTGCGGCCAGTGGCAGCTCTCGCAGGCCTCGCGCGCCGGCCGCAGGCCGGAGGCGTGGATCGGCCGCTCGTAGCCGACGATCATGCCCCACAGCTCCTTGATGTGCTCCGGCTTCATCGCGATCAGCTTCAGCGTCGAGTTGCGGCCCATGTGGCACTCGACGCAATGAACGCGGGCGTGCGCGCTGTCGTTGTGGGCGCGGCTCTCCTCGGGATGCACCGAATGGCACATCACCGCGCAGAACTCGTCGCTGTTCGTGTACTCCCAGCCGGCGATGCCAGCGGCGCCGACCAGCGCGAGTCCGATGCCGACCGCCACCAGCGTGCCGATCGCGCCGAACATGGACTTGCGTCCAAAGTGCTTCATCCGACTTCTCCCCGGTTATGCGAAGGGCTCCGAGCCTCAGGCTCGGAGCCCGTTGTTCTTCTTGCCTGAATGCTACTTCAGACCACGGCGCTGTAGATGATGACCAGGATCGTGATCACGCCCAGTGCCAGTCCGAATGTGCCCAGCAGTTTGCTGAACAGGACGGTCTGCGACGTCGGTGCCGGCGCCTCGAGCGACTGCAGCCTGCCGGCGCCGACCAGGCGCTGATATTCGAGCGGACGCTCGTCCTTCAGCTCATGCTCGGGCAGCCGCCCGGTGAACGCCACGATGTCCATCGGAAACTTCTCGGGACGCAGGTGGCCGTTGAAGAAGTGGATCGTGAAGATGAAGCCGACTGCGAGCAGGGCTTCCTCGCCGTGGACGATGGTCGCCACGTTGAACACCCACCCCGGGAGGAACTCGGAGAAGAAAGTCGGGAACCACAGCATGAACCCGGAGCCACCGATGATGAACATCCCCCAGAAGACGGCCCAGTAATCGAACTTCTCCCAGTAGGTGTAGCGGTCGAACTGCGGCCGCGGTCCCTTGCCGAAGAACCACTTGAACATCCCGACGATGTCCTGCCCGTCTTTCAGGTTCGGAACCAGCGAGTACGGTCCCCAGAAGTACGCGAGCCAGTCTTCTGCGAGGAACGCGCGCACGAAGACGCGCAACACGTGGCCGACGAAGACGATCGTCATGATGGTCGCGCACACGCGGTGAATCAGCGCGGCCCCCCTGAATCCGCCCATCAGCGCGACCAGCGTATGCGCCCAGTCGTGATCGGCGAACAGCAGCGGCGTGCCGGTGAGCGCGAGGCCGATGAAGGTCAGCATCACAAGCGCATGCGTCACCAGTTCGATCGGGGCAAAGCGCCGGTAGTAGCGGCCGGGCGCGGCAGCCATTGCATGCGCGGCGCTCATCGTGCTAGAGGACATGGTGCGCTCCTTGTCAGTGGCTGCCACCGCCGCCGCGACGGCTGTCGACATCCTTCAGCGAGCGGATCAGCCACAGCAGCGTGTGGATGCCGAAGAACGTGAAGACGCCGGCGAGCAGCAGCTGCATGAATAGCCGCGTGTAGTACAGGATCGGATTGCCGGCACGGTCGTGCGGATTGCCGTGCGGCTCGTACGCGGCGAAGTTGGCGTTGGCGCCCGGGTGGCAGCTGCGGCACGTATTGACACGGTTCTCGGGCGACACCATCGACTTCGGATTCGACGCCGGCAAAACTTCGTGCGCACCGTGGCAGCTGTTGCAGGTCGCGACTCGGGTGTACCCGAGCTTCGTGACCTGCCCGTGATACGTGTCGCGGTAACTGGTGATGAAGTCCTGATGGCAGTTGCCACACTCGTTGATGACGTCGACCTGCCATTGCGGCGAACCATGCGGCTGGATGCGGTGGGCGCTGTGGCAGTCGATGCAGGTCGGCGCAGCCGAATTGCCGGCCTGGCGCATCTGCCCGTGCTGGCTCGCGCTGAAGCGGCTGTAAACCTGCTGGTGGCAGCTGCCGCACATCTGCGCGATGTTGTCGCGGTTGACGCGGCTCGTCGCATCGCCCTTGCTGCGGATGCTGTGCGCGCCGTGGCAGCCGGTGCAGGTGGGCGCCTTCGCGGCGTCGGGGGTTCCGCCGTTCGTCTTGCGGCCGTGAATGCTGTCGTGATACTGCGCGACGATGTTGCCGCCCGGCAGCTTGGCCTTCTGGATCACGGCCTCGTTGCCGTGGCAAGTGCCGCAGGTCGCCTCGCGCTTCGCAATGTTCGTGCGCGATGCCGGGTCGCTCGACTTCAGGATGTCGTGGCTGCCGTGGCAGTCGCTGCAAGTCGCAGCCACCATGTTGCCGCCGGCCCGTGCCTTCGCGTGCGCCGTCGACTGGTACGCCGTGACCGCGGCCTCGTGGCAGGCTCCGCAGTTTGCGGGCTTGAGCTTGGCTTCGTGCGGCAACTTGTCGGCCGAGACATCGCTGTGGCAGTCGGTGCACTTGAAGTTCATCTGTCCGTGCACCGAGGTGCCGAACTTCTTGGCGTCGACCGCGATCGACTTGCCGGCGTCGCTCTTCGCGCCGGGATCGCCGTGGCACATCAGACAGGTGTCGTTGGGTGCGGCATCGGCCGCCTCGACCGCCATCGACACCGTGAGCAGCACCGCGGCCATCGCCGCGATGACCAGGGGACGCAGACTGCTTGGGGCTTGCATGTTCAACTCCGCGCGTGGGGATGCGCGCTGTTCACAGCCTGCGCAGTGTTGCACCCGCTCCGCGGTGTCCGGTTGACCCGTATCAATCGGCCCCGGCGGCTCGCCGACAAAACGTTGCGTCGACACCGAAGCGGTCAAAACCCGCCAGCGTCCGCTCGCAACACGACAGCCGCCACGGGTTTTCTGCGAGACTCACGGCGTTGCCGTCAGGACGAGAGCGACCGCAACGCCAAACGAGGAGACATCATGCGCAAGATCAAACTGCACGCAGCCGCTGCGCTGCTGGCCGCCGCGGCGGCCGCCGCGACTGGCGCCGAGCCGGCCACGTATTCGGTGAAGTTGCTGACACCCGAGGCTGCGACCAAGGCGGCGCGCGCGGCGCTCGAGGACTGCCGCAAGCGCGGCTACCAGGTCACCGTCGCGGTGGTTGACCGTTCCGGTGTCGCGCAGGCCGTCATGCGCGACCGTTTTGCGGGTCCGCACACGGTGCAGACGGCGATCAACAAGGGTTACAGCGCGGTGAGCTTCCGCACCGATACGCTCGAACTGGCCGCAGCGACGCAGGCCGGCAGCGCGAGTTCCGGCATCCGCCAGATTCCGAACGTCGTGGCCGTCGGCGGTGGCGTCAACATCGCTGCTGGCGGAGCAACGTTCGGCGCGATCGGCGTCTCCGGGGCGCCGACCGGCGTGCTCGATGATGCGTGCGCCAAGGCCGGCATCGCGGCGATCCGCGACGAACTCGAGTTCTAGATCTGCACAACCGGTCACGAAGCGCCCGATGTCGACCCGAACCGCATCGTGCTCATGCGGCCAACTGCGCATCCTGGTGCACAGCGAGCCGCGGGGTGTCGGACTCTGTCATTGCCTCGCGTGCCAGCAACGAACCGGCAGCGTGTTCGCCGCGCTGGCCGGTTTCGCCGCGCCCTACCAGGTCTTCGGCGCGGCCACCGAGTACACGCGCGTCGGCGACCAGGGCGCGCGCTTCACCTTTCGCTTCTGTCCGATCTGCGGAACTACCCTCTTCCATACGGAAGAGGGCCGGGAGGATTCGGTAAGCGTCGCGGTCGGTGCCTTCGCGGACCCAGCGTTTCCTGCGCCGCAGGTATCCGTCTACGACAGCCGAAGGCATCTGTGGGTCGCGCTGCCTCCCGGCGTGCAGCGTTTCGACAGGGATCCACCCTAGCCGGCGAACCGCTGCGCGGCGCGCCGCGAATATTCGGCACCGCGTCGTGATCATTTGCCGTAGCCGCCATGGCCCGCGTTGGCGTCTGATGACGCCAGAGCCGGGAGATCGCCATGCGCGGGATATTCATCAGCTATCGCCGGGAAGACGCCGAGGGCCAGGCAGGCCGCCTGTTCGACGACCTGTGCGCCCACTTTGGCCACGACGCGGTGTTCATGGACGTCGCCGGCATCAGGAAGGGCGTCGACTTTCGCCGCATCATCCAGGAGCACGTGACCTCGTGCGGCGTGCTGCTCGTCATCGTCGGTAGAGGGTGGTTGAGCGCAACCGACAGTGCGGGCAAGCGACGGCTGGAAGATCCCAACGATTTTGTTCGGCTCGAAACCGCGGCCGCGCTTTCGCGCGACATCCCCGTCGTACCGGTCCTGGTACACGGAGCGACGATGCCGCGGGAGCAGGATCTTCCCGCGGTTCTGCGGGACCTCGCGTTCCGCAATGGTGCCGAACTGACACACGCTCGCTGGGACTCGGACGTGAAAGCGCTGATTGACGACCTGAAACCGTATCTCGGATCCTCGGTGCGGGTCGTGCCGGCCGGTCAATCGAGCATCGACGAAACGCAGACACCGGCGCGCGCCGAGCCACCGCGGCGTCGGAGCTCGGTCCTCGTCATCGGCGCAGCGCTCGGCATCGCCGCAATCGCGGGCAGCGCCTGGATGCACAGCAAGCCGATCGTGCAGACGAATCGCGGCGTGCAGGACAGTTCCGCGCCAGCGATCGCCAGGCCGCCGGACGTCGCAACACAGCCCGTGCGAGACAACCCGACGATCGCATCGGCGCCGACTGCCCCTGTGATGCCGATTGCCCCGGTGGTGCCGAAGCCCGCAGACGATCCCGTGAAGATCGCGCAGGCGACTGCCGAGGCCGACGCCGCCAAGGCTGCCGCGGCTCGCGCGGCCGCAGCGCGTGCCGCCGCCGCGAGGAGGGACGCCGAGGAGCAGCGTCGTCGCGACGACGCCGTGCGCGCGGCGCGAGCCGAGGAACAGCAACGACGCGACGAGGCCGAGCGCACGGCGCGAGCCGAGGAACGACGCAAGCACGACGAGGAAACGCGGCGCCTCGCGCAGGAGCAGGCCGAAAAGGAGCGGGCCGCTGCCGAGCAGGCCGCCGCAGCGAAGGTATTCACCGAATTCGCGGCCGCGGTGATCGGCAGCCGCGCTGCCAACCGTCGCTGAGGCCTCGCGCCGCAGTTTCGTGCCCGGGCCGGACGCGACGGTGCTACTGCCGCGAAGGATCGAAGCTGGCCCCAGCTCGCCTGCGCCGCCACCGGTAGAACAGCGCGTACAGCGCGGCCAGCGCAATTCCCGCGAGCACGATCGCGGCCTCGTACCGCGCGAGATCGCCCAGCATCGCTTCGATCGCATGGCCGAAGATCCAGCCCGCGCCGGCAACCAGCGGCGCCCACAAGAGCGCACCGAGCGCATTGAACAGCGCGAAGCGCACGGCGCTGATCGGCGAGGTGCCGATCAGGATCGGACCCGCGATGCGCAGGCCATAGGCGAAGCGCACGCCGACGATGAGCCAGGCGTCGAACCGCAGCATCAGTTCGTGCACCCGCGTGGCCTGGCCGGCCACCGACGGCAGGCGCTCCAGCACTCGCCTGCCATGAAACCGGCCGAGCCAGTAGAAGAACTGGTCACCCGCAAAGCCCATCAGCGCAGCGATGCCGACGACCCAGCCGAACTCGAGATGTCCGCGACTGGCGGCAAACCCGGCGAGCGCGAGGATGGTCTCGCCTTCGAAAAAGCAGCCCAGTGCAACGGCCCAGTAGCCGTATGCCGCGATCAGCGCGCCGACGTCCATGCCTCAGGATTTGATCATGAAACCGGGGCAGCACCGCGCGCGGCGCCTGCGCGGTCGGCCTTGGCCGTGCGCCCGGCGGTCAGCCGGCGCGAGGCTGGAACAGCTCGATCGGATTACCCGAAGGGTCCTCGACGAGAACCTGCTGTCCGCCCGGACCCTCGACCGGATCGCTGCGGAAGCACGCGCCCGTCGCGCGCAATGCCTCCATTGCCGCCGAAAGGTCCGGCACCTCGACGACGACACGGTTCCAGCCGCCCGGCGACGGAGTCGAGCCGTCGGCAAGCTGCCTGGACGCGGACGTTCCGGGACCGCTCAGCCAGAGCTGCAGGTCACCTTTCTCGAGGATCGCGAACGGCGGTCCCCACCGCTCCTTCTGGGAGAATCCGAGTGCCGCATAGAACGGCAAGGCGACATCGACATCTTTCACGAGGTAGCGCACCGTGGCCATGAGTTTCCCCGAACGAGCAGTCGCCTTCAGACAGGCTCGGAGCATTCTGGCGGCCTGGCGCGGAGTCGGCAATTGGCCCACCGGCATGCCGGAAGTGGACAATGCAGATCACGCGTCGGACGCACTTCAGGGAAATCGGGATGACAACTTACAAGGTGGGTTACCTTGTCGGCAGCCTCGCCACCGCTTCCATCAATCGGCTGCTCGCGAAGGCGCTGACGCGCCTTGCGCCGCCGGAGCTGGTGCTCAGCGAGATCCCGATCCGGGACCTCCCGCTGTACAGCTACGATTACGACGCCGACTTCCCGGCGGTAGCGCGCCAGTTCAAGCAGGCCATTGCTGCGTCTGACGCGATCCTCTTCGTCACGCCGGAATACAACCGCTCGATTCCGGGCGGCCTGAAGAACGCAATCGACTGGGCCAGCCGTCCGTGGAAACAGAATTCCTTTTCCCGCAAGCCTTCGGCAGTCATCGGCACATCGACCGGTGCGATCGGGACCGCGGTGGCGCAGCAGCAGTTGCGCAGCGTGCTGAGCTTCTGCAACTCGCCGCAGATGAACGCACCTGAGGCGTACATCCAGTTCAAGCCGGGACTGATCACCGCGGATGGACAGGTCACGGTCGAATCGACGGCCGAGTTCCTGCGCAACTACATGGCGGAACTGCTTGCATTCATCGTGCGCGTCTACACGGTTCTGCCGCGCAACGCCTGACGCAAGGGTCCCAAAACGAGCTGACGCTGCGGGGCGGATCGGACCCGCCCCCCGGTAGCATCGCGGCCACAATGGATCGGCATCTCTCCGCTTCGACGGTCGCGCTGCTCGTCGCTCCTCCGCTCTTTTGGGCCGGCAATGCGGTCGTCGCGCGCGCCCTCGTCGGCATCTTTCCGCCGCTCTCCCTGTCCTTCGCCCGCTGGGCACTCGCCCTTCTGATCGTGCTGCCGTTCACTTTGCGCGGACTGCGGGCCGCGTGGCCGAGCCTGCGCGGACGCTGGGCCGTAGTGCTCGCGATCAGCGCGCTGGGCGTCGGCTGCTACAACTCGCTGCAGTACCTCGCACTGCAGACCTCGACCGCGGTGAACGCCACGCTGATCGGCGCGTCTGCGCCGATTGCCTCGCTGCTGGTCGGTGCGGCGTTTTTCGGCTCCGCGGTGCGACGGGTGCAGTGGCTTGGCGCCGCGCTGTCACTCGCGGGCGTTCTGCTCGTGATCGCGCGCGGCGACCCGATGAATCTTGCGCGGATGCACCTCGACCGCGGTGACCTGATCATGCTCGCCGCAACGCTCGCCTGGAGCGTCTACACGTGGCTGCTGCGCACGCGGCGGCCACCGGTACCGGCTGCGCCGTTCCTGACGCTGCAGATGGCACTCGGCGCGGTGATGATCCTGCCATTCGCGCTGCTCGAATACGCCGTGACCGGCCAGACGGCGGCGCCCACTGCAGGCAACCTCGCCGCCCTGCTCTATGTCGCGCTGCTGCCCTCGCTGGTGGCCTACTTCTGCTGGGACCGCGGTGTCGCCCGCGCCGGCGCGATCCTGCCGATGTATTTCGTCAACCTGACGCCGGTCTTCGCCGGCCTGCTCTCGTACTTCATCCTCGGCGAGGCCATCGGGTTGCATCATCTCGTCGGAGGCGTGCTGATCATCGCCGGCATCCACCTGGCGAACCGCCGCTGAGGGAACCGCGCCTCGCCGGCACCAGCGGCCGCGCACAAGCCACTGGCTACAATCGACGCCCGCTGCAACCCTGTGTGCCGCCTGCCTGCGGAGACCCGATGCCGATGCGCGATCAAACGGCGGAAATCGCGACCTTCCGACGCGCCGATTACTGCGCTCCGGATTTCCGGATCGAAGGGTTCGAACTCGTCTTCGACCTCGACCCTTCGCTGACGACCGTGCACTCGCGCGTCCGTGTGCAGCGCGACCCGCGGACGCTCGACGCGCCGTTCCGTCTCGACGGCGAGGACCTCGAGTTCGTCTCCGCCAGCCTCGACGGCCACCCGCTTGCGCGCGCCGAACTGCAGGTCGACGAGGACGGCCTCGCGCTGCTCCGTCCGACGCCGGCAGCGTTCCAGCTCGACATCGTCAATCGCGTCCGGCCGGCGGCCAACACCGAGCTGATGGGGCTGTACCTGTCCAACGACAGCCTGTTCACCCAATGCGAGGCCGAGGGCTTCCGCCGCATCACCTATTTTCCGGATCGTCCGGATGTGATGACGAAGTACCGCGTCACGCTCCGGGCGGACAAGCAGGCCTTTCCGGTGCTGCTGTCCAATGGGAATCTGATCGGCCAATCGGATATCGGGGACGGTCGCCATCAGGCCGTCTGGGACGACCCGTTCTCCAAGCCGAGCTACCTCTTTGCGCTGGTGGCGGGTCGCTTCGTCGCGCTCGAGCGCACGCACCGCAGTCGCCGCGGCCGCCCTGCGCTGCTGCAGGTGTGGGTCGAACCCGGCAACCTCGACCGCGCGCACCACGCGATGGAGAGCCTGGTCAAGGCGATCGAATGGGACGAGCAGCGCTTCGGGCTCGAGCTCGACCTCGACCGTTTCATGATCGTCGCGTCGAACGACTTCAACGGCGGCGCGATGGAGAACAAGGGGCTCAATATCTTCAACGCCAAGTACGTCCTGGCGACGCCCGCAATCGCGACCGACATCGACTACGCCCGGATCGAATCGATCGTCGGCCACGAGTATTTCCACAACTGGACGGGCAACCGCGTCACCTGCCGCGACTGGTTCCAGCTTTCGCTGAAGGAGGGACTGACCGTCTTCCGCGACCAGGTGTTCTCCGCCGAGCAGTACGGCGGCGGGCTCGGCTCGGCCGTCAAGCGCATCGACGACGTGCGGATGCTGCGCGCACTGCAGTTTCCGGAGGACGCGGGGCCGATGTCGCACCCGGTGCGGCCCGAGGCCTACCAGGAGATCAGCAACTTCTACACCGCGACCGTCTACGAAAAGGGCGCGGAAGTCGTGCGCATGCTGCACACGCTGGTCGGGACCGATGGCTTTCGCCGCGGCATGGAGCTCTACTTCCGACGGCACGACGGGGCGGCCGTGACCTGCGATGACTTCGTCGCGGCGATCGGCGATGCCAACCAGCGCGAACTGGCACAGTTCCGGCGCTGGTACTCGCAGTCCGGCACGCCGCGGATCGTGGCCCAGGCCGCGTACGACGCGGACCGGCGCATCTGCGAGTTGACGCTGTCACAGGCGACACCGCCCACCTCGGGGCAGCCGATCAAGGAACCGCTGCACATACCTGTCGCCGTCGGCCTCGTCGGCCCGGATGGTCGCGACCTTCCGCTGCAACTCGAGGGCGAACTGCATGCGGCCGGCACCACACGCGTGCTCGAACTCACGCGCGAAACGCAGCGCTTCCGATTCGTCAACGTCGCGGCGCAGCCGGTGCCATCGCTGTTGCGCGGCTTCTCGGCGCCGGTGATCGTGCAGTTTCCGTGGACCGAGCGTGAACTCACATTCCTGGCGGCGCATGACAGCGACGGATTCAATCGCTGGGATGCGGTGCAGCGGCTTGCGACCGCGCAGCTGCTTCGGCTCACCGACGCGTTCGAAAATGGCCAAGCCGCGATCTTCGACGAGGGTTTCATCGCCGTCCTGCGTACGCTGCTGCGCGACGACTCGCTCTCAGCCGCCTTCCGCGAACAGGCGCTGACGCTGCCGACTGAAGGCTTCATCGGCGAACAGCGCGCGGTGGTCGATCCCGGCGCGGTCCGCGCCGCGCGGCGCGCGCTGGCGGCGGAAATCGGACGACGAATGGAGGGCGACTGGCGAGGCTCTTACGCTCGCCTCGAAACGTCCGGTGAATATTCGCCCACGCCGGAGGCGGCCGGGCGGCGTGCATTGCGCAATCTAGCGCTGGCGTATCTGGTCGAAGCCGAAGTCGATGGCGCGGTCGAACTGGCGACCCGCCAGCTCGACGCGGCGACGAATCTGACCGACCGCCAGGCAGGCCTGGCTGCGCTGATCAACAGCCGTGCGCCGCAGCGCGAGGCGGTGCTCGAGCGGCTCGCGCGCGAGTGGCAGCACGAACCGCTGCTGATGTACAAGTGGTATCAGCTTCAGGCCACCGCAATGGCGTACCCGGGCGAAGAGCCGGTCGTGCAGCGTGTGCGGCGTCTGCTGCGCCATCCGGGCTTCGCGCTGACCAACCCGAACAACGTGTATGCGCTGATCCGCTCGTTCTGCCTGTCGAACGACGCGGAATTTCATCGGCGCGACGGAAGCGGCTATGCGTTCTGGAGCGAGCAGGTGCTGGCACTTGACCCGCTGAATCCGACGGTGGCGGCGCGAGTCGCGCGCGCGCTGGAGCGCTGGCGCAAGTACACGCCCGACCGTCAGGAAGTTATGCGCGCTGCACTCGAACGCGTCGCGGCACACCGCCCGCTGTCGCGCGACGTGCGCGAAATTGTCACCAAGTCCCTGGAGAACTGATGGCCCGCCTGTCGCTGACGCACTACCTGATCCGCTGCGAGCGCGAGCATGGGCTCGATCCCGAACTGCGGCTGCTCCTCGAGACCGCCGCGCGGGCGTGCAAGACGATCAGTCACGCGGTGGGGCTCGGCGCGCTCGGTGGAGTGCTCGGCGGCGCGGGCACGACCAACGTGCAGGGCGAGGCGCAGAAGAAGCTCGACGTGCTGTCGAACGAGATTCTGGTGGAGGCCAACAGCTGGGGCGGCTATCTCGCCGGCATGGCCTCCGAGGAGATGGACAACCCGCTCGGGATTCCGGTGGCCTATCCGCGCGGCAAGTACCTGCTGCTGTTCGATCCGCTCGACGGCTCGAGCAACGTCGACGTCAACGTCTCGATCGGAACGATCTTTTCGGTGCTGCGCGCCCCCTCAGGCGTCACGGAGCCCGACGAGAGCGCGTTCCTGCAGTCCGGATCGCACCAGGTCTGCGCCGGCTACACGGTCTACGGACCACAGACGCTATTGGTCTTGTCCGTCGGCCACGGCGTGCAGGTCTTTACGCTGGCGCGCGACACCGGCTCGTTCCTGCTGACGCAGGAAAACGTGCGCATCCCCGAGAACACGAAGGAATTCGCGATAAACATGTCGAACGTGCGGCACTGGGAAGCGCCGGTCAAACGCTACGTCGACGAGATGCTCGCCGGCACGACCGGACCGCGCGGCAAGGACTTCAACATGCGCTGGGTCGCGTCGATGGTCGCCGACGTGCACCGCATCATGTCGCGCGGCGGCATCTTCATGTACCCCCGCGACGCGCGTGAGCCCGACAAGCCGGGCCGGCTGCGCCTGATGTACGAAGGCAATCCGATGGCCTTCCTGGTCGAGGAAGCGGGCGGCGCCGCGACGGATGGGCACCGGCGCATCCTCGACATCCAGCCGCGCCAGCTGCACGAGCGCGTGGCGGTGTTCCTGGGCTCGAAGAACGAAGTCGAACGGGTGACTTCGTATCACCGGGCCGCGCCGTAGTTGCTCCGATAGCGGCCCAATTGCTGACCGTTCAATCCAACAGCAGGATCGCCCGAGGGCGGACGTCTCGTCCTCCACGGGAGTCGACATGTCTGTCAGGCAGTTGTGGTAAGAGTGACGCGCCAACTTGTCCTGCAAACTTATCCGCCGCGCTGGCCAAGACGAGTTGGGCCGCACGCATCAGAGAAGCTCCTATAAACCTAACGGAGGGAGGGAACGAAGTATGAGGTCACATTCGCGACGACTGCTCTGCGTCGTCTTCGCTGCGACAATCGCGATCACGTCAGCTGCAAGTGACGCGCAAACGCCCAGTAGCGTGCCTGCCGCTGCGCCGAAGTACGCGCCTGACGTGCCGACGAAGATCACGACACCGGATACAGTCGAGACTCGTATCGGCACACTGCGCTTCAAGGATGGCGCGCCCGATCCGGCGACGGTGCAGCTCGCCTATGATCAGATCGACTTCAATCGCGGCATCAACGCGTTTCTCACGGGAATGTCGGCCACTTCGGTGTATGCAATATGTCGCGGCCTGGAAGAAGCGGGTGTCAAGCCCAACGGCGGCATCGGCATCACCGAACAGCTGATGGACGCCCGCTCGCTGTTCCTGACGCCCAACACCACCACCATCTACGTCCTGCTGTGCGTCAATCTGAAGGACGAGCCGGTCGTCGTGCGCGTGCCTCCGCGGGCGCTCGGTCCCGTCGACGACGCCGACTTCCGCTGGGTCGTCGATGTGGGACTGACCGGACCGGACAAGGGAGCGGGCGGGGACTATCTCTTCGTGCCCCCCGGCTACAAGGGAACCGTGCCTGCGAAGGGCTTCAACGTCGCGAAGCCGCGCACCAACCGGCTGCTCGTCTTCTATCGGGTGTTCGTCGAGAAGGGCGATCTCGCCGCGGCGACTGCGGGCGTCAAGGCGAAGGCAGCGGTGTTCCCGTTGTCTCAGGCTGCGAAGCCCCCGGCGACGAGTTTCGTCAACCTCTCGGGCGTCAAGTTCAACACGATCAGCGCCAACGACTTCAGTTTCTACGAAGAGTTGAATGCCGTCGTCCAGAACGAGCCCGCCGACTGGGTGGACCCGGACACCGTGGGCCTGTACGCGGCGATCGGCATCCGCAAGGGGCAGCCGTTTGCGCCGGACGCGCGGATGAAGAAGACCTTGACGGAAGCGGTAGCGGTGGGCAATGCGGTCGCGCGCTCGAACGCACTTGCCTCACGCGATCCGCGCACTCGGATCTTCAAGGACCGCCAATGGACCACGCCGTTCGTAGGGGGCAGCTACCAGTTCCTCTCGGGCGCGGAGCGACTGCTCGACGCCGAGGTGATGTTCTTCTACCTCGCCACCGGCATCACGCCCGCCATGAGCGAAGCCAAGCCGGGCACCGGTTCCGCTTATGCGTTCGCCTTTCGGGATGCGGCCGGCAACTACCTCGACGGCAGTCGCACCTACAAGGTGACCTTGCCCGGACCGATTCCCGCGAAGAACTTCTGGGCTTTCACGGCCTACGACAACCAGACGCGCTCGCTGCTCCCCACCGATCAGAAGTCGGCGGGGATGGACAGCAACGTTCCCGGACTGAAGAAGAACGCGGACGGCGGTGCGACCGTGTGGTTCGGACCGAAGGCGCCGGCCGGCAACGAAGCGAACTGGGTGCAGACGATGCCGGGCAAGGGCTACAACATCCTTCTGCGGCTCTATGGGCCGCTGGAACCCTGGTTCAACCAGACCTGGCAGCCGGGCGACCTCGAACTGCAGATGTGATGCCGCGACGTCGTTCACTCGCTGGCCCTGCGAACTGAGCGGCCCAAGAACCGGCTGCCCAACAGCGACGCTCCGCTTGCTGTTGGGCAGCCGCTGGCGCCGGCGCGTTAAGCGCCTGCTTCCGGGTTAGTCAGCTCCGTACGCTTTGGGCGAGCGCGAACTTCCGCTTGGATTGTGACCAGTCGATCGCGCGATTGTCAGCTGTCGGCATGAACTCGGTGACCGCTTGCGGGCGCTAGGGACTGTGGTGGCGGTATCTCCGCCAGGCGTGCCTTGACGGCGCATCGCATGCTGCCCGACGCGTCAGCGGTCAGGCCGGTTCCGGCACGCTTGGAAGCCCGGCCAGCGCCATAGCGAGTTCCTTCTCGTCGTAGGGCTCGTCCTTGAGCTCGCCGGCAAAGTACTTCTGGTAGGCGGACATGTCGAAGTGGCCGTGGCCGCACAGGTTGAACAGGATCGTTTCCCTGCGGCCTTCGCGCTTGCAGCGCAGCGCCTCCTCGATCGCGCCCTTCACGGCATGGTTGGCTTCAGGCGCCGGAACGATGCCCTCGGCGCGCGCGAACTGCACTCCGGCCGAGAAGCACTCGTTTTGCGAGTACGCAGTCGCCTCGATGCGCCCGAGTTCCTTGAGGTGCGACACCAGCGGCGCCATGCCGTGGTAGCGCAGTCCGCCGGCGTGAAAGCCCGGTGGCGTGAAGCTCGAGCCGAGCGTGTGCATCTTCGTGAGCGGCGTCAGGTGCCCGGTATCACCGAAGTCGTACGCATAGCGGCCGCGCGTCAGCGACGGGCACGCGGCCGGCTCGACGGCGACGATGCGGGGGTTGAGCCCGCCGCGTAGCCCGTGGCCGATGTACGGAAACGCGATGCCCGCGAAGTTCGAGCCGCCGCCCGTACAACCGACGATGACGTCCGGCCAGGCATCGGCCATCTTCATCTGCTCGATCGATTCCAGCCCGATGATGGTCTGGTGCATCAGGACGTGGTTGAGCACCGAACCGAGCGCGTACTTGGTGTCCTCGCGTTGCGCGGCAATCTCGACTGCCTCCGAGATCGCGATTCCCAGGCTGCCCGGATGATCGGGCCGCTGCGCCAGCACGCGGCGGCCGTACTCGGTCTCGTTGGACGGCGAAGCGATACAGCGCGCGCCGTAGGTTTCCATGACTGCGCGCCGGTAAGGCTTCTGGTCGAACGACACGCGCACCTGGAACACCAGCACCTCGATGCCGAAGAGCGCGCCAGCGAATGCGAGCGATGTGCCCCACTGCCCTGCGCCGGTCTCGGTCGTGAGCCGCTTCACGCCGGCGCGCGCGTTGTAAAACGCCTGTGGCACCGCCGTATTCGGCTTGTGGCTACCGGCCGGACTGACACCTTCGTACTTGTAGAAGATCCTGGCCGGCGTTTCGAGCGCCTTCTCCAGCCGGTGCGCGCGGTACAGCGGCGACGGCCGCCACAGACGATAGATCTCACGTATCGGCTCAGGAATCTCGATCTCGCGCTCGCGGCTCACCTCCTGCAAGATGAGATCCATCGGAAACAACCGCGCGAGGTCGTCCGGACCGATCGGCTTCAGCGTTCCGGGGTGCAGCACCGCAGGCAGCGGCTTCGGCAGATCGGCCTGGATGTTGTACCAGGACCGCGGCATGCGGGATTCGTCGAGCAGGTACTTGGTGGGCTCGGTCATCAAGCAGAACTCCTGAAGGCGCTGGAGCGGGCGACGGAAGGCGGTCGCCACGATTCGAATTCAGGCTAGCACAGGCTCCACGGCACTCCGGAACACTGCGCGTCTTGTCCCGCCTCGCCCCGCCGAAGTCCGCGGGCACCTTCCAGCCCTCATCGCCTCTGCATGGGCAGCGCAGCGACCAGGCGCTTCGAGGGCTCACTACTGCAGGCACGCTCGAGGCCAGGGCCTCAATTGCTGCGTGCAGACACAGGGCGGAATGCGCCACATCAAATTGCGCTCGCGGCGCAGACGTAGATTTAACGTGCGCTGTGCGGCGGAGTTGTTCATGTACACGTATCGTGGGCTGGTCTTCGCTGTCCTTGCATCGGTGCTGTCGGTCGTGCAGGCGGAAGGCGACGTCCTGTCCTGTCCGTCGACCCGGCCGGTCGAGAACACGGCGGCCCGTGAACCGTCGGGCGATCTCTACACGCGCCCCGAGTCCACCGTGCCGCCCGCGAAGCGTACGAAGCGCGGCCTGTACGTCACCGCGAAGGACGCGCACGACATGGTGGCGCTCGACCCAGCGCGGGTGCTGTTCATTGACGTGCGCACCCGCGGCGAGCTCCAGTTCATCGGCATGCCGACGATGATCGACGCACACGTGCCGTTCCTGATCGAGTCCGCGCCGCCGCAGTGGGACGAGGTGAAATCGACCTTCAGGCTGGCCGCGAACCCGCGGTTCGTGGCTGACGTCGATACGCGGCTTGCGAAGAAAGGGCTCATGCGTGACGACGTCGTCATCGTCATGTGCCAGAGCGGACTTCGGGCCGCTGGGGCCGCCGATGCACTGACAGACGCGGGCTATACGAAGGTCTACACGACCATCGACGGCTTCGAGGGCGATCCAATGGCCGAAGGTCCGCACAAGGGCGAACGCATCGTCGATGGCTGGCGCAACGCGGGCCTGCCCTGGACCACGCGGCTCGACCGCAGCAAGATGTACGGACTCGACTGACTGCCTTGAGGTCGGCCGACACCGGGCGGGCCCGGATCACTGCACCACCCGGAGCTCAGCGAGTTCGGAGTCGCTCTCGTTGGTCGGGGGAAACGGGAGGACGCCGCTGCGGGCGAATGCCGCTAGGACGGCAGGAAGTCGACCGGCCAGGTGACGGTGATCGCGTCGACGTCCTTCGCGCCAAAGTCGAACTGGCGGATACGCGCCAGCAGCTTCTGCTCGAGTTCACCGGCGCGCAGTTCACTCGAAACGATGCGCAGGTCGGTCACCTGGCCTGACGGCGCGATCTTGAGTTCCAGCACGACGCGCCCTTGCAGCGAAGGCTCGTCGCGCAACGCGCGGTTGTAGATCGCATAGATCGCACCCTTGTTGCGTTCGAAAACGAGCTTGATCTCCTCGATCGAGCGCGACGCCTTGCCGCTGCCGCCTTTCTGCAGTGTGCCGCCCGCACCTGCGCCGCCGCCACCGCCGCCGCGCCCAGCAACCCCGTGCTGGACGCCGCCGGGGCCGCCGCCACCGGCGCCGCCGGCCACGCCCTCGACCAGCGTCGTCGAGCGGCCTGCGAGACCGCCACCGCCGGTGTCGCGGCTGTAGGCCGCCGTGTTGATGCCGCCGCTGCCGCCGGTCGCGTTGGACGTGATCAGCGAACGCGTCGGCACGCCGGGCCCGATGCCTGCGCCGACGCCCGGCCCGACGCCGGTACCGACGCCGGGCCCGGGCTTGATGTCCTTGTTCAGCTGCACTGCGGCCGGCGCTGCGTGCAGTTCCTGCAGTTCGTTCTTCATGGCCAGCAGGCCGACGCCTGAAGCGCGCGCACGGGCGTTGTCGAGCTTTTCGCCGGGTGGTTTGTTGGCCTCGGGCCGGCGCGCCTCGACGACCACCGCCTTCGGTTCACGCTTCGGCGTGTCCGGTGTGGCCTTCACATCCCGCGACTCGTCCTTGATCACGGGCTTCTCGGGCTTCGGAATCACCGGCGGCGGCATCTCGCGATCGAGCAGCAGCTTCGCGAGGCGTGGCGGCAGCGGTTCGGCCACCGTGCGGTCGGGCTCGCGCACCGGCAGCCAGGGCATCACGATCGCGAACACGAGACAGATCGTCAGGACCGTCCGGAGGATCCGCTTGAAGCGCTCCTCGTCTTCGGCGGAGACCGACCACGCCAGAATCGGCGTATGCAGCTGGAGCGCGCCGGCAGCAACCATCAGTGGCCGCCCTTCTTCTGCACCGCGAACGACACGTCGGTGAACCCGGCGCGGGCGCAGGTGACCATGACCTTGCGCAGCAGGCGGTACGGAATCTCGCGATCGCCCAGAATCGTGATGGCCTTCTTCTGCGCTTCGTTTTCCGCGCGGATCACCGGGCGTTGCAGCAGCAGGTCGAGCTCGGCCTTCAGGCCCGGGATCACGTCGCCTTCGGCGTCGATGATCTCGCTGACGACGGCCACCTTGCGGCCTTCGACGACGATGTCGTTCGCATTGACCAGCACCGCCAGCGTTTCACGCGGCAGCTTCTCGGCCGTCGATTCCGGCAGCTTGATCGATTTTGAATTCGGCAAGACGTCAGCGACACCGGTATTGATCAGCAGAAAGAAGATCAGGATCGTGAAGATGTCGATCAGCGACACCAGGTTGAGGTCGACGGTCGACGTGTTGCGATCGCGGCGCGCGGCGCGCTTCTGGATTCCGCTCTGCTTCATCGCGCCGCCTGCCTGATCGGCGCGTCGCCGATCGAGATATCGGGAAACAGCGCCACTTCGACCACCTTCGCGCCCTGGACCTGGGGGCCTGCTCGCAGCGCATCCATCACCTGCACCAGCACGTCGTAGGGCACATTGGGCTCGGGCAGGATCGTCACGTCGGTCTTGTCCGGAAAGCGCTCCTTGATCACCCGCGCCAGCGTCGCCAGCGTGGCGATGTCATAGTGGCCCGACTGCGTCTTGGGGATGCTCTGGATCAGCCCACCGATCCGATCTCCGACCTCGATCGCCTCGGCGCGGACCACCACTTCGAGGTTGAGCTTCTCTGCCGACAACTGCTCGAGTGCGCCGGTCGACTGGGCCGGCAGCGCGAGATCGAGCACAGACAGCCGTGTGAATACCGCCGTGCTCAGCAGGAACGGCACGAGCACGACGATCAGGTTGATGAAGGCCGTGACATCGAGCCCGGCGGGCTGACGGCGCAGGCGGCGCAGGCGCATGACTGGCTTCCCGGTTGAGGCTGTAACGACTGCCGACTACTCTGCCGCTCGCCGCACCTCGCTCGTCATCCGCTGCGTCAGGTTCAGGAAGCTGATCTTCGCAGCCTCTAGGCTGTCGACGATCTCGGTCGCGCGTGCCTGCAGGAAGGCGTGGATCAGCAGGAACGGGATCGCAACCATCAGTGCGAACGCGGTGTTGTTCATCGCGATCGAGATCGACGCGGCCAGCAGCTCCGCCTTCTCCGCCGGGTTCACGTTGGCGACCGCAGTGAACGCCTTGATCAGGCCGATGATGGTGCCGAGCAGGCCTACCAGCGTGATCACGTTGGCGAAGGTCGCGATGTAGTGCGTGCGCTTCTCGAGGCGCGGCACGATTTCCATCATGCCCTCCTCCATCGCCATGTCGACGTCCTCGCGCCGGTGCGGCGAGCGCAGCCGCTCGAGCCCGTACGACACGATCTTGCCGATCGCCACGTCGCCGCCGCCCGTGGCCACGGCCTGCACCTTGTCGAGCTTGCCGTTCTGCAGCAGCGGCAGCAGCTTGTCCCACATCTGCCGGTTGTCGGTGCGCGCCCGGTTGAGGAAGATGAAGCGCTCGATCGCCACGGCAAGGCCGAGCGCCATGATCAGGAGGCTGGGGTAGATGAAGAGCCCACTGTCGTGGAAGAACTTGACCACGGTGTCGAACGCATTCATGACTCGATCTCCAGATTCAGACAACTGTCTTCACTTGCGAACCGCAGGCGACGCGGCTTCGGCACTGCCGGCCGGCTTTTCGGCACGGGCCTGGATCAGCGCGTCGTAGCGCACCTGGCGGCGAAACACGTCGCGATCCACGGGCGCCAGCGCCTCGTCGAGCACGCTGTCCAGTGGACGTCCCGAGGAGTCCCCGAGCACCGGCTTCTTCCACGGCACGATGTACAGCACCTTCGGCAACTCGCGGTTGCCAATGATCTGCGTGCGGTCCATGTCCGCCCGATCCTGCGGGGCAGCCGTGCCTGCACATAGCGCCAGGGCCACGGCCATCGTCGCTCGCAACAGGGGCGGGCAATGCCCGGAGAAACGCCGCTTCATCCCTGCTCCTTGCGCGGCGGCACTCATTGGGAAACCTCCGCGCTACGCGCTGCGGTACTGGCTTGCTTGGGGCGGCCCGGCGCTTCGCCGGAAACCTCCGCGCCACGCGCTGCGGTACTGGCTTGCTTGGGGCGGCCCGGCGCTTCGCCCTTGCGGGCCGTCCGGTTCTGCAGGTCCCTGACCCAGCGCTGCACCTGCTCGTCTCCACCCGGCGTCATCTGCAGATAGCGATCGTAGAGTTCGAGGGCGCGCACGCCATCCCATAGATACAAGTCATACAGAATGCCGAGGTTCAGCACGGCGGGCGCGTACGCGGGGTCGACGACCATCGCCTGTTCGTACGACGCCTTCGCCTTGGCGAAGTCCCCCGCCATGCGATATGTGATGCCCAGCTGGTTGCGCAGGTCGGCGCGCTGCGGGCTCAGCTGGACGGCCTTCTCAAACGCGGCCCGAGCTTCGGCGGTCTTGCCGGCCTGGCGATAGATGAGGCCCAGGTTGGCGTACGGTCCGGAGAGATCGGGGTCGGACTTAGTCAGCGCGATGAAGCCCCGCTCGGCCTCTGCGGTTCGTCCCGCAACCAGGGCTTGGCGTGCGGCATCGAAGCTGCGCTGCGCAGCCGGGTTGACCGGTGCTTCGGGTTTCGTGGCATCGGCTGCGGCGGGCTTTGCAGCCGAGGCCGCCGGAGCGCCGGTCTTGGCCGCGGTGGATTGCCCCGACGCCGACGCTTCGGGCTTTGCCGGCGAGAAGACGTCGCCGATTGCCGCACAACCCGCGAGCAGCAGGCTCGCGGCCACAAGGCCGCATATCACCGGCAGACGATCAGCGGATCGCATCGACCGTCCTTTCCGCGCGTTCAACCTTGTTGTAGCGCGCCGGCCGCAGCTGCCCGAGCGCCTTGATGCTGTCGCGCACCGAGCTGTCGTAGATGCCGTCGACCGTCCGCCGCGCGTTGATCTCGTGCACCTCGATCGCCTTCTCCTCGAACGGGAAGGCCTGTTCCTCGAGCATCACGTTGTACTGCTCGAGTTCGTCCTTCTTCAGTCCCTTCGGGCGTTGCGAGTTCAGCATCGCGGCGCCGAAGTCGCGATACAGCTCCGCCGTCTGATAGGTGGCTGTCGTCGACACCTCGGCGATGCCGTAGTCCGCGGCGGCCGCATACGCCTTCAGCGCGACCTCCATCTTGTCCTTCTTAAGCTTGAGCTGCCGTTTCAGCGGCTCGACCAGCGCGACCTTGCGATAGTCGTCTGCCAGCGGCCGCGCCAGCGCCAGTGTCGCCATGCCGCCGAGGTAGCGCGTGCGCTCGGTGCGCGCCGCCCCGGCGGTCAGGTCCGCGCGCTGTACCTCCTTCATCAACGCCTGTTCGCGTGCGACGTTGCCCTGCTCCTGTGCAACCCGAGCAAGGCGCCAGCGCGCTTCGAGCGCAGGCTCGAGCGGATCGGGGTACTGCTTCACGTAGCGCTCAAAAGCGCGCGCGGCGGAGTCGCGGGCGCCGGCCTTCTCGTAGAGTTCGGCCGCCTGCCACAGGCCCGTGCGCGCAAGCTGTGGGTCCTTGTTGGCGGCGGCGAGCTTCTCGAACTCGGCCGCGGCCTGCGCCCAGCTGCCCTTTTCGGAGTAGGCGACGGCGAGCTTGGCCGACACCTCGCCCTGCAGCGGGCTGCTCGGATAACGCGCGCGGAAGTCCTCGAGCGTGCGCGCCGCGCCGTCCCAGTCCTCTAAAGCCAGCTGCGTCGCCGCGGCGTCGTACTGCGCCGTCGCACGCACCGGCGATTGAGGCGCGACGCTTGCGACCCGCGAGTAGTGGCCGATCGCGTCGGCCAGCTGACCCTGCGCGCGGGCCGCTTCGCCCTGCTTGTAGACCGACGCCGCCAGCCGCTCCGTCAGCGCGCCACGCGCCGGATCCTTGTCCGGGGTCAGCGCCAGCACCTGGACGTAGGCCTGCTCGGCGCCGGCGAAATCACCCTTGTCGAAGGACGCGTGCGCCACGACCGTCCAGGCGACGCGCCGCTGCTCCGCCGGCGCCGGCGGGTCGAGTGCCAGCACTCTGCGTGCGACCGTTGCAGCTCGCTCACCCTCGTTGAGCGCGTAGAGCTGCTCAGCCGCGTTGGTCAGCACCGGCGCCACGCGCGGATCCTGCGGAAACGCGTTGCCGAATCGCTCCGCACTGTCTACCGCGGCCAGCTGCACTGGTCGCACTTCGGACGCGGGCAGCCGCTTTCCCTGGCGCGCGTAGGCAAGCAGCGCCGCGTAACCGGCATCCGCGCTCTTCGCGTGCGCCGGATAGCCATAGGCGGACTTCTCGTATTCGACGGCGGCCTCCGCAAAGTGCGAGTCCTCGAACAGCAGTTCGGCGAGCAGGAAGTTGTTCTGCGCAGCCTGCGGGTCATCCGGGAACGATGTGAGGTAGGCGCGGTACCAACGCACCGCTTCCTGGTAGTCCTCGGTCTTCTTCGACTTCTGTGCGCTCGCGTGGTAGTAGCGCGCCAGCTCTTCCAGGTGGGTCTTGACCAGCGGCTCGGCGTTGCGCGTCCACCCCTCCGGGTTGCTGCGCTGATAGTCGCTGCCCACGCCGTACTGAGTGACGTACTGCTTCTTCGCCTCCAGCGCCAGCGTGGCGAAGCCGTTCGCCGCGTAGATGTCGATCACGCGTGCCTGCAGCACCGGGGCCTCTGGATGTGACGGCGAGCGCTGCGCGAACGCGCTGAACGTGTCTGCAGCGTCCTTGACGCGATCCTGCTTGATGTAAAGCTCACCGAGCTGCTGGTACACGCGAAACTCGTACTCGCGGCGCACGGCGGAGTTGATGTACGGCGGAATCGACGCCGGCCCCTGCAGGCTCGCGAGCGAGATGCTCGTTACGCGAAATGTGTCCTCGACGAGTTCGCGGTCGGCCCGCGTCAGCCCGGGCAGCTTTTCGAGGTCACTTTCGCTGCCACGTCCGGCGAGCTTCAGGTCGAGCACGCCGAAGAACGACTGCAGCCCCTCGTCCAGGCGCCCCTGCTTGTACAGCGCCCAACCGTGCATGTAGAGAGAACGCTCGTAGTACGGCGAGTTCTTGTCGCCGCGCATCGTCACCAGATATGCCGCCTCGGCCTTCGGATACTCGCGCAGCGCAAACAGAAGCTCGCCGCGACGGAACTGCGCCTCGTCGCGGTAGCGCGTCGTCGGGTAGAGCTGCACCAGCTTGTCGAGCGTCGCCAGCGAAGTTTCCAGGTCGCCGCTCAGTTCGTACGCCCGGGCGAGCTGGTACAGCACCCGGTCGTTGCCGGAGTCGTTCGGATAGGTCTTCAGGAAATCCTGGTACTGCGCGATCGCGCCCTTGTACTCGGCGGCGCCCGTCGTTTCGCCACCTGCCGAGCGTGCATCGACGTGGTCCATCTCGAGATCGCCGAGGCGGCGCAGTGCCTCCTTCTTCTGCGGCTCGCGCGGCGCCGACGCGAGAAAGTCGCGGTAGGCACGCGCGGCGTCTTCCTCGTTCGCGCTGATGCCGGCATCGGGCTGGACTGGATACTGGCGCGACGCCAGCGTCTTCAGCGTCGGCTGCTCCGGACCGGTGGTCGAGCGCTTCCACGGCATCGAGCACGCCGTGAGCAGCACCGCGGCGACCGCGGCTGCGAGCCTGGGGAGCCTCTGCACAACCGATGCTGCCCGCGGCGCGGTCCTAGGGCGCACGGTTGCTTTCCTTCGCGGCGGCACGATCGACGATCTGCGCGACCGCAAAGCGCGCCTGCGTGCCGTACTCGGCCAGCCGCTCCTTCTGCTGCTGCAGCTCCGCGACCGCGAGCTCCTGGACGGCAACCTGCTGTTCCTGCGCAAGCGCAGCGACACGCGGAACCATCGCATCGACGCGTGCGGATAACGCATCGATGCGCTGCGCAAAGGCTTCGAGCCGCGCCGTCTCGTCGGTCTGCGATGCCGACAGGGCGGCCTCGAGGCGCTGCGCCTGCGCCAGATTGCGCGAGAGCTCCTGCATGCCCTTCTTTGCATTCCACAGGCGCGCGGAGAACTGGTCGGTCTGCTGCCAGAGCAAGGCGCCGGCGACGCGCCGATAGCGCTCGCGCGCCGGGGCCACCTCCGGATCGTTGCCGGCGCGCTCGAGGATTTCGCGCACGCGATCGAGTCTCGCCTGCAGTTCGCGCTCCTGAGGCGTGGCGAAGGCGGCGACGTCGGCCTCGCGCTCGACACGTTCGAGTTCCGACTGCAGCTCGGTGCCCTGCCGCTCGAAGCCCTCCAGATTGAGTGCCTGCTCACGCGCGAGCACCTGGGGCAGGCGCTCGGCGTAGCCCTGACGGCGATTCGCCAGCATGTCTCGCAGCACGCCGAGGCTGTCCTGCCACTGCTGCAGGTTGCGCGAGAGGTACAGCAGGTCACGGTAGTTCTTGAAGGCCTCCTGGAACGGGTGCGTAGCCATCAGGTGCGCGAGGTGCGCGCCCAGGGGCCGGCCCTCGATCTCGGGCAGTTGTGAAATGTTCCAGAACCAGCCCATCTCCTCGCCCGGGTTGCTGGCGATCAGGCCTTCCAGCAACTTGCCGCTGCGGATCGCGGCGATCGAGGTGTCCAGGTCGGCGTTTTCGCGATCGAACGCACCGATCGCATCCTGGTAGAGGCCGAGGGCCTGCGAATTCGCTCCGAGGTCGGCGAGCGCGTACGGCATCGCCAGCTTGGCCTCGAGGACCGCCGCATCGTGTGGAGTGCGCCCGGCCAGTTCACTCCAGGGCACGAGCGCGACCTTCATCTGCCCCTGCTCTGCAGCGGCCCAGCCGAAACCGAGCAGCGCCTTGTTCGAGAACATTCCGCTCAGGCGCACGCGCTCCAGATACACGCGCGCCTGCTCGCCGCGCCCCTCCTGCAGCGACGCGAATCCGAGCGCAACGTTCGCGCGGTCACGCAGGCTCCGATACTCCTCAGTGACGGCCGGCATCTTGCCGATGCCGTCGAGCTGCGTGGTTCCGCGCGCTGGATCGCCGCTCTTGATCAGCGCCACACCCAGGTTGTAGCGCGCGTAGCTGCTGGGGTTCGGGCCCTTCGCGAGCGTGTCCAGCACCCGGCTCGCTTCGGCATAGTTGCCGCGGGCCATCAGCACGTTGGCCTGCAGCAGTGCCCGGTCCTCCTCGAGCGCGCCGGGCAGCGCTTTCTCGATGCGACCGAGCGCGTCCTGCGATTCGAGGTACAGCCCGCGCTGATAACGAATCTTGGCGAGGTAGTACCAGGCGCGATCACGCACCGGCTGCTTCGCGCCTTTCTGGATCAGCGTGGCGAAGACCTCTCCCGCCTCGCGATGCAGTCCGTAGGAGAGGAACAGTCCGCCGCGCAGGATTTCCGCCTCGTCATCGTGCGGCGACAGGCGGCCGAACTGCTGCGACACCATCAGGCGCGTCACAGACGTGAAATAGCGGCCCTGGAAGAAGTAGAACAGGCTGTCGCCGTAGTGCGGAGACTCCACGCCGGTGGGTGCCGGGGGGCGCCCATCGCCGCGCCACGGCCACCAGTCCATCGACGTCAGCCAGTCCATCCACCCCGACGACGTCGATGACTTGCCGGCGTCGACCGTCGACTGTGCGTGTGCGAGCTGGGCGAAGCACGCCAGCGCTGCGACGGCAATCGCAGCCCGCGTCCAGCGCCAGAGCTTCACACCGTTGCCCATGCCGCTACTGCCAGACCTTGACCTCGAACTCCGGCTGCAGCTTGCCGGTCGAGTCCTTGATCTGCAGCTCGATGTATTTCGGTTCGGTGCCTTTCTCGATCTTCAGCGTCGCGCCGCGCTTGTAGTCGCGGGTGTGCGGGCCCTTGCCCGTGAAGAAGGCCACCAGTTCGTGCGTGCCCGCCCGCAGGTTGCCGAGGTACAGACGCTGAACCCCGCCGCGATGCAGCGCCTGGACCTCCGCCGGCGTGTACAGGTATGCAGCGACCTGCTTGTCGTCGAGCTTCACCCACACCGAGTCGAGCGAGAACATCTTGCCGACGTCCATCGACACGAAAATGGCGACCTGCGTGCTCGCCGGAAACAGCAGCTCCTCCTCCAGCACCATCAGGTCGCGATTGAGCCGGATCACGTCGGACTTAGTGTCCTGGATTCGGTCGTCGAGGCTGGCCGTCGATGGCGCTGCCGCCTTCGGGGCCCCCTGCGTTTCTGTGGCTGCGCCGGACGGTGCAGGCGGCGTCTGCGCCGTTGCGGCCGACGACAGCAATGCGATCGACTGCAGGGCAGCGATCAGCAGGCGGCGTGTCGACATGCTGTTGTCCTCACTCAGAAAATCACGGTCACGAAGACCTGCGACAACACCGCGCTGTACGAGTACAGGTTGCCGGTGCGCAGATCGGTGAATTCGCTGTAGTCGGTCTTCCAGTATTCGAGCGCCCCATTCAGGAAGACCTGGTAGCGGCCGGGCACTCCGGTGAGCGCGTACGTCACCTTCGCGCCTGCCGTCCAGGAACTGAACGGGCTCAGCTGCCGGTTGCGCGTGACGTACTGCGTTTCGGAGGTCGCGTTGTTCGTGAAGTACAGTGCGCCGTTCTGCGTGTAATAGCGCGCATAGCCGTCGAGCAGCCACTTCTCGCCCATGCGATATGCCGCTCCGACACCGAAGTTCTGGGCATGGATGTCCCACGTGTCCCAGAAATAGCGGTACTCGCCACGCACCGACAAGGTGGGTGCCACCTCGCCGATGAGGCGGAACTGCAGCGTCCGGCTGGTCCGCGTTCCCGGCAGCCTTTCGGGCACCGCGGCGCCGAAAACGAGCGCGACACGATATGGGCTGGCCAGGAAGCCGCTGTCCGAGACGACTTCGAAGTTGGCATTCGCCAGCCACGTCGGCGTAAGTATCTGCGACACGCCGAGCCGGTAGCGGTAATGCGTGGCGTGGTCGAAGAATCCCTCGCCCTTCTTGCCGACATCGTCGGACCCATAGGTGTAGCCGAGCCCGACCGTCGTCATGCCGGAAAAGGTCTCGGTGCTGACGTCGAAGTTGAACGCATTCGCGATGTAGTCGGGCTCGGTGCTGCGAGACGCGAGGAAGGTCAGCACAGAATCGCGCACCGCATAGTCGGCGCCAAAGCCGAATTCGTTGCGCGTTTCGTGGTACGGGCTGGCGGTCGTGACGACATCGATCGACGCGTTGCTGACGATGTCCGCGTAGTACGTGCCGAGCAGCGACACCTTGCCCAGAATGTTCTTGCGGATCAGGATCGCCGGGCCCCACGCGTCGACGCCCCCGCCGTTGAAGCTGTGCAGCATGACGTCGACGCGATCCTCGGGAAGGTCGGCCGCGTTGACGTCGCCGGTGGCGAGCAGGCCGCTCAGCGCACCCAGCAGATGCGCGCTGGCAAGCGCGACCGTTCCGCGGACGCCATCGCCGCGCCCCCCCAGCGAGAGCAGTCTGAGCTGAGCACGCCGCAATGCGCGCCGGCAGCGCTCGGTCGGGCTGACGTCAGTTGCAGCCACAACCGCCTCCCTGCACGCCGGTGCCCCCGCGTGCGCCCTCGCGCACGTCGTGCGCGTGCTCGAAGTCCTTGGCCGACAGCGGATCGCGCTGATACTTCATCAACGGGTCGGCGAGCCGCTCGCGCTCGTAGGGCTTGACCCAGGGTTCTGGCAGCGAGCACGCGGACAGAACACAGGTGGCCAGGCTGAACGCAACGACACGCAGCGTGCCGCCCGGAAGTGTTGGAGTGGATTTCATTCGCGCAGCAACTCCCGGATCTGCCTGTCGTAGGTGTCCTCGTAACCGTCGCGGTAGCCGCGGTGCACGTAGCGCACGCGCCCATCGCGATCGACCAGAAAGGTCGACGGCATCGTCCCGAGGTCGTAGAGGCGGCTGACCTTCTTGTCGGTGTCGAGCAGCACCGGAAAGCGCATGCCGAGCTGGCGTGCGAGTTGCGCGGCCTTATGCGGGTCTTCGTCGATGTTGACGGCGAGCACCGTGAAGCCCGACCCGCGATACTTGTCGTACAGGCGGCCCAGATGCGGCATCTCGACCCGGCAGGGGCCGCACCACGTCGCCCAGAAGTTGATCATCACCACCTGCCCGCGCTGTTCCCGCAGCCGCAGGTTCGGCCCGTCCAGGCTCGGCAGCGTGAAGTCAGGCGCGCCGGCAGAAGGTGTGATCGCGGCGAGCGTCGCGCCGACGCCGAGCGCGAACACCGCCATAACGAAGAGCCGCAGGGTCGATGAGAGTCGAGTGGCGTATGTCACGACGATGGCCTAGAAGAAGAAGGTCAACCCGGCGGTCAGTTCGAGGTTCTGCGTCGACTTGCTCTGGCCGAGAAGGTCGAGCGAGTACATGTAGTCGCGGAAGTCAACCTGGATCGCGGCCCAGTCCTTGAGGAACACGCGGTAGCCAAGGCCGAAGTTGATCGTTTGGGAGCTCTGGCCGAGGAACTTGGTGCTGCCGATTCCGGCGATCAGATAGAGCGCCTGCGCAAAGGCGTACTTGCGCCCGAGAAACGCCTCGCCCGGCAGGATGTTGTAGCCGACCGAGAGGTTGTAGTAATCGAGCGTCTCCGTCTTGTTCGGAAAGATGCCGCCGGGGAGGATCTGCCGGAAGTTCTCGTCGCTGACCTTGGTCGTGGCGTACACGCCCTCGACGAAGAAATCTTCGGTAATGTGATACCCGAGGCGCGCGCCGTAAACCAGGCTGGCACCGAAGTCCTCGCTCGAGTACGTGCCGACGTAAGCGCCGAGAATGATGTCGTTGCTCGGGATCTTCGGCACGCGCACTTCGCGGCGCGGCACCGTCGGCTCGATCACCTGCTCGTTCGGGGGCGGGTTCGCGTCAGCCGCAGGAGTCGACTGCGCGAACGAGACGTTCGTGGCGGTCGCGATCGCGGCGACGAGGGGAAGTGCTAGGAGCCGGTTTCGCATCGGTGTGCCGTTATCAGAAGAAGAAGGCGACGCCCAGCGTGACGGCGCGGTACTGAGTAGTCGCGTTGTCGGAGGTGTAGGCGGCGTAGATCGTGTAATCGAGCCGGGCGACGAAGCGCTCGGCGATGTGATAGCGCAGGCCGACGGCGGCATTCGCAAGGTTCGCCGTCGTGTCGACCGCGCTGACGAGGCTCAGGTTCGGGATGTTCGTGAAGCGGCCGAGCCCGACGCCGAAGAACGGCGACAACCGGCGGTCGGACCACGGTTCCACGTTGACGTTGACGTTCCAAAGCTCGGTCCCCGCAAACGTGCCCTGCACCTGCCCGACCGTCGCTTCAATGCTGAGCGTGTCGGCGAAGCGATAGGCGGTCCATATCTTCACCATCGGTTCGCCGTCGAACAGACCCCAGGCGGCGCCGAGTTCGAGCCGCCGCCGCAGGTAGTCGTCCAGCAGCACGTCGCGAAAGACCTTCGCGGTCCCGGCTTCTGTGAGCGTGGTCTCGAGCTGGGAGCGATTGACCCAGCCCTCCTTGCCGTTGGCCGTCCGCACCTTGTACCAGTCGGTATGGCGCAGCAGGACCTCGATCCACTCGTTGCGTTCGGCGACGAAGAAGACCGGATAGCCGCGCCCGGGACCCGTGTGCAGTTCGATGTACGGGTCGGTGATCTGCACCTTCTCCTGCGCAAGCGCGGGCGCCGCGGCGGTTCCGAGCAGCAGCAGAATGCAGGCCGTTGCGCGCGCCAGCATCTTCTGCCACTGTGTCTGCGCGCCGCATGAGGTCATTGGG
This sequence comes from Burkholderiaceae bacterium, assembly GCA_035498175.1. Classification (GTDB taxonomy): domain Bacteria; phylum Pseudomonadota; class Gammaproteobacteria; order Burkholderiales; family Burkholderiaceae_F; genus JALORV01. The sequence continues at coordinate 73,010 of DATKAJ010000116.1, forward strand.
TATTGCAGGTGCCTGTGTTCGGGTCCGCGGGCGTGAACATGCCGTTGGCCGCGGAGCTGAACTCGTCATGGCCCTGCGGCATCGGGCGGCTGATCCAGTACTTGATCAGCATGACGTGTGGATCGCTCTCGCTGAGGAAGATCACACCTCCGCCGTGGAGCACATTCAGGGTCAGCGGCTTGGTCAGCAGCCGGCTCGACAGCGGCGCCCCGAACACGACCTCTCCCTGCGCCGAGTAGTAGTTCTTGTACATGTCTGTGTTGCGGATCACGTCCGGCGTGTTGGCGGGATCAGACAGGTCGACCATCTGCGCCTTGCCGAGCAGCCGGAATGCGCCGCCGGTGCCGGTGACGTTGTCGTGGCATCCCGCCGCGGCGCAGGTGTTGGTCGAGATTGCGCCGCCCTGGTTGATCTGCAGCTGCGCAACGAAGATCGGCTGGATGCACTTCTGGAAGTAGATGAAGGACAGCTTCTGTCCGCTCGTCACCGCCGCGTTCTGGACCGTGGGCGGATTGTCCAGGGGGTTGCCGTCGCCCCCGCACGCCGCGAGAACGAGCGCAAGAAATCCGGCCACCGCGCAGGTGGCCGGACGAATCCGAGAGGGCGCCCCCGCCGAAGTCTCCGTCATGGCGGCGTGCAACCCGAACTGATCCACGCGGCGATCGCACCGTAGCCCGCGCTGCCGTTCGGCAGCACAGCCGTCGTCTGCCCTATGGCACCGGCCGGATGCGGCACGGTCGAGGGCCGCACGAGCAGTGCATTGGACGCCGCATTGCAGGTGTCGGAGATCATCGTCAGCGTGACGTTGTAGTCACCTTCGACGTCACCGGTCAGCACGAAGCGGTTGCGCAGGAATGACGTGGTGGTCTGCGACGCGCCACTGTTGCCGGTCGGCTGATGACAGGTGATGCAGTTCGCCTGGATCACCGGATAGACGGTCGCATCGAACGCGGTACGCGACAGCGCCGTTGCAGTGCGCGCCGGACTGTTGCTGACCGACACGTTGTTGAAGTACTGGCCGCCGAGATCCATCCACTCGCTGATCAGGCGCTTCTCTGCGAGGTTCAGCAACGTCGAGTGGTCGGGCGCAGTCGCCGGCGGATTCGGATGCACGTTACGCGCCTCGGCCGACGCCTTCAGCTGCTCACCGAACATGATTTCGCCGAGGCGGCTCGCACGCGTCATGCCCTGCGCGTTGCCGGCCATGTTGTCCACCAGCGGTGTATTGCGTACCACGACCGGGACGCCGTCTTCGAGGCGGGTAACCGGCTTTCCGGTCGCCGAGTCGATCACGGGATCGCCGACCAGCAGTTCCTCATAGGACACCAGCCGCCCACTGCCGGCGACGTTGGCACGCAGGTCGAGCTTGGTGGTGTCGGCATGACAGTTGGTGCAGGTGTCTGCGCCATTGAGGCCGCGCGTACGCGTCCAGATCGGCGCGATGTGGTCCGGGTAGTTGATGATCCCGTTCGTGGGTGCCGGCGTCGCGAGGTCGTCCGCGGTGTTGGCGTTGCCGGTGTAGCGCACGGTAATGGCGGGCCGCGCGGTGACGCCGTTCTGCGCCGTATCGGCCCAATGATCGGCATGGACCTGGTCCGCGCCGAGGTTGAGCACCGTGGCGTCGAGGCGGGCACGCGTCGAGGCCATCGTCTCGCCGGACTGGTGCGCCGACGCCATCGCGCCGAGCCAGGTCTGCGGGACCGCATTGACGATCGCCCCCGAGTTCAGCGATGCACCACGACGCGGGCTGTGGCAGCCGTCGCAGGTGCGGCGTTCGCCGGGGCGCACCTGGATCCAGTTCAGGTGCGTCTGGATCGCGCGGCCCTTGGCATCGAGAACGGCGAATCCCAGCGGCGTATCCGCCGGCACCTGCAGCTTGAAAGAGCCGTCGGGCTCGACCGCCGCATACCCGAGGATCTGCTGCGGCTCGAACTCGGTCTCGCCGATGGCCTGCCGCATGCCCGTCATGCCGGCCTGCGGCGCAACGGCGCGGAAGGCGCGAATGAAGTAAGCCGGCGAGCAGCGGTAAGCGGCGTCGGCCGGATCCTTCAGGCGCGCGATGTCCGGCACGCGCGAGCGCGTGTCGGCAGCGTCCGCCGGCGCAGTCTTGGGAATCGACACTGTGCAGCCACTGCCGAGGTCGGACGCGGCGAGCATCGAGTCGCCCATGCGGTCGAGACCGTCGGTGTCATACACGCTGCGCACCTCGATCAGCGCCATGCCCTGCGCCTTCAGCGTTTCGTCGACCACGGTCGGCTGTGTCGCATTGGGCTCGGGACGCGCCTGGATCGCGACCGGATCGGTGTACATGAACCCCGGTGGCGGAGCGGCGACGATCAGGAAGGTCTGCTTGGATGGGTCGAACATGTAGATCGAGTACACCGCCGGGGCGTTGTCCTGCACCGGCAGCAGCGCGCGCTGCGCGCGCGACATCGTGTCGTCGGCGAGCATCGCGCGCTCGGCATCGGTTAGCGAAAGGCACGGCACGACGACACCGTTGCGCGTCACCTCGCACGGCCGGTACGCGAGCAGCACGCGGTTCGTGCCGTCCCACAGCGGGAACGGCGCTGTGATGCGGCCGAACTCAGAGAGGCCACGGCCGAGATCGATTTCCTTCTCGGTCCACTGCACCTGCCCGCCCTGGGCGGCGACCTGCGCGTTGGCCGGCGTGTTCTGCTCCGAGTAGTTGGCGGCGTCGATCAGCATCAGCGCGCCGCCTTCCTGCGTCCCCGAGAGCGGCATCAGGTCGGACAGCACCTTGCCCTTGTACGGGCCGCTCGGGTCCATGTCGCGGGGGTGCAGGAAGCTGTTACCCGGGCTGTGCGCGCCATACAGCACGAACATGTCGGTGCCGTCCGGCTTGACGCGGAAGATTGCGAAGCGGTTGCGCGGGCCGACGTGCTCCCAGCGCGAGAACATGATGTCGCCGTTGGGACGCACGACCGGGTTGCGGTCGTGGCTCTGATTGACCGAGATCTGCGTGACGGATCCGCCGTTGCGGTCGACCGTGTGCAGGTTGAAGACGCGCTCGCGCTCGTACTCGTCGACCGCGTAGTAGGTCTGGCCCAGCGCCTGCGACTTCGTCGTCGTCTGGCGGTTGGAGGCGAACACGTAGCCGCGGTCGGCCGGCAGGTACGCCGGATCGACGTCGTCATCCGTCGTCGAGCTGGTGATGCGGCGGAAGGTGCCCTTGTCAAGCCCCTGGGTCGTGTCGTACTCCCACAGGTTCCAGCGGCCGGTACACGCCGGGACGCCCGCAACGACCGACGTGTTGCTGGTCGGGCAGCGCATCGCAAACGCGATCTTCCTGCCGTCGTACGACACCTCGGGGTCGGACACGTCGCCCTTGCCCTGCGTGATATTCGCCGTGACGTTGAATTCGCGCGCGCTCGGCGAAGACCGCTCGCGGATGATCAGGTCACCCCCCTCGGCGAACGGGGCGCCGTTGGTGGGATTGGTGTTCAGCTTCGTCGAGCGCTTGGCATAGGCAATCGGCACGTCGCCGGCGACGAGCAGCTTGCTGTCGGTCGTCGAGTCGCCGGAGCAACCCGCGAACACCAGCACGGCAAGAGCCGTGAGCGCGAATCCAGTGGCCGATCGAGAAGTATGGAAGTCCCTCATGGCTGCCTCATTGGGGCTGGTGGCTGCGTTGGCATGGGACGCGCGGATTGTGTCGGCCGCGCGCCGTCGTCGATTGCTCGATGTAACGGCGGTTTGTCGGGTTGATTGAAGGGTCGCATCACGGCGCTAGGCCGAAGTCATGAGTTGCCGTGCGCCGTCGCACAGACGGAAAGCCCTGCCGACGCGTGCAGCCTGCCGGCGGCGTCCACGATGACGGCATCGACGTCGGGCACCGACTCGACGATCTGCAGCCCGCGCTCGACACCGAGCACGAAGACCGTCTTCGACAGGGCTTCGCTGGTCAGCCCGTCGGAGGCGATGACGGTGACACTGTGCACCGCGTGCGGCGACTTTCCTGTCGTCGGATCGATCAGGTGATGGCAGCGCTCGTCGCCGGCGTCGAAGAAGCGCTCATAGTCGCCGGAGGTCGATACTGCCGCGTCCTCGAGCGGCAGCAGCGCGACGACCTCGCCCTCGCGGCGCGGATCGCGTACGCCGACCATCCAGGGCCGGCCGCGCCGGTCACCCAGCACGCGGCTGTCGCCGCCGGCGGCAACGACTGCGTGGCGCACGCCGTGGCGCGCGAGAATTGCTGCACCGTTGTCGACCGCATAGCCCTTCGCGAAACCACCGAGGTCGATACGCACGCCCTTATGCGCGAACCCTACCGTGCGCTGCGCCGGGTCGAGCAGCAGGTGCCGATAACCGATCGCCTCGCGTGCCGCGGCCAGTTCGTCATCATTCGGCCGGATGCGGCGGCGGTAGTCGTACAGGTGGCCCGCGCTGGCCGACGTGATGTCGAAGGCTCCGCCGGACAGCTCGGAAAATTCGATCGAGCGTGCCAGCAGTCCAAACAGCTCGGCACCGACCTCGACCGGCCGCCGCGCAGCCTCGCGGTTGATGCGCGACAGCTCCGACGAGTCCTTGTAGTGGCTCATCAGCGCATCGATCCGGTGCATCTCATGCATCACCGCGTCGATGGCGGCATTTGCCGCCGCGCGATCGTCGTGCCACAGCTCGACGTGGATCGCGGTGCCCATGATCGCTTCGCTGCGCGTGAACCAGCGTCCCGAGCCCCGGCGCTCGGGTTCAGCGGTGCGCCGGGCGCGGTTCAGCAGGCCCAGCATGCGCGTCGCCCCGACGTGGCCACCGCGGCGGCCGCTGCACGCGCCGCCGCCGATGGCGATTCCATTGATTGCAGGTCCATCTTCAGCACATGCGGTCCGCAGTCGCCCCCGCGGTGCTCGGGTCTCCGGGCCGGGACCGCAAAGCCGACGACTGACTGTGAATTCGAGTCTGGCCGACTCTAGCGTGCGGGGATCATTGCCATCGCCGCAACGCTGATTCCTTTGGGGGAGTCCGTTCGGCCGACCCCGTCGGAACCATCAGCCATGCGGATGGCTTGGCGGATCAGGTCGCGACCCTTGCGGTTCGCCGTACACGGTCCGAAGACGAAACCTCGTCGAGCCCGCCCCGGGCACCTGGCT
>DATKAJ010000117.1:0-11287 GCA_035498175.1 Burkholderiaceae bacterium
ACTACGTCTCGGTGTTCCGCGAGCAGCCTTTCGCGACGAACATCTTCAATTCGCTGATCGTTTCCGTCTCGGTGGTTGCCCTGTCGCTTCTGCTCGGCGTCACCGCTGCCTATGCGCTGGGTCGTGTGCAGTTTCGCGGGCGCGGCACGCTGCTGCTGGTGGTTCTCGGCGTTTCGATGTTTCCGCAGGTCGCGGTGCTGTCGGGCATGTTCGAACTGGTGCGGGCATTCGGCCTGTACAACAGCCTGTTCAGCCTCACCCTGTCGTACATGATCTTCACCATTCCGTTCACGGTCTGGGTGCTGACGACGTTCATGAAAGGCCTGCCGAAGGAACTCGAGGAAGCGGCCGTCATGGACGGCGCCACGCCGTGGACCATCATCACGCGCGTGTTCATGCCGCTGCTCTGGCCGGCGCTGGTGACCACCGGCCTGCTGGCATTCATCGCGGCGTGGAACGAGTTCCTGTTCGCGCTGACCTTCACGCTGACGAACACGCAGCGCACGGTGCCGGTAGCGATCGCGCTGATCACGGGCTCGAGCCAGCACGAGCTGCCATGGGGCAACATCATGGCGGCCTCGGTGATCGTCACGGTGCCTGTCGTGCTGCTGGTGTTGTTCTTCCAGCGTCGCATCGTGTCCGGACTTACCGCGGGCGCGGTCAAGGGATAAGCGCTCTCTCGGCTGCGCAAGGTGCCGCTGGGCGCGCGCGCCCAGCGGCCAATTCAGCTTGCCTTCAGCTTTCTCGGCGCCCCCGTGACGTCGCGCCGGAAATTGCCCGCGAAATCTGCGCCAATTCCCGACTAAGGGATTTCGCCCAAATACCGTAACAACGGCAGTAGTCCGGACATGGCACCTCCGTGCCCGGGTTCCGGCACAACGATTGGAACGGTAATGGGAAAGCGCGTCTTGCAGGTCGCGGCCTTCGGACTGAAGGCGAACGAGCAGAGTGTCCTGAGCAGTATCAGCGTTCTGAGCAGCCACTCGAGCCGCGCAGTGGGATTCGATCTCGCTGCGGACGGCTCGACGGCAGATCTCTACCTCGTCGACATCGACTCCGAAGAAGCCGTGGGCCGTTGGCGCATCTGCGATCCGACGCAGGCGCGTCCGGTGATCGCGATCGAGAGCCAGGGCAAGGCCTCCGCTGCGAAAGTGCTGCGCCGCCCGTTGCTTGCCTCACGCCTGCTCGCGGCGCTCGACGAGGTCGCGATGAACGCCGAGCGCTTCGGACCGCGCACGCTGCTGCCGATCTCACCCGCTGTCGCTGCACTGGCGTCGCAGCCGGCAGCGGCGACCGTTGCTTCTGCGCCGCGCGTGCGTCAAGCGGTGCTCGTCGTCGACGACAGCCCCACCGTGCGCAAGCAGCTCGAACTCGTTCTGCGCGCACGCGACGTCGACCCGACGCTGGTCGCAACCGGCGAACACGCGCTCGACGAGATCGCACAGCGCGAGTTCGACCTCGTGCTGCTGGATGTCGTCCTGCCGGGCACAGATGGCTATCAGGTGTGCAAGGCGATCAAGAAAGGTTTCAGCGCCAGGCGCACGCCGGTCGTGATGCTGACCAGCCGGTCATCGCCGTTCGATCGCCTGCGCGGTTCGCTCGCGGGTTGCGACAGCTATCTCGTCAAGCCGGTCAGGCAATCCGAATTCGAGGTGATCCTCACCAAGTACCTGGCCGCGACGCCAGCTCCTGAACTCAAGCTCGCTCACGCGCGGCCCGTGGCCGCGTGACCTTCCAACTTCTCGGGGAGAAATCCGCAATGACCAGGAAAGTGCTCGTCGTCGACGATTCGACGGTCGACGTGAACAACTTGAAGACGATCCTCGCCGACATGGGCTGCTTCGTGATCACCGCCAGCAGCGGCGCCGAAGCGGTCGCCAAGGCGAAGGCCGAGAAGCCTGCCATCGTCTTTCTCGACATCGTGATGCCGGAGATGGACGGCTACGAAGCCTGCCGCCAGCTGGCCGCCGACCCCGCGACCAAGCACATCCCGGTCGTGTTCGTGACCGCAAAAGGCCAGAAGGCCGACCAGGTATGGGGCCAGCTGCAGGGAGCGCGCGGTTACATCGTCAAGCCGGCCCGCCCTGAGCAGGTCGTCGAACAGTTGAAAGTCGCGGCCGCCTGACGCGTGCTGCTCTTGCGATGCAAGCCCAAACCGAGCTGAACGGATCCGACGTGCTGGCGCCGAGCGCAGCGCTGACGCGCTTCGTGGCGCCGATCGTTGCGGTGCTTGGCCCGGTGCAGGCACGCAAGGAGCAGGCGGTGCGTTACGGCTTTCGCGTCAGCTCGCTCGGTCTTCTGATCAAGCCGGGCAGCGGCTCCGAAGTCGTGGAAGCACGCGGCATCGCGGCGATGCCGAATGCGCCGCGCTGGCTTGCAGGAGTGATGAACCTGCGCGGCAACCCGGTTCCGGTGTTCGATCTTTGCGCGGCGCTCGAGCTGGCGCGCAACGACGAATCGCAGAAATCGATGGTGCTGGTACTGGACAAGGGCGACAAGGCGGCCGGCCTGTTGATCGACGGCATGCCGCGCGTCGTGCCGGAAGGCACGCCGATCGATCTGCCCACCGCACTTCCTGCGCGGCTCGCGCCGTTCGCACCGCACGCGCTTGCGACTGGCGATGCGGTCTGGCTCGAATTCGATCACGTTGGATTTCTGACAAGCCTCGCGGCGACCTAGTCGCGAACTCAACCAAGCTCGCTGGAGCTGCCCATGAAACTGCAACCGAGTCTCCTCCGCCATCTCAAGCTGCCGCACAAGTTCGCCATCATCGGCGTGCTCGCCGCGGTCATGGCGGCCGCGCCGCTGTACGCGATCTACCAGCGCAACCAGAGCGATATCGAAGCCATTCGTACCGAGCAGGCCGGCCTGCAGCCGGTCACGGCGACGCTGGAGCTGATCCAGGCGATCCAGGACTTCCGCGGCCCGTCGTCCTACCTGCTGCTGGGTGACGACAAGCAGGAGCAGGCGGTGATCAAGCTGGATGCGACCGTGTCGCAAGCGATTGCCAAGCTGGAACCGATGGTGATCGCCGCCAAGGAGGAGCGCATCACCGAGCGGTGGCAGGCGTACAAGCGCGACTGGTCGTCGATCCGCGACAAGATCGCCGGCCGCAAGATCGACCAGCGCGGTGTGTCGGATGCCCAGGTGGCAGCGGTGCAGGGGCTGCTGCGGCTCAAGGACGAATTCATCACGCGCTACCGGCTCGACCTCGACGACGACTTCGAAAACAGCCACCAGATCCGCGCTTCCCTCGTCGAACTGCCGGCGCTCAGCGAAAGCCTCGGTCAGCTGCGCAGCCCGATCGTGTCGCGCCTGCGCGATCTGGCGCGCGTCCGCGCGAACGCGCCCGCTTCGCCGCAAGCCATGGACGCGCAACTTCGTGCAGCGTTCTCCGCAAGCGACCGCGCGCACTTCGGCGAGACCGTGAAGGACGTGCAGGATGCGCTCGAACGCTACGTCAGCCAGGCGCACCTGGTGACACGCGTCTCGCCCGACATGCGCGACAGCAGCGAGGCACTGATCGGCGAGGTCGTCCAGAACACCAATTCCGCGCTGAACCTGGTTCGCCGCGAAATCCTCAACAAGGACATCCCGAACGTCGATGCCACGCAGTACCTGAACGATGTGTCGAAGCCGCGTGAAGCGGTGCGCGCCGCGGCGACCAAGGCCGAGTTGGTGACCAAGCGACTGGAACGCAACGCGGCCGACCTGGTGCGCGCGCAGCGCTACTTCCTGGCCGGCGCCGCCGCGATCGCGCTGCTCGGATTGCTGGTGGCCGTGTTGATCATCCGCAGCATCACGCAGCCGGTCGACGCACTGCTGCACGCGGTGCGCCGCCTCGAAGCCGGCGACGAAGAGGCGCGCGCGCGCCTGAACCGCACCGACGAAGTGGGCCAGCTCGGCGCGGCCTTCGACCAGATGATGGACGTGCGCGTGGCGGCCCTGAAGCGCGAGAACGACACGCTCAACGGCTCGGTGCTGACATTGCTGCAGGCCGTGGCGCAGCTCTCGCGCAGGGACCTGACCGTGAAAGTCCCGGTGACCGCGGACGTGACCGGCCCAGTGGCCGACGCGTTGAACCTGCTGACCGGCGAAACCGCCAAGGTGCTGCAGCAGGTGAGCGACATCTCGGCCGAGGTGACGGCCGCATCGCTGAAGGTGAAATCGCAGTCCGATACGGTGATGACCGCCGCGGCGCTGGAAAGCCAGCAGGTCGAGCAGACCGCACAGTCGCTCGAGCGCGCTTCCGAAACGATGACGCAGATCGCCAGCATGGCGCAGCACTGCAACAGCGCGGCCGAGCGCGCGATCAAGACGACGCAGCAGGCGCTGGAAACCGTGACCGGCACGGTCGGCGGCATCAACAGCACGCGCGACACGATTCGCGAGACGGAAAAGCGGATCAAGCGCCTCGGCGAACGCTCGCAGGAAATCTCGGTGGCGGTGAACCTGATCAACTCGATCGCGGAACGCACGCACATCCTTGCGCTGAACGCGGCGATGCACGCCGCCTCGGCGGGCGAAGCCGGCCGCGGATTCGCGGTGGTGGCCGACGAGGTGCAGCGACTGGCGGAAAGCGCGCGCCAGTCGACGCAACAGATCGCCACGCTCGTCAACAACATCCAGGTCGAGACGGCCGACACGGTCAACACGATGAACTCGGCGATCTCGCAGGTCGTCGAGGGTTCGAAACTCGCCGAGCAGGCCGGCCGCCAGATGCAGGTCACGCAGGAGGCGACTGCCGAACTGGTGTCGTCGGTGCAGCGTATTGCCGAACAGTCGCAGCAACAGGCGCGCACGACCACCGAACTGCTCGAACGCGCGAGCCTCATCAAGAAGAGCACGCAGGAGACGAGCAAGCAGCTCACCGAGCAGGGCCAGCAGACCAACCTGCTGGTGGAGTACGCACGCAACCTGCTCGCGACGGTGCGGGTGTTCAAGCTGTCTTCGACCTGATCGTCAGGGTGCTGCGCCGGCGTGAGCCGGCGCGGGCCGGGGGAAAACGATGGGAACGATCGAAGATCGCATCGCGCCGCTGGCAGTTGCGGTCGCAGCGCTCGAAGAGAGGCTGGCCCGCGCACGCGCCGAACCGGCCGCCGATCGCGCGGCGGCCGAGGCACGCTGCCGCGAGATGCAGCAGGCGGTCGTGCGCTTCGGCGCGCAGGCCGGTGCGGCGGGCGCATCCGGACTTGCCCATGCCGCGGAATGGTTGAGCGCGAACCTCGAATACCTCGCGCACAAACAGCGTGACCTGCTCCCCGAGGAAGACCTCAACCTGCGGCGCTGGCCGCGCCTTGCGTCCGAGTACGTCGCCGGGCCGACTCCGCAGCAGGACGCGGCGAAGCAACTGATCCAATTCGCCGAGCTGCCCGTCTGGGTGCTCCGGCCGTCGCCTGTCGGCAGCGCCAGCATCCTCTCGCGCCTTTGCGCGTTTCAATCACCCGAGCGAAACGCCGTCGCCGCCGCCGCCGCGCTGGAGCCGGAAGCAGCGCAGCTCGTCGATGCAGAGACGGTGGTCGCAACGCCGATTGAGGTTTTCCCGGAACCGATGCTGGCAGTGTCGCCTCAACCGGAAGCGGCAGCGCAGCTCGTCGATGTGGAGACTGTGGTCGCAACGCCGGTCGAGTTTTTCCCGGAACCGGCGCCGACGTTGTCGCCTCGTGAACAGCTCGACGCTGCGCTGAATGCTCTTGCTGCCGCCGCGAGCGAACTCGCAGCGGCATCGTCTGATCGTCGCGACCAGGCAGTGATGGCCTTTGCCACGGAACTGCTCACAGTCGTCGAGGCAGCGCAAGGCGCCGAGGTCGTCGGACTGGGCGACGTGTGCGGCCTGCTTCTCGAAAGAGTCGAAGCCGCGCGTGCGCTCGCATCCCTCACTGAAGCGGTCCCGCCCGATTGGTTGCTCCCGGCCCTCGACTTCGCGGCGCTCGCTCACGAGTTTGGCGCAGCCCCGGGCGAGCATGAGATCGCCGCGAACCTGCTCGCCTGCTTGCAGCATCCGAGCTGGCCGAATCCGCTCGACCAGAGCGAAGCGGCCACGCTGCGCATCGTGCTCGGCCTGCCGGCGGCGATCGAACAAGTCACGGCATTGCCCGTGATCGAAGAGCCTGAATCGGGTGTGCCTGAGCAGCAGCAGATCGATCCGGAACATCTCGCGCTGCTGGCAGGGGAGTTTCCGGCCATGCTCGCCGCGATGCGCGCGGACCTCGACGCTGCGCGCAACGACGCGACCGCGCTCGAGGTCTGCGCCGACGTCTTCGAGCGCGGCGCGAACGCGGCCGAGGTTTCAGGGCTGGTCGCGCTGCGCCACGTGCTTGCACACGTCGCCGAACGAGTGCGCGCGGCAGCGCCGCGCCTGTCGAATCAACAGCACGCGTGGCTTTCCGACTTTCCCCAGCGCGTGCGTGCGTACCTCGCAACGCCGATGGATCCATCGGCGGCAGCGGCGATGATCGAATCGCTGTTCGAGGGCGGAGCGTGGATGGCGCTGGCGCCGCAGCGCGCGGCCGATCTCGAGCAGGCGCTGTACCGCGTCGCGCTCGTCACGGCGTCCGGCCCGGAGCGCGCGCAGGAGGCGACCGCCGAGCAGGTTTCTCTCGCGGTCCCTGCCGACATCAATCCGGAGCTGCTCGACGGACTGCTCGCCGAATTGCCGGTGCAGACGGCCGATTTCGCAGCGGCGATGCAGCGCGTCGCATCCGGCGCCGCATCGATGTTCGACCTCGATGTCGCGAAACGGGCCGCGCACACGCTGAAGGGCGCGGCGCACACGGTGGGCGTGCAGGGCATCGCCAACCTCACCCATCACATCGAAGACATTCTGATCGCGCTGACCCGGCATGGCCGCATGCCGCAGCGCGACCTCGCGGAAGCGCTGATCGGAGCGGCCGATTGCCTGGAAGCGATGAGCGAAGCGCTGCTCGGCGTCGGTCCGACACCGCACGACGCGCAGCAGACACTGCAGCATCTGCTCGACTGGGCCAATCGCATCGACGCCGAGGGCTTGCCTGAGGACGACGATCCGGCACCTCCTGTCGTCGATGCGGTCGACGTGCAAGCGAACGCGGCGCCCGCTTCGGCGCTGCCACCGGCGGATCCGCATGGCGCATCCGAACCGAATGCGCCAGCCGAGAACCTGCTGCGCCTGCCGGCATCGCTGGTCGACGAGCTGCTGCGTCTGGTCGGCGAAACGATGATCGCCAACACGCAGATCAAGGAGCAGCTGCGCCTGACGGTCGAGCACACGCGCGCGGTCACCAGGCAGAACACGGCACTGCAGGATCTCGCCAGCGAACTGGAGCAACTGGTCGACGTGCGCGGCGTGACGGCGCCGCTCGGCGTCGCCAAAGGTCATGGCGATTTCGATGCGCTCGAATTCGATCACTACAACGAGCTGCACACGGTCTCGCGCCGCCTGATCGAGGCGGCGACCGACTCGCGCGAGCTGTCGCGTGCCGGCGAACAGCGCCTGGCCACGCTTGCCGAACTGCTCGACGGCCAGGGTCGGCTCGCGATCGAGAACCAGAAGGTCGTGATGAAGACGCGCATGGTGCCGGCATCGAGCGTGGTCTCGCGCCTGCAGCGCAGCGTCCGCCAGACCGCGCGGCTGGTCGACAAGCGCGTCGAACTGGACATCACGGGCGCAAACACCGCAATCGACAGCCAGGTCCTGAATGGCCTCGTCGATCCGCTGATGCACCTGCTGCGCAATGCGGCCGACCACGGCATCGAAGACGCACAGGTGCGCGCAGCGCGCGGCAAGCCCGCGGTTGGGCGCATCGAGCTCGCATTCGCCCGCGAGGGCACCTCCGTCGTCGTCCGGGTGAGCGACGACGGCGCCGGCCTCGACCTGCCGCGCATCCGCGCCAAGGCGGAGAGCCGCGGGTATCTCTCTCCCGGGCAGCCGGCCACGGACGACGAGATCGCACGCCTCATCCTGTTGCCCGGCTTTTCGACGCGCGACGATGCGACGCAGGTCTCGGGTCGCGGCATCGGCATGGACGCCGTGCACACCCGAGTGCAGGCGCTCAAAGGGACATTGCGCCTGCTCACGCCGCCAGGCCGAGGACTGACGGTCGAGCTGCGCCTGCCGGCCTCGCTGATGACGACGCACGGTCTGCTCGTGCGGCACAACGACCAGGTGCTCGCGATCTCGAGCTACGGCATCCACGACATCCGCTACGTGACGCGCGATCAGGTGCGCGCGCTGGGCAGCGGACAGATCTACCAGGACCAGGGAAAGGTCTACGAACTGCGTGGGCTCGATACCCTGATCGGCCGTTCCGCACATTCGGACGAGCGCGACTGGTTTCCGGCGTTGCTCGTGCAAGCCGACAGCGGTCCGCTGCGCGCGGTGCGCGTGCAGGAAGTGCTCGACAGCCAGGAGGTCGTGGTCAAGAGCCTCGGGCGCTACGTGCCGCGGCTGCAGGGAGCGGTCGGCGTGACGATCCTCGGTGACGGCAGCATTGCGCCGGTGCTCGATCTGCCGCAGCTGTTGCGCGGGCCGCAGCGTGCCGCGCGCGTCGCCACGGCCGCTTCGACCACCGCCGCCGTACATTCGCCGGTCGAGAGCCGGCGCTCGGCGCTCGTGGTCGACGACTCGCTGTCAGCGCGGCGCGCCGCGGCGCAATTCATGCGCGACGCGGGCTTCAGTGTCCGCTCGGCGATCGACGGCATCGAGGCGGCCGCATTGATCGAAAAGCAGGTGCCGGACATCGTCCTGGTCGACATGGAGATGCCGCGCATGAACGGGCTGGAGTTCACGACGCACGTGCGCAGTCGCGAGGCGACGCGCCATGTGCCGATCATCATGATCACGTCGCGCTCGACCGAAAAGCACCGCCGCCAGGCCGAAGCGGTCGGCGTGAACGTCTACCTGACCAAGCCGTTTTCGGACGATGAGCTTCTCGATCACGTCGAACGGCTGACGGCGTCCGCGCCGATCGGGAGCTGAGCGACATGGACGGTCCGTCGCACAGCGCGCAGCTCGTGCTGCTGCATTTCGGCCGCACTCGCGTCGCGCTCGCGCAGCGTGCGGTGCGCTCGCTCGAAGCCGCAGCCGATGCCGACTTCGCCGTCGCAACGCCTCCGGTCCTTGGCACGATCGCCGCCGGCGGCGGGCGCTGGCCCGTGTATGCGCTCGACGACGAGCTTGCGCCGATGCGCAGCGTGCCGCGTGAACGGCGGATCTGCGCGCTGCTCGCCGGTGACGGCGCTCTGTTCGGCGTCTTGTGCGACGAGGCGCAGGTGCTGACACGAGAAGGTTTTGCGGCCTACCCGCTACCGACTGCAATGCGTCGCGCAGGCACGCCGGTCGAAGGCGTCCTCGGCGGCAGCTCCGTTGCGCTCCTGTCCTCCGCCCGCTCGCTCGCGCTGCTGTTGAGCGTCAGCGCAGCGGAGCCAAAGGTGGAAACCATATGAGCCGGGCGGGCGGGTGGCTGCTCACGCTCGGTGACCATCGCGCAGCCGTCGGCGTGCGCGAGCAGGTGCATCTGATGCTCGATCCCGCGGCTGCCGAACTGGCGTCGACGCCGGCGCACTGCCGGCACGTCATCTTCTGGAACGACCGTTGCGTGCCCGTGATGGATCTCGGTCGCTGGCTTGACCCGGGCGCCGCAGCGTCAGCCGCGGGTCCGCATCGACATGTCGGCGTCTACGCTTACCAGGGCGGTGCGGGCATGCCGGTCGAGTTCGGTGCGCTGTGGCTCGCGCGGCCGCCGCAGCGCATCGAGGTGGACGACGCTGCAGCTAGCGAGTTGCCCGGTGCGCGCTGGGGAAGCATCGCGACTGCGTGCTTCGCCGATGCGGCCGGGGCCGTGCCGATTCTGGATCTGTCGAGAATTTTCTCCGGCGCGCTCGCCGGGTGATCACGCCTGGCGAATGATCACGCGGTCGCCTGCGCGCCGCAGCGATCGATCGGACTCAGCGCGCCGGATCCGCCGATGCCATCGCAGGAGCGAACTCGTCCTGCGTGAATGTCAGCTCGGGCTCGGAGGTGGTACCGACGAATCCGGTCAGAAGGCAGGCGACGATCAACGCGCTTGCCCACAGGCGGAGCGGAAATGTCGCGTGCAGTTTCGCGAGCTCGGAAAGCAGACGGGACGACGGCTGGGACATCTTCATGACGAGCTCTCCGAGGGACCGAAGGACGGATCGGTGCTCGATCCGGCTATTCGATTTATCGGCTACTTCGCGTCGTTCTTGAAGTGCATTTTCGGCGCGTGCGGCACTGACTGTCCGACGGGCGGTACCTCGTATCGATCCGCGCCGCGAACCTGACAAATCGTCAGCGTGCGAAGCGCTGCGCGACCGCGTCGAATGCAAGCTTCGGTCCCCACCTCCCGACATCGTAGTTGACACCGCGGTACTGCACTGGACATTCACCTCGCACTTGCCGCGGCAAGCGCCATGCCTTCGGGCGCTCTGCTTCGGACGACGTTGAGCGTGCAGGCACGCAATCGTGGGACGCGCCGCGCCGCGCAGCGGGGAACGCTGGCGATCGAGCGACGCCTAACATCGGCGCCACGCCCCGGGTTCGAATGGGGCGCGGCGAACATTGCTCTAGGTTTCCACGATCCTCGGGAGGGACCATGGCAAATTTGATGACCGATCGTTACCTCGAAAACAACCGCCAGTACGCGCGCGGCGAGACGCTGCACAAGGCCGGTTATCCGGGAAAGCAGCCGATTCAACCCTCGAAGCGCGTCGCCGTCGTGGCCTGCATGGACGCACGGCTCGATGTGGAAGACCTGCTCGGACTGCAAACCGGCGATGCGCACATCATCCGCAACGCGGGCGGCGTGATCAACGACGATGCGATCCGCAGCCTGGTCATTTCGCATCACCTGCTGAACACGAACGAGGTCATCCTCATCCACCACACGCGCTGCGGCATGCTCGCGTTCACCGACGACTTGCTCAAGGCGGGCCTCGAAGGCGACCCAGCGGCGAGCAAGCTGCTCGGGCAGGCGACGTCGCGGGCGTTCACGAGCTGCGCGAAGTGCTCTGCCACACCGGCAGCATTCAACGCCTTCCGGGGCCAGATCGAGCCGCTCGACTCGCCACGCAACGAAAAGAATATCGAACGCCTGCAGTGGGACGTGCGACGCGGAATCTCGTCCGTGGTGAATCACCCCTGGATCCCGACGACCGGGCCGGACGCCGTCACGGTGCGCGGATTCATCTACGACGTGGACAGCGGAAAACTCGAGGAAGTGAGTTATCCGGGGCCGATGGGATCGATCGGCTGAGCAGCGGTTTCGGCGAGGCATAACGCCCCGGTAAC
>DATKAJ010000118.1:0-39010 GCA_035498175.1 Burkholderiaceae bacterium
GCACCGATGGACTCGTAGAAATCGATCGCCGGTGTGTTCCAGTCGAGTACGGCCCATTCGTAGCGACCGCAGCCTCTTTCGACCGCGAGCCGCGCGCCATAACGGATCAATGCCTTGCCGATGCCTCGGCCGCGCGCTTCACGCACGACGAACAGATCCTCAAGGTAGAGGCCGCGCCGCGTCAGGAACGTCGAAAAATTATGGAAGAAGAGCGCGAAGCCGAGCGCCTGTCCGCGGTCCCAGGCGAGGACTGCCTCGATGACAGGCCGCGCGCCGAACAGCTCCTCGCGCAACTGTGCCTCAGTGCCCATCACCAAATGAGTGAGCTTCTCGTACTCGGCCAGCGCACGGATCAGTTCAAGCAACCGCGGCACGTCCTGCGGCCGCGCCGCCTGAATGACGATTGACTCGCTCGGGACCGACATAAGAGCCAGCTAGGTTTGAGGGGAGCTCCGGGAGGGGGTGCAGCCCCGCTGCATCTTCAGATGAGCGCCCGGCTCGCCTCATCCGCGCAGCGGAAGAGGCGAGCCTTGTCCTCGGCACTGGAGGGAATCCGCTATGGCTGCTTCGTTCCCGACCTGACCAGGTTCACGGCACCTCCATGCGAGGGGGCCCGCCGGTTCGAATCGTAGCAGGCAGGCAACTCGCTCCAGCCCCTCGCCGGCGATCAGTTCAACGCAAAACAGTAGAACAGGCCAGCACCGCCGGTACTGCGCAATCCTTCGGGATCACAACCACGCGTCGTGTGCGACGAGTTCCACGACGTGGCCCACGGGTTCGCGATCGGACCGCGGCGGTCGAAGTGGCCCGTCATTGCGGCACCTTCGGTGCCCGCCTTGGTCCAGTTGCCGCAGGTCATGTCGTAGAGCGGCGGGCCTGCAAATGTCGTGCCGTCGGGGCGCGAACCGGTCAGGATATCGTGCATGACCGGCGAATCTCCGACTCCTTTGACGACATTGCCACGCTCGTCCAGCGCGGTTTCCTTCGTCACGTTGTTCGCGGCCGAGTGCAGTTCGTCGACGTTGCGCGCGATCACAACGCCCTTGGCGTTTTGCCATGGTCCACTGCCGATGCGGTCGCGCGCATTGACGAAATTGGGGCTGTTGAATGCAGGTGCCTGGGTGCTCAGATAGGCGTGCCACGTGCGGTTGCCGGCACCCGCCGCCAGCGCCAGCGACTGGCAGTGCGCATCGGCGCCTTCCACGCCACCGAGGTTGGCGCCCTTGCCCATCCCGACACTGGTCACGAAGAACGTCATGTCCTTCGGTCCGGGTTGCTGCTGCGCCATCGGTGCGCAGGCGACGACGGTCGCGCCGAACAGAACTAGACCCAGATTGTGTCTGCGAATCTGCATTGCGTTCTCCCGTCGATGGGTGCTTGGCGTCCACACGTGGACAAGGTTCAAATTCTTCCGGCTCGCGTGCGCAGCGTCAACGCGGGCCACGCGAGAGCGCTACGACACCTCAATCAACTCTGCGTCCGCGGAAACCAGCGCGAGCCGAACGGGTTTGTCCCTGCGCACGGCCCGCAACACTTCGCCATACCCTCGTACCTGGGCGGCGTACCGTTCCCGCTCGGCATCCGAAACGCGCCACTTGAAGTCGAGGATCCAGAGGGCTTCCTCGGTCTCGACCAGACGATCGAGCCGAAACAGCGAACCGTCCGCAGCGACGATGTCCAGTTCGGCGGCGCTGCCGGGCGCGAAAAACTGGGGCCACGTGGCACGCACGCGAGAGGCCGCGAGGGTTGCGGCCAGCGCCTGAGGCCGGTCGAGACCGTGGACCTGTGCGATCGACTCGACCGCCGCGAGGTCCGTGGCTTCCAGCATCGCGTGCCAGGCGCGTCCGAGTCGTGCCGCTTCGGAATTCTCGGCCTCTTCGCGGCGTCGTCCAGCAGGCAAGGGCTGTGGCAGGAAGTCGCGCACGCGTCCGAGAGTCGGCACACAGGACTCCGGCTCGGCCGGCGCGACTTCGACGGCAAGCGCTGCCGCAGCCTGCAGCGTCGTGTACCAACTCGATGCCGGACCGTTGCGCCGCGGCCGGCTGCCCGAGACGATGAACACCTGGCGTGCGCGCGTTGCCGCGACGTAGAGCAGGTTCCAGTCCTCCTGCTCGCGCTGCGCGTCGTCCGCCGCAAACCATGCGGCGCGCGCCGGGTCGCGCGCGGCATCCCCTTGTACGAACAGCGAGAGGTGTTCGGGCGCCGGGTCCTCCGGCGACCACGAGACCAGTACACCTGCACGATCACGCGCCGCTGTGGAGTGAGCATCGGCCAGCACGACGATCTCGGCCTCGAGTCCCTTCGCACCGTGGATGGTCAGCACGCGGACGGCGTCATTGCCTCCGGTCGCGCCCTCGTCCGGCGCCTCATCGCCACCCTGTTGCTTGAGCAACGCCAGCTCGTCGATGAAGCGCGAGAGGCTCGGAAATCGTCCGGCATCGATCTCGAGCGCGAGCTCGATGAACGCGTCGAGGTTCGCCTGGACCTGGCTCTGCAGCGCAGGCGGCACCACGGCCGCATAGCGACGGCGCGCGTCGCCCTCGAAGTAGATTCGGTCGAGCAGATCGTGCACCGGCAGCACGCCAGCCAGAGCCATCCAGCCCTGCAGCAATGAACGGGCGCGGTCGAGCGCGGTCGAGACCTCCGTCAGTTGCGCCAGTCGCTCCCACCAGTGGCGGCCGGAGGCAGCGGCAATTCCGATCAGGTCGTCGTCGCTGCAGGCGAAAAGCGGCGAACGCAGCGCATGCGCGAGCTTGAGGTCTGCGCCGGGTGTAATCAGGAACTGCAGCAGCGCCATCAGGTCGTCCGCCTCGAGGGTCGCCAGCAGCCCGCCGCGCCGGTCGCTGACATATGGGACGCCGGCGTCGCGCAGGGCGCGCTCGTATTCCGGCAGATGATTGCGCCGGCGCACCAGCACCAGGACGTCGGACCAGCGCACGGGCCGGCTTTCGCCGCGCGTCACAATGATCCGGTGCCGCCACGACCGGATCTCGTTGGCGAACGCCAAGCCCTCGCGATAGCACGCGTCGTCGATCGCCTCGACACGCGGCGTGGTGAGCACGTCGCGCAGCTCTGTGGCTTGCACATCGGCCGCCAGCGTTGGTTCGGCGAGTGGCAGCAACACAAAGGCGCCCGCGCAATCGGCGGCAGGCACGCGGGTCCATTGCGGCTGATAGAGCGCGTTGCCCGACATCGTCGCATTCAGCATCGCGACGATTGCTTCGGCGCTGCGCTGAGTGACGTTGGTGCGCAGATGGCAACCCGCGAAGTCCTGTTGCAGCAGTTCGACAGCGGCCTGGAACACGCGCGGCTCGGCCCGGCGGAAACGGTAGATCGACTGCTTCGGATCCCCGACGATGAACACGCTCGGGCGGTCGTCCGCGGTTCCGTCGCTGGGGCCATAGGCGGCGAGCCAGGACTGCAGTACCCGCCACTGCAGCGCGTTGGTGTCCTGGAATTCATCGATCAGAATGTGGCGATAGCGTGCATCGAGGCGGGCCTGCATGTAGGCCGCATGGTCCGGATCCGACAGCAGCCGCAGCGCGTGCCATTCGAGATCCGTGAAATCGACCACGTGCTCGCGTTCCTTCAGCGACTGATAGCAAGCGACCAGCAGAGTGCCGCAGGCGACGCCGGCCGCGTTGACCCGACGTGCGCGCCAGGTGCGCCGCTCGGCGAGGACGTGATCGAGGTCATCCACCAAGCGCGCATGCAGGGCCGCGTAGCGTTCTGCCGCAGCCGCGCCGAGCCGCGCCGCCAGGCGCTCCGGTGTCAGGGCTACGATGGGGGACATCTCACGTGTCAGCAGCAGGCAACACGCGGCGCGCAGATCGGCTCCGACGTCGCCCGCGCCACGACCCAGCCACCGCTTGGCGCGATCGATCGCATGGGTCGCTGCCTTCGGCGTCGGCGCGGTCGCGCGCCATAGGTCGACGAGCGCACGCACCGCTTCGACGAACCCTGCATCACGCACGCGGGTACCCGGATCTGCGGTCTCCGCGCCGAACGTTTCGAGCACCCGCTCGCGTGCGGTGTCCGCGTCCGCCGCGGCGAAACTCCACCACTCGGCGCGCTTGTGGAGGAAATTGCGCAGCAGTTCGCCCGCGGTCGCCTCGCCCAGTTCGTCGAGCAGGAACTCCCAGGCCCGCCGCTCCCCCTCGCGCTGCGGCTGCAGCAGCGCCGCCAGAAAGTGCAGCCAGGCATTGGCCCGCGTGCGATCGGAGGCCTCGAGCAACGTCGGCGCGAACGGCACGCCGGCGCCGAGCGGTGCACGGCTCACGAGGCGCCAGAACCAGCCATGAAAGGTTTCGACCGTCATCGGCACTCGCGCCGTCGTCACGCGCTCAAAGAGCTGGCGCGCGGCGCCGACCGACTGTTGCGCTTCGCTTGCGCTCAGGCCGCGGGCCTCGAGGGCAGCGGCCACCTCGTGCGTCTCCGCTGCCGCGAGCAGACGCAGCTCGCGCAACAGACGCTCGTGCATCTCCTGCGCGGCGCGGCGCGTGAACGTGATGGCCAGGATCTCCCCCGGGGCCGCGCCCGCGAGCAGTGCACGAATGACCCGACTCACCAGCAGCCAGGTCTTGCCGCTGCCCGCACAGGCCTCGACCGCAGCGCTGCGCATCGGCTCGCAGGCGCGACGGACGAAGGCGAGCTCGTCGACAGGGACACCATCCGCCAGGTAATCGTTCACGAAACGCTGTCTCCGGAATCTTCGATTGCGCCCCAGTGGTCACGACGGCACAGGCCCCGCATCTCGCAGTACCGGCACGCCTCGTCGCCACCGATGGCGGGCAGCACGGCGCCGTCGGCGATGCGCTGCAGGTCGGAGCGCAGGCGTGTTCCGACAGCCGCAACCAGCGCGTCGAGCGGCTCTTCCGGCGCGACCGCGCTCACGCCGCCCTCCCCATTGCGCGCGCGCTCGAAGCTCAGGTAGTGCGCGGCGTCTGCCGGACGTGGCAGCAGCAGGCCATAGAACGGCAGCTGGATGTCCTCGCCGGACCGCGTCAATCCCCGACGAAGCGAGTTAGCCGCGCGCGCCTTGTAGTCGATCAGCACGCGGCGACCGTCGGCGTGTGCGTCCACCCGGTCGACTCGACCCACGAGTTCAACGCGTCCCTGGCGCAACGGAACGTCGAGACCGTACGACTGTTCGCCTGCCGACCAGCGCCAGCCTTCCGCCGCGTGCCGCTGCAACCAGTCGATATAGGCGCCGACGAGACCATCGAAGCGCCGCTGATACGCGAGCAGTCCCGGCATGCGGCCGAACTGCGGCGCGAACACGCGCTCGGCGTGCTCGCGCAGGCTGGCCGTGAGCTCTGCGGCGGCGACCGCCGAGAAGTCGGCCTCGCCCCACGCGCGATGGAACCGCTTGAGTACCTCGTGCAGCGCGATGCCGAAATCGCGCTTGTCCGGAAGCTCGATGACGTCTTCAGGCTCGTCGAGACCGAGCATGCAGCGCGCATAGAATTGATACGGACAATTGACGAGGCTCTGCGCGGCGCTGGCGGAAATGCGCAGCGGAAGCAACTGCGGCGCCGAGGGCTGCGGCGTGGCTGCAGGGACGGGCTCCACGTCGTAGTCGAGCGCGCGTTGCGCCTCAACGAGATCGTCGCCTCGCGCGCGGACGCAGACGAACTGCAGCCTCTCCAGCAGCGGCGATACGGGATTCGCCTCTTCGCCGACGCGCGAGCGCCACGCGGCCACCACGCAAGGGGTCGCAGTCAGCACGGACGCGAGCTGCGCCGCCGCCTGCAGACCGATCGTCTCCGCCGTGGCGAGGCCCAACTCTGCACGTACCGCGTTGGACAGGAACAGCAATTCGGACGCCATTGGTGGCAGGTGCTCGCCATCGGCCCCAATCAGCACGGCCGCGTCGAAGTGGCGCAGCGCAGCCGCGGCCAGAGGCACCATGACGACCGGCGACTCGATGCCCGGATCGACAAACGCGGTGTCCTCGAAGCGCTGCGTCAGCAGGGCGCGGAAGTCCGCAAGCGTCGCGGAGCCTTTATGTGCCGCCAGTTGGCTCCCGAGGCGATCGAGCTCCATGAGTACCGCGCGCCCGACGGGATCGGCTTCCAGGCCGGCCTGCATGCCCAGGGCGACCATCGCATGGCGCAGCGCCAGCAGGTGCGCGTGCAACGCCGCAGGGGCACGTCGCGTCGCAAGGACTTCCGCCTCGATCTGCTGCAACAGGCCCATCGCGGCGTCGTGTGCAGCGGCGTCGGCACCGTCCGGCGGCGTTCTGTCCTGCAGCGCCTCCCGGATTGCGCGGAGCCCCTGGACCACCCCGCGTGAACGAATGGCCCGCTCGATCACCGCGGTTTCCTCGGCTTTCGCAGGCCGGTCGGCCAACGTGAAGCTCGACTTCATCCAGTCGAGCAAGTCGCGCCAGTACAGATCGTCCACGACAAGGTCGAACCAGCGCATGATCGACGCGGCGGCGCTGGTCGTCGAAAGTTTCCAGCCGGTTTCGTCGCGCACCATGACCTGTGCGCGCTCGAGCAGGGCGCGCACGCGGCGCGCGATCAGTCGGTCGAGGGCAACGAGCGCGATAGGCGCGCGGCCTTCTTCCAGCCAGAGCAGCACCTGCCGCGCAACGGTGTCGGCGGTTTCTTCCAGGCTGGCGCCACACACAAGGGTCAGCGGTCGTTCGCCCTCGCGGCCGCGAATGCGGTCGGCACGCGCAGCGATCGGTTCGGAGGGTTCGGCACGCACCAGTTCCGGCCAGGCGGCTGCCAGCAGCGGCGCCTCTGGGAGTGCCAGGGCGATATCGCCTACGAGATGCAGCACCGGTACCCTCGCCGCTGCGCGCTCGAGGAATGCAAGCTCCCATCCTTCGCAGGGCGGTGCGTTCGGCAACGCCAGCGATCCACTCAGGTACACGAGCGGGCGGTCGAGCGCCGTCGCTCGGGAAGCGAGCTGTGCGATCGCCCGCGCGGCACCGTCGTCCGCGCTCCGGCGGGCGCGCCACAGGCGCAGTACCAGTTGCGCCGGCGCCTGCAGCGCGCGGCTGGCGCGCTGTCCGTAGTGGCGCGCCAGGCTGTCCTGCAGGCGCTGGTCGAGCGCCTCAGCGTTGTCCACTGCGGCGAGCGTCAACTCATCGCAAAGACGCGCGACGTCGCTGGCCAGCGACCACAGCGTAGCGGGCTGCGCACCGAAGTTGCGCGCGATCCAGTCGTTGCTCCGAAGCGCATAGAAGATCTCGAGCCGCGCCTCGACGCCCGTCGACGACAACTCGCCGGCCCACGCTGACAAGGGCACCATACGTGGCGGGATGAATGCGCGCCGGCCGCCCACCTCGTGCAGCGCGGCGCGCGCGCACTGGGCCAGCGGCCCGCTCGGTACCACCCAGGTCAGCGCCTGCAGCTGGCCGTCCGCCGCGCCGTGTTCGCAGGCAAAGCCGATGACTGCACGCGCGGCCGCGGGCCAGAATCCGGCATCGGCCGCAACACGCTGTCGGGTCAGAGCCATCGAGCCATTCATTGTATGGACCGGACTATCGAGGTTCGGCCGTTTGGTCGGTTGCCGGACCTGCGCAGCAGTGACCATCGGTGCTACCATGATGCGTAGTTCATGCCTGCCGCCCCGGCTCCGGGGTTGTGCCCCGGCTCCATCATCCCCATCTCTGATACCTTGCGACAGCGCCGACGTGGGCGCCAGAGGGACAAAATGAGCAACATCAAACAGGTCAGCGACTCGAGCTTCGAGCAGGACGTTCTGAAATCAGGCACGCCGGTGCTCGTGGATTACTGGGCCGAGTGGTGCGGGCCCTGCAAGATGATCGCGCCGATCCTGGATGAAGTGTCCAAGGAGTATGGCGGCAAGATCGCCGTGGCCAAGATCAATGTCGACGAGAACCAGTCGACCCCGGCCAAATACGGCATCCGCGGCATTCCGACCCTGATGCTGTTCAAGAACGGTGCGGTCGTCGGCACCAAGGTCGGCGCCCTGTCCAAATCGCAACTGACGCAGTTCATCGACAGCAACATCTGAAATCTCTACCGGGCCGGCACTCGCCGGCCCGCCCGCCCCGCGGGCGCCCCGAACAGTCTATGGGCGTCCCACAACTCCTCCGGTAGTCCCTATGCACCTCTCAGAACTCAAAGCACTGCACGTCTCCCAGCTGCTCGAGATGGCCATCGGCCTCGAAATCGACAATGCCAACCGGATGCGCAAGCAGGAGCTGATGTTCGCGATCCTGAAAAAGCGCGCCAAGGGGGGCGAACAGATCTTCGGGGACGGCACGCTCGAGGTCCTGCCGGACGGGTTCGGCTTCCTGCGCTCGCCCGAAACCTCCTATCTGGCCAGCACCGACGACATCTACATCTCGCCGTCACAGATCCGCCGCTTCAACCTGCATACCGGCGACTCGATCGAGGGCGAGGTCCGCACACCGAAGGATGGCGAGCGCTATTTCGCGCTGGTCAAGGTCGACAAGGTCAACGGCGTCGCGCCGGAGGCGACCAAGCACCGCATCCTGTTCGAGAACCTGACGCCGCTGTTCCCGAATCAGCCGCTGACTCTCGAGCGTGACATGAAGGGCGACGAGAACATCACCGGCCGCCTGATCGACATCATCGCGCCGATCGGCAAGGGCCAGCGCGGCCTGCTGGTATCGAGTCCGAAGAGCGGCAAGACCGTGCTGATGCAGCACATCGCCCACGCGATTGCGCAGAACCATCCGGACATCGTGCTGATCGTGCTGCTGATCGATGAGCGGCCGGAGGAAGTGACCGAGATGCAGCGCTCGGTCCGCGGCGAAGTCGTCGCGTCGACCTTCGACGAGCCGGCCACTCGCCACGTCCAGGTGGCCGAGATGGTGATCGAAAAGGCGAAGCGCCTCGCCGAGAGCAAGAAGGACGTGGTGATCCTGCTCGACTCGATCACGCGGCTGGCCCGCGCGTACAACACGGTCGTACCGGCCTCGGGCAAGGTGCTGACCGGTGGTGTGGACGCCAATGCGCTGCAGCGGCCAAAGCGCTTCTTCGGCGCAGCGCGCAACATCGAGGAAGGCGGCTCGCTCACTATCATCGCCACCGCGCTGATCGACACGGGGTCGCGCATGGACGACGTGATCTACGAGGAGTTCAAGGGCACCGGCAACATGGAAATCCACATGGAGCGCCGGCTGGCCGAGAAGCGCGTCTATCCGGCGCTCAACGTCAACCGCTCCGGTACGCGCAAAGAAGAACTGCTGCTGAAGCCCGACATCCTGCAGAAGGTCTGGATCCTGCGCAAGCTGCTCTACGGCATGGACGAGATCGAGGCGATGGAGTTCCTCCTCGACAAGATGAAGGCCACCAAGAGCAACTCCGAATTCTTCGACATGATGCGAAGGGGCGGCTAGGGATTCGCGCGGAAGTGGAAATCTGCTTTTGCGCGCCTCGAAGCGAAAGGATCGGCCGGCTTCGCTGGCCGATCCTTTTCATCACAACGGCACCCCGAAACCCCGGCAGACACGTTTGCCCGGGCGTCGCAAATCACGGATAATCCGCAGTTCCCAATTTTCGAGGGACCGTGGTCCGGGCTGGCGGTGATTTGGGTGTCACCGCACCCCCGGGCAGGGCGGCCCGCAGCGAGGCAACCGATGAAGCAAGGCATCCACCCCGAGTACCGCGAAGTCGTATTCCAGGACATGCAGAACGACTTCAAGTTCATCACGCGGTCGACCCTGCAGACGAAGGAAACCATCGAGTTCGAAGGCAAGACCTATCCGCTCTTCAAGCTCGACACGTCTTCCGAGTCGCACCCGTTCTACACCGGTGCGCAGACGCGGATCGTCGAGACCGGCCGGGTGGAGAAGTTCCGTCAGAAGTTCGCCGCGAAGAGCGAGGCGGTCAACGCCGCCGCGGCGCAGGCGACCGCAGCCAAGGCACGCAGGAAGTAGGCAGGGCGCCAAGGCTGCCGCGGGCAGGCATCAAAAGGGGGCAGCCGAAGCTGCCCCTTTTCATTTCAACGGATTCAACGTCGATCGCGGATGAGCTTCGAGCACCGCCCGTCTCCCTCTCGCGTCACCGAAGCCGCGGCTGCGACGTTTCCGCGCTGGCTGCTGTTCAGCGTGCTGGCCGCCTACATCGTGCCAGGACTCTTCGGGCGCGAGCCCTGGAGCACCGAAGATTCGAGTGCCTTCGGGATCGTTTGGAGCATGGCCAGCGGCTCGAGCCTCGAGTGGTGGCTGCCATCGGTCGCCGGCGAGCCCCTGCCCGAGGAAGGCCCGCTGCCGTTCTGGCTCGGGGCAATTCTGGTTCGCACGCTGGGGGGCTGGTTCGGCGCGATCGATGCCGCGCGCCTCGTCTGCGTGATCTGGTTCGCGGTCGGCGCCTGGGCGCTCTGGTACGCCACCTATCGTCTGGCCCGGCGCGACGAGGCGCAGCCGGTGGCGTTCGCGTTCGGCGGCGAAGCCTCACCACGCGACTACGGACGCATGCTGGCCGACATCGCGGTCCTGCTGCTGCTCGCGACCTTCGGCGTGATCGCGCGCCTGCACGAGACCAGCGCCGAATCGGCGCTGCTCGCGCTGACCTCAGTCGTGCTCTTCGGCATCGCGTACTCGCTCGACAACCCCTGGACCGGTTCTGCAGTGGCCGGCGTTGCGCTTGGCGCGATCGCGATGACGCGCGGCCTGCTTCCGGCCGCGATGCTGTTGGCCGCCGCCCTGTCCTTCACGCTCCTGCACGGTCAGCATCGGCCGGCGCGAGCCGCGCTCGTAGCGACGCTCGCGGTCGCAGTGTTCGCGATCTGGCCGCTCGGGGCATGGACGACGCACCCTGAAGACGCGGCGAGCTATTTCGCGCAGTGGTGGCAGTGGAATCGCAACAGCATCGGCCCGTCGCCCGGTGCGGGCCTGATGTGGATGCTGCGCAATGTCGGCTGGTATGCCTGGCCGCTGTGGCCATTCGCGCTGTGGACGCTGTATGCATGGCGCCATGTGCTGAGCAGGCCGCACATCGCGCTGCCGCTGCTGTTGATTGCCGCCGGCATCATTGCGCTGCTGCTCGCGGGCACGCCGAGCGACCGCGAATTCCTGCTCGCGGTCCCTGCGCTGGTCGTGCTCGCCGCCTTCGGCGTGTCGTCGCTGAAGCGCGCCGCGGAGGATGCGATCGACTGGTTCTCGCTGGCGCTCTTCACATTGGCCTTCTTCGCGCTGTGGTTCTACGCAGGAGCCTGGCTGCTCGGCTCGCCACCCAGGATGGCCGCGTCCGTCGCACGGCTCGCGCCGGGATTCGATCCCGAACTCAGCGCTGGGCCGACGCTGGTCGCCGTCGTGGCCACGCTCACCTGGGTTGCGCTGGTGACCTGGCGGCTGCGGGCCCGTCCGCCGATGACGTGGTCTGGACCCTTCCTGGCCGCGGGCGGGCTTTCGCTGATCGGCATCGCCACCGTCGCCCTGTCCACTCCGGCCATCAACTACGCGCGGACTTACGCCACGCTCGCGCCGATCATCGCGCAGCAGGTGCAGCGAGCAGGCGGCGACACCTGCGTTCAGGCGGTCAACCTGCCGATGGGCGTCCGCGGGATGCTCGCGTATTACGGCTCGATCCGCTTCGATCGGCCGGCTGATGCCGGGCTGTGCCGCGTCGCCCTGCAGCGTGACAGTCGCCGCACCACGGCCGACGACGCACCCCCGCCGGGCGACTGGACGATGGTCTATGAAGTCACGCGCCGGGCGCGCTTCGACGAGGCATTCCGGATCTGGGTGCGGCGCGACTGATCTTGCGGATTGCAGTCCCAAGTCATGAGCGCAACAGTGCGGCCCGCCCCGCCCGAGACTTCTCCCAGGGCGATCCTGCGGCTGGCCGGGCCGCTGTTCTTCGCCAACCTGGCAGTCGTCGGCAACGGCACGATCGACACCGTTATGGCCGGCCGGCTCTCGGCGGTCGACATGGCCGGCGTCGCGGTCGCCTCGAGCGTCTACGTCACCGTCTACATCGGCTTCATGGCGGTGCTGCAGGCCCTGTCACCGATCGCCGGCCATCACTTCGGCGCACACCGCTGGCGGCAGATCGGCCATGACGTTCAGCAGGCACTCTGGCTCGCTGCGACGCTTGCACTCGCAGCAGTCCCCAGCCTGCTCGCCACCGGCTTCTGGAGCGGGCTCGCAGGCGTCGACGGCAAGGTCGCGGACATCATGGAGACCTATCTGGAGGCAGTCGCATTCGGCGTGCCGGCCGGCCTTGCGACACGCGTCTACGTCGCACTCAACGCGGCAGTCTCGCGTCCCACCGTCACGATGGTCGTCAATCTGACGGTCCTCGCACTGAAGGCGCCGCTCAACGCGGTCTTCATGTACGGCGCTGGACCGATCGCGCCGATGGGGGGCGCGGGCGCGGGAGTGGCAACGGCCATCCTCGCGTGGCTCGCGCTGCTGCTGAGTGCCGGCATCTGGCACCTCGATCACTTCTACGATCGCTTCCGCAGCGACTCGATCCACGGACCGCGTGCGTCAAGTCTGAAGGAACTGCTGAAGCTGGGGCTGCCGATCGGTCTGTCGACCATATTCGAGGTCACGAGCTTCACCTTCATGACGGTGCTGATCGCGCGCATCGGCGCGGCCGCGGTCGCTGGCCACCAGGTCGTCGCGAACCTGGTCGCGTTGCTCTTCATGGTGCCGCTGTCCCTCGGAATTGCCACCAGCGTGCTCGTCGCGCAGTCGCTCGGCGCCGGCGCGCCGCGCGCTGCGCGCGATGTGACGCGCCGCGGATATTCGATCGCGATGTCGGCGGCAGTCGCAGCCGCGCTGACGCTGTGGGCCCTGCGCGAAAGGATCGTGGCGCTCTACACCGCCGACCCTGACGTCACCGCCGTGGCGCTCTCGCTGCTGAGCGTCGGCGCGGTGTTCCACGTCTTCGACGCGGCCCAGGGAATGGGCAGCTTCGTGCTCCGTGGATACCGGCAGACCTTCTGGCCGATGCTGATCTATGGCGTCGCGCTATGGGGCCTCGGCCTTGGCGGAGGCATGTGGATCGGCTTCTACACCACACCCTTCGGTCCGCCGCTTGGCGCACTCGGCTTCTGGCTCGCCGCGGTCACGGGACTCGGAGTCGCCGCTGCGGCGCTCGTCGGCCTGACGCGCTACACCGCCGATGCGGCGGTCGCCGGTCGCTAATGTCGAGCTCGCTTGGCGTCTGATGAACGGACGCTAGTCAGACCAGTTCCTTTCTTGCTGCTTCTCCGCGGCAGCCTGATGGTGCGCGACTTCTTCGGCCCGCACTCGCGACAGCGCCGATGCCATCAGGCCCGACGGTACCGCGATCACGCCGAGGCCCAGCACCAGCACCACGAAGGTGAAGAGTCGTCCGCCGGGGGTCACCGGAACGATGTCGCCATAGCCGACCGTGGTCAGCGTCGCCACGGCCCACCACAGCGCGTCGAATACCGAACCAAACTTGTCCGGCTGCACGTCGTGCTCGAAGTGAAAGATACCGATGGCGGCGAGATACAGCACGATCAACGCAATGACCCCGAAAAGGATCAGGTCGTCGCGTGCGATCTCGAACGCGCGCTTGATGCGCCGCGTTGCCTGCGTGTAGCGCACCAGCTTGAACAGGCGCAGCAGGCGCAACAGCCGGAAGGCCCTTACGGCCTGCAGGTCGAATGCCGTGATCAAATAGAACGGCAGGATCGCGAGCAGATCGATGATGCCGTAGAAGGAGGTCGCGTACTTCCAGCGTGGTTTGGCGAGGTAGAGCCGTACTCCGTATTCCACGGTGTACGCGGCGGCGCAGAACACCTCGAACGACCAGAACGCACGGCGCCAGAAGGGCGACAGGCTGGGCAGTGTCTCGAAGGCCAGCGCGATCAGGTTCGCGATGACGAGCAGTTCGATCGGGAATTCCCACTTCCCCAGCGATACGTGGTGCTCGGACCTGGCCGGTTCCAACGATCCTCCCCTGCGACGCAGGCAATTGTTACCGAATTCCGGAACTCACCGGACCGTACCGACAAAAAAAGACGGCCGGGGAACCCGGCCGTCGCGATTCGTCTACGTCGGCGTCAGTGCGCCGTTTGCAGCGCCGCGATGCGTTGCTCGATCGGCGGGTGGCTGGAGAACAGCGCCATCATGCCGCCCGGGCCAGAAATGCCCATGGCCTGCACCTGCTGCGGTAGTTGCCCCGGCTGCATGCCGCCGAGCCGCGCCAGCGCGTTGATCATCGGGCGGTTCGAGCCCATCAGCGTCACGGCACCCGCGTCGGCACGGAACTCGCGCCGGCGCGAGAACCAGGCGACGACGATCGCCGCGAGAAAGCCGAGCGCGATATCGAGCACGATCGTGGTCAGGAAGAAACCGATGCCCGGCCGGTCACCCTCGTTCTTCAGCAGCACGCGATCGACGAAGTAGCCAACGACGCGCGACAGGAACACGACGAAGGTGTTCATCACGCCCTGCAGAAGTGTCATTGTGACCATGTCGCCATTGGAGATGTGCGACACCTCGTGCGCGAGTACGGCCTCGACTTCCTCCTTGCTCATCGACTGCAGCAGGCCGGTCGACACTGCCACCAGCGCCGAGTTCTTGAAGGCGCCCGTCGCAAATGCATTCGGATCGCCCTCGTACACAGCGACTTCGGGCATGCCGATGCCGGCCTTGTCGGCGTGCCGGCGCACGGCGTCGACAAGCCACGACTCCATCGCGTTCGACGGCTGGCGAATCACCTGCGCGCCGGTGCTCCACTTAGCCATGGTCTTGGACAACAACAGCGAGATGATCGCGCCGGTGAACCCGACCACGAGCGAGAAGATGGCCAGTGCGCCGAGGTTAAGCGTCTGCCCGCCGATGTTGAAATTGATGCCGAAAACGGCCGAGAGGACCGTGAGGAACAGCATCAGTACGACCATGATCGCAAGGTTCGTCAGGACGAACAGAGCGATACGCTTCATAGGATCTCCACAGAGAGTTGGGTAAGGTTAGATTGACTGCTGGGGCCGCACGCAGTCTAGCCAATCGGCGGCGCCCCAGGATTTCGTATTGTGCCCGTGGCTACATTCGAACAGCTCCGGATTTACCCTTGCGAATCAACGCATTGGATTGAGGCTGCGTCGGAACGTTCCTGATGTGGTGGCGGCGCGCCGCAACTCAAGAGCGAGAACGGCAAACCTTCGCTCGCTAGAATTACCATTTTTCGCCCGGCTGGACCGGCGTACTGGCGTGCCCTTGCACGGAAGTGTGCTCAAGGTCAATCCGGCGATCGTCAAGATAAGCTCGATGCATCCGCAGAGGACATTCATCGACGCCGCCCACAGCCGGGACCAGGTGCCGCTCGCGCAGACGGCGGTTCGCACCATGTTCCCGCAGTCGCCCATGTCGATCGCTGCCACCGATCACGCGACGTACGTGGGCGACCGGCCGTTGCCGTAGGACCGTCCGACAGCGGACACCAGGAGCCCCCATGACCACGATTCGCAAGGACGACCTTGTCGAGAGCATCGCCGGCGCGCTGCAGTTCATCAGCTACTACCACCCGGCGGACTACATCAGCCACCTCGCGCGAGCCTACGAGGCCGAGGAAAGCGCTGCTGCCAAGGACGCCATCGCGCAGATCCTGACCAACTCGCGCATGTGCGCCGAGGGCCACCGGCCGATCTGCCAGGACACCGGCATCGTCAACGTCTTTCTGAAGATCGGCATGGACGTGCGCTGGGAGGGCTTCAACGGTTCGCTCGACGACGCAGTCAACGAGGGCGTGCGGCGCGGCTACCTCAACCCGGACAACGTGCTGCGCGCGTCGGTCGTCGATCCGCCCGAGTTCGGTCGCAAGAACACGAAGGACAACACGCCGGCCGTGATCAGCGTTCAGCTCGTTCCCGGAGACACGGTCGAAGTAACGGTGGCAGCCAAGGGCGGAGGCTCCGAGAACAAGAGCAAGTTCGTCATGCTCAATCCGAGCGACTCGATCGCCGACTGGGTGCTGAAGACGGTGCCGACCATGGGCGCCGGCTGGTGCCCGCCGGGCATGCTCGGCATCGGCATCGGCGGCACCGCGGAGAAGGCGATGGCGATGGCCAAGGAAGCTTTGATGGACGACATCGACATGTCCGACCTGCTGAAGCGCGGCGCGAAGACCGACGTCGAGAAGCTTCGGGTCGAGCTCTACGACAAGGTCAACGCACTCGGCATCGGCGCGCAGGGACTCGGCGGCCTGTCGACCGTGCTCGACGTCAAGATCAAGATGTATCCGACGCACGCGGCGAGCAAGCCGGTCGCGATCATTCCCAACTGCGCGGCGACGCGGCACGCGCACTTCGTGCTCGATGGTTCGGGACCAGCGTATCTCGATCCGCCTTCGCTTGACAGCTGGCCGAAGGTCAACTGGCAGCCCGACGCGCAGAAGAGCACGCGCGTCAACCTCGAAACGCTGACGAAGGAGCAGGTGGCAGCGTGGAAGCCCGGCCAGACGCTGCTGCTGAACGGCAGGATGCTGACCGGCCGCGACGCCGCGCACAAGCGCATCCAGGACATGCTCGCGAAGGGCGAGAAGCTTCCCGTCGACTTCACCAATCGCGTGATCTACTACGTCGGGCCGGTCGACCCGGTACGCGATGAAGTGGTCGGACCCGCGGGCCCGACGACTGCAACGCGCATGGACAAGTTCACCGAGATGATGCTGGCGCAGACCGGGCTGATCGCGATGATCGGCAAGGCCGAGCGCGGCCCCGTAGCCATCGAAGCGATCCGCAAGCATCGCAGCGCGTACCTGATGGCCGTTGGCGGTGCGGCGTACCTGGTCGCCAAAGCGATCAAGGGAGCAAAAGTCGTCGGCTTTGGCGACCTTGGCATGGAGGCGATCTACGAGTTCGACGTGAAGGACATGCCGGTCACTGTCGCGGT
Organism: Burkholderiaceae bacterium; assembly: GCA_035498175.1. Classification (GTDB taxonomy): domain Bacteria; phylum Pseudomonadota; class Gammaproteobacteria; order Burkholderiales; family Burkholderiaceae_F; genus JALORV01. The sequence continues at coordinate 16,826 of DATKAJ010000118.1, forward strand.
CAGCGCCGACGGCACTTCAGTGCATCAGACAGGACCGAAGGAATGGCAGGCGAAGATCGGCAAGATTCCGCTGGCCGTCGCCTGAACCCGCGTCCATGAACCGTCCACCCGAGTGGCGGTCCTGGTGCGACGAGGCGGTCAGCCGCATCGACGCGGATTTCGCGCGCTCGGCCGACACGCATCTGTTGCGCGTCGACATTCCGGGCGTTCCGGACTGCCCGCTGTACTTCAAGGACGAGTCGGTTCATCCGACCGGCAGCCTCAAGCACCGCCTCGCGCGCTCGCTGTTTCTCTACGGCCTGTGCAACGGCCTTATCGGCCCGCGCACGACCGTGGTCGAGGCGTCTTCGGGGTCGACCGCGGTATCGGAGGCGTACTTCGCGCGACTGGTGGGCGTGCCCTTCATCGCCGTGATGCCGTGCTCGACCTCGCGCGAAAAGATTGCGCTGATCGAGTTTCACGGTGGGCGCTGCCACCTGGTCGATTCACCCGCCGCGGTCTACCACGAGGCTGCACGTCTCGCCGAGCGCGCGGGCGGCCACTACATGGACCAGTTCACGTACGCGGAGCGGGCAACCGACTGGCGCGGCAACAACAACATCGCCGAATCGATCTTCGAGCAGATGCGAAACGAACCTCACTCCGTGCCGGAATGGATTGTCGTCGGCGCAGGGACAGGCGGCACCAGTTCCACGCTGGGCCGATACGTCCGGTACCGCAGGCATCCGACGCGAATCGCGCTGGCCGATCCTGAGAATTCGGTCTTCCACGACTACTGCGTTAACGGCGATGCCTCGATCACGCACCGCGGGGCCTCGCGCATCGAGGGCATCGGCCGGCCGCGCGTGGAACCGAGCTTCAACCGGCACGTGATCGACCGCTCGTTCCGCGTGCCAGACGCGGCGTCGTTCGGCGCCGCCCGCTTCCTCGAAGGCGTGCTCGGCCGCAAGGTGGGACCATCGACCGGCACGGCCCTGATCGCCTGTGTCCAACTGCTCGCAGAGATGAAGCGGACGCGCCGGCGCGGCGCAGTGGTGACGCTGCTGTGCGATGGCGGCGAGCGCTATCTCGCCACCTGCTACGACGACGGCTGGCTGCGCGGACAGGGGCTCGACATCAAGCCCGCGCGCGACGCGCTATCGCACTTCTGGACGAAGGGCCTGTGGCGAGAGCCGCACACCAGGACCCGTCAACCGAAGAGGCCCGTGCTGAGGTAGCGGTCGCCGCGGTCGCAGACGACGAAGACGATCGTCGCGTCCTGCACCTCCGCAGCGATTCTCAGCGCGATCAGGCAGGCCCCTCCCGCCGACGGGCCGCAGCTGATGCCTTCCTCCGCGCTCAGCCGTCGGGCCATCGCCTCGGCGTCGGCCCGGCTCACGAGCTCGAGCCGATCGACGCGCGACGGCTGATAGATCTTCGGAAGGTACGCGTCAGGCCATTTGCGGATGCCCGGAATATGCGAGCCCTCGGCCGGCTGCGCACCGACGATCTGGATGGCCGGGCTGTGTTCCCTCAGGTAGCGCCCGACGCCCATGATCGTTCCTGTCGTCCCCATCGCGCTGACGAAGTGCGTGATGCCGCCGTCGGTGTCGCGCCAGATTTCAGGTCCGGTGGCCTCGTAGTGCGCGCGCGGATTGTCCGGGTTCGCAAACTGGTCCAGCACCCGCCCCTGACCTTCGGCCTGCATCTGCATGGCGAGGTCGCGTGCGTATTCCATGCCGCCCTTGCTGGCCGGCGTGAGGATCAGCTCCGCGCCATAGGCCGCCATGCTGGCGCGCCGCTCGGCGCTGAGGTTGTCCGGCATCAGCAGCGTCATCCGGTAACCTTTCATCGCGGCGATCATCGCGAGCGCGATCCCGGTATTGCCGCTGGTCGCTTCGATCAGGCGGTCGCCCGGCCGGATTTCGCCGCGCTCTTCGGCGCGGCGGATCATCGAATACGCTGGCCGATCCTTGACCGAGCCGCCGGGGTTGTTGCCTTCGAGCTTGCCGAGGATCAAGTTGCCGCGCCGCGCATTGTCGGCTCCCGGAAGGCGCTGCAGGCGCACCAGCGGCGTGTTGCCGATCGTCTGATCGATCGTCGGCAGCGCGAGCGCGGCGGCTTCGTCACGCACCATCGACCTCCTCGACCCGTCGCGGCGGATAACTGTCCCAGCTGCTGCAGCCGGGACAGTTCCAGTGGTATTCGCGGGTGCGGAAGCCGCACTTGTTGCAGCGAAAGCGCGCAAGCTTGCGCGCGTGGCCCTTCAGCAACGCGCTCATCGAAGCGAGTTCCTCGTCGCCCGGGTTCAGTGCCAGACGCGCTTCAGCCAGGCGCTCGAAGCCGAGCAAGGATGGGTGCCGCTTGAGTTCGTCTGCCACCAGTGTCTCGGCAGCGGCGGCTCCCTGCCATTCGGCGGTCCGCGCATAGGCAGTGTCCAGCAGGTCGATCGACGGTGCGTCCGAAAGCGAGCGTCGCAGCCAGTTGAGCGCCTCGTCACGGCGGCCGAGCCGGTCCAGGGTCGCGCTGACCTTTGATGCAATCAACGGCAGGTGCTCACGCGACGCGCCCTCGACCCGCCGCCAGAGGCGCAATGCTTCCTCGGCTTCTCCCTGTCGCTCGGCCAGATCGCCCGCAAGGATCAATCCACGAACCGACTTACGGTCTGTGGCCAGCGCATCATCCACCGCCGCCTGTGCTTCGTCGAATCGTCCCGAGGCAATGGCGGCTTCGGCAATCTCGCAGCGGAAGTGCGCAATCGCGGTCTGGTGGTTCTCGCCGGCCTCGCTTTCGAGGCGGCGGGCACAGTCGATCGCCTTGGACCATTCGCGCTCCATCTGGTAGATGCGCAGCAACGCGCGCTGCGCTTCGAAGCGATGGTTGCGGTCCTCGAGCAGGCGCGTGAACGCGTCTTCGGCCCGGTCGAGCAGCCCGCCCTTGAGGTAGTCCTGCCCGAGTTCGGCCAGCGCGCGCGAGCGCTCGCGCGCGGGCAGGTCAGCGCGATTGAGCAGGTGGGTGTGGATGCGGACGGCGCGGTCGAACTCGCCGCGGCGGCGGAAGAGATTGCCCAGGGCATGGTGCAGTTCGATCGTCTCCGGATCGAGCTTGACGACTTCGATGAACGCATCGATCGCCTTGTCGTGCTGGTCGTTCAACAGCAGGTTCAACCCGCGGAAGTAGGAGTGCGGTAGCGCCGCGTTGTCGGCCGCACGCATGCGCGATTCGAAGGCGCGGCCGAACCAGCCGGCCGCGAACACCAGCGGCAGCACGACGAGGTACCACAGCTCGAACTCCATCAGGGCCCGCTCACGCTTGGGTCGCGCATGCGTCGATCGCGGACCTAGTGGCGCGCCATCTCGCCCGCGACCTCGACGACCGCGCCCGACTGGCGCGCCGCAGAGGCCATGCGGTCGGCGACGGACTCCGTGCCCGTCGGCGGCGGCGCTTGCTGCCGCAGGCTCGTGACCTCACGCCGAATCCGGTAGATCGGAAGCGCCAGCGCCAGCGCACCGAGCAACGCTCCCACGGCGATGCAGACCAGCATTACCAGGATCAGCGGCACGTGCTCGAAGGTCACGTTCGCGGTGATGCGCACCGGCACCGGGGTCGTGTTCTTCAGCGCAAACCAGAGCACCAGCAGGAAGAAAGCCAGTCTTACGAGCCACGCCAGTAACCGCATCGTCCCCTCCCGAGGCTTCGAGTCGACCGACGAAGTGGGCATTGTAGGCAAGCACCGCAGGCGGGCGGCCGCGGCAAGCGCGCGCCAGGGGCAAAAAAAAGCCGCGCCAAGGCGCGGCCCGTTCGTTGGCTCGATCTACTCGTCGTCTTCACCGTTGGCGGAGCCGGCCTCGCCGTCAACCCGCTCACGCAGTTCCTTGCCGGCTTTGAAGTGCGGCACGTACTTGGCCGGCACCTGGACACGATCTCCCGACTTCGGGTTGCGTCCGACTCGCGGCGGACGGTAGTTCAGGGCAAAGCTGCCGAAGCCTCGGATCTCGATGCGCTGGCCGGCGGCCAGCGCTTCGGTCATCGCGTCGAGCATGGTGTTGACGGCTTCATCGGCGTCGCGCGCGACCAAGCGGGGGTTGCGCTCAGCCAGTCGCGCGATCAACTCCGATTTGGTCATCGTCTTCAATGACGGGCTCCGCTTACTTGCTCTGCGTATCGAGCTTCGCCTTCAGCAGCGCACCGAGATTGGTCGTGCCGGTCTGCGCCTCGGCCTGCATCCGCTCCATCGTGGCCGACGTCTCGGCGCTGTCCTTCGCCTTGATCGACAGGTTGATGTTGCGGTTCTTGCGGTCGACGTTGATGATCATCGCGTTGACAGTATCACCTTCCTTCAGGTGATTGCGGGCATCCTCGACGCGGTCGGCCGAAATCTCCGAAGCGCGCAGGTAGCCCTCGATGTCGCCGCCGAGGTCGACGACCGCGCCCTTGGCGTCGACCGTCTTCACCTGACCGGTGACGACCGAGCCCTTCTCGTGGCCGGCGGCAAAGTTCGTGAACGGATCCCCCGAGAGCTGCTTGACACCCAATGAGATGCGCTCGCGCTCAGTGTCGATCGCCAGCACCATCGCTTCGATCTCGTCGCCCTTCTTGTACTTGCGCACGGCATCCTCGCCGCTCTCGCTCCACGAGAGATCCGACAGGTGCACCAGGCCGTCGATGCCGCCCGGCAGCCCGATAAAGACGCCGAAGTCCGTGATCGACTTGATCTGGCCTTTGACCTTGTCACCCTTCTTGTGCGAGTGCGCGAAGTCGTCCCACGGATTCGGTTTGCATTGCTTCATACCGAGGCTGATGCGGCGGCGCTCCTCGTCGATCTCGAGCACCATCACTTCGACCTCGTCGCCGAGCTGCACGACCTTCTTCGGATCGACGTTCTTGTTGGTCCAGTCCATTTCGGAGACGTGAACCAAGCCTTCAATGCCGGCCTCGATCTCGACAAACGCGCCATAGTCGGTGATGTTGGTGACCTTGCCGAACAGCCGGGTGCCCTGCGGGTAGCGGCGCGCCAGCCCGACCCATGGATCCTCGCCGAGCTGCTTGACGCCGAGCGAAACGCGGTTCTTCTCCTGATCGAACTTCAGGACCTTGGCGGTGATCTCCTGGCCGACCTGCACGACCTCGCTCGGGTGCCGCACACGGCGCCACGCCAGGTCGGTGATGTGCAGCAGGCCGTCGATGCCGCCGAGGTCGACGAACGCGCCGTAGTCGGTGATGTTCTTGACCGTGCCCTTGACGATCGCACCTTCCTTGAGGTTCTCGAGCAGCTTGGCGCGTTCCTCGCCCATGCTGGCCTCGACCACCGCACGGCGCGAGACAACGACGTTGTTGCGCTTGCGGTCGAGCTTGATGACCTTGAACTCGAGCGTCTTGCCTTCGTACGGTGTCGTGTCCTTGACCGGACGCGTATCGACCAGCGATCCCGGCAGGAACGCACGAATGCCGTTGGTCATGACCGTCAGGCCGCCCTTGACCTTGCCGGTGATCGTGCCGCTGACCAGTTCGCCGCTGTCGAGCGCCTTCTCGAGGTTCATCCATGCGGCGAGGCGCTTGGCCTTGTCGCGCGACAGGATGGTGTCGCCATAACCATTCTCGAGCGACTCGATCGCGACCGAAACGAAGTCGCCGGGCTTGACGTCGAGTTCGCCGGCGTCGTTCTTGAATTCCTCAAGCGGGATGTAGGCCTCGGACTTGAGGCCGGCATTGACCACGACGAAGTTGTAGTCGACACGGACCACCTCGGCCGTGATCACTTCGCCCTGCTTCATCTCCTGACGGTTCAGGCTCTCTTCGAAGAGGGCGGCAAAACTCTCGGACTTGCTGGTGCTGCTGTGCGTTGCGACGGATGACATGTAAGGACCCAGAAGAACACTGCAATTCACGCTTCGGCCTTGCGCCTCGGCGGAGTTATCGACTCGCAGCGGGGAAAACCTGAACGGGCCGGCGCCCGCGACAAAGACGTCCCTGCTGCACCCTTTGCTGCTACTGCTGTACTGCCCTGCCCGGCGGATCCCCCGCCCGGCTACTCAGCCGGCTTCGCCCTGCGGACTGTCCCGCAAGGAGGCAAACCAGTTGAGCACCTGTGCCACAACCTCGTCGATCGTGAGATCGGACGAGTCGAGCCGGTAGGCATCTTCCGCGGGCCGCAGGGGCGCTGCCGAGCGCTCGGTATCGCGCCGGTCGCGCGCTTCCAGCTCCCGCGAAAGGTCGGCAATGTTAGTCGAAATTCCTTTTCCCATCAACTGCTTATATCGGCGCGCGGCTCTGGCCGCGACGCTCGCGGTCAGGAACACCTTCAGTGCCGCGTCGGGGAAGACCACGGTGCCCATGTCGCGCCCATCCGCGACCAGGCCCGGCACGGTGCGACAACGACGCTGCAGGGCGAGCAAGGCCGAACGGACTGCGGGATGGACGGCCACGTGCGAAGCGGCGCGGCTGATCTCCTCGGTGCGGATGGCGTCGGTGACATCCATGTCGTCAAGGAGGACCCGATCCCGCCGGAACGTCGGCCGCAGGTCGGCGGCCAGCACAGCGAGGCTCTGCCCGTCGTGCACGTCGACACGACGATTGACCGCGAGCAGCGCCAGCAGGCGATAGAGCGCACCGCTGTCGAGATAGTGGAACCCGAGGTGGCGCGCCACAGCCTGCGCGATGGTTCCCTTACCTGACGCCGTTGGGCCGTCGATCGCAATGACCGGAAGTTCGTGGTTCACGACGACGATCGCACCGGATCGAGCAACGCTGCATGAGTCGTAGCATCCGACACGAGACTGGCCAGCGCTTCGAAGTACTCGGGGAAGGTCTTCGAAACGCACTTCGGGTCACGGATGTGGACCGGCAGGCCGCCGACCGCGGCCAACGACAGGCTCATGGCCATGCGGTGATCGTCGTAGGTCTCCACGGTGGCTTCGAGCACCCGGACAGGTGGATGAATCCGCAACCAGTCTGGACCTTCGTCGACTTGGGCACCGAGCTTTCGCAGTTCGGTCGCCATCGCAACGATACGGTCGGTCTCCTTCACGCGCCAGGAGCCGATGTTGCGCAGCGTGCTCGGCCCCTCGGCAAACAGCGCAGCCACCGCGAGCGTCATCGCCGCGTCGGGAATGTGATTGAAATCGCCATCGATGCCACGCAACCTGCCGCGCGGCGGGGCGGCGGCTTCAATGAAATCGTCGCCGCGAGCGATCTGCGCCCCCATTGCGGTGAGCGCATCGGCGAAGCCAACGTCACCCTGGACGCTATCGCGGCCGACGCCGAAAACACGCACCGGCCCGCCCGCGAGGGCGCCGAGCGCCAGAAAGTACGACGCCGTCGACGCATCGCCCTCGACCACGAACCGCCCCGGCGAGCGATAGCGGACGCGAGGCACGGCGAACTCGTCACGATCGCGCACGACCTCGACCCCAAAGCGGCGCATCAGTGCCAGCGTCATGTCGACGTATGGCCGGGAGATCAGTGTGCCTTCGACTGTGATCGTCAAACCACCCCGGGGCGCGCACAACGGCGCAGCCATCAGCAGGCCAGTCAGGTACTGGCTCGACACATCGCCGCGCACGCTGGCGCAATCGGATTTGATTGCGTCGACCGACCGAACATGCAGCGGCGGGAAGCCCGGCCGCTCCAGATACTCGATCCGCGCGCCGAGCGCGTTCAGCGCCTCGACCAGGTCGCCGATCGGCCGCTCGCGCATTCGCGCCACCCCGTCGAGCCGGTAGCTGCCCCCGGTGAATGCCAACGCGGCCGTCAGAGAACGGAACGCCGTGCCGGCGTTGCCGAGGAACAACTCTGCTTCGCGCACCGGAAACTCGCCTCCGCATCCCTGCACGCGCACCACGCCGCAATCTTCGGTGATTGCTACGCCGAGTGCGCCCAGCGCTTCGCGCATCACGCGCGTGTCGTCGGCATCGAGCAGACCCTCGAGCGTCGTCACGCCTTCGGCCTGTGCGGCCAGCAGCAGCGCGCGGTTGGAAATGCTCTTGGATCCAGGCAGTCGCACCGCGCCGGAGGCGCGGCGGATCGGATCAACGGTCAGGACGGCGGGCCACGAGGTCACGTGGCGATGATGCCACGCAGACCGCGGCGACTCAGCGACCCCAGCAGGTATTGATGTCGAGCGGGCCGGTCACTCCCCGGAGGCCCGTGCTGTCCAGTGTGAGCGTGCCGCAGGCATCGTTTGCCATTGGTCCCGGGTTGATCGGCGTCGCAGACAGCGTGTACTGACCCGGTGCCGGCGTGGCAACGGTTATGTTGTACATCGGATTCCCGGACGCGGGCGAGTTCTGCAGGGCCGCCGGCAAGGCAGGCGGATTGGGCGCATTCGCGGGGTCCTGGTAGCTGTTGCGCTCGGTCCGCCAGCGCTCCATCCATTGCGCTGCCTGCGTCAGCGTCGCACGCGCTTCGCTGCGGTGACCGCGCGCGATGTACTGGAAGTACTGCGGAATGGCGATCGCCGACAGGATCGCGACGATCGCCATGACCGTCACGAGTTCGATGAGCGTGAAACCTTCCGCCCTGCCCGGGCGGGAGGTTTCACGATGCATCATCTGTGCCATCACCGGACCGGACGCCACGCCCGGATCGGGAACACGCCCTGGCACTGCTGAGGCACGTATCCGGTCTGCACGTTGATCTGGCTCAGCAGCTTGCCGCAGGTCAGATCGGGGGCGTTCACCGAGTAGGTGCCGTCGCCGCGGCGCGTGAAGCGCGGGTTCTGCAGTGCCTGCTGCGTCTCGGCTGCGCTCAGCGAGTTCGAGATCTGCAGCTGCGGCGGCGGCGTCTCGACATCCATGATCGCGCCGATCACGCCGTTGATCTTGACCCCAGTGATGGGCCCGATCGCGGCGTCCATCGGAATCGCATACAGGAACGAAGTCCCGCCTCCCTCGCACGGATCGCTCGTCGTGCTCGGCTGGAACGAGGCCATGGTCAACACGCCGCGCTCAATCGACGGGTCGGCGACGATCCGCTCGCCCGCAGCCGCATTGTTGACCTCGAGATCGACCGACCAGCCGCGCTTGGCGCGCCACGAGAACCCGCCGGTTCCAGTCAGCGTCCGTACGGTCTGGTTGTTCTGGGTGGTCTCGGTCCAGCCGAACTTCTGGATGTCGGCCATTACGATCGGCGCCTTGTCCCCCGGCCGCACCCACAGGCCGTAGATCGACTGCACGTCGGTGCTCGACTGATCCGGGTACTCGAAGAACTTGCCGGTGCCGATGATCACGTAGCTGCCGCCGTACGGGTGCGTGCTGGCGCGTGGCGCCGCCGTGATCGGCTGCGGCTGGTTCTGGGCATTGACCGCGGTGAAAAGCGGGATCGGCGTGTTGCCCGAGCCGTCGTTCGGATCCTCGGTATCGATGCGCCAGTTCGCCGAATTGTTCGAACTCAGGTCGAACTTCCAGAGGTTCCCCTGGTAGTCGCCCGCATACGCGCCGACGATGTTACGGTTGGCGTCGAAGATCGGCGTGACATTGGCGAGGCCATTGATCGCCGTCTGCGCGCAACGGCCTCCCTGTGCGCCGTTGCCGAACGACGCGCCGTTGTTCAGTTTGCAGGTATCGATCTTGCTCAAGGTTTGCCCGGTCGCCATATCGATCATGAGCAGCACGGCGCGGTTGTTGGTGCTCTGGTATCCGTTCGGCACCAGCGCGACCCACTTGCCGCCATTTGCGCCCCACTTGACGCTGCCGATGTAGCCGTTGCCCATCACCTTGCCGAGATCGGGCTCTTCGGCCGGCGTAATGTCCCACAGCACATTGTTCGGACCGAAATTCTCGGGCGTCGTCACGTCGAGCGCGAACAACCCGGCCGGACCGGCGCCGCTGGACCCCATCACGACGGTCTTCCAGGTTCCATTCAGATAGACGTCACCCTCGACCACCGGCCCGTCAACGAAGTAGCGGTGCGTGTACTCGGGGTTGATCAGTTCCTTCAGGTACGGATAGGTGCTGCGCGGAACATACGCAAACAGCTCGCGCCCACCGCCCTGGTTCGCGTTCGGATTGGCATCGAACGCATGGAACATGCCTTCGTTGGCGCCGACGAAGACCGTGGCGCGCCGGTTGCTGGCGTTGTTCGCGACGTAGGCCGCATAGCTCGCGCCGCCGCCGGCCGCCGGGTTGACCTGGTAGCTGAAGTTCGGCGCCTTGGAGTGCCGCGGCGTCGACGACACGATCGTCCCGAGCACGGTCGAACGCACGCGCCAGCCCTTGGTCTGACCATTGTTGTCGAGGTTGTTGACCTCCAGCCCCACTTGCCGGCCGCGAACGTAGTCCATGACGTCCGAGGAAACCAGATCGGCCTGCTGCTGCGCTGTCAGCGTGTTGTAGCTCGTGAACGAGAGCGCCGTGTTGACAGCTGTCGACGTGACGAGGTTGCGCTGGTCCCACTGCGGGAAGGTCGCGTTCCAGAGCGGCGCCGGCTCAGGCTGGTTGTTCATCGCCGCATTGGCGGCCGCGATGGCATCGAAGGCCTGCAGGTTGCCGGTCCACACCTGCGTCGTGAATGACGCGCGGAACAGCGTCGAGCCGACCGTCAGCTGCGCGCTGGTCGAGCCGAGGCCGGTCCCCGAAAACGCCTGCTGCGCAATCGCGCGGAACACGCCGCGGACCCGGCCGCGCATCTGGTCCGGGTCGTTTGCGGAGTAGAAGTCCCCGCGCGTTGCCAGCGCGGCGCGCATCGTGTCGTTGACGCGTTCGCCACCGGTCGTCAGTGCCGGATTGATGTCGACCAGCGGCCAGTTAACGGCCTGCCCCGCGGCCACCTGCGCCCGCACCGCCGGCGTATCCATCGAAGCGTTCAGGCCGTAGCCGACGACAAAGGTTGTCATGTTCTGCCAGAACGAATCGTCCGGACGGTTCGGCCGCTTCTGCACGGCGTTGGGCACGGTGGGCCGCAGGTCGCGGTTCCACCAGTAGAGCGCAACGTCCGTCAGCGTCTGCGTCACCCCGCCGTTGCCGGTCGAGTACTGGACTTCGACGGACGGGTCGTAGTTGTAGGTCAGGTTCGCGTACAGGCCCGACCCGGTCATCTGTGGTCCGCTCGTCGCGAGCGTCGCCGTCACGGTACCGTTGCCGGCTCCGACCGGATCGGCCGGTGCTGCGGTGATCAAGGGCTGCGCCGGCGGCACCGGCGGAACGTTCGGAATCGCCGTCCACTCGCCGTCGGTCGCCAGGATCGCGAAACTGCGCCGGCAGGCCGCGTGCTGGTCGCCGCTGCGGCCGCCGCCATGGCCCGGATTGTCCGACCACGGCCCGAAGTCGCTGCTGCCGAGGTAATAGGTACCGATCGAATTGATCGCTTCGCGGTTCGGCGTCGAGCCGACCCAGTTGAGCGAGAAGATCCAGTCGAAGAACTGTTGACGCTCCTGGTTACCCGGCGCATCGGTGAAGTCGCGCACGCCGCGGACAAGAGCTCCCGGATGCGGCGGCGGCTGCGGATCGTTGTCGAGGCTCGGGAAGTTATTGCCGTTCAATCGCGCGCCGTAAGGGTTCCACGGATCCGGGCCGTTGTCGAAGTAGTTGATGCGCCCGTAGCCCAGCCGCAGGGCCGAGAGATCGCCCTTGAGGTCGGCCGCGGCCTGTGAAGTCACCGCGATCGCCGCGAACAGGCGGTGGCGGTAGTAGGTGAACCAGTTGGCGTAGTTCTGCATCTCCTCGAGGCGCGTGCACGTCGTCCCGGCGGCGCAGTCGTCGCGCGTCCGTACCGCACCGGTGCGCGGATCGACGGGCACAGGGAACGTCGTGTTTACGGCACGGTCGACTTCGACCAGCCGGTAGTTGCTGATGGTCGCGAGGTCGTCGTCCGATGCCGGCACCGGCCCTTCATATCGGTAATAGCGCGCCGGAGTCAGGTTGTCCTGCGTGATGTTGGCCGGCGGGCAGACCCAATTGGGGTCGGTCGCGACGCAGGTCTGGCCGATCTGCTGCTGCTGGTACTGCACGCACTGGTTGGTGTAGACGGGATCCTGGTGCGACGCGATGCACTGCTGGGTCGTTCCCGTCTGCTGGTTCTGGTACTGCACGCACTGGTTGGCGTAAACCGGCACCTGGTCGTACGCGATGCAGACCTGCCCGAAGACAGGATCCTGCTGATACTGCATGCACTGCTGGTGACTGCCGATCTGCACCTGCTGGCATTGCTGGACCTGGCGATAGCCGGTTTCCGAGGTCGCGTCGACCACCGTGACCATCTGGCACTGCGTCTGGTAGTCCGGAACCGTCTGCCAGTTCAGGCACTGGCCATTCGTGTACCCGACAATCTGCTGCTGCCAGGTGTTGCAGGCACCGTTGGTCCAGCCCGTCTGAACCTGCTGGTACTGGACACAGACGTTGCCGAAGACCGCAACCGTCTGATACTGGTCGCAGACCGTCGTCGTCCCGGTCTGCACCTGCTGGGTCTGGACACACACCTGGCCGAAGATCGGATTCCACTGCACGCAGGGCGGCGTCGCGTTGCAGACCAGCGGCGGATTGGTGAAGAGATCCGCCGCCTGCGGACCGTCGCCCGGCAGAGGCGGATAGATCGCGGTGCCCGCCGGGTTGGCGATCGGCTGCTCCCAGCGCAGGCTCCCCCCGTTCCACGCCCACTGGTCCGCGGCGAGGCTCCCGGTCGCATACGTGCCGTTGCCACCGACACTACCTCTTGATTTCGTGGGCCAGATCCGCGGTGAGTTCTGGTTGCCATTGACAAAGTCGCGGAAGCGCATGTCGCGCTCGGTCATACGCGCCGTGTTTGCGACGGCACCGGTGCCGCCGATGTCGGCCGGCGGGTAATTCTGCGCACGCGTCGGCCGCGCACCCTGCGCGGCCTGCGGCTTGTCGTTGTCGTTCCACGGCGTATACGTAATCGCCGGGTCATAGGCGAGCGGGTTGTGGACGGCCGACCGCAGCGTGAACTCGTCGTGGGCCGCGACAACCCGCGTTCCAGCGCCATAGCGAACCGTGACATTGCCCGGCTGCGGCCAGCGGTTGTTCTGCGAAAAGAACGTCGGCGGCGGCAGTCGGTAGTCGTTCATCGACCACGAGTCGTCGATCATGAACACGGCGTTCGGATACACCGGGTTGATCGTGAACAGCGGCTGCTGCGCGATGTTCCAGGTCGCCGCGAAGGCGGCGGGCTGCATCACGATCGCCTGCGTCAGCAGCAGCACGAGCGCCCGGGCGATGCGCCCCGTACGGAAACGCGGCTTCGGCAGGTTCGATTGGTTATGTTTCATCGCATGCTCCGATTCGCAGCACCCCTGGCCCCCCTCGGTCGGTGTGCGGTCCTCGAAAACGTCACTGAATCATCCAGCGGATCTCACTCTGGGAACGGTAGGTAACGGCACCAAAGGCGGTCGAATCCGGGAACGTCAGCACCGCCGTGAACCGGTACTTGCGCAGGTTCGGCTCGGTGCCCGAGCGGCCGCGGTTCTGCTCGTTGCTGCTGGCCAGGTTGACGTCGGGCGTCAGTTCATCGGTTGCGTTCTCGATGATGCAGACCGCGCTGCTGGCGCCTTTCGGCAGATCGTTCGGCGGCACGGTCTTGACCAGGTTCGCCGCAACGTTGCTGCGCCAGGCCGGGATTCCGTTCTGGTTGAACTGATTCGACGGCAGCGGTGTATCCCAGCCCTGTCGCTCGACCGTCAGCACCCGCAGTTCGCACATCCGCAGGATGGACTCGGTCGAGGTCTGGTTCGAAATCGCGCTACTCCAGTTGGACGCCAGCCGTTCGTCGACGATGCCGCGGCGCACATGCGTGATCACCAGCGTGGTGACCACCATCATCACGACGAGCACGATCGGCAGGATCACGCCGCGCTGCCGCGCGCCGGAGGAGGAGTCGTGGAGAAATGCGTTCATGGCTGGAACTGAGAGGCCGGCGCGGCCTGGGCGCGCGCGCGCAGCGTGAAAACCTGGACAACGGTGCGGCGCGCAAAGCCGTCGTTGACCGCGACTTCCGCCGTTCCCGTTGCCGCCTCCACTTCGTTCTGCGGGCAGGGGCGGTAACGCGACACACCGTCGGGCGTTGAACCCGCCTCCGTGGCACGCAACTGCAGGCAGACGAGTACCGCAACAACGTGGTTCCACGCGTTCGATGCCGAGGTGTTCGGGTCCTCGTTCTGCACGACCGGCATCGCATTGATCTGAGCCGCGGTCAGCAGGGTCGACGGCTGCACCGTGAAGTTCGCGGGGTTCACCCCGGCGCGGTTGTATCCTGCCGTGTCGAAGGCGAAGTAGACCTTGAAGTCCTCGACGTCACGGATCAGCCCCTGCCGCTGGCCTCCGCCGTTGCCGAGGCACTGCAGTTCGAGCGCGCCGCCAGCGGTCTGCTCGATCGAATAGGCGTTGCGCACCGTCAGCGCATCGCCGATCAGGGGTGCATTCGCGCCGGTGCAGTCGCGCAACGGCTGCGTGCCCTGCGGTGCGATGCCTGCTGCCGATTCGGCCTGGAATGCGACGAATAGCGCATCTCCAGGCGTTGCACTCGGGACACAGGTGAAATCGAGGTTGGCCGGGTCGTTGAAGCGCGCGTTGGTGCAAGCCCGCAGGTGCGGTCCCTGCAGCGCGACCGCGCCGAAGCGTGTCGACAGCGCACCGCTGTTCACGTTGCCGAAGCCCGCCATCATGATCGGCTCGCCGAGCAGGAACATGCCGGTATGCCCGCGCTCCTCGGCGCTGCTGCTCTGCTGCGCCGTCCGCGCCGACTGGCTCGTGAAGTAGTAAAGCGACCCGACCGCCGAAACGATCAGCAGGCTGAGCACGATCGCGATCAGCAGCTCGACCAGCGTGCGGCCGCGCTGGCGCAAGGCCCGCGCCCGCACACGAGTGGTGGGTCGCGCCGTCATGGGTGCAGGATCCACGAAAAGCAGCGGTACTGCGGGTCATTGATGTTCACTGGCGCAACGCTGCAGATCGGGTCCGCGGCCTGATTGTCATCGCCCTTACCCTCCTGCCAGGCCATGATCAGCCTCATCTGGGTCGAATTGGCGGGAGCGACCAGATATGCCCCGGATACGGGCAGGCGGCGACGCAGGTCGATCTGCCACATGGCCCAGTCGCGCGCAGCGACTTCCGCTGCGGTGCAGTTCTGCGGATCGGCGCAGACCGGAATCGCGTTCGGAGTCGGGTCCGCCGGAAGCATCGTCAGGTTGTAGTTGCCGCCGGTGAACCCGTCATAGTTGGCGCGGACGCGCTCGGCCATCTGGGCCGCCACCTCGGCCGCCGCCTTGCGGTCGAATGAATCCTTCTGGAACGACATCGACCGCGCCTGCAGCCCAGCCAGCCCGAGCAGGCCGAAGGCGACGACGGTCAGCGAGACCAGCACCTCGATCATCGAAACGCCGCGCTGGAAGGAAAGTCGGGCGTCCATTGGATCAGGCCGCCGGACAGAGATCGTTGACCACCGCCGCGACGCGCGCCCGCCCCGTGAATCCGATCGCGAGGCAACGTGCCTGCGCCGTGCGGACCGCGACCTGCACATCGCGATGGTCGATGAAGAACGTGCCGAAGTTGCCGCCGCTACGCAGGCCATTGGGGCCGTAGGCCATCTGCTGCGGATTGTTCATCGTCGACTCGACGATCAGCCGTTCCGGCGCCGGCACCGCCGGCGGCGACCGGCGCGCGATGAGTTCGTCGCCGGCTTCGAGGACGGCGTTGTTGAGATTGGCGGGAGCCTTCGCGAACGTGATCCAGCCCGAGGACCAGTCGTTGGCCGCATAGCCGTTGGCGACAGCGCTGCTGCAGTTCGGCGCCACGTTCTGGGGATCGAGGCTGCGGCAGATGCTGACGGTCACATTACGGCGGATCGCCTCGGACCGGGCCAGGTCGATCGAAGCCAGCAGGTCATTGCTGGTGCTCGAGATCTGGCTGCTGCGGATGATCGAACGGAAGGACGGCAGCGCGAGCGCGACCAGGATGGCCGAGATGGTCATCACGGCCAGCATTTCCACCAGAGTGAATCCGCGAGATTGCATGGGTTCGGGTTCCGGAACGGAGCTTATCCACGGGCGCAAGCCATTGCCCGTGGTCACCGCTCAAAGGAACCGAACCCGCGACGAGCGGAGGGCCGCTGACATCGGCCGCGGGCGGCCGCGATGCTCAACGTGAATTGGCTACTCCGAGCGGCGGAATTCGAGCGATCGCCGGCAGACGCCCTGCAAGTCCGGCGCTAGTCCGGGCGGATGAGCTGGCTCAACCGCTGGCGTCTTCATCCGACACGCGGCGCATTGCCGCAGCCCTCGCGAACACCGCTTCGAGGGCCACACCGTCTTCGGCGTCGAGCAGGCGTTGTAGCGTCTCCAGGCGAGCGCGGTAGCTGTGCAGTTCACGGGCCAGATGAGCGCGATTGGCGAGACAGACGTCGCGCCACAGTTGCGGGTTCGACGCGGCGATGCGCGTGAAGTCACGGAAGCCGGCGCCGGCGTGAGCCAGCTTTAGCTGCGCATCCGCTGCACCGGCGATCATCTCGACCAGCGCGAACGCCAGCAGATGCGGTAGATGACTGACCGCCGCAAAGATGCGGTCATGCGTTTCCGCGGAAAGACGCTCGGTACGGGCGCCCGCGGCGAGCCAAAGCGACTCGACGGCCGCGACAGCCTGTTCGTCGGTGCCGGGCGTCGGCGTGAGGACGGCGAGGCGTCCGCTGAACATCGAGGCGTCGGCGTGTTCCACGCCCGTACGTTCGCTGCCGGCAATGGGATGGGCCGGTACGAAGTGCGAGAACCGCGGGCCCAGCGCCGTGCGCGCGTCCTCGATCACGCTGCTCTTCGTGCTCCCGACGTCCGTGATGATCGCCTCGGGGCTGAGCGACCCCGCCATCGCCGCAAAGACAGCGCGCGTTGCGCCGACCGGAGTCGCCACGACGACGAGATCGGCGCCGCGAACGGCGTCTGCGACATCGCCAGCAGTCTGCGTGAGGATCCCGCGCCGGAGGGCCGCAGCCAGCGCGCCGGGATCCAGGTCGCAGCCGACAACTTCCTGAACTGCGCCCGCGGCCCGCAGCGCCGCAGCAAACGATCCGCCAATCAGGCCGACGCCGAGCAGCGCCAGTCTCATGCGCTTGCGTCGCGCAGGGCCTGCGGCAGCGCCTTGAGAAAAGCGGCGTTCTCCTCGGGCAGGCCCACTGTGACCCGCAGCCACTCGGGCAAGCCGTAATTGGCCACCGGCCGGACGATCACGCCGCGTTTCAGCAGTTCCTGGTAGACACGACCGGCGGGCCCGACCTTCACCAGCACGAAGTTGCCGACGCTCGGAATGTATTCGAGGCCGAGGCCGCGGAACGCTTCGGTCAACTGCTGCATGCCGCGCAGGTTCAGCGCGTAGCTGCGCGCCAGGAAGTCCTCGTCGGTCAGCGCGGCCAGGGCAGCCGCCTGCGCCATGCTGTTCACATTGAATGGCTGGCGCACGCGATTCAGCAAATCGGTCAGACCGGGCTGCGCCAGGCCGTAGCCGACCCGCAGCCCGGCGAGGCCGAAGGCTTTCGAGAACGTGCGCGAAACGATCACATTCGGGTACTGCCGCACCCAGCGTGTGCTGTCGACGCGCAACTCGGGCGGAAGGTACTCGTTGTAGGCCTCATCGAGTACGACCACCACGCGCGCCGGCACCCGTCCCAGGAAGGCATCGATCGCAGCCGCCGGCAGATACGTGCCGGTCGGATTGTTCGGGTTCGCGATGTAGACCAGCGTCGTGTCCGCGGCAACCGCCGCCAGCATCGCGTCGAGATCGTGCCCAAGTTGCCGGGCGGGCACGACGATCGACCGCGCGCCACGTGCCTGCGTCGCCAGCGCGTACACCGCGAAAGAATGCTGTGCGTAAATGCAGCTCCGCCCCGGCGCCAGCGTTGCCGCTGCCGCGAGCTCAAGGATGTCGTTGCTGCCGTTTCCGAGTGTGATCCAACTGGCCGGTACGTTGTAACGTGCCGCCAGCGCCGCCTTCAGTTCGAAGCCATTGGAATCCGGATAGCGCCCCAGATCCTGCACCACGGCCGCCATCGCCTTTCGCGCCGACTCCGGCACACCGAGTGGATTCTCGTTGGAGGCGAGCTTGACGATCGTCGCCGGGTCGAGTCCGAATTCGCGCGCGAGCTCCTCGATCGGCTTGCCGGCCTGGTAAGGCGCGATCGCCCGGACGTGATCGGGCGCGCCGGATACGGCTTCGGTCGGATGGGGTACTGCAGCCATGTTCGCCCTTCGCTCAGCGTTCGGCCGGATACGAGCCCAGGCACTTGTAGAAGGCGCAGGCACGCTGCAGCTCGGCGAGCGCCGTGGCGACCTTCGGATCGGCCTGATGGCCCTCGACGTCGACGTAGAAGTAGTACTCCCACGTGCCGACACGCGCGGGACGCGACTCGAACCGCGTCATCGACACGCTGTGCCGCGACAGAGGTTCGAGCATGTGGAACACCGCTCCCGCCTTGTTCGGCACGGACAGAATCAGCGATGTCTTGTCCCGCCCCGGAGCCTGCGAAGGCCGCGTCGCCTGCCGGCCCAGAACGGCGAAGCGCGTGCGGTTGTTCGGATCGTCCTGGATGTGTGTAGCCACCGCGCTCAACTGATAGCGCGCCGCCGCACGATCGCCGGCGATGGCGGCGACCGACGCGTCGTCGGAGGCGAGCCGTGCGCCTTCGGCGTTGCTCGCGACCGCGCGGCGCTCGATCGCAGGAAAGTGCTGCGCGAGCCAGCCGGCGCACTGCGCGAGCGCCTGCGAGTGCGCACAGATGAGCTGCACGCCGTCCATGGTCCCGCTGTGCGTCAGCAGATTGTGGTCGACGGTGAGGGTCAGTTCCGCCATCAGTTTCAGCGGCGTCGCCAGCAGCAGGTCGAGCGTGCGGCTCACCGCGCCCTCGGTCGAATTCTCGAGCGGCACGATGCCGACCTCGGCGCTACCGGCCTCGGTGGCGCGGAACACTTCGTCAAGCGTCGCGCACGCGAGGCCGCTGACGCTGGTGCCGAACTGCCGATGCATCGCGGTCTCGGAGAACGTGCCCGCGGGGCCGAGGAAGGCGACGGTCAGTGGCCGCTCGAGGGCTCGGCACGCCGACATGATTTCGCGGAACACGTTGGCGAGGGCCGTCGCCGGCAGCGGACCGTGCGACACCGCAGTCACCTTGCGCACGACTTCGGCTTCACGCTCGGTGCGCAGCACCGGCGCGTCGACTTCGCCCTTGACCTTTCCCACGTCGGCGGCGAGCTGCGCGCGTTCGTTTAGCAGCCGCACCAGTTCGGCGTCGAGCCTGTCGATGGCCGCGCGCAACGGCGCCAGGCGTTTTTCGATCGAATCATCCATGGCGCCGCTCGAAGTCACGCATGAATTCCACTAGCGCCTGCACGCCGGCCAGCGGCATCGCGTTGTAGATCGAGGCACGCATGCCGCCGACGAGGCGATGCCCCTTCAGCTGAACCAGGCCACGCTCCTTCGCTTCGGACAGGAAGACCGGGTCGAGCTTCGTGTCGGCGAGTGAAAACGGCACGTTCATACGCGAGCGATCGCGCGGCTCGACCCGGTTCGAATAGAAGCCCGACGCATCGATTGCGGCATACAGCAGCGCCGCTTTTTCGATATTGCGCCTTTCGATGCCAGCCACGCCGCCCTGCCGCTGCAGCCATTTCAGCACCAGGTTGGCGATATAGACGGAGTAGGTGGGAGGCGTGTTGTAGCTCGAGTGCGACTCAGCGTGGGTCTTGTAATCGAGCATCGTCGGCCAGCGTGGCGAGCAGTGTCCGACGAGGTCCTCGCGCACGATGACCACGGTCAGCCCGGCCGGGCCGAAGTTCTTCTGTGCGCCCGAATAGATCAGGCCGAAGCGGTCGACGTCGATCGGGCGCGACAGGAAGTGCGACGACATGTCCGCGACCAGCGGCACCGCGCCCGCGTCCGGCACATAGCTGAACTCGAGCCCGTTGATCGTCTCGTTCGAGCAGTAGTGCAGGTAGGCCGCTTCCGGATCCAGCTTCAGGTCGCGTTGCTGCGGAAGTCTGCGATGCCCATCGCCCGCGTTGTCGGCAGCGATGTGTACGCTGCAGAAGCGCCGTGCCTCTTCGGCCGCCTTTTCGGACCAGATGCCGGTCAGTACGTAGTCGGCGTGAAACTTCGGTCCGAGCAGGTTCAAAGGCACCATCGAGAACTGCAGGTGCGCGCCGCCCTGGAGCAGCAGCACGCGGTAGTTCGGCGGGATGCCGAGCAGGCTGCGCAGCAGCTGCTCGGTCTCGGCCATGATCGCGACGAACTCCTCGCTGCGATGGCTCGTCTCCATGATGGAGTAGCCGCGGCCGTGCCAGCTCAGCAACTCCTGCTGCGCCAGCTCGAGCACTTCGCCCGGCAGCATCGCCGGGCCGGACGAGAAGTTGTAGACGCGTGTCAAGCGCGGACCCTGCTCAGCCCGCGGAAGGTTCTGGCGCGCCGGCCCCGACCTCACCGGCGCCGTCCGCGGCCTCGTGCCCGTTGCCGTTCTCGCTGTCGCGCTCGACGACCCGCTGGAGTCCGGACAGCGTCGTTCCATCGTCCAGTGCGATCAGCGTGACGCCCTGCGTGGCGCGACCCATCTCGCGGATTTCGGCCACGCGGGTGCGGATCAGCACGCCGCCAGTCGTGATCAGCATCACTTCATCGTCGTTCCGGACCAGCGTCGCTGCAACCACCTTGCCGTTGCGCTCGCTGGTCGCGATCGCGATCATGCCCTTGGTGCCGCGGCCGTGACGCGTGTACTCGACGATCGGCGTGCGCTTGCCGTAGCCGTTCTCGGTGGCGGTCAGCACGCTCTGCTGCTCGTCCTCGGCCACCAGCATCGCGATCACCTGCTGGCCGTCGTCGAGCTGCATGCCGCGCACCCCCCGCGCGGTGCGGCCCATCGGCCGCACGTCGTTCTCGTCGAAGCGCACCGCCTTGCCGGCGTCCGAGAACAGCATCACGTCGTGCGCGCCGTCGGTGATCGCGGCGCCGATCAGGTAGTCGCCCGGGTCGAGGTCGACGGCGATGATGCCCGCCTTGCGCGGGTTCGAGAAATCCGCAAGCGCAGTCTTCTTCACTGTGCCCATCGCGGTGGCCATGAAGACGAAGTGCTGCGCGTCATATTCGGTGATCGGCAGCACCACCGTGATCTTCTCGTCCTCGGTGAGCGGGAACATGTTGACGATCGGCTTGCCGCGGGCGGTGCGCGCGCCCTGAGGCGCCTCCCACACCTTCAGCCAGTACAACCGGCCGCGGTTGGAGAAGCACAGGATCGTGTCGTGCGTGTTGGCGATGAAGAGCTGGTCGATCCAGTCGTCCTCGCGCATCGCCGCCGCCTGCTTGCCCCGCCCGCCGCGCTTCTGCGCGCGATAGTCCGCCAGCGGCTGGCTCTTGATGTAACCGGTGTGCGACAGCGTCACCACCATGTCCTCGCGGGCGATCAGGTCCTCGGTCATCAGGTCCTGTGCGCTCTTCACCACTTCCGAGCGCCGCGCATCGCCGAACTCGCTCTTTAGCGCGAGCAGCTCGTCCGCGATGATGTCGGTGATGCGCTCGGGCCGCGCGAGGATGTCGAGCAGGTCCGTGATCTTCTCCATCACCTCGCGGTACTCGCTGACGATCTTGTCCTGCTCCAGCCCTGTCAGTCGCTGAAGACGCATCTGCAGGATCTGCTCGGCCTGCTCTTCGGACAGGCGATAGAGACCACTCTGCGCGCCTTGCGCCTGCAGCCCGAATCGTGCCTCGAGACCCTCGGGCCGGTAGGCGGTCATGTCAGCGCCCGAGCGCGTCAGCAGTTCGCGCACGAGCGCGGAGTCCCATGCCCGCTCCATCAGTGCAAGCTTTGCGACCGGCGGCGTCGGCGCCGCCTTGATGATCGCGATGAATTCGTCGATGTTCGCAAGCGCGACGGCGAGGCCCTCGAGCACGTGACCCCGCTTGCGCGCCTCCTTCAGCTCGAACACCGTGCGCCGCGTGACGACCTCGCGCCGGTGCGCGAGGAAGGCGTCGAGCATCTGCTTCAGGTTCAGCAGGCGCGGCTGGCCGTCGACCAGCGCCACCATGTTGACGCCGAAGGTGTCCTGCAGCTGAGTCTGCTTGTACAGGTTGTTCAGGACGACTTCAGGCACCTCGCCGCGCTTCAGTTCGAACACCACGCGCATGCCCGACTTGTCCGACTCGTCGCGGATTTCGCTGATGCCTTCGAGCTTCTTTTCGTTCACCAGCTCGGCGATGCGTTCGAGCAGGCTCTTCTTGTTCACCTGGTAGGGTAGTT